>DROS01000022.1 GCA_011321815.1 Gammaproteobacteria bacterium
ATGGGCGATATGATCCAGATTGCTGAATCGCTCCGAATGGGGAAGAATGTGCCGCCAGCTCTTGGTTAGATAGTGACGTGGCCGCTGAGTGGAAATACCTACCTGAATATTGTAACTAAGCAGTCTTAACCGGGTCCCTGTCGCTGTTTGACTCAGTACATTTTCCTGTACTGATGCCGGACTCAGCTCACTCAAATGGGGCATACCATCTCTCCCATCTGCTTGGTGAGTTTCAGGTTTTCACTATAGTCCACAGGACAGTCGATAATGGTGACACCGTCATACTGGAGCGCCTCCTGCAAGGTCTCCAGCAACTCTTCGGTACGCTCAATACGGATCCCGCGCGCGCCAAAAGACTCCGCATACATAACAAAATCGGGGTTACTGAAATCAACATTTGATTTGCGCCCGAAGCGGTTCATCTGCTTCCACTCAATGAGTCCATAACCACCATCATTCCAGATCAAGACCACCAAGGGTATTTTAAGTCGCACGGCAGTTTCAATCTCTTGTGAATTCATCAGGAAACCGGCATCACCTGTGACCGCCACAACCCGACGATCCGGCATGGCAAGCGTGGCTGCGATTGCACCCGGTACAGCAATGCCCATACTGGCGAATCCATTGGAGATAATACAGGTATTCGGCCGCTCGCAACGAAACATGCGCGCCATCCACATTTTGTGTGCACCAACATCACATACTGCAATATCCGGCAACTCCATCGCCGTACGCAGATCCCAAATCAGTTTCTGAGGTTTAACCGGAAAACTGAAATCATCCCGATGCTGGTTCATATCCTCTACCAGGATCTCCCGCAGTGCTCGCATGGCATGTCCAGTATGGGGCGTCGCAAGCTCTGCAATACGCAGCAGACTGTGTTTCAGGTCACCCACAACACCAACGGTGACCGGATAGTAGGCATCAACCTCAGCCGGTGACATATCGATATGAACAATGGCACGGTCCTTGGTTGGATGCCACAGATAGGGATGATACTCCACCAGGTCATATCCAATACAGATAATGACATCCGCCCGGTCAAAACCACAAGTAACATAGTCTTTTGACTGCAACCCGGCACTACCCAGCGCCAGTGGATTTCCGGCAAATGGAACCACCCCCTTGGCCATAAAAGTGTTGGTTACCGGGATATTGAGCCTGGCGGAGAAATCAGCCAATTGCAACCAGGCCCGCCCTCGGATTATGCCATTGCCAGCCAGAATGATGGGGTTTTGCGCCTCAGAGATTATCTTCGCCGCATACTCTACCCGTTCCCGTGGCGGCTCCGGAATAGTGGCATGTTTAACAGGTAGCGGCTCATCAACAATGGGCATTTCGGCGATGTTCTCTGGAAACTCAATAAAACAGGCACCGGACTTTTCTGTTTGGGCCACTTTGAAAGCCTTGCGGACGACTTCGCTGATGATGTTCGGAGTCAACAGGCGTGAGGAGTATTTCGTAACCGGATGAAAAATACGCTCCAGATCCAAAACCTGGTGGGACTCTTTATGCAACCGGCTGGTAGCCGCCTGTCCCGCAATCGCTACCACAGGAGCATGATCCATATTGGCATCGGCAATCCCGGTAATGAGATTGGTCGCACCCGGCCCAAGCGTTGCCAGACACACTCCGGCCTTTCCGGTCAACCGGCCATGCACATCCGCCATAAAAGCGGCTCCCTGTTCATGACGGACAGTAACGAATCGGATGGAAGAGTCGAGCAAGGCATCCATGAACTCCAGATTCTCCTCACCCGGTATGCCATAGATACACTCTACACCTTCGTTTTCAAGACATTTTATGAATAGTTCTGCGGCCTTCATCTCCCCCTCCGTTACTGTCAACGTTTATATCGGCCAGCTATCCAACTATTTCACAGGAAATAATGTCAGTCAAAGAAAAAGTTCACACAGATAGCTTCGGAACCTGAAGAAAACGAAAGCCAAACAGTTGAACGCGTCAGCCAAGGAGACGCAAAAACGATAGCAGACGATAGAAACCCGGCTGTTCCAGAACAGCGCTTCCATTTCCGTGGACAGGATCTGTCCGCCAATCCAACTCTGGCAATTTAATAAACAAGGATTCAGCTGACCTGTCAGCGTCCAGGACCAAAAAAACACCTCCCCCCCCGAAACGCCGACAAATCAACCTTTTAGGCACTATTTCCTGGTTGAAGCAGCCGCCTCTTTCCCGACCAGATAATCAACCACTTTGAGCATTTCGGAGTAGGTTCGCACACCGCTGCTATTGACCCGGTATTTTCCATTCACAATCAGAGCCGGAACACCATCGATACCATATCGCTTGGTCAACTGAATGGCACGTTTCACCTGACTTTTTACCGCAAACGAGTTAAATGTCTTGTAAAAATCGTCCTTGCTTACACCATATTCGGCAAACAGGGACTGCAGGCTCGCCGGAGTGGGAAACTTCCGTTTTCCCTGATGCATGGCATCAAACAGCCCATCATGAATCTTGCCGCTGATACCAAGTGCCTTGGCGGTATAAAAAGCCTGGGCATGCAACTCCCACAACTTGTTAAAAACCGCGGGAATATGGATAAATTCGACATTCGCCGGTTTGCGCATCAACCAGCGCTTCACATAGGGATCAAAATCGTAACAATGCGGGCAGCCATACCAAAACAGCTCTACCACCTCAATTTTGTCACCGGTGCTTGTTGGAACCGGCGGTTCAATGCGCTGATACTGAACACCCTCTTTATATTCAGCTGCAACATTGCCCACAAAACCAGCCAACAAAACCAGCAGGACAACACCCCATCTTCTGCCCACACCATGTGCCATAAATCTACCTCTTAGTTATTAGTTATCCAGAACAGTATTAGTATAGTGCCGAACTAGCAGCAAAAGTTCCATATCTGATTTGCGAAACCTGCACGATGCTTTATCCTATCCAACAATCTGCCAAATTTTATTGGCGGAGTATCACGTAGCCTGTAGCCAAGACGGAGGCGAAATATGGACACCGCTGCAATTGATCTTACTGAGTTTCTCAATCAGCAATACCTCTGTGAGTCACTTACCATCAAAGAGGTCAAAACCCTGCTTGAATATACCGAATTGATAACGTTTAAAAAGAGAGAAACCATTGCCGATATCGGGGAAGTCGGTGAGGCACTCTATTTTGTGGTCAGGGGTCAGGCTGCATTGATGTACGACAACGGCGACAATCAAGTTGAGATCGGTCGCATGAACGAAGGTGAACTGATGGGCGAGATGTCATTTTTTGACCGCCAACCCCGCTCCGTCCGCATGGTGGCGACATCTTCCGATACGAGATTATTACGGCTGACCCGTACCATGTATAAAAGGTTGCGCGTAGAACACCCTTTTATCGCGGTAAACCTGCTGGAACATGCAATTATCAGTCTTGATCATCTGATTCGCCGTGTAAGCACCGATGTTGCGACATTCAACCGCTATTTCTACGCTGCAGGTAAAAAATAGTTTTTTATAAGTTAAGCGCATAAAAAAAGGTGGTCAATGACCACCTTTTTTTATGCGACACATATCGCCGATTAATAGCCTGAAAATCAGTGCAGCCCGGCAACGAACTCCGCTACTGCCTTGATTTCATCGGCCGTCATCTTTCCGGCAACACCTCGCATCATCTGGTTAGCATCGTTGCTACGGGCGCCTGACTTGAAATCATTCAGAGCTTTCACCACATACGCAACCTGCTGACCACCTATCTTCGGGAAATTAGCAGCGGGATTGCCTGCCCCGGTGGGACCGTGGCAAGCAATACAGGCGGCTACTCCAGTGGTTGGATTGCCACCCCGGTAGATCTTCTCGCCCAAAGCGACAAGTTCAGGGTTGCCTTTACCGGGAGCCTGGGTCTGACTGGCAAAATAAGCTGCCAAATCTTCAATATCCTGCTCGCTCAGCGGGGCAGCCATGGGAGCCATGGTTGCATCCTTGCGCGCACCGGATTTGAAATCCGCCAGCTGCTTGGACAGATAAACAGCATGCTGGCCAGCCAGCTTCGGAAAATTAGGCACCAGACTGTTACCATCGGCGCCATGACACGCACCACACGCTGCTGCCTTCCCTTTCCCCGCGTCGGCATCACCTTCACCATACGCACTGCTTATAAACCCTGCCGCAATCAATGCTGCGATAGCTAACTTCTTCATGGATAGCATCTTTCCCGAGATAGGTTGTTACTTATAGTTTATTTACCCGTTTGAGTGGGTTACTTCACCGTGCTGAGCATATAATGAACAGCGTCTTTGACTGCATCATCGCTCAGATCAGTGCGGCCGCCCTTGGGAGGCATGGAGCCAGCATCGCCAGTAAAGCCTTCGATGGCATGCTTGTCAAGAGTGGCTTCGCCCTTGGCGATACGCGCTTCCCACGCAGCCTTGTCACCCAGCTTCGGGGCACCGGCAACACCGGCGTCGTGACATGCAAAGCATACCTGCTTGTAGATCTCTTCTCCCTTGGCCGCATCGGCAGCATGGGCGATTCCGATTCCAAACATTGCAAAACCAGCTAAAGCGATTGCCGTTCTCTTCATAATACACTTCTCCTGTGCTCTCGTCATTATCAATAATTATGACGCTTTATCGAATTGCCCCAATACTCGCGGGGCACGTTATCCAGTAATTTCGTCTGCTACAGTCCAGAGCAAAACACTGGCGATGGTACAGCACGATGATGTTTATTGTCAAATTGACGTAAATCAATCAATGTGCACTCCGTTGGACAAGCAATTCTATAAAAATGTTCCGCTTGTC
>DROS01000023.1 GCA_011321815.1 Gammaproteobacteria bacterium
ATAACGACTCGCACCACCTTGACTCGGTATTGATGCTTGTTTGCTGTTTTTTAGTGGCACATATTTTTATAATCTGTCTATGGAAATCGTTGGTAAAAATTCACAACACACCAAAAGGCGTCGGCATTTGAACTACCTGGAACATCCTCGTAATGACGATACGCACAGCCTTTGCATGAATTTGAATTTCACTCCCTTCTCTCTATTACAGAATGTCCTTTCGATATTTATTCTTGTACTGCGCTTGCTAGTGGTTACCCAGCTAACGCTTAATGGACCCCAAAGTGAGGGATAACCCCGTTCGAAAGCTTGGTGGCTTATTCGCCGGTTATTTCCAAACTTGTTAGATATTCCAATAAATCTACAAAATAATCAATGCCTTATTACCATTACATCATTTGTTGTGAGTGTTTTTTGTCCAATTACTACGGGATATTGAGTGAGGCAAATAAGACATTTTGGGGATATCGTACAAGCCATTTTCCCGCTTTTGGCTGTCTGTTTTATGTACAGAGCATTTTCCAAGATTATTAAAAATCAATACTATTCAGTAAGGTGCGGAGGTTTTGCGGGGTTTATTTCCGATGGAATATTGGGGTGTGGCCGGGATATTGGATTGGAGTAATACCCCAAAGCGGGAAAATATTCCGTTTGCATTTGTGGATTATATTAATTACTGTATAAATAATCAGAATAAATTAAGGGGACGTTGTTATGGATTCGACAAGTTATTCTTCACCTTTTTTGTGTTCGGTTTCGGATGCCATTCGTGTGCGTCATTACAGCCGAAAAACAGAGAAAGCCTACATTGGGTGGGTGAAGCGGTTTATCTATTTCCATAACAAGAAACATCCTCGTGAAATGGGGGCGCAGGAGGTGATGACATTTTTAACATATTTGGCGGTGGAGCGGAATGTTGCGCCCAGCACACAAAATCAGGCTTTTAATGCCTTGATGTTCCTTTATCGCGTGGTGTTAGATCAGCCCATTGAGGATTTGAAAGGGGTAGCTCGCGCGAAAACACGGCAAAAAATTCCGGTGGTGTTGACGTGTGAAGAGGTACGAGCGGTTCTGCAAGGGCTGGAGGGTATTTATTGGCTTACAGCCTGTTTGATGTATGGTTCCGGTTTGCGGTTAATGGAATGTTTGCGTTTGAGGGTGATGAATCTTGATTTTTTGCGGTGCGCAATTTATGTGCATAACGGTAAAGGGGGAAAAGACCGGGTAGTGACGTTGTCAGATGAATTGATCGTGCCTTTGCAGCGACATCTGGAAAACCGGCATCAGGTACATGATAAAGATTTGGCAGATGGTTTTGGCAGTGTTTACCTTCCACGTGCCCTGGCACGAAAATATCCCAATGCGCCAACGGAGTGGGCATAGCAGTACGTGTTTCCATCAAGTCGCCGTAGTATTGATCCGCGCTCCGGTGTAGAGCGGCGGCATCATTTTGATGAGAAGGCAATTCAGCGTGCAATGAAACAGGCGATTCGCAAGGCGGGAATTAACAAGCCTGCCAGTTGCCATACGTTGCGCCACTCTTTTGCTACGCATTTATTGGAGCGGGGCATGGATATTCGCACAGTACAGGAACAATTGGGGCATAAGGATGTGCGTACCACGCAGATTTACACGCATGTGTTGAATCGGGGTGGCAATGCGGTGGTGAGCCCGCTGGGGGCGGTGTTATCGAGCACATGAGGTTGTTGTCCGGTTTCTGACAGGTTGGAATATTTAAACCAGATCAAAGCTAATGCACGGTCAATAACTATCGCAGATAGCCTGCTTGCTCCCCTATATTTTTGCCGCAGCAAAAAGCTCAGAGAGCTTAAGGCCCAGAACAGACGCGATACGGCGAATGTTCAGAAGGGAAACATTTCTTTCACCTCGCTCAATGGGCCCCATGTAAGTGCGGTGCATTCCACACAGGTTGGCGAAGCGCTCTTGCGATAGTTCAAGAGCTTCCCGCTTTTCACGGATCACTGTTCCAGGGCGCTTTTATGCTTGCTTTTGAGCAATTGCCATTGCGCAATTATCTTTGATGAAGACTATAAATATGGTGCTCGGCACAAGCTGTTTGATGATTTGAGTTGTGGTGATCCGGTGTTTACTGAAATACTTGATCGTACCCGGCGGAGCGGCTCCTCCTATTTTTTGATCTCTTGAGCTATATGTTTAACCCACTCACCGACAATTGGAATAAATTCAATTTGTGAGAGCAAATAAACCAAAATGGATACGACTATTGTGGCCCCGAGAACACTTCCCAGGCCAAAAGATATGCCCTTCAGGAATTGATAGAACAATAATCTGGGGATGGAGTTATAGGCTGCAATCAGTCTGTGTGAATTAAACCGCCCCAATTCCCTCTCGATTTTTTTCATCGAAAAAAGAATTTTATTTAACGGGTCACTTGAATCAGCCGCCAAGTGTTTTTTGTCCTCATCTGTTGGTTCCACGCATCGTCCTCACACATATACCCGTAGCGATTGGGATTTAAGCCTAATTGCACACCCTATTTTCTCCTGGATACCGGCGGATTTCCCTGTCATTCATACACGTCAGAAACGGGTCACAGGCGAAGAGTTGTAATGAACCACTCCCACCGGGGTCGCCAGAGAGATATTCATTGATTTGGCGGCTTTTAAAACATGCTCACGGATTTTTTGCCGCGTCGACAGAATCCGCTTGATATCTTTAGTGTAATAATACGCTCCCCATTTGACGGCATGATCACCTGTATCCAAAACACCGATTTCCACAGGGAATTGATCCATAATCGAAACATCAACATCGGCAACCACTGAATCAAATGCCTGTTGCAACATGCTTCTGACCTTCGACTCATCCACATTGTAGTCAATATTAAATGTCAGCAGCTCACGCAACCCTTTGGATGATGCAAATTTTGACAGGTTATGAATAGTATTTTGTCTTAATTTATCATTTTTAATCATTATCCGGTGATTGTTTATCAGATTCAGTATCTCTGTATGGAACACCTTTGTCTTATAAATAACACCAAGAGTGGTATCACCATCATTGAATTCAATCACATCACCCACCTCCATCATCCGGCTGTTCAATATGATCAAACCACTGAACATATCAGGAGCCCAGGCGCTTTGGGTCAATGCAAGAAAAACACCAACAATACCGATTGCGCCTCCGGCTTCCAAAAGGCTGTCAAAACCCAACAACTGAATAACTGAAACAAATGCAATTATAAAAATAACAATAGCTGTAAAAAGACTCAGAATACGTGAATTATACGTTTCAACATATTGGCTTTTACCGTCTATCTCACGGACTTTCCCAAAGCGCTTTTGAATAATATAATGTGCAATATGTGATCCCACATAACAAAGATACAGTACAACAATGATTGACAACGACTTCAGGCTGACAGGGTCTGCATCCGCATCAGAATAAAAATTATAATATGCATACAATACAACGATGAGCACGTTGAAGATACGAAATATATTCACGCGATAGCGAAAACCAGGAGACATATCGCTGTCATGATAAAAAGCGTGAAGAATTCGCCTCGCAAAAATCATTAACAATACATTTACGGAAATCACTATTGTTCCCACCAAATCAAAAAGCCGGGAAAATGTTTTTATATCTTTTATCAGTAAGTCAATTAGGTCCATGCTGTTTCTTTATAAATTTTTAATTATGGCTTCCATTTTAAAACGGCTCTTCGCCAAAAATGAACAACCTCAACAACCAACCGCCACTTGTCAGGCATTATTGATTTCCCGCCAATGTCAATGCGCCCCATGAGCCACACCATGTATCCGCCCACGTTGCATGTTGGTCAGACACAATACATTTTGGGCATTTAAACAATGCCGGTAATTTTGAAACCAAAGGCATGTAGATTATTATGAGCCTGATGATTAGATAATGACCGGGATTGCCCACAATCATATCCTTTTCGGAACATCCGGACCATCCAGGTGAAAAGCTACCACCTTGGCCCCGAAAAAGAAATGGAATCGTGCCACCCGATCAACCTGGTGAAAAGTAAAAAGGAAGGGTTATGAAACCAAGAAGAGAAATAGAATCTGTCGCCTGGCTTCTCAATGAGTTTTCAAAAAAGAAAACCCATCCTCACGTACGATATTTTTACAGGGGTGAAGCTGAGCAGGGACACAAATTACAGCCTCGCCTGATGCGAAAAAAGAATGTAATAGCGTCATACAGCAAGCTTTATTCTTGCTCAACGGACTGCATTGTCGAATTACAATATGCCCTGTTAGAGCGATTCCGGCGATATGCCTCCAGCCAGAACATTGGCAATGCTTTTTTTTCCTCGGCAGGAGAGTCACCTACATTGGATGAATGGCTTTGTATCGCACAACATCATGGGCTGCCAACATTGCTCATAGACTGGTCGCTTCAACCTTTGATTGGGCTCTATTTTTCTGTAAGAGATACTGCATTGCATGACAAGTCAGGCAGGTTCTGGTATTTAAAATTAAAGGAGAGAAAAGACAGAAAAGGGAATACTGTCAGATTCCGGGATAAAAGCGGAATCAAAAACGGAATTCTTTTGGCTGACGAAGAAAAGGATGATGACGGCTTGTTTGTAAACAAAATTGATACGCCGAGGGTTATTGTGCCTTGGGTATTCAACAAAAGAATAGAATCCCAACACGCAAGATTCACCTATAGTGGCCGGAAATATATAAACATGGGGTTTGAGGATATCGAAGATGAATTGAAACCATGGGAGAAGCTGGATTGGTTTGAAGTCCCGGCTGACAACAAGAGCCAGATAAAGCAGGATCTTGAAAAATTACAAATACACGAAAAAACCCTTTTCCCGGACCTGGATGGTCTTGCACGTTATTTAAGGGATGGGGGGATATAATAAAGCCGAACCTCATGGTTCATGACGCCCACTTTTGTTGCATATGCATCATTTTTATCTATAATGTGAATATGCAACAAAACAAGGAGGCTGGCTTATGGCTCTTTTGCAAGCTCAACCCGTTGATAATAAAACAGTTCTTTCTGAAGCACTGTTAAATACGGGCAAAGCATTAGGTATGACACAAACCCAGGTCGGCAATGTTATCGGCAAAGACCGTACCACGCTCGGTCGCGGCCTTTCGCCCACCAGCAAGGCGGGTGAACTGGCTCTGCTGTTTATCCGCTGTTATCGCAGTCTGTTTGTTCTCATTGGCGGGAAGCCTGAAGACATGAAGCACTGGATGCATACGAATAATCGTCACACTGGCGGCATTCCCGCGGAGCAAATCCAGACTGTGCAGGGACTTAACCATGTTCTCGAATACCTGGATGCCATGCGCGGAAAGATTTGATGGAAATTTGGGCAGCCGTCAAAGACAACGTCACCCCTGAGTATCTCAACAATCATTTACTAAGAATTGTTGAAAGCCAGGAACAGATTGCCACCAATAACCTTGTTGACAATCTCGAAAAACAGGCCGCACTGGAAGCAATGCTGGATGGATCAAAGCCGCCTGCGCCTTCAGGAAGTCGCGCATTACACTATCTGTTAGCCACGCCCTTTCGTTATCCTCCCCTCCCGTATGGCTCCCGATTTGGCGCGAAATATGAGCCGAGCATGTTTTATGGCTCCCTGACGGAAGAAACGGCATTTGCAGAAACCGGGTATTACCGTTTTCTGTTCTGGTCGGGAATGAGCACGCCGCCACCATCCGATAAACTCATCACCCAGCACACAATTTTTTCTGTCCGATATACCACGCCCCGTGGGCTTAAGCTTCAAAATTTCCCGTTTAGTGATTACCGGGACCAGTTAACAAATCCCGCAAGCTATGAAGACACGCAAAGCCTTGGCCGTGCAATGCGTGAACATGGCATTGATGCCTTTGAATATCTATCCGCACGGGACAGCAATCATGGCATTAATGCCGCGCTGTTCAATGCAAGTGCGCTGGCCACCACAACACCCGGAAACCAGCGACAGTGGATTTGCGAAACAACCCACGATACAGTGCGATTTTATTCTGTGGCAGATAAAACAGGTTATCGCTATTCCTTCGACACCTATCTTGTCCAAGGCGTATTTCCTGATCCGGCCGTATGAGAAACAGGGGGTTATTACATGCCCGGTTTAAGCGGCAACACTGAATCCGGCGTCAGTAATCGCTTGTTCGATGGCGCTTTGTTGAATCACCCCTGAATCAAATTCGACCGCAACCATTGAACTGTCCAGATCAGCTGTTGCTGATGAAACACCTTCACGGTTAACCAGCGCGTTCTGTATGCTTTTTACACAGCCACCACAGGTCATTCCATCAACACGAATTTCTACTCGTTCCATTTCTTGCTCCGTTAGTCTGTCTTTAAAAAATCAGGCTTCCAGCGCCGCAACAGCAAAGAATTGCTGACAACGCTGACACTGCTCAATGCCATTGCGGCCCCCGCTATTGTCGGGGTTAACATGCCCATTGCCGCAAGTGGTATACCGATGACATTATAAACAAATGCCCAAAAAAGATTCTGCTTGATCTTGCTGAAAGTGGCGCGGCTCACAGAAACCGAGGCCGCCACCAAGCGGGGATCAGACCGCATCAGGGTAATACCGGCCGCTTCCATGGCAATATCGGTACCGGTTCCCATGGCAATACCCACATCAGCGGCGGCCAGCGCTGGCGCATCATTAATGCCATCACCAACCATGCCGACGGCATATCCCGCTTCCTTCAATTCATTGACGACCGATGACTTCCCATCCGGTTTGATACCACCCCGCGCGTCATCAACACCAGCCTGCCTGCCAATTGCCTGGGCAACGTTGGGCGCATCACCGGACAGCATCAAGGTCTTGATTCCCATGTCCTCCAATGCCTGAATAGCAGGCTTGGCGTTGTCCCGCAAAGGATCGGCGATGGAAATGATGCCTATGACACCCTGCCGCTCGGCAACCCAGATGACGGTTCTCGCCTCATCCTGCCACTGCTGTGCAAGCTCACCAGCGGCCGATGAATCAATATTATTATTGGTCAGCAGCTCCTCATTACCAATAAAGATCTCTTGTCCAGACACTTTCCCGGACACACCATTGCCGGTATGACTCTGGAAATCGTCAACCGGTAACAGCGTGAGTCCTTTCTCCAGCGCCTGATCAATGATTGCTCTCGCCAGAGGGTGTTCGCTGCCCTGTTGAATTGACCCGGCAATGAGCAGCAACTCGTCATCGCTGCCTCGTTCCGCGTGAATGGCGGTAATGGTGGGTTTGCCTTTGGTCAAGGTACCGGTTTTGTCGAAGATGATCGCCGTCAACCGGTGAGCACGTTCGAGAGACGCTACATCCTTGACCAGTATCCCGGATCGGGCGGCGGCGCCGGTGCCCGTCATGATTGCTGTGGGTGTCGCCAGCCCCAGGGCACAGGGGCAGGCGATGACAAGTACGGATACAGCGGCGATCAGCGCTGTTTCAAACGTGCCTCCTGCAACAACACCGTACTGAACACCGAATGTGGCGACGGCAATGACAATGACAATCGGTACAAATATTTCACTGATCCGGTCTACCAGACGCTGTACTGGGGCCTTGCCAGCCTGGGCATTCTCAACCAGCCGGATAATTTTCGACAACGTGGAATCTTCACCAACCTGGGTCGCTCTGATTTCCAATAGGCCGGTACCATTGATCGCTCCTCCGGTCACCATGTCACCCCGGGTTTTTTCCACTGGCAGGCTTTCCCCGGTAATCAGTGCTTCGTCGACGTCACTGCGACCCGATAACACTTCACCATCAACCGGAATATTTTCACCGGGCTTGACGATAACAATATCGGTGGCTTTAACCTCCACAATGGGCAATTTCTGTTCCGAGCCATCGCTGCGGCGCACCCGGGCAACCTGTGGCCGGAGATCCATCAGCTGCCTGATCGCCGCTGTGGTGCCGCGCTTGGCCCTGGCCTCCATGAATTTTCCCACCAGGATCAGTGTGATCAATACCGCAGAGGCTTCAAAGTACAATGCGCCGTGGGCGTTTTGCAGGGTTAAAAGCAGGTAAACACTGTAAAAATAGGCCGCAGAAGTGCCCATTACCACCAACACGTCCATGTTGCCGACGCCGGCCCGCAATGACTTGTAAGCACCCTTGTAAAAGCGAGCGCCGATAATAAATTGCACAGGTGTGGCCAGCAGCCATTCGAGCCAGGGAGCGAGGTGAAAACTACCAAAACCTGCCATAGTCAGCATCTGTGCGGCCAATGGCAAAGCCAGCAGGGCGGATGCGATCAGCATGTATTTTTCGTGGCGAAGCGCTGCCTCCTCCCTGGCACGGTGTGCTTCCTCAACACGCGCCTGCTCTTCGGATGCAGAAACAATAACCGCCTTGAAACCCGCACGACCAACGGCAGCAGCCAGCATGTCCAGCTGCACGACTCCGGCAACGCCGGTTATATCTGCACGCTCCAGAGCCAGATTGACGTTTGCCTCGAAAACACCGGGCACAGCATTCAGGGCTTTTTCGATACGGGTCGCACAGGCGCTACAGGTCATTCCCTCAACCGGAAAAGAAAACGTTTCGCGGGCAACATCAAATCCGGCATTGCGAATCACATTGACCACACCAACCACATCGGCCTGGTCTGCATCAAAAGCGACATCTGCACGTTCCAGTGCGAAATTGACAGTCGCGCTATTGATCCAGGACGCCTGTCCCAGGGCTTTTTCCAGGCGGACTGCGCATGCCCCGCAGGTCATGCCCTCAACGGAAAAATTGGTGGATGTCAGTTGCGGGTTAATGTTTGAAGATTGACTGAGTTCCATCTGAAGTCACATCACTTGAAATTGTTGGCCGATACATACGGGGGAAGTTTATCAAGTTATGACATCACGCGCCTTCATGTTCGACATAATACCGGGCTGTCGCGGGTTTAACGGGCTGAAAATCGATGCTGATACGCTTGCCTGCCACCGGCCTGAACAGATTATCAGCAAAGGCGACATGTACTGGGTGTTCACGGTAACTGTCGATTACGGCCGGATGACAGAAACGAATCAACCAGGTGTAACGATAACTGGCATCCGTCTGCACGGCTTCGCCGCTGAATACCCCGCGCACCCCCGGTATGGTGGAAAGAACCCGACAACCTTCGGCCATCATTGTCTCCACATCACGATGATCCAGGCCTTCGACGTTGTAGATGATAAGATGTTCCACCGGGTTCCACGGCTGACATTGCGCCAACACTTCGGCAGCTCGACCGGCCGCCCCCCACAAGCGCATACAACGCTCGACTTCAGTGGCAACCGCACGATTAATGTCCTTTGTTAATCCGGTACAGCCACTGGCAGTATTGATTCTGACATTTTCCCTGATCTGTTTTGCCGCCACATCGGACAATGCCGTGTAACAGTTGATTTTGGTGACGCCATTCGCAATCAATCGACGGCACTGGTCGTCGGAAAGTCCGCTGCCACCATGTATGACCAGCGGTATTTTCAACGCCTCATTGATCTGTTTCAGGCGCGTATAATCCAGTTTGGGCTTGCCTTTCATGCGCCCATGTACGGTACCAACGGAAACAGCAAGAAAGTCCACACCTGTCCGCTCAACATAGGCCTTGGCTTCTGCGAGCAAGGTGTAAGCGAGGTCGCCCGGAAAAATCTCGGCCCCTTCGCCTTCAGCGCCCGGCACATAGCCCAGTTCCCCTTCAACCGAAACACCACAGGCATGTGCTGTTTCCACCACCTGTTTGGTCATTTGTGTATTTTCCACGAAATCCAGGTGAGAAAGGTCTACCAACACACCGTTGCAGCCCAGCCTGATCCCGTTCACCGCTGATTCAAGGCAAGTGCCATGGTCAAAATGAATGGCCACTGGCACCTGCGCCCGCATTGCCGCCGCCTCTACCGCCGGCATTATCAGGTCAAAATTAAAATGTGCAAAGCGGGACTCTGCCAGACTCAGGATAACCGGTGCCCGCGCCTGCTCTGCGGCCATTATTATTCCATCCAGAAAATCCAGGCTCACCACTTCAAAAGCGCCCACCGCATAACCATGGCGGTAGGCATGTTGCAGCATATGTTTCATATCAACCATGGGCATGGCGCGTTACCTTGGCAATGGTTAATTTTGTCCGGCACGCAGTGCGGCAATGCGTTCTTCCAGCGGTGGATGGGAGAGGAACAGGCGTTTCCAGCCCCGTGCACCGCCACCGGCGATGCCAAATGCCGCCAGCTGATCCGGTAACTGCGCCGGGGTATGTGCAGCCTGCAAGCGTTGTAAGGCGGCAACCATCTTTTCCCGACCGGCCAGCTCTGCGGCGCCGGCATCGGCGCGAAATTCACGCTTGCGACTGAACCACATCACCACCGCACTGGCGAGGAAGGCCAACACCAGCTCCGCCACAATGGTCGATATCCAGTAACCGAGGCCTGGACCCCGCTCGTTCTTGAGAATCACCCGGTCCACGACCCAGCCAATAACCCGGGCAAGGAAAACCACAAAGGTATTCACCACGCCCTGGATCAAAGCCATGGTGATCATGTCACCATTGGCAACATGGCTCACTTCGTGCGCCAGCACCGCTTCCGCTTCGTCCCGGCTCATGTTTTCCAGCAACCCACTGCTCACTGCCACCAGTGCATTGTTACGCGACATGCCGGTGGCAAAGGCATTGATATCCGGTGCCGCATAGACGGCAACTTCCGGCATGCCGATTCCCGCACGTTGCGCCTGCCGGGCAACCGTTTCCAGCAACCAGGACTCAGTGGCGTCGGCCGGCTGTTTGATGACTTGCGCCCCGGTCATAAACTTGGCGCTCCATTTCGATATGGCAAGGGAAATAAACGAACCGGCAAAACCGATAATCGCGGCAAACACCAACAGGCTGCCCAGGTCCAGACCATAGTTGGCAGTAAAATAGCTTTCCAGCCCCAACAGGCGCATGGAAATACTCAACACAATCAATACGCCAATATTGGTCAGTAAAAAAAGTGCAATACGTTTCATGTCAGCTTATAAACCTCATCTTTATGTTATTCCCGCCAAATGATGGCCGCCCTGCTCTATTTCAAGCGCTCATCCAGCGCTTCCGACATCAGCACCAATACCTTCTCCCGCAACTGGCTGGCCAGGTAGTGATAATAATTGACAGTACAGTCAACAGGTGTGTGCAGACTGCTCCGGCCACTGTCCTGAAATTCCACCCAGGCCATCACCGGTAAATCATACTGATTCTGGTCCACCACCACCCAGTAATCGTCTTCCAGTATCAACGCCATCTGCTTTAATGGCGGCAACTCAATGCGCAAAGGCATATCCAGGCGCCTGCGTGCACGACGCCACAGATTGTATAACGAGGCCTCCACCTGATCCGTTCGTGCCGCGTAGACCGGCATGTCATGGATACGCGTGGTCATTATCCCGTCAGGCTGGCAAACAACAGGGGGAGTTGTTCCGGCAAACGATCCACATGTTCGACCACGGTATAATTGTTTTCACCGAAGATACGTTTGACGTAGTTGTCGGCGTGTGGATCAAGCGTCAGACAGTAGGTCAGCACACCGTTTGAATACAATTCTTCGACCGCTTTTTTGCTGTCGTGACGCAGGTGCTGCGGGTCAGTTTCATCAATGTCGGCAGGTTCGCCATCGGTGACCAGCAGAATAAGTTTTCGTCTCTCCTGTTGTTTCAACAGATGCTGTCCGGCATGGCGCAATGCTGCGCCCATGCGGGTGGACAATCCCCCTTTCATACCGGCAAGACGTGCCTTTGCGTCGTCATCAAAGTGCTGATTAAAGTCTTTAAAACGATAGTACTGCACATCGTGACGGCCATCAGAGGCAAAACCATGCAACGCAAATGGATCACCAATACCGTTAATGGCTGTTGCGACCAAAGTGGCGGCTTCACGGGTCAGTTGCAAAATGGTTTTGTCGCTATTACCCACTTGCTCATTGGTTGATTCGGACAAATCCAGTAACACGACCACGGCCAGGTCACGTGTTTTGAGTACGTTGCGCAGGGTGATGCGCGGGTTCGGCTGTTCGCCCATGCGCAGTGAAACCATCGCGTCAACCGCAGCATTGATATCAATTTCATCACCGTCTTCCAGACCACGCTGCCGTTGCACACCCGCAGGCGTCAGCAAATCAATAATCTGCCGGATACGGTGGGCAATGGGTTTGTGCTCGGTAAGAATATTGTCAATATCTTCCGGATCACCTTTGGGTTGGCGGCGCTCATACACGGTCACCCAGTCCGGACGGTGTAACTGGATCTGGTAATCCCACTCCTGGTAATGAAAGGGCTCGGATATCGGTTCTTTACCCCAGGCTTCATTAAAACTTTTGGCGTTGTCGGTCAGGTCATCTTCGTAAAAACGCATCAGGTCGGAGCAGGTCCAGATTTCCTGCGCGTCATCACCGGCCAGTTCACAATCCACTTCGTGCGCCATCATCAGCGGGCTGACCTGCCGGCGCACCTGGCGCTGGCTGGCTGCCAGATATTCAAAACCGGTATCCCAGTTAATATCCTCGTAATGCCAGATAATGCGGTTGTCGTCCCGGTAAGGAATACGGTAGCGCTCCAGAATACGCAGGCTGGGCACTGCTTTGCGGCCTGAAAACAGGTTATATAATTCAATACCCATCAGCCATGCAAAGTGATTGTCATCCTGGTTGCTTTCTATTTCTGCATGGAATTTTTGTGCGAACTGGTTAAGTTGCTCGTCACTACCGGCAACGCTGCTGTCGAGCAATTGCAGTGCCAGTTTTTCCAACACAGGAATGGTTTCATGTTCCACCGGCTCGTCATATTCAGCCAGCATCAACGATTTCCAGAGTTTTTTCAGCCCCGGAAAACTGTTAACGGCCTTGTATTCAATACGCGCATCTTCCAGCAGGCCGACAAAAAACATTTGTGCCGGACTGAGCTGTTCGGCGGATAACGAGGCCCGGGTGTAAATCATGTGTGACGCCATATGGGCGACGGTTGCACGGTACAGCTCCAGACCGGCAATGCCGGCAATGTCATCCAGCGCATCCGGCACATACAGTATGCGGTTTTCGATATAGGGCCGGAAGTCGGTGTAATCCGCTCCCGTGGGGCGCAGGAAGAAATCCCTGCCCCATAAAGCACGTAGATAAAAATTCAGTTTGCGCTGTATTTTGACGAACAGCACACCCCGACGCTCTTTTTCCAACATGGCGCGGCTGTCGGCGGATTCCAGGGCAAAATAGGATGTCAGATTGTTAAAATCACGACGATAGGCCTGGGCGCCAAAGTTTGCCCAGCGGCGTAAACCACTCAGCGTCAGCTTCGATAACAATTCGTCAATATGCGTCAACATCGGACGCAATCCGCGTGCTGCGGTAGAGGCCAGTTGGTGAATCAGGGTAAGGTAACCACGCACCAGCTGCGCGTCACCAAGATGTTTGGCAACAGTGGGCAGACTGGAAAACAACAGGGTAATCACCTCGCCCGAGGTCATTGAAGAAACTTTCATGGCCGCGCTGATGCAGTCGGGAATAATATCTTCGCCGCATTCTTTGGCAACCAGAGGCATTTCCTGCAAGTAAGTAATCACCAGATCATGGCCGCGCCCCAGTCGGGCCAGTGCCTTTGCGCCATCCAGGTAATCCCGTAAACCTGTTGGCGACATAATGCGCGCGGCATCATGAAACGTGCTGTCAAGGACATCCTTTATTTCCGGAACCGCTTGTTCCAGAAGCTCGGAATATTCTTCAAGTTTGATAGACGACATCACTGCGCACCATATTATCAGGTAGAATGATCATCATGATCAGTTTGAATCACCCCAGAAATGTTTGTACAGCGGCATTCAGGGTATCGCGCATATCAGGATCATCTGTCAGCGGCGTTATCATGGTAATACTGCAAGCCGCCTCGACATCCACTCCCTTGCTGATCAGTTGCCCGGCGTATACCAGCAGACGTGTCGAGATACCTTCATCCAGACCATGACCTTTGAGGTTACGCGCACGGTGCGCAATCTGTACCAGCTTTTCTGCGGTTTTTTGATCAACCCCGGATTCTTTGGTCACAATCGCGACCTCAAGCTCCGTTTCGGGATAATCGAAATCCAGTCCGCCAAAACGTTGTTTGGTGGATTGTTTGAGATCTTTCATCAGGCTTTGATAGCCAGGGTTATAGGAAATAACCAGTTGAAAATCAGGGTGCGCCTCAATCAGCTCCCCTTTTTTGTCCAGCGGCAAGGAACGCCGATGGTCGGTTAACGGATGAATAACGACGGTGGTGTCCTGACGGGCTTCCACCACTTCATCCAGATAGCAGATGGCGCCGATACGGGCCGCCGTTGTCAACGGGCCGTCCTGCCATTTGGTACCGTCTTTGTCGAGCAGAAAGCGCCCCACCAGATCTGATGCTGTCATATCTTCATTGCAGGCGACAGTAATCAAGGGCCGCTTCAGTTTCCACGCCATGTATTCCACGAAACGGGACTTGCCACAACCCGTCGGGCCTTTCAGCATCATTGGCATGCGTACGCCATAGGCCGCTTCATAGAACTCTATTTCCCGGCCAATGGCCTCGTAATAGGGTTCGTCTTTAATGAGGTACTGTGTTGGATCTACTGTATTATCAGACATAATCACACCCATTCAGAATCTTCGAAAATTTTGAAAGTTACGCTTCTTCATCCCCGGTTTCATGCTCGCCCGACCAACCCGCCGCTTTTGCTTTCCGGACGGCCTGCGCATAAATTTCACGATGGCGTATCGCCAATGGCTCGGGCAACTGACTGACCATGCAACCGTATTTATCCCATTCGCCATTCACCTTTTGTAACAAGGCATCAATCCCGGCCAGGTTCCAGCCTTCACAGGTTTCGGTTTCAGGGACAAGCCCAAACACCCAGGCATCTCTGATAATCTTTCCAATGCTGGTCATACCGCCATTGATATCATTATCAATGCCAACATACCGGTCTGGTTTACTCATACTTTTTCCACCTGAGAGCCCTGGCCACGCGTGAATGTGGCCAGGACACTTGCTTAACAGTTACGGCTTAAACCGTTTGGCCACGGTAGATAACCATTGACGCGCCCGCAGACTGGGCGAAGTTGTCAAAACCCAACAGGCGAACATGGTTGTTCGGGTGGGCGGCATGACAAGCCTCCACTTCCTTGAGAATGACATCAACATCGGTTTCACCAAACATGGGTAATTTCCACATGTACCAATAATGGCCATGGGCATTTTCTGGTTCGGTGTGCTCAATACCCGGATTCCAGCCCTTGCTGACGATATATTCAATCTGCTGACGAGTCTGCTCGGGGGTAAAAGATGGCAGGTATGAGAATGTTTCAAACTTGCGGCTTGAAGTATCACTCAGACTTGATTCGTAATCTTGCATGTTACTGCTCCTAAATTTGTGCGTATGTGTATCACTTTACGTATCCGTCAGGGTGCATCAGCACCCTGACTGACAACGGCAATTACTTGTGCGAGACGTCAAGTTTGTCAACGGTGTCGAATTCAAACTTGATTTCCTTCCAGGTTTCCATCGCGGCAGCCAGCTCAGGGCTGTTTTTCGCTGCGGCGGTAAGAATGTCCTTACCTTCTTTCTCAAGTTCACGACCCATGTTGCGGGCTTCGACACAGGCCTCAACCGCGACACGGTTGGCCGCTGCACCGGCTGCGTTGCCCCAGGGGTGACCCAGCGTGCCGCCACCGAACTGCAACACAGAATCATCACCAAAAATGTTGACCAGCGCCGGCATGTGCCAGACGTGGATGCCACCGGAGGCGACCGGCAGAACACCCGGCATTGCGCCCCAGTCCTGATCAAAGAAAATACCGCGTGAGCGATCTTCTTTAACGTACGAATCACGCATGATGTCGATCCAGCCCAATGTGGCTTCGCGATCACCTTCCAGCTTACCGACAACGGTACCGGAATGCAGATGGTCACCACCGGACAGACGCAGAAGCTTGGTCAATACGCGGAAGTGGATACCGTGGTGCGGATTGCGATCAAGCACCGCATGCATGGCACGATGGATATGCAGCAACATGCCATTGTCCTGACACCATTGCGCCAGTTGTGTATTCGCTGACCAACCACCGGTAATGTAGTCGTGCATGATGATGGGGGCGCCGATTTCTTTCGCGTACTCAGCACGCTTCATCATTTCATCAGAGGTTGCTGCCGTAACGTTCAGGTAGTGACCTTTACGCTCGCCGGTTTCAGCTTCTGCTTTAAGGATGGCTTCCATGACGAAGTCAAAACGGGCTCTCCAGCGCATAAATGGCTGTGAGTTGACGTTTTCGTCATCTTTGGTGAAATCAAGACCACCACGCAGACCTTCATAGCAGGCACGCCCGTAGTTTTTGGCTGACAGGCCCAGTTTGGGCTTGATGGTACAACCCAGCAGCGGACGACCGTATTTGTTCAGGATGTCACGTTCCAGCTGGATACCCTGTGGCGGACCATTGCAGGTCATCACATAGGCAATGGGGAAACGAACGTCTTCCAGGCGCAGGGCGCGCAGGGCTTTAAAGCCAAACACATTACCCACCAAGGAGGTCATGACGTTGACGATAGAACCTTCTTCAAACAGATCAATGGGATAAGCAATAAAAGCGTAGAAACAGGTGTCATCACCCGGCACGTCTTCGATAGCGTAGGCGCGGCCTTTGTAATAATCCAGATCCGTCAACAGGTCAGTCCACACTGTGGTCCAGGTACCGGTTGAGGATTCTGCTGCCACTGCCGCAGCCACTTCTTCACGAGGCACACCATCTTGTGGTGTCACCTTGAAACAAGCCAGAATATCCGTGTCTTTAGGGGTATAGTCTGGCATCCAGTAGGTTTCGCGGTATTCTTTTACACCCGCGTCGTAGGTCTTAGCCATTATGTTCTCCAGTGGTTCAACAAAAAGTTGTATCGCGGCAGTTACCGCGTGCAAACAGTATGCAGAAACCGGAACATAAACTAAAATCAATAGTTTCTATCACATATATAGAGATTAACCTATGGTCTATTCCATCGCCAAAAACCTCATCCGCCACGTTACTCTGCGACAAATGCAGATATTTGAGGCTGTGGTCCGCCTCGGAGGCTATACCCGGGCCGCCAAAGAACTGCACCTGACACAACCCACCGTCTCCATGCAGGTCAAAAAACTGAGTGAAACACTCGGCTACCCCCTGCTTGAAAAGGTGGGCAACCGCCTGCACACAACCGCCATTGGTGATGAAGTGTATGTTTCATCCCGCAACATTCTCAGCAGCATGGCCACACTGGGCGAATCAGCGGCGGCCCTTGATGGCGTGGTTAAAGGCCCACTGCGTATCGCCGTTATCACCTCGGCCAAGTATTTTATGCCTCATCTGCTAGGGGCTTTTATCAGCCAGCATCCGGGCGTAGAGCCCAGATTAAAAGTGACGAACCGCTCCCGGGTGCTTGAGCGGCTGAAATCCAATAAAGATGATTTGTTGATAATGGGACAGGTTCCCGTGGACCTGGATGTGGAAGCGCATCCGTTTGTTGACAATGAGCTGGTGGTTGTCGCCAGCACCCATCACCCATTGACGAAGCACTCATCCATCTCACTGCAACAGTTGAGTAAAGAACGTTTTCTGGTACGTGAAACCGGCTCCGGCACCCGCTTGGCCGTGGAACGTTTATTCACCGAACAAGGGCTGGAAGTCCAACCCTATATGGACCTGGGCAGTAGCGAAGCCATCAAACAGGCAGTGATGGCCGGATTGGGCATATCCGTTTTATCCCGGCACAACCTGCGCCTGGAGCTTGCCGGCAGGCATATCGCCATATTGGATGTAAAAGGCTTTCCACTATTTTTCCGCTGGTATGCCGTGCACCTGAAGGGGAAAAAACTGTCGCTGGCATCCCGCACATTTCTGGACTTTCTTCTGCAACAGGGAAAAGACATGTTGCAGCAGTTTCCGTACAAACTGACCGATAGCGCAACAAAACAGCCGGCAAATACGGTGGTAAATTCTGACGGCGCTGATTGAGGGTGTTCAACCTCTGGATTCCGGCTAAAAACATGCCGGCATACCCAAAGCGCTTCACGGGGCAGGCGCTGCGAACCGCGGAGAAGTAAACCCAAAGGGACTCAGCGCCGTTGACCAACCCTGTGCCCGCGCGCACTTTCACCGGAGCGCTGACCATCGCGGTGACCGGGCTTTGGTTTTTTCGGTTTCTTTGGTTTAACGGGACGATGGTCCAGTCGTGATACCGGCAGGTCATGCACGGGTTCAAAACCATCCACCAATTGGCGGTCCAATACTTTTCTGGTCAGCCGTTCGATATCCGAGAGCTGTTTGAATTCATCAGCGCTCACCAGCGATACCGCGTGGCCAGTGGCGCCGGCGCGACCGGTACGGCCAATGCGATGCACATAATCCTCTGGTACATTGGGCAGATCGAAGTTGACCACCTGCGGTAGTTGTTCGATATCCAGGCCACGGGCGGCGATATCCGTTGCCACCAGAACCTTAACCCTACCTTGCTTAAAATCAGCCAATGCCTTGGTGCGTGCGCCCTGACTTTTGTTGCCATGAATGGCGGCGGCACGAATACCTTTGCCGTCCAGATAACGCGCCAGGCGGTTGGCGCCATGTTTGGTGCGACTGAATACCAGCACTTGCTGCCAAGCATTGTCATGAATCAGCTGAGTGAGTAATGCCGATTTCTGTTTTTTGTCCACAGGATGAATCCACTGCTCCACAGTGGGAGTGGCGGCATTACGGGGTGTAACTGAAATTTCCACCGGGTTATTCACCAACCCTTTGGCCAGCTTGCGAATATCATCAGAAAAGGTGGCGGAAAACAGCAGGTTTTGACGCTGCCGGGGTAAGGCGGCAATAATTTTGCGGATATCGTGAATGAAGCCCATATCTAACATACGGTCGGCTTCATCGAGAATCAGCACTTCCAGGTGATCAAATTTCACTGCATTTTGATTGTACAAATCCAGTAATCGCCCTGGGGTGGCCACCAGAACATCGACACCTTTGCGCAGTTTCATCATCTGCGGATTGATCTTCACACCACCAAACACGACGGCTGAACTCAGCGGTAAATTTCTACCATAGTCGCGCACGCTTTCCCCCACCTGGGCGGCCAGCTCACGAGTCGGCGTCAATACCAGCGCACGCGCCTGATTGGCTCCAGCACGCTGACCTTTTGACAAGCGTTCCAGCAGCGGCAATGTGAAACCCGCAGTTTTCCCGGTGCCGGTTTGTGCAGCAGCCATCACGTCCTTGCCCTGGATAACGGCGGGGATGGCTTGACGTTGTATGGGGGAGGGGGTGTCGTAACCTTTTTGTGCAACAGCCTCAAGAATAGGGGCGCATAGGCCCAGGTCGGCAAAACTCATAAAATAATCTCTGGTGGGTGGGTGTTTCAGTTTGAATGCGGGCGTACAGCACGGCGATAGCGGACGTGCAGCTTACAGGAACTCGCCGTTTAGCGCCATTGATGATTCACGCTGGGCTTTCACGCTCATTTTGTGCGGGATGTGTTGCTTGGGATTTCAATTTGCAGTTATCCGTTTTGGCCACATTGAAGTTCACGCCAACACAGGCATTACTCCACCGTCAGGGCAAGATGAAACACCACGTCCGGCGAGGTGTGCACGACAAGGTCTTCGCCCACCATCACATCCAGCTTGATGTTCTTTGCCAATTGCAAATCCCCGCCCATGAGCAACTGCACGGCGGTGGAATTGATTTGTCGTAAGCCACTGTCATTGTAAAACGGGCTGTTGACGTCGGCTTGCAGTTTCAGCGTCATCCACGGCAATACCTGCGCCCCTGCACCGACACTGGCAAACGCGGCGACACGCCGTTGTTGCTCTGCCAGCACGTCGCCTTTGCCCATGAGCAGCAGCCCGCCACCACCAAAAATACTGCCGGAATAATCAAACCACTGGTGGGTGCGGTCAGCAATTGCCCATAACGCCGCTTCCATAGCACCACTGCCACGCAATTGATCGCTGTCACCCGTCGGTAAACTCAGTGAGCTGCGCATGGCCAAACGCGTATCTTCACCAGCATCCGGCCACTGCCAGCCCGCCGTTAAACGCACATCGCCGATACCGGATGCGGCATTGCTCAGCGACAAACGGGTAACGCCATCACGTTGGTAAAAATAATTGAGCTGATTGCGCGGGGCAGTATTTCGTCCACCTTTCGGCAAGCCAAAGGTGCTGTGCCAGTCTTCAATAAAGCTGTCCAGTGAACCGCCGTCGTGATTAATGTAAGGAATCTGCACACCCCATTCCCAGGCCTTGCCTGCACCGCGCGCATATACAAACGTGCTGCGGTTGGTTTCTCCGTCAAATAACAGGTTTTCGTTTGCGGTGTTTCTGAGGGTGTAATTACTGGCAAGATTATTCACCAGCCGATAGCGGGCCCGCCCTTCGCCCAGAATACCGGCACTGCCAATGGCGGGCAGATTGTGAATTTGAATAACGGGGCTTTGGTTAAAACTGAAAAACGGCGTCACCGGTTGCGCGGCCGGCATGCCGGGAATCATGCTGGCGATAAAAAAAGCGCTGTACACAAAACGCGCGCACCACTGCGGGCCATTCAATTTTCGCATAGCCATTGACGCGCCCGCTGCACCGCCGCACGTACTTGCGCGGGTGCGGTACCACCAAGATGATCCCGCGCGGCCACCGAGCCTTCCAGTGTCAGCACCTCAAATACGTCCTGCTGGATTTTATCGGAGAAACCCTGCAATTCTTCCAGTGACATTTCGGCCAGATCACGCCCACTGTCCACCCCCAGCCGTACTGCCTTGCCCACCACTTCATGGGCATCACGGAACGGCACGCCTTGACGCACCAGATAATCAGCCAGATCCGTGGCTGTGGAAAAACCGTGTCGCGCGGCTTCGCGCATGTTGTCACGTTTGGCGCTGAGCGCCGGAATCATGTCGGCGAACACCCGCAAACTGGCACGCAGGTTGTCCACGGTATCAAACAACGGTTCTTTGTCTTCCTGATTATCTTTGTTATAGGCCAGCGGCTGGCCTTTCATCAGCATTAACAGACTCATCAGATTGCCGGTAATACGGCCGGTTTTGCCACGGATCAGCTCCGGCACATCAGGGTTTTTTTTCTGCGGCATGATGGAGGAGCCCGTGCAAAAACTGTCACCTAACTCAATAAAATCAAACTGCGCCGAGGCCCAGAGAATGATCTCTTCGGAAAAGCGCGACAGGTGCATCATGATCAACGCGGCCGCCGAGACAAATTCGATGGCGAAATCCCGGTCACTCACCGAATCCAGCGAGTTTTCCGTGGGCGTATCAAAACCCAGCAGTTGCGCCGTGTACACGCGGTCAATGGGATAAGAGGTGCCCGCCAGCGCGGCGGCGCCCAGCGGCATGATATTGATGCGTTTGGCGCAATCCATAAGACGGCCATGGTCGCGTTTGAGGCTTTCAAACCAGGCCAGCAAGTGATGCCCGAAGGTAACCGGCTGCGCGGTTTGTAAATGGGTAAAGCCCGGCATGATGGTCCCGGCCTCCTGCTCAGCCATATTCACCAGCGCAGTTTGCAGGCGCGTCAATTCAGCCACACAGGCCTGCAATTCATCACGCAGGTACAGCCGGATATCCGTGGCCACCTGATCGTTGCGCGAACGGCCCGTGTGCAGCTTTTTACCCACATCACCGATGTTTTCGATGAGCCGCGCCTCGATATTCATGTGTACATCTTCGCGGGCAACAGACCACTCGAATGCACCTGCTTCAATCTCTGTTTTAATCACCGCCAGGCCGCTGACGATGGCATCACGCTCGTCATCCGTGAGTACGCCCACTTTGGCCAACATGGTGGCATGGGCAACAGAGCCCGCGATATCATGAGCATAAAGGCGCTTGTCGAAGGTCACCGAAGCGGTAAAGGCCTCAACAAAGGCGTCGGTGGGTTCGGTGAAGCGCCCGCCCCAGGGTTTTTCCACGTTGTCGTTCATACGTTCTTGTTTACCTGATCATAATGCTGATTCGTTACACTTAAGCTGACGCGCAGTATAGACGATATTAAATGTGAATTGAGCGCTAAAAATGCCCCGGTCAGGAAATCCAACACAAAAACACGAAAATACAAAAAGCACAGAGGATGACGTTTTTAAGGGCAAACAGCGATATTTTTGCGTTCTTCGCATCTTTGCGCCTTGTACACTAAAGGGTCAGTATAATAGCCCCCAGGCCTCCGCTTCGTTACACTTGCTGCCAACATGACCCGTGACCCACACGAAACAGATAACGCACAAGCAGACCGTTTTTTCCTGCCGGATTTTTGCAATGTGCGTATGGTATTCGCCGTAGTGGTGATCAGCGAGCTGTTGGCCATCGTGCTCACTCTTTCCCCGTTGCGCAGTAGTGGCGACCGCTGGAATGATCTCAGTATTATTTCCCTGTTTGTGCAGTGGGTAGGCCTCAGCAGCGCGGGCATTCTCTGTCTGGCCCGCCCGCGCCTGGCTCGCATGAAAGAAACCCACGCCGCTGCCATCAGCTATTTATTGTTATTGCTTACCACTCTGGTCATTACTGAAGCCGCCTTTATGATTGGCGCCTATCTGCAACTGGAAAACTGGAGCAGCAATTTCTGGCTGCTCAGCCACTGGCAGGTGGATCTGCTACTGCGCAATCTCGGTATCAGTGCCATCTTCAGCGCTATTGTGTTGCGCTTTTTTTATATCCAGCATCAATGGGAGCAAAATGTGCGCGCCGAGGCACAATCACGATTACAGGCATTACAATCACGCATTCGCCCGCACTTCCTGTTCAACAGCCTCAATACCATCGCCAGTCTCACTCAGATTAACGCAGACCAGGCCGAAGCCGCAGTGGAAAACCTCGCTGATCTGTTTCGCAACAATCTTGCCGATGCCAGCCTGTACATCAGTCTTGAGGATGAACTGAAACTGACACAGCGCTATCTTGAAATCGAAAAACTACGCCTTGGCGAACGCCTGCAATTGTGCTGGAGCGTGGACGACTTACCCACAGATGCCTCCGTGCCCCGGCTCATTCTGCAACCCCTGCTGGAAAATGCCATTTACCACGGCATCGAACCCATCAGCCACGGTGGCATTATCAGCATTAATGGCCATATGGACAAAAACACCATCCACATCAGTATCAGCAACCCTTTGCCGCAAAAGGAAAATATCGAACAGCGGCAAGGTAATAAAATTGCCCAGGACAATGTGCGCCAGCGTCTGGCTGCTATTTATGGTGAAAATGGAAAACTGACCGTACAGGAAGACGAAAAAAATTATACCTCCACTCTGATTATTCCTTACCAACAAAGCAATCCTGTCGCAACCAGCGAAGAAAAGGTCCATACATGAAAGTCCTCATTGTTGATGATGAACCCCTGGCTCGCGTGCGCATGCAGCATCTTCTGAAAAACATTCCGAACGCGGAAATAGTGGGTGAAGCAAAAAACGGCAAAGAAGCCCTGTTGAACTCCAGCATGCGCAATCCCGACATTGTTCTGCTGGACATCCGCATGCCGGAAATGGACGGCCTGGAAACCGCCCTGCACCTCTCCCGGATGAAACATCCGCCCGCAATAATCTTTACGACTGCCTTCAGCGAACACGCACTCGCCGCCTTTGAGGCCAACGCCGTGGACTACCTGCTCAAACCCATCCGCCGTGAGCGGCTGGAAGAAGCTCTCGGCAAAGCACAAAAAATCAACCGCGCACAATTGCGGGAACTGGGAAAACAGGAAGAAGCCAAACGTTCACGCAGCCACATCAGTGCCTATATGGGCGGCAACTTACAGTTAATCCCATCCGAAAATATTTATTATTTTCAGGCAGAACAAAAATATGTCTCTGTGCGTCATCCTGATGGCGCCCTGCTCATCGACGATTCACTAAAATCACTGGAAGAAGAATACGGCGAGCGTTTCCTGCGTATCCACCGCAATTCACTGGTGGCGCTTAAGTACGTCGAAGGACTCGAAAAAAGCACTGAGGGAAAATGCCAAATCTGCTTTCGCAGCATTGACGACCGGCTGGAAGTCAGCCGCCGCATGGTGGCGACTGTACGCCGGCGCCTTAAGGAAATGGGAAAAGCCTAGTACTCTTGATTCATTCAAAAAAACAAGGCATTACCCAAGCCTGAAATGAACCTGCCGCAAAAAAACGGGGGCAAGGAAGTTAACTCCTTGCCCCCGCCGTTCTTGCTTTGCTGCCCGCTGGGTTACAAACCGGAGACGTAATCTGCAACGGCGGTGATTTCCTTGTCACTCAACCCCTTGGCGACCATAGCCATCATACCGGCTGGGTCATTGGTGCGTTTGCCGGACTTGAAATCCTTCAGCTGCTTGATGATATAAGCTTTTTGCTGGCCCCCAATAACCGGGAACAGCGAATTGGACTTGCCTTTGCCTTTGCCGTTTTTACCATGACAACGCACACAGGCGCCATATTCACCCAGTTTTTTGTTGCCACTCTTGTAGAGTCTGGCGCCGGATTTGGCTGCCTTGCTGCCAGAAGGCTTACCTTTCATTTGCTTGCGACTGGCAAAGTAGGCAGCAATATCCTTCAGATCCTGACGGCTGGTCACCATTCCCGCCATGGCGCTCATGGTGTCATCCTGACGATTGCCCAGCTGAAAGTCCTGCACCTGTTTGAAAATATAACCCGCATACTGCCCCGCCAGATTGGGATACGTGGCCGGGTCAATGCTGATGCCATCAGCACCATGACAACCCTGACACAACTCGGATTTGGTTTTACCTGCCTTGGAATCACCCTCGCCTGCATTCATGCCGCCAGCGATAATGGCTTCTTCTGCATTTACCCCCCCAACAAACGCTGTCACTGCAATAGCAACAAGCGCTGCAAACATACTGTTTTTTTTTGTCATCGACCGATTCCCTTTAATATCATTCGAATGAATTCGAGTTTTGGCTAATACTACCGTGACGAAAGGCTTTCGTTTCTTAATTATGTATGAATGCACATGCACTTGTGGCCTTGTGTCTCCGTCACGCCCCTCAGAAAGCTAGCGGTCAAGTATATCAATCCACCCCCCTGCGTCAATTCCATACCATATTGTTACGAAAAAGCGGAACCGATAACCAAAAACGGACGTCCATCCACAACATTTGCGCGATGGCGGTATAAACTGATACTTATCCGTCAATACCAGCAGGCATTTCAGGTCTTGCTACAATGGAGTATGATCGGCGCACAAATGACCGATCTGATGACAATTACACCCAACAACCACAGTATATTCAACAACATAATCCTGCATACACAGCCAGGACATCACTAACCCTATAAGTAGTGGGAGTAAAGATGCTCCAATCGCATCGTCAAAACGCCATGATCAAAAAATATCTGTTGTTTTCCATCCTGTTTCCTGCATTAACCCTACTGGCAGCAAGTGTCCTGGCCGCTGAAGCCAATACAGAAATTCGCTATGTTATTGATAAGCTCATTATCACCATGCGCTCCGGGCAAAGCAACGAGCACCAGATTTTGCGTACCTGGCCCAGCAATACCAAGCTGGAGATCCTGGAGGCGGGCGAAAAATACAGCAGGGCCCGCGGCCCGGACGGCACCGAGGGCTGGGTACTGAATCAATACATCACCGCCAAACCCACTGCCAGAATTCTTCTGGCCACGGCCCAACAAAAACTGGCCAATGCCGAAAAAGAAAATGCCCGCCTCAGTGCTGAACTGGCTACATTACAAAGCAAAGAAAGTGACCTCAGCAAGCAACAACGCGAACTGTCTCGTGAAAACAAAAAACAGATGGAGGAACTCAAACACCTGCGCCGCGTTGCCGCCAAACCATTAAAGCTCGAAAATGAAAATCAGCGACTGAAAAAAGAATTACTGGAGCTGGAAAGCAAGCACGAGTTGTTACTGCAAGAAAACCAGATGTTGGGGGACAGCTCTGACCGCGATTGGTTTCTTAACGGTGCCGGCGTTATTATCCTTGGCATCATTATCGGGCTTATTGCGCCCCGGTTACGGGTGCGTAAAAAGTCGAGCTGGGGATCACTATAAAGCAGCCGGAAACAAGGAGGCCAGGGAAAACCGTTTTCCCTGGCCTCTGAATACTTATTTATTACCCTTATTTATCCAGCTGCGTCACATCCCGCACAGCACCCCGTGAAGCAGAGGTAGTCAGTGCTGCATACGCCTTCAATGCTGCCGACACCTGACGTTCACGATTTACCGGCTTCCAGCCACTCCCCCCTTTTGCATCCATCGCAGCCCGGCGGGCAGCCAATTCTTCGTCACTCAATGCGACGCGAATCGTGCGTTTGGGAATGTCGATTTCGATAATATCCCCTTCTTCCACCAGGCCGATTGCCCCGCCCTCGGCGGCTTCCGGTGAAGCATGGCCGATGGACAGGCCCGAAGTACCGCCGGAAAAACGGCCGTCGGTAAGCAGTGCGCAGGCCTTGCCCAGCCCTTTGGATTTGATATAGCTGGTGGGATACAGCATTTCCTGCATACCAGGGCCACCGCGCGGGCCTTCGTAGCGAATAATCACCACATCACCTTCAACAATCCTGTCACCCAGAATACCTTCTACCGCCGCATCCTGGCTCTCAAAAATACGCGCCGGGCCGGAGAAAACAAGGATGGATTCATCCACGCCCGCTGTCTTTACTACGCACCCGTCTTCGGCGATGTTGCCATACAATACCGCCAGACCACCTTCACTGCTATAGGCGTTTGCAAAATTGTGGATGCAGCCGTTTTCGCGGTCCACATCCAGATCCGCCCAGCGCTTGTCCTGACTAAAAGCGGTTTGTGTTGGCACGTTGCCCGGCCCGGCCCGGTAAAAGGTTTTTACTTTTTCATCGGTCGTCTGCATGACATCCCACTGTTCCAGCGCCGTTTTGACGCTGTCAGCATGAATCATCGGTAATTCGTTGTTGAGTAAACCGGCCCGATCCAGCTCACCGAGAATACCCATTACACCACCGGCACGATGCACATCTTCCATATGATATTTCTGTGTGGATGGCGCGACCTTGCATAATTGCGGCACTTTGCGTGACAGCCGGTCAATATCATCCATGGTGAAATTCACCCCTCCCTCCTGCGCGGCCGCCAGCAAGTGCAAAATGGTGTTAGTGGAACCCCCCATGGCGATATCCAGGCACATGGCATTTTCAAACGCGCCGAAATTGGCCACACTGCGTGGCAGTACCGAGGCATCGTCACGCTCGTACCAGGCCTTGCTAATGGCAACAATGAGGTGCCCCGCTTCCACAAACAGCTGCTCACGATCAGCGTGTGTCGCCAACATGGAGCCATTGCCCGGCAGCGACAAACCCAGCGCCTCGGTTAAACAATTCATGGAATTCGCGGTAAACATACCGGAGCAGGAACCACAGGTGGGGCAGGCAGAACGCTCCATCTGCAACACTGTATCGTCGCTGGCATCAGGGTTGACCGCCGTGAGCATTGCATCCACCAGATCCAGGTGCACCTCCTGCCCATCAATCACCGACTTGCCTGATTCCATGGGCCCGCCGGAAACAAATATCGTGGGAATATTCAGGCGCATTGCCGCATTCAGCATGCCGGGGGTGATTTTGTCGCAGTTGGAAATACACACCAGCGCATCGGCGCAATGGGCATTGACCATGTATTCCACCGAGTCGGCAATAATTTCGCGTGAAGGCAGCGAATACAGCATGCCGCCGTGTCCCATGGCAATGCCATCATCCACCGCAATAGTATTAAACTCTTTGGCCACACCACCTGCCTTTTCCACTTCACGTGCAACCAACTGCCCCATATCCTTCAGATGTACATGCCCTGGTACAAACTGGGTAAAAGAGTTGGCGATGGCAATAATGGGTTTATCGAAATCACCATCTTTCATACCGGTGGCACGCCACAAAGCGCGGGCGCCAGCCATATTACGGCCATGGGTGGTAGTACGGGAACGATATTCAGGCATGAGACCCTCGGGGTTGTCAGCAGGTTGTTTTTCAGAAAAATTCAGCTGCCAAGCTTAACAGATTGCCTGTTGTTGGCGAACAGCACCGGCACAGTCCCCCTCTCCCCGAAGAAAAAGGCCGGTATGTATTTAATGCAAAATTTGTAAAAACACAGAGGGTGCAAAGAAAAAGATAAAACGTTGCATTCCCTGTGTCTTTGTATTGACAGCGCCGGCGATACGACAGCATCGCCCCTGGGATGAGCCGTCAGCCTGCTACCAATAAATCCCGTACCCGTTCCAGCTTGCTGCGTACCTCGGCAGCCAGTGGTTTTACATCCGCTTTTTCCACCAGTCCCAACACGGCGGATGGGTCCATAAAGGCCACGGTAATGGAATCATCTTCCTCTTCGCGCACCAGTACATTACAAGGTAACAACAGGCCGATATCTGGCTCGGCGTTAATGGCCTGGTTGGCCAGCACCGGATTGCAAGCCCCCAGTATGGTGTAAGGCCGGCGGTCCACATCAAGTTTCGCTTTCAGCGTTGCTTTCACATCAATCGTGGTTAACACGCCAAAACCTTCTGTCTTCAACGCCTCGGTGGTTTTATCAACCACCTCGTCAAAACTGCCTGCGACTGTTGCATGAAATCCGTACATTTTCTTTCTCCTCGGTATTTAACCTGCCCATTAATTAGCAGTTGCTAATATTCTAGCGACCCCGTTGCTGCATTTCAAACCAAGCATCATAAACCGGTTTCGGCCAGATGGATTGAAACCAGGCAATCGCCGCATCGATTTGTTCTTCGCTCAACCTGCCCTTCCAGGCTGGCATATTGCCTTCCCCTTGTGGGCTGCCGTCACGAATCATACCTTTGAGCACTTCCCTTGAATGGTGCCAGGCATGCCCGGAACCATCGAGTGGTGGCGGCGGATAGTTACCATCGGCATCCGTTTTTCGCCAATTGGCTGCGCCCTGCGCCCGTTCGCCATGGCACTTTGCACAATGTGTTGTAAAAACCTGCTCGCCCATCGCCAGCTGTGCTGCATCGGCTTGACGTGGGGGAGCCTCGGGCACCGCCATCCCACCAATTTCCGGCCGTTCTCCACAAGCCGACAATAACAGCAATATCAGAACAAATACCAATCGAAACAATGTACTGTTTTTCAATAATTCCATGTGGCCTCGCAATAAATTATATTCTGTAAAATCTCTGGCTAGGAGGTGTTAACAATGGCAGAAATTATCCCACCGCTGAACCGACAGACCCTCGGACGCATGACCTCCGGAGAGAAGCGTGTGGCGAGACGTTTGCAAGCGTTACTGGAAAACGATTATCTGGTCTGGTTTGATATCCCGGTGGGGAAGAAGCGCCGTTACCCTGACTTTATCATCTTGCACCCTTCACGGGGACTGCTGTTTCTGGAAGTGAAAGACTGGAAACCGGATACATTAAAAAAGATCAGCAAATCTGATGTAACGCTGTTGACAGATACCGGCCTGGTTACCCGGCCACATCCACTGGAACAGGCGCGTCAATACACTTATAACGTAATCGGGGTGTTGTCGCGTGACCCCAAACTCTGTCAGGCCACAGGAGCCTATAAAGGCAACCTGGCCATGCCTTATGGTTGGGGTGTGGTGTTTACCAATATTACCCGCAAGCAGATTGAAAAGGCGATTTCCCATGAGCAGCGCGAAGGATTATTGCCGGATCACCTGACAATTTACAAAGATGAGATCACCGAAAATACTGATGCCCAATCAATTTATCACAAGAAATCCGGCCTTGGTTTCAGCCTCTCCAGCGTTGGCATTCAGGGAAAAGGGCGCACGACAATTTTGCGGCTCAATTACCGCAACACCCGTGAGATTCTCCACTTTGCATATACTTTTGCCCGTCACTACCTTTATCCCAAAAGTGCGGACGATGATCATATCCCCTTGATCGAACCGGAAGCAGCGGGCAATAGCGGGCCAGCACCAGTGGTCCGCCAAAACAACAGTCTTCAGGAAGAGATTGCCTATGCGCTTAAGTGTTTAACAAAATGGCGCCAGCAGGGTATACCCTGGGGTGATATGGCAGTGGTCTATGCCGAGGGGAGTCAGGGACACAAGATGGCATCACAACTGAGAGCAGCGGGCATTCCGCATACCTGGCTGGCCATCAAACAGTATAAAAGCACCTACAATTCAGGTAATGAACAGGTAACGGTGCTGACTATTCATAGTAGCAAAGGGTTGGAATTTCCCCGCGTCATCATGTTGGGAATTGGCCAGCTAAATGACAGCGAGGCACGACAAGCAAAAAATGCCCGCCTGCTTTATGTCGGCATGACGCGGGCACAGGAATGTCTGTTAATAACAACCTCAGCGAAAAATGCCTTCAGTCGTAAATTGCTGGAAGTGGCGCAATCGGTTTAACCGGGTACTGTTTTTCTTCGCGGACTTTGCGTCCTTTGCTGGCTGGCGGATGTATTACTGATACAACCGCCAGCCACACAAAACAGACTGCATCCATCATGTACCGTGACAAATATACCTCACATTGTAACGACTATGATGTTATCCACATGACTGTTACGGCATAAGTTCCACTGTCATCGGAATTGCACCACGAGTGAGCGTTACAATTCCTTCACTAAGGGGACTCGTAAATGTAACGGACGGATCATTGGGATCGACGAATGTTGTTTCTATTGGTGGTGTCCCAGGCACTGCCCCATAGACATTGCCATCTACATGGCTGGCGATATCCAACATCAGTAATTGCTCACCGTTTGGTTGGATATCCATCGGGCAATAACTGAGTGTACGTGTAAACCGTGCAACGCCATGCTTATCTGCAACGACAACATTTGGTACACCGCCAAAAGGCAATGGAACGGGTGCTGGCCCAGCGGCCCCAGGCGGTGTTGCCAGCCATATGGCCCAGACGGTCAACAACTCATGAGGCTGATAATTACGCAGTTTGAGTTTTACGTGTGCGGTTCCGCCAGCTTCACACTTGACTTTCATTTTACCTCTAACACCACGAAACTCCCCAAGCGTCAGTGCCTGATTTGTGGCGTTATTAGTGGGGGGGAACGGTGGCGCAACGGAATTTTCAGGGGGTAATGTAAACCGGGTTCCATCGGGTGAGGCAATTTTAGGGATTTCATTGGTACGCAGATTCTTCAGCCGGGAATCGGGCTCGGGGGCCCCTAGCAGCGCAAGAAGTTCCAGGTTCGATGTGGTGGCAATATGCGTCCCCAAACTGGTTTCGCAATCGCTTTGCTGAAGTGTAAAAGCATCACGCATTTCCCCTTCTGCGGGTGCATCCGGGTTATACAAACCAATGACATCGAAGTGCAAATCAGCAGGCAATGGTGCGGGCAGACTAAACACCGGCGTATTACAGTCTGTATTGAATCCGGTTGTCGGATGCAACTCCTTAACCCAGGTACGTACATCTCCTGCAACAGAGGTAGCAGGCAATACAACCGTTGCCGCCAATAAAACAACTGGCACATGAATGGATAATTTACGCCTTATATAAACAGATAACATATTCCTCTCCTTTTGTAGTTATGGCCTTACTATACATACCCAAAGCGATCAGGATTCAGACGTTATGCACAAGCGCATTAATGCCTGCCAATATGGCAATATGTAACATCATCAGCAATGCTGTTTACCAGCATTATTCTGTTAATGTACTGCCAAAATCACATGATGAAAGTCCCGGCGATCCACTGATAATCTATGATTATTTTCAGTAGTCCCTTCGTCCTTTCACTCGTAGTATGCTATCGATAATGAGAAAATACGCAATCCATGTTACTTGTCCATTCTTGCTCTTTTTCTTTAAAAAAGAATCAGACTACAAACATGTCACTGTCCCGTTAACCCCCCTTGCTCTTTGAAAGAAAAAGTTAACGGGACAATATGAAAACTTCCAATCAAATAATCGATTATTCGCCTTTTCATGCGCTACCCAAAAATGGAAAACAAATAATTTGTGCGAATTACGTACAAATCTGTTTTTATCTGGCTACCAATCCTGGTATGAGGAATGAAAATCCATCACGGTAATCACAATTTACGACGCCTTGATTTCAGGCAGACACCGTGCTGAAAAATTAAATTACAAATCAATACCACTGGCCGCTCTTCCCTTTTCCAGCCAACGGGCACAATCCGGTGACAAAGTCTTTTTTACTGCGGTGTGGTACAGGTCCAGGTCTTCATCATTCAAAAACTCACGCCACAAACCGCTGCCACACTTATACATATAATCACTTGGCCCATCTCTTAACACAACGTTCATTTCGGGTAATATCTTGTCCATATTTTTGTGGATTTCTTCAAAACGGGTCCGCTGCCTGATGCCAGGAAGGTGTTCTTCATCAATGGTGATATCAAGAAAATCGGCAATACGTTTTATTTCACCTTCCGTATCATTTAATAAATCCTCGAAGTGCACCAGCAGGATATTCGGCAACTTTCTGAAAGACCACCAGCTTTGTGCATGATCAAGGTGGGACCAGTAAGGATATCCCTGAGTTTCCCATTCGAACCATGATTGTGAAATCCATTTCCGCCAGAAGCTTTTATCATCGCCCACATCAGGAGGAAATGATCTGCCTATCAAGTCATCATAATCCGCTGCCTTTTTTATGATCTCGGCGGAAAGCCCCCTGTGATGATGCAATAAAGACATGAATGCATCACGTGTATCACGGCCAACAACGATATACTTGAGCTGCTCAAAAAATGTTAAGCCATTCAAAGGCAGATGGGATTTTATTGATCGACGATGAGTCTGGGCCTCCAATGTTGCCTGCATGGGTTCAAAGGGACTAAAGCGCAATTCATACCAGGGGGAAATCTCACCAATAGGCCCGGGAATATTTCCATCCTGAAAAATCAGATTGGCGACAATTACCTGGGTCCAGGTTGTGCCAGCCCTTTGTGATGTTGTTACCACCACATCGCCTTGCCGCGGCGAGAACCGATCCCATCTCTCGGGATCAAACACATGGTGAACGCTATAATCATAGGTTTTTACGGGTTTTTCCATAATTGTATGCTCCTGAAGTCATTGGTGGTAAACAAGTGCCTATATAACCTGTCCTGGGGTCAGCTGTTATACATAAGCAGTGGAAAATGGTATCTGGTTGCGCTTCATTGCATCGAGCAGCTTGGCATAATTCGTTTGACTGTTATTAAATGGCGTTATCACCGGGAAGACATTCAACGCAGACTGTTTCCCCCGCCAATGGCTCACCAGGTTGGCCATAGTACCGGTGGGACCAAGATCAATATAACAATAACGCTCATTATTAACGATTGACGTAAGGGCCTCCATAAGACGTATGGGTTCACGTGCTGTTTGCCAGAAGTGATCTCCATCCAGATATTCAATGAGGCCAGTGGTTACGGTGGAATACAGGGGGATTTGTAATTTGCGGAAAGCGATATTATTCAACACGCCAGCATAAGCACGGTGAGCCGGGTCGATATTTCCTGAATGGTAACCAAACGCAACAGGAAGGGGTTGAAAACAAATATTCTCGCGGCGTAAGTATTTTTCTGCTTCGCGTATACCGTTAATGCTGCCTGCTATGACAAAATGTTTCCCATGACTGTCAAAGGCAATATCTGTTGAATCATACAAAATATCATTATTATGATAGATACTGACATCATCAAGTACCGCCAGCATGGCGCCAGACTCACAGTGAGCATCAAAACAATCTCCTGCACTTGCAACCAGATGCACTGCTGTTTCGAACGTCATTCCTCCTGCGACAACCACAGCTGTATATTCCCCCAGGCTCATACCACACACCACATCGGGCATAATGCCTTCTTGTTGCAGTGTTTCTGCCAAAGCATATTCTATGGTAAGCAATGCTATATTTGATAAGCGGCAGTCGCTGAAATTATCTGATTTATGCTTTCTCGGGTCATACACAACATCAAGGATTGAACATCCGGTGACATCATGAACTATCTTCGCTAAACGCAGCATATTATGCTCGAATGCCGGATGACATACTCGCAGATCATTTCCCATATGGTAATATTGGGTTCCCTGCCCTGAAAACAAAAAAACATTTTTCATGTTAAAAATATTTTTTGTTGATTAATCGGAAAACCACTGGCTCAGCAGTTTATTGATCTTTTTGTAGTGAAACAGGCTCAGAAAATGATGCCCATTTTTTATTTCATGATATTCAGCGTCTGGTATTTTTTCGCTCAACTCCCGTGCAAATTTTGGCGGCATCAATACATCATCACCGCCACTGATAAGCAAAGTTCTGGCCCGGACATGCTCCGCTGATTCAACATGCCTGAAACGTGCAATCATCATAAAATAACTGTCAAGAATGCGTCGATTGGTAGTACACCAGACAAAACGTTCAATATGCCCTTCTTTTCTGAACGCCTTTATCTCGGGCATTTTGCGCAAAAAACCGGGCAGCTTCTGGAAATTTTCCTCAAATTCTTCAGCGCATTTAATGGAGAAATCCTCCGCTGAAATTGTGTATTCCTCAGATGACCAGGAGATGGTTGTGGTACTGATGAGCACAAGCTTGTCTACATATTGCGGATAATGTTTGCAAATGGTTTGCGCGACAAATCCCCCCAAGGACCAGCCGACCCAATGGTTTTTCTTATTCTGGATAATCTGACGTGTGACAAGCTCATCAATAACACCTGTCAGGATACCTGCCAGCTGTTCAAAATTATCAAGACCATCAACCCAGTCACTGCCGCTCAACCCCGGGTAATGAGGCACAATAATCCTGTATTTCCCACTCAGCCCCTGTAGTTGGCGAATCCAGATGACAGCACTGGAATTGAAGGGTGGCAGCAATATTACTGTCGGGCCTTCACCGCACACCAGACATTCAATGCGAACTCCATTCACTGACACATTTTCAGTCATTATTTTATGGGTTACCCCGGAGCTGTTGTGGTAGGCATCCACATATCTTTTGATCGGCGCCAGTGTTTCTCCAAACTCCAGCGCACCAATATCACCGACATCTTCTTTCTCAGGTGTTGGCGGATTATCATCAACCGATGATTCCGGGGCAGCCTGCCCATTGATAGTCGCCAGCGTATCAAGATGTGAACTGAGCAGGGTACTGGTGTTGAATTCAAAAAGGGCAAACATATCCAGCGTCGGGTAAAACCGGCAAAGCTCAGTATGGATTTTGGTACCCATAATAGAATCAATCCCCAAATCACCGAAAAGCGTTTTATCGGTGTAAACCTCGGGGAGCGCACCTAAAACCCGCTTCAGGGTGTCACGTACCCGTGTTAAAGTATCGGTGCTTGCAATATCCAGGGCTGAAATATCTGGCGCCGCAATCGCCTGATCTGGGGCAGTATCTGTAACAGATACATCCACCATAGAATTTTTACCCTCTGTCACAGGGCTGACCAAGTCCGGCCGGAAAATATAACCCGGCAAATATGCACGTTTAGCCTTGGGGTCATGCTGGAAACCTTTTACCTTGCCAACTACCCAGTTTTTCGCCACCGCCAGAAGCTCGGTAATACTTACCCCCATTCCCATCAATTCACTATGACCGGTTTCCTGCTCTTCGCCTGATATCATGGTGGAATCAATACACCCTTCCAGATAAACTTTGAGCCGGGTTAACAATACATCCATGGAATCATCACAGATCAGCGCAAAGCGGTAACGACCGGCGGAACGTCCGCATTGTAATGTTGCGGCAATATTACGCACATTAAGTGCGGTGTTTAACAAGGCTTGTTCCGAACGAATGTATTGGTAGGTAACCCGTACCATATCAACAAGTTGTTCAGGCGTAGCGGCACTGAATGGAATAATATATTTAAAGCCCGATTCGTAATCAGGTTCTGTAACCTGAAATGATTCCGGCGCTTGTTCCAATATCAGGTGTACATTGGTACCACCAGCCCCAAAGGAGCTGATGCCCGCCCGCCGCACAGGTTGTGATTCGCTCACCGGCCAGGGAGCCAGTTCTTTTTGTACTTTGAAAGGGATACGTGAAAAATCAATATTGGGATTCAGATTTTCATGATGCATCACATTGGGAAAATACTGTTGACTCTTTAATTGAAGTATTACCTTTGTGATCTGGGCAATGCCCGCCGCTGCTTCAAGATGACCAATATTCGACTTCAGCGAAGATATGGGACAACCTTCCGGCGGCACATTTTTGCCAAAAGCCTCGGACAGTGCCGACATTTCAATGGGGTCACCCAACGAAGTACCGGTACCATGACACTCCACAAAGGAAATACTTTGTGGCGATACCCCTGCGGCATCAAATGCCTTGCGAATAGTGTCGCGTTGCGCATCGGGATTTGGCACTGTAAATCCCTGGGTACGGCCATCATTACCTGCTGCAACACCCTTGATGACAGCCAGCACATTGTCACCATCCTCCTCAGCGCACTCAAGGGATTTCAACAAAACCATTCCCACCCCTTCACTGGGCACATAGCCGGTACCGCCCTCTGCAAAGGCACGACAACGGCCATCTTTACTCAAGGCATTCTTATCGGAAAGAAATTCGTATTTACTGCGATGCAGGTTAAGATTTACGCCACCTGCCAGGGCCATTTCACACAACCCAAAGCGGATAGCATTATAAGCATCGGCTATCGCATACAGTGAGGACGAACAGGCGCAATCAATTGCAATTGATGGCCCGGTAAGGTTGAAAAAATATGAAAGCCGGTTGGCATAGGAAAATATTTGTGAACTATAAGGCAACATATCGCCTTTACAGCGGTTGGATTCCGCAACAAGCTCGCTGTACTCATGAAAGGATGCACCAATATAAACACCAACATTACTGCCCTTGCCTCCCACCCACTGTACAGGATTATAACCAGCACTCTCGAAACATCGCCAGGTTTCCTGTAATAACAATCGTTCTTCAGGATGAGTCATCAGCGCATCCCGAAAACTCATATTAAACTGTCCATAGTCGAAGTTCATCGGCTGGGAGAGAAACCCACCCCAACGTAATTCATCCCCGGCAGCACGGTGTGTGTCGGGTACGGCTTCAATACAATCCCGTCCTTCTGCAAGTAATTCTGCAAACTGCAATACATTTTCGGCCTGGGGATAGCGGCCCGACAAACCAATAATGGCAACATCACTCACTGATGATCGTGCTGTCGCCTTGTGTGTTTCACTATGTAACCAGACCGAAGCCTTCGCAGCAGATCGTCGCTCCTTGCTGAGACTCAAACCGGGACTGCGCGCATCAATACGTACGGCGGCATCACGGATGGAACGCGCGGAATAAAATATTACGGGGTCCCTAAAACCGAGCAATGGTTCCAGGCGGGCAGTCAGCTCAGTAATAACCATAGAATTCAAGCCCAAATCGGTGATAGTCGCATCGGGGTCCAGGTTTTTCAGAGGGACTTCGCCAATCTCCGACAGATACCGACACAATATTTCAACAATCTCATCTTCCTTTGAGGTCTGTTTTTCCGCAACGGCCAGAATACGGGAGACCTGTTCTATATCTGCTCCTGCCCTGGTGATTTCTTCAACCTTTTGCTGTTGAACCCCAATACGTGAAGGTATGTGTTCATCATATTGGTATGCGCCAGAGCTTACATGGCATTCTTCCATTGTAACCTTGTCCGCCGGGAGAGGTTGCTTTGCGTTGGATATACCGGCGCCACCTGTCTGCTTTAGCGAAGCCCCTGGCAAAAATAAATCAGGCAGCGGAAAATGCTGCGCGGCGAAGGGATAACCCGGTAAAGGTAACCGCCCTGGATTGGATTCATAGAATGTAGACCAGTCAATATCTTCACCGTTGACCCAGGCTGCCGCCAGCCGATCCAGCCTCCCATTGGCAATCCAACGTTGGGTGAGCAGGTTTATTTCCTCTGTTTCCAGAAGGGCTGTCGCATTGTTGCAAATGCCCCGAAAAAAATTGTTCAACGTATTATCAGCCTCAAGACTGAACGCAGCCATCTGTTCCGCCAATTTCTTAAGATCACTTACCACAAAAGCGACCCGGTGAGTCATCGGCACCCTCCCCAGCTGCAAGGTAAAGGCCAGACGCAACAAATCTTCTTCTTTTAATTTCGGCAGGTAATCTATTAATTCACTGACTCGCGCCTTGAGTTGGCCCTCTGTTTGCGCGGACAATACGATGCAATACGATTGATGGTTTAACCGTGCGGACTTTTCACTGGTAATATTTTCGTTGGCTGTAAATTCTTCAACAATCACGTGCGCATTGACCCCACCTGCCCCAAAGGAGCTGACGCCGGCACATCGGGGCATATCGGCATAAGTTTCCCAGTCCGTGGTCTGGGTGATAAAACGAAACGGTGTTCCTTCAAGATCAATACCGGCATTTTGATTGTGCAGATGCAGGGTCGCAGGCAGGGTTTTGTGCTGCAATGCAAGAATCACCTTCAATAAACCGGCCATACCTGAAGCAGCCTCGGCATGCCCGATATTGCTTTTGACTGAACCAATACCGCAATGCGCCACCTCAGAAGCATCAAGGTTTTTCTGTTGATAAAGCGTAGAGAAAGCTTCCTTTAATGCGGTAATTTCCACAGAATCGTCCGAAGCACTGCTTGCACCATGGGCTTCGATATAACCAATTGCACGTGGGTCCACATCCGCCTTTTTATAAGTGTCCAGCAGAAGTTGTATTTGAGCTCTGGAATTCGGCACGGCAAGTGATGCACTGTTACCGCTGTGGTTAACACGGCTGCCCCGGATTATCGCATGAATATGGTCACCGTTACGCTCTGCCTCAGCAAGCGGTTTAAGATACATGGCCCCAAACCCTTCTGCGCGCACGTAACCATTGGCATCTTCATCAAATGCCTTACAACAACCATCAGGGGATAACACACCGGCACGACTGAATGATGTATGGCAAGTCGGCATCAGCAACGCATTTACACCACCAACAATAGCCGCATCACAATAACCGTTGTAAATGGCTTGCAACGCATGATCCACGGCCACCAGAGAACTGGAACATGCCGTATCCACCGGTTCACTGGGGCCAAGCAGATCAAAAAAACTGGAAATACGGTTGGCCAGCATGGAAAAAGCATTGCCTGTTGAGGTGTACTCCAGCACATCCGTATCACTCATGCCCAGACGTTCAGCATAATCATGGTTTGTTACTCCGACAAACACACCTGTACGTGATCCGGAAATATCACAGGGACGAATACCGGCATTTTCCAGACAGTTCCACACCGTCTCCAGGCATTTACGATGCTGAGGGTCCATCAGCGCTGCTTCGTGTGATGAAATATGAAAAAAATCGGCATCGAAGCTCTCAATACCGTCGACAAAACCACCCCAGCGTGTGGCTGTTTCATTTTGTATATCACTGGTATAGTTACGCCAATCCCAACGTTCAGTGGGAATTTCAGTGATAACATTTCGCCCTTCCATGAGGTTCTGCCAAAAGACTTCAAGATCAGGCGCACCAGGAAATTGACCGCTTATTCCAACGATGGCAATAGCAGAATTTGTACATCCTGTTACTTTTTTTACGGTTTGTTTTGGCGCAGACACTGATTTTTCCTCTTAAGGTTGCACAGGGGTGGGGTTAACTGCCGACACTCATCTTTTCTTCACTCATTGACCGGCTGCACATCGCCAAGATCAAAATATCCCTTATAACCCTGCATATAAATTGTTGCTTTTCGACCAAATAATGCAATAGCCTGTGTTCGTGTTTCCAACACATCATCGTGATTTTTAACGGATACCCTGGTTCCCACAGGATAAGCGGCATTCCAGGCGGCAATCGTTTCCGCTGTATTTTTAACCCCGGATTCGCTGTGACTGGTAACATCACCCTGAATGGCTTTCGCCTCTGGATCTTTTGCGGCAGATGCATCAGGCACAATTTCTGTATTACTCTGGCCAAACTGTGTCTGTATTTTCTCAACAAGTGCAGTCAATACATGACCGGCACCTGTTTCCTCAAACTCCGTCACTCCCTGCTCAAGCATATAAGAAACACTGTCCAACCATTTAACTGGCCGGATAATCTGGGATGTCAGGTTTTCAATAATTTTTTCCTGTCGGTAAGGTTTTGCATGAACATTGGAAATAACATCAATGGTTAAAGGGGAAAATTCAAAACGGCGAACATATTTCTTAAATTCAACCGCAGACGATTTCATATACCGGGAATGAAAAGCACCACTGGTATTTAGCGGAATGAACTTTATCCCATCTTCCGTAAAAATAGATTGCGCCCTGTTAATATCCTCTTCCAATCCCGAAATAACCGTTTGGTCATAGGAATTATGATTTGCAATATCTACCGTGGATAAATCATTGTTCTTCAGTAATTGGCTTATTTTCTTTTTGGTAGACCCCAAAATTGCAGCCATTGCACCTTTCGGCGCCAGGCTCATCAGCTCACCTCTCCTTTTAACCAGCTTCAATCCATCTTCAAAACTGATAGCGCCTGATGCCTGGAGTGCGTTATATTCACCGAGACTGTGGCCTGCCAAAAATTCCGGAAGATGTCCCGTTTTTTCGATTTTGTCCAGATAAGACATCGCACTGACCACATATAGTGCAGGTTGTGTGTACTGCGTAAAACCCAGTTGACGATCAGGGTCCTTAAGACACAGCTCCACAATTGAATACCCTAATATGTCATCGGCCGTTTGAACCATATCAGCATATTTTTCAAAAAGGTCTGCGCCCATTCCTTTATACTGAGATCCCTGACCAGGAAATATATAAGCTTTCATATTTAAACCCTCCTTAATTCATTATGAAACGTTGTTTCCCTGAAAGATCCTGCTGCAATACCGGCTAAGGGATAAAAATCATCCAATGTGATGAAACACTATAATTAACGACCAAATAACGCATTGATTTTTTCTCTTACTTCCGTATGTGAAAATGTCTTTTGATGCATAATCACCTCTTTCCTGACTATTTCCGGGAGATCATCACGCAAAGAAGAAACCAGATGATCTTTTAATATAATCAGTGAGTCTCTGGGTTTTTCAGCAAGCTCGGATGCTAACCGAAGTGCATCAGCCAGAACATCTTTTCTGGGTAGGACAGGAAACGGCACGCCGCGATTTTTAAGTTCTTCGCCGCGATATCTTGCGGCATTCATTAACATCTCATTAGCAAGACTGAAACCCAGTTTTTTTGGTAAAATATACGTGGCGCCCATTCCTGGTGTAAAACCATATTTCATGAAATTTGTGGTATAAACACTTTCACGGCTTAAAATAACAAAGTCACAGAACAATCCCATTACAAACCCGCCACCGATTCCATGCCCCTGCATCGCAGCAATAACAGGAACCGGACATTCCAAGGCGAGCGAAAATATATCAATATCAGTAAATTTTATATTTCCCGCTTGCAGCAGCAATAACTCTTCCTGTGTGCCACCCGAAGAAAAATAACTGTCATATCCAGTCAGAATTACAACTTTTACAGTTTCATTCCTGCCAATGGACTCAAAAGATTCGATGAGACCGGAGATCAACTCTTTTGAAAACGTGTTTTTATGCAACCTGTCCTGCATGGTTATCTGGACAATTTGCGGATTAATTTCACGCAATTCAATGACTGATTCTTCCAAGACATATCTCCAATAGGTTATTCTAACTTATGATTCAGGACAAAATATTATACTTCCCAGGGGAATTTTCCGGTTTTCACATAACGGCTGATTTTCTCTCTGTTATCAATATCCGAAAACATTTCACTGTTTGCCCGAACCGCCTGGGATTTTTCCCGGACAATTAAGTTGTTCAAAGACAGCATATAGGTTTTATATTTGGCGACACTGGGTTTTGAAATACGCCGGAGCCTAAGCAGGTGCTTCCGTAATAATGAAACACTGTCCGCATCATAAGCATCGACCAATCCCCAGGAAAATGCCTGTTGTACCGATATCGGCTTGTTAAGCAATGTCATATAATGCGCCTTGCCATGTCCAATACGACGAATTAAAAATGGTAATACGCATGCAGGAAATAAACCGAATAGTAATTCCGATAAACTGAATGAGGCAGTTTCATCCGCAAGCACTATGTCACAAGCAGAGACAAAACCAACGCCACCTGCGTTAACCTTCCCCCGTACATGCGCAATGGTAATGTAAGGTCCTGCAACCAGCTCAGTCCAAAGATCATACAATGGCTCCGGGTCCTGCGCGTCCACATCACCAGCCCCCTCTGCCATGCCCTGCTCGATATCCCGAAAATCCGCCCCAAAACAAAATACCTCAGGCAGTCCTTCCAATACGACAATACTGCAGTCCGGGCCATACAATTTAAGTGCATGATGACATTCGCGGATCAACTGATCATTTATGGTATTACCCGCTTCAGGACGATATAACTTCAGATAACAAACGGGGGCTTCCATTTTTACCTTTATTGTTTGATAACTCATTGTGACCACTCATACAAACGATGATATTCTTTAATTTCCTTTAAAAACAAACGGGGCATATCTGATGAATTCCGAACGCCGTCAAGAAACCCCGTATCCAGCTTTACATTTCGTGTGCCAAAACGAACGGTGGTACTTTCCTTGATCAAGGCATCATATTCGTCCATTGACAATGGATACCGCTGATCCAACTTATCCGCAATATTGAATTGTTTCAGATACTCCTGGCTTTCTGCTGTCACGACGCCACTGAAAAACTCAGAACAACAACCAGACCCGTATGAAAAACACCCGACTCTTTTCGGGGAATAAAATTCGCCATGTTCGATGGTGCTGACCAAAGAAAGGGCGGTGGTCGCCCCCATAATGTTACCAACCCGCTGGCAATAGATAAGTCCTGGAAACACCCTTTCTTCAAAATCTGACTCAATAACATCGGCTTTTGCCTTGAGCATTTTACGCATCATGGTTCTATGGGCTCCTTTTATCATTCCTCCAAAAGGCGTATGAAAAGCAAGATAGGAAAAACTCTCCAGATAATTCGCATCGGGGACACGTTTTTGATATTCGGAAAAAGACTGTTGCAAACAATCCAGATAAGATAATAAAGACAGATCAGAATCACCTGCCTCACTATCCGCCACTGGCCGACAAGTATCCATAACCTCAAATCCATAATACCCATTGGCGCCAACATCCACCTGAAATATATAAGGACGGTCACTCACCAGCATCGCCGCGGCACCAGCACCGGAACTGGGTTCTGCGAAAGACCAGCCTTCAGACAACACACCTCCGCCTTCCGCCACCAGAAATCTTGAGATATCCGTCGCAATCACCAAAACTTTGGCGCCCGGCGATACCTGGGACAATACAAAATTTATTCCTACCTGTAATCCTGTTGTTCCTGAATAACATGCGCTTTTAATTTCAAACAGCCGGCAATTCCGGTTTAACCCTAAATAATCATGCATATAGGAACTCATTGATTTCCCAAAATCAAATGATGATTCCGTACACGTAATAAGCATTTCTATTCGATCTTTTTCACTATCACTTAATGCATCTATAATTGGTTTTGCCGCATTGACACCCAATGAAACAGGATCTTCATAAGGCAAAGCCACGGATTTTTCTTTCATCAGCAAATTGTCAAACCGTGTTTTATCCAGACCACGATGGCTCGCTAACTGGTCAACATCCAAATAAGCGCTACCGCCAAAAATATTCAGCATTTCAATTCCGACCAGTTGCATATAACTATCCTTTTACTCTGATTATATTTTTAAAATATCACACGTATTTTTATAATTAACGATGATTTTGAAAAACAATACTGGAATTAATTCCACCAAACCCAAACGAATTACTCATTGCAAGCTCGATATTATCCCTCTCAAATGTTGCCCCACTAAAACGAAGGTCTTGATCAATGGGGTTATCCAGATTCCGGTTAGGGTGAATAAACCCACCTTCCATTTGCAGAACCGATGCAATGAATTCCACAACCCCTGCTGAATATAAACAATGACCAGTCAACCCCTTGGTTGAATTGACCCACAACTCTGACACATGATGTTTAAAAACACGCTTGATTGCCTCCACTTCAGTAGAGTCGCCCAGCGGTGATGAACTGCCATGTGCATTCAAATAATCAATTTCATGTGCCGAAACCCCCGCTCTGCGCAGCGCCCTATTCATCGCAGCAGCTTCCCCTGCAACATTGGGCTCAGAGGTACTGACACCATCAAGCTTCAGGGCACAACCCAGTACCTTTGATCGTATCACCGCCCCTTTGGACTCAGCCACATCACAAGATTGTAAAATCACGCAAGCGCTCGCCTGACCATATACAAAACCAGCATGCTCAGCATCAAAGGGACGTGAGGCCTGGTCCGGTGATTGAAACTTATTTTTCCCGACCATTGCGCCAATATTGACAAACCCCTGCAACTCAATCGGTGATAAATCCGCCACGATGCCTGTGACAAGGCAAGTATCCACAAAACCGGATTGAATCAGCTGCACCGCCTTTATAAGACCGACATTACCACTCGCCGAGGCACCACCAACCACAAATCCCTCTCCTTCAATATTAAATATTTCACTGAGTACACCAACCTGATGACTGTCCAGAAATTGAAGCGCATACCTTGGTGACAAATATTCCGGGTCGGTTGCAAAACCTGCATGCAACCCATAACGATAATTTTGAGTTGTACTCTCTCCAGCAACAATGACTCCCAACCGTTCAGGGTCATTTTTCTGGGAAAACATGCGGGAATCCTGCCATGCTTCCAGCGCTGACAATACTGACGCCTGTACTGGAAAAGGTGATCGTCGTGCACAACTTTTCGCTTTTTGTAAAAGTTCTTCGGGAAGATCAGGATAACTGGCAAGGCCATCATTAAATGAAAACCCATTTATTTCAGCACCAATATCCACAGATAATTCTGGCCCTTCTCTTCCGGCCAACCGGGTGATACCCGAGGTACCATTTTTAAGTGACCGCGTGAAACTCGAAATATTGCCCCCGATAGAAGACACTATTCCCATACCGACAACAGCAACTTTTTTGCCTGACTCCTTTACCATCCCATTTCCTTGCAATTACGTGATAATTACGGCTATTTGTAATTCAGGTGTTATCAACCAAAACATCGACCATTTCTTCAATATTTTCCACACCCCCAAAACTGACCAGCGGTAACTTTATCCCCAACCGCTCCATTGATAACATTACTATCTCTGTACGATCAATTGAGTTGGCACCCAGCGATTTAAGGTTTTGTTCAATCTTTACACCATCAGAATCGACATCAGGCAATACCTCTGAAATCACATCTTTTACAATCAGAAATACATTTTTCTTTTCCAAAATCAACTCTCCCTTATTAATCAATTGTAGAAAAACCAACTTTCGAAAAGTGGGCTCCGTGATGCTTTCCCCATAGTAATCCACTCATTTTCCTCGACCTGGGCACCCTTAATTTCCGGTGTTTCCAAGATTTCACGACGAGGCAGGCCGGCCCTTGAAATCCAATAGTGTTTTTTGCCAAAAGGATAGGTAGGTAATGGAACCCGGTTAAGGGTTTTCCCCTTATGTAATAAATCCCAGGGGATATTCCCTCCTTCGACCCAATATTCCCCAAGTTTTTCGAGATTTTTTTCTTGAAACAGGTCATTAATAAATCGCCCATCAACGGAATTACGCTGACTTTCTCCTGAAAAAGTCAAAGGCACAGCGGGATATACTGAATCATTTACACCCAAATATTCCTTAATGCCGGTTATCAGTGATTCGCGGTCAGACACAATCATTGCCAGCCTGACATCCATTTGATCCCGTCCAACCTGAAGCGTATAAGCAAAACTGTCTAACGGCAGCTCTTCACTTTTTATCACATAATCCAACATCTGCCTTACAAGCAGATCAAGTTGTTTCTTATTACGTGCAGAAAATATGACGAGCTGAGCCGGGGTTGTGGCGCTTATTTTCTTCTGCCTGGGTATATATTCCTCCAGAATGACATGAGCATTCACCCCACCCATACCAAATGAGCTGATACCTGCCCTACGTGGTATAGGCACGCCAGAATCATCGGATAATGCCTGCCATTTTTGTCCATCCTGAACGACAAAAAATGGGCTTCCTTCCAATTGTAAATAAGGACTCAATGGAGCGGTGTGGATATTCTTTACCAGCATTGCATGCTTTAGCTGAAGCAATACTTTAATGACACCAATCACACCTGAAGCCAGCTCTGTGTGACCGATATTTGTTTTGACGGACCCCAGCCCACAATACGCATTAGCAGTCAAAGATGCGCCTGTATCATTTGAAGGACTATGATGTTTGATCCCGTTAATTAACGACCTGAATGCCGTTTTAAGACCATCAATTTCAATGGAGTCACCCAACTGTGTGCCAGTGCCGTGAGTTTCTATATAAGTGACTGTTCGCGGATCAATGTTGGCTTCTTTATAGACCTTTTCCAATAATTGAGTTTGCGCTATGGGATTAGGCGTTGTTAATGAATGTGCCCGTCCCCCATGGCTTTCGGCACCGCCACAAAGCAAGCCATAGACATGGTCACCTTCTTCTTCGGCACGACTGAGTTTCTTAAGCAGTAAAATTCCAACACCCTCACTTCTTACAAAGCCATCGGCATCAGTTGAAAAAGTCTTACAGCGCCCATCTCCACTCAGCATACCTGCTTTGTCGTAGGCAATATGCCGTGCCGGGGATAACAATGTATTAACTCCCCCCACAATAGCCATTTCACAACCCTCATTTAATGCCATCATTCCCCGTCGAATGGCAACCAGAGAACTCGCGCATGCGGTTTCAATAGGCTCACTGGGTCCACGAAGATCAAGATAAAAACTTATACGGTTAGGCCCCACCGAAGGCTGCGTTCCTGTCGCAGTATACGCTTCAATTTCGCTGCCTGATTTTTCAATTAAACTGTCATAACCACTATTCTCGGTGCCGATAAAGACAGCAATATTTTTCCCTGAAAGACTCTTTGGGCTATAACCTGCATCTTCTATGGCGCGATACACATACGTCATCAACAAACGCTGCTGAGGGTCCATAAGCTCCGCTTCACGATGTGATATACCAAAAAAATCGGGATCAAATTCTGCCACCCCATTAATAAATCCGCCCCATGTCATATGCGGTTTATGTTGACTTTTTTGACTGGAAGTGAAATCGTTTTTTGAATCCCAACGATCCACAGGTACTCTGGTAATACAATCTTTACCGGATTCCAAATTATTCCAGAAATCATCAAGAGTATCCGCCATCGGGAATTTTCCACTTATTCCGATTACCGCAACACGTTCCGAACAAGATTTTTTTTCAGGGTTCTCCCCGGTAATTTCCGCCCTCCTCGACAAGGGTTCATTATTTTTAACCAAACACCCTTGTTTGATTAATGAACGTATATTATCCGGCGTTTTGTTGCCTTCTTTCAATGAAGATAGACTTTTCTTTTTGTGTGGCGTTATTTCCTGCTGTTCTCGATAATATTTAATAATTTCGTCATTATGTTCCGACAACAGATACGTTATCAGTTTTTCCAATGTATAATTTCCGAACAAAACCGCAGGCAATACTTCAATATCAAAGTATTGTGAAAGGCGGTGAGAAAATTCAGTCAAACCAATCGAATCGAAACCAAACTCCGAAAAATTGGTATCCACATCTAATAATTCATAATTAATTTTTAATTGTTCATGGATTATTTTCTTAAGATCGGATTCAATATAAACCCCAATGTCTGATGCACTTAATTGAATATTTTTTTTCTGGGCGAAACTGGGGGCGTTAAAGGTAGGATTATTAAAATTTCTGTCATTATTTATTCCCTGATAATTTTCTGCTTGTGATTCACTTATAAAGTGACACTGTAGTGAAGGCAATCCTTTGTCGGCAATAACAAACGGGGATGTGTTATATTGCACAAACGCCAGACCAAACACTTTCTCTATAAATTCACGATTTGAATACAGAAATTCACCATTTTTATGCAAGGTCTTATTCTGTATATCACCACTTTCCACTTCCCAGTCAACAACAAGTGATTTGCCACATATTATATTTTTTCCCTGAAACCCATCCAAACCGGTCACTTTCACTGTGCGATAAATAACGTGGTTATCACTTCCCGCGGACTGCTGCTTTATTATGTTTTTCCCAGATAAAAAATCACAGATAAAATCCGGATACTCCTGCTCTGGAACAGGGTTTGCATATATTTTGTTGAAGATCTCTACAGACCGTGAAAATTCACATTCCACTTCAGAGCTATTATTTACTGAGCAATCGGATATTGTTCCGGCATAAAAAATACCGTTTATTTTGTGAGCAAGGTGATTCGTATTAACCAAACATGATTTTACATAAGACAATTGTAATAAATCATGGCTTATATACTGAATATCAACATTCAGGGTTTCGATTGTTTCTAATTTATCCTTAAACGAATCAATCTTTTCTGAGCATATAACCAAAAATATTTTTGCAGCACCCCATTGGGACAGGTATTCCACCAATAAAACGCCCATTTTCTCACAATCACATGTAATCAAATATACCCCATTATTTTTTATTGGACTTATATCCAATTGATCGAAAACATCTTCAAAAACATCATACTGCCTGTTATCCACTAGTGATAACATTTTTTTGGGGCGATCATGCTCAGAATAATTTTTATTATTATCAGATAAATAGACTTCCACTTCATATCCGATAACCTCTACACATACATTACCTGCTTCATCACATACACTTATATCTACCTTAAATGTAGTACCACTAGATGACCCTCCTTTTGTATAACGTACCCAGCTATGCATGATTCCACCAAGGGAAGAAAATATTCTTATTTTTTTTACAGAAACGGGATGAGAATCTGCTAACAGGAATAAATCACTATGCAACCTTTCCCTGTTTTCCCCTTTTTTTACTTCCTTTTCGATGACATTACTAACCCCCTTTATTATGGCTATCGCCGTCTTGCTCACCAGCGTCATTGGAACTGGATGTAATACATAATCAACGCCATCTTCCAGTGAATAATCTGGCAAACAATGCCGAACGACAGCCTGACCATCACCAAAAAAAACCTTTTTAAGGCCTAAATCACCGGGCACACAATCAATATTCAATAACTCATAAACCTCATCACATTGTTCTGGGTTTAATGTAGAGCCATTAATATCTTCCAAAATATTGGTGATATTTATATTTTCAACGGGGGACTGTAATCCCAATGAACCAACACCTTGAACATGAATTATTTTTTCAGGGGAATCACTTTCCATTGAGAAAATATTATAATTTACTGATTTGAAATTATTATTTTCATCAAATTTTATTTCATATAAATCAATAAACAACTTGATTGGCTCTTCTTCAACAACCACATCCGAAAACCATTTTGTATTATCCAGTTCAATATTTATGTTTTTATGGGCGTCACCTAAAGCAGCTATAATTGCAATTCTAGCCATTTCCAGAAAAACCATGTTTTCCATGACTGCAATATTGTGAGTTGTGTTTTTTTTGAAAAAATACTCACTGCCATCAAATACCGAATAATAAATCTGAGAAAAAATATCTGAATCATTAAACTGTACAAGTGGGTGTATGACAATAGAAGAAGGTACCGTTTCAGAATGCACCTCACTTTTTTGGGTTATCGGTGCGCTCACCCAATATCGTTCTTTGGAAAAAGGATAAGTTGGTAAAATAACTTTATTAGGTTTTTCGTGTTTATAAAGTATATTCCAATCTACACGAATGCCATTAACCCACAAATCCAGATATTCCTCCGTCACTCCCTTCTTTACCCAGGCGATTAATAATTTCTCAGCATCCGGGTTATCCTTGAAACGGGATATTATTTTACTACCGGATTTTATATTACCTTGATGACACCCATTGATATTTATTTGTTTACCGATGTATTTATCCAGTTTTTCCAATAAATCCGACATAGAATGAATAACAAATACAACACGCTCATCCATAGGGTCACGCCCGACTTGTAAAGTGTAGGCCACCTCAGATAATTTTGGCATGCCGGAAGCGCTATTCGACAAACACGCCTTGAGATAATTTGACAGGTTTACTACCACATCCATTAACCTGTCTTTGTTTTTTGCCGAAAGTGGAAGAATGACAGGAGCTGAATTCCGGTTGGCGACATCCAATACATGACGATCATTTTTATAGCGACTGTCCTGTATTTTGTACTCCTCCAAAACAATATGTGCATTCGCCCCGCTAAAACCAAAAGAACTTACCGCCGCCATACGTTTTCCATGTTTCGGTTCTGGCCAGTATTTATAATCTGTGCTGACAAAAAATGGAGAATGATCAAAATCAATAATATTATTGGCTTCTTTAAAGTGCACAGATGGAACATATTTATTATGCTTCAAACATAATAATGTTTTTATCATACCGGCCACTCCCGCTGCGTAACTGCCATGGCCAATATTTGATTTCACCGAACCAATTGCACAATATTGATTTCTTTTGGTTACATTCTGGAAAGCATTTGTTAATGCCTGAAATTCAATGGGATCACCCAGCGGCGTTGCTGTTCCATGGGCTTCAACGTATGTAATATCATCAGGGTTGATTTTGTATCTTTGGTAAATACTGCGCAGCAGACTTTCCTGGGACCTGGCACTTGGCGCAGTAATGCCATTGGTTTTCCCATCCTGATTAACGCCCGAGCCCTTGATAACACCAATAATATTATCGCTATCCTTCTCGGCCTGTATAAGCGGCTTTAACATTACGACACCACAACCTTCAGAAAAAACCGTACCATTTGCTGATTTATCAAATGTAAAGCACCGGCCATCTGTCGATTGCATGCGCACTCTTGATGTTAAAATATGTGCCAATGGTGTGGAAAAAACACTGACGCCACCCGCAATGGCCAAATCACTTTCTCCAGTGCGTATACTCATGCACGCAAGATGTATTGCGGTCAGTGATGATGAACATGCTGTATCAACTGAAAGCGAAGGCCCTTTTAAATTGAGGAGATAGGATATACGTGCCGCTAATATTGCGCTGGAAGTCCCCATAAAAGACTGGCCATTTGTATCTTCCCCACTCATTGCAAGCAGCCGCTCATAATCCCCCACTGTGCAACCAACAAAAATTCCACAGTTTCTGGCACTTAATGATTCTGTTGAATACCCCGCACTTTCTATGGTTCGCCACGCCTCTTCCAGAAATATTCGTTGTTGAGGGTCCATTAATTCAGCTTCAGATGGCGATATATTAAAGAACAGTGGATCAAATTTGTCGATATCACCAATAAAACCACCCCATTTTGAATATGAGGTATGTTGATTATTTGGGTCCGGATGGTACCAATGATCAAATTCCCGCCATCTGTCTTCAGGTACTTCAGTTATGCAATCATGACCGTTTTTTAATATATCCCAAAATTCTTCAATATTTTTGCTTTTGGGAAATCGACAAGACATCCCGATAACAGCAATATCCTCACACTGAGGATATTTTCCGTTCAAACCAGTTGGTGTAAGTCCAGCTGAAGATGACAATGGTATTTTTTTCTTCGTAGCAAATTTTGCTTTACTATTTTTATAATTATCAGCGTTGACTCTTTGTAGCCTTAATGTATCGACAACCAAAACAGCATTATTATTTTCATCAACTATTTCCAGATATACCTCAACCCAGTTTTCATTAAAATTTTTAACCTCGGCCAACGACGTAAAGGATTTTCCAATTATTGGGCCACAAACAAAAAGATTATTAATTTTGTAGGGTAAAAAAATATCATTGGTAATATCATGATGTTCACCCAATCGATGGGGACCATAACTCATTGCATTAGCCAGTGCAGCACTGACCACAGAAGGGTTTAATAAAAATTTGTTTTCCGGTATATCTGCTTCTATTTTTCCCACTGATTGTTCCCGGCCAAAAGTGAGGTTTTTTAAAGAATTATAAAATTCACCGAGAACAATATTTGAATCAGATGAGTAATAATCGTCAATCAAAACCTGTCTGGCACCCTCAATGTGTAGGCCGGGATAATATTTTACTGGTTTATTTGAACGTTTGGTAATTGGGTGAAGATTACCCCTGATATGAATTATTCCTCCACTGCCATCAACCTGTGATTTATGGTTAGAGTGCACACTGAACCGAAGATCACTCCCATTTTTCTGAAAAACAAGCGTAACATCGTTCGTTAATGTAGTATCACCCACAAGCGGATTAACAATAATGATATTGTTAAACATCATTGAATCAATATTAAAATATGTCTTGCATGCTACCGCAATCATTTCCAAATAGGCGTCGGTAGGAAAAATTAATTGGCCAAATACTTTATGATTATTTAAACAAATATTATCGCTGGCATTGATCCGGTATTTTATAGCCACCTCGCCTTCACTTTCAAAATCTCCCACATACTCATTGCTATAAAAATATAAGTCGCTATAAGGCGAAGATTTATTAATTTTAAAATCAACAATCTTTTTCTTTTTGGACAATCGCCTGTATTTTCTTGCGCTTTGACTCATTTTAATTTTCACTGATTTTTGTGGAAATATTAAATACTTTATAAAAAGTTTTGATTTATGCCGGACTCTTCCGCTTTAACAATAATCAATCAACCATTTCAACGCCTGAAGATGTTTCACTTACCTTGTTTTTTATAACCTTTTCAAGATAGCGGGAGAATTCACGTAAATTTGTATGGTCATATACCGCGGTGGCTAAAATAGATGTATTGAACTGATCATTAATTACTTTTATCCATTCAACACCGACAATAGAATCCAGCCCCATATCAATGAATGGTAATTCGATATTTATATCACTCTCGTCCATGTATAAAGCCTTCGCCAGACTTATCGCAAGTAATTTTTGCAGGTCATCCACCTTTGGGATAATGACATTATCTGATTCTGGCGATTTTTTACTTAATCGTTTATTTCTCCTGTGTCTGCTTTTTGGTGGGGTATTATAATCTGAAGCTGGCTGAACATCCTGACTGGCCATTTTATTTTCCAAATACCGTGCAAAATCTCGTATCGTAGGATAGTCATAAACAATAGTCGCATTGACATCCAGTGATAGCTTTTGGTTGAGTTCATTTATCCATTCAACACCGACAATAGAATCCAGGCCCATTTCGGTAAATTGCCTGTCAATATCCACATCGTTTAATTCCATATACAATGCTCTGGCAAGGCTCTCACTTAACACTTTCACAAAATTATATTTTTGTGATATCAACCTTTCCAGGGAAGCTGATGTATCAACAGTATCTGTAATTACAGCTTCATCTGTGTCACTGTCCATTAATGATATTGTATAATTTTCTTCATGTTGCGCATCCACCACATTCAAATCAAAATTTTGCGATTTTACCTGATGAACTGACTGTAAGTTGAGTAAAGTAATAGCAGTAGGTTTTTCCGGAATACGTGTGGGAGATTCAAAAAAATGATTTATGGGGCGTGAGACATCAGCCCGCTTTGACACGTCCATGGACTCAAACCCCAAACCAATTGCCCGGGCACACACATAGCCCTTACTGTCTATAAAGTCGACATCCATCTCTACCATGTTCCTATCTATACCATCTACAGGCAATACGGAATGACGCACATTTTTAATCCATGCAAACATATTCCCTGAACATTTCTGGTATATATTCATGGTTCCAAGCATCATGGGAATAAAAGATTGTATAGATGACAAATCAGATAATAATGTATTGTCAGTTGTTGACTTATCTGTTTTCTTGGAAACAACAATAGCTGCGGTCAATACCGTCTCTAAAGAATCGGGATTAAGCGTAAAAGTATAATTTGAATTATGCGCAAGATTATATGACTCATACTTTATCAGCGCGCTACTACCTCCAATATAAATATCTTTTATTTTCCCTTTATTTTTAATATATTCCAATTCACCAAGAATCTCATCGCATGCATTTGGGTCAAGATGCCTGCTCATTTTCTTCAGTAAGAATGTTATATCCAGGACTTCCTTTTTTTCTCTGTCGTCTACATAAACGCACCCCCTGGCATGAAAAACTGAATTTTCTCCCTGTTTTTCACCAGCGGAATAAATTTCAAATTTAACATTCTCAATATTATCATTAAGATCCTCATCCAGCGTCAGTGTAATATGTAATTTTCTTTGATCCTTAACAGTAAAACATTCCAGCCATTCAACATCAGACAGAAAAACGGTCTTCTGTTGTTGCTCCTTTATACCACTCGCCTGAGAAATTGCAGCATGTACCATTTCAAGGTATGCCATACTTGATAAAACCATTTCTTCATTCAATCTGGATTTTTCAAAATATGCTTCTTTACCAGTAAATGTAGAACTGTAACGCTGCGCATATAAATCGGATGTATTTTCATGCAACAACGGGTGAATCTGTGTTACTTGTTGTAGTGTGGCTGTGTTCCTCATAAATTCCGAGTCTGTTTCTGCAATCCAGTACCTGTCCTTACGGAAAGGATAAGTTGGTAAACTTACCTTCTCTGGCTTACGGGTATGATATAACTGATCCCAGTTAACCTCTATTCCATTTATCCATAAAGTTGCAATCTTCAGTCCGTCTCCGGAATAAATCCAGTTATCAAAAACATTATTAAGTTCGTTATCCAAAGAAAATACATTGAATGTCTTACGGCCCGAACCAATATTGCCACTTATAATTTTTGATGAAGCAACACCTTCTATACTGATATAATTTCTCAACTTGTCTTTTAGATCAGAAACATCCTTAACCAAAAAGACAACACGTTCGTCCATTTCCTCCCGGCCTGTTTGAAGAGTGAATGCAATATCTTCCAGTTGAATTGCATTACCTCTGTAACTGTCTCCTGCATTCAGGATATTGGTTTCATTTATTTCTATATAGTTCAGTAAATTATCAGCATGTAACTTCAAGCGGTCGACTGTTTTTGCGGACAAGGGAATGATGATTTCCTTACCCGAAGATAATCGGGAAACAATTATTTCCTGATTTTTATTGTTACCACCAATATTCTGAGTAGCAAGGGAATTTACATTACGATATTCTTCGATGATCGCATGTGCATTACTCCCCCCGGCGCCAAAAGAACTTAACATTGCCCGTAACGGCATCTCTTTTTCCTGGCCATTATTGTCTTTATCAGTAAATGGGCCCCAGGATTTCAGCTCTTTTTGCACGATAAAAGGTGTAGATGAAAAATCGATATTTGGGTTTAATTCATCAGCATTGATTGATGGAACCAGCGTCTTGTGTTTCAACTGAAGAAGTAATTTAGTCAACCCTGCAATACCTGCTGCCGCCTCCAGGTGACCAATATTGGATTTTACTGAACCAATAGCACAAAACTCTTTTTTATCTGTATAGTTGGAAAAGGCTTTTTGCAGTCCTGTAATTTCGATGGGATCACCCAGAGATGTGCCTGTCCCGTGTGCCTCAACGTATGAAATCACTTCTGGAGAAATGCCACTTTTATCAAGTGTGGATAATATCAGTTCTGTTTGTTTAACCGGGTTTGGCACAGTATACCCATTCGTTTTTCCGCCGTGGTTTATGGATGTGCCTTTGATTAAACCATAAATATGGTCACCGTCCCGTATCGCATCCTTCAGGCGTTTGAGATAAACAGCCCCAACACCTTCTCCCGGAACATACCCATCTCCGCCACTGCCAAAACTTCGGCATTTTCCATCACTGGAGAGAAAATTATTATTACTTAGCCATAAATATTTACTCGACGAGAGTGATATGTTGACCCCCCCGACAATAGCACTGTGAGTTTCTTTCCTTTTTAAGCTTTCACAAGCCAAATGAAGTGCTGTTAAAGAGGCAGAACAAGCCGTATCCACGGCCAAGCTTGGCCCACACCAGTCAAAGAAAAAAGATACTCTGTTTGCGATGCTATAAAGCAGCCCGTGTGGCCTTTGCAAATTACCTTTGAAGGTCTGTTCAACGCCCAATGAAATATAGGGTTGCCATAATGCGCCAACAAAAACGCCTACAGACTTCCCTTGTAAATTCCTGTAGTTATATCCTGCATCTTCGATGCTCTCCCAGGCCACTTCAAGGAACATACGTTCCTGTGGATCAATTATTGATGCCTCTCTTGGTGAAATATTAAAAAACAGAGGATCAAATTTATCAATATCATCCAGAAATCCTCCCCACTCTTCAGGCAACAGATTTTTATCTGGAAACATCTTTTGTAATGCCTGGCGATCAAATCTTGATTCAGGTATTTTGCTGATACTGTCTCTGCCAGATTTTAAATTTTCCCAGAATTCCGCAAGATTTTTTGCCTCTGGGTATCTTCCGCTCATACCAACAATTGCAACCGGTTCCTTGTCCATAAAATCTTCCGGAACAGTCTCATCGTTGTCAGCGACATTCACAAAAATGTCATTACCCGCGGGCGCGTCTTCATCATCTTGATGATATTCCCCCACACCATCAGTTACCGTTGTTTTTTCATCTGGAGAACCTGTACCAGAATTCTCCGCTCCTATTATTCTTTTCAGGGTATTCTGGTGATTCGCCAAAAAATATTCTGCCAACTCTTGAATACTCTTATACTCAAAAAATAATGTTTTTGACAAATTTCCAAACATTTGATCAAGACGCCGATTAAGATCAACGATCATTACAGAATTTATGCCATATGTTTCCAGTTGAACATCGGCTTCAATATCACAAGGCGGCATTCCAATGGCCTCGGATAAAGTCTCTTTTAATATCTCACTTACCTGTTCAACGGTTATATCTGAAGGCTTAGCATCAGAATTATACTTGCCTGTTGGCTTTGCTTTTTGTGCTTCGGAATATTCATTTGTATGTGTCAGATTGCGCAATGACAATCCCTTGACTTCAACAACAATATTCCCATCTGTCGTAATAATACTTGCATTATATTTTTTGATTTCATTATTTTCTTTATTTAAGGACATTGTTTCTGTATGCACATAACATTCTTTTGGTATTTTCTTATGTACAATAATTTCATCAATTGCTATGGGTATAAACTTGCTGCTATTTATCCCGTCTGGCTTGTTGTTAAGCAATGCCGTTTGCAAAACGCCAGTAAGCATACTGGGATGGAGAACATAATCCTCATAGGTATCTGCTATAAACTCGGGCAATTTCAAGTGCGATAGCGCCTCTCTTTCGCTCAAATTTACCTGAATCATCGGCTGAAAACTCGGGCCCACATGCAATCCTTCAGAGTGTATAAATTGATAAATTTCCTCTGTTTTCCGGATTACAGAACAACGGCTTTTAATTTCATCAAAATCAATTGTTCCCAATGGGCTTTCATCAATATTTGAAATCAATTTTGTATGCACTTGACCAAGTGCATGAAGCACTCTTCCACTACCTTCTGCGTGGGTTATTTCATATTCATAGAAATCGTCTTTTTTCATCAGGCGTAAATCCGCCTGAATAGGATCGCCGGGTGTGGAAAGCTGTTTTGCCCAATAATTATTAGACAACTTTAATACATTCTTACCCTGTTCCAACAAATTTCCCGCCTGCAAAGCCATTTCTATATAGCAGGCTCCCGGAACGTTATACAGGCCTTCCACAACATGATCCTTCATAAAAAACTCTTCATCAGATAATGTTTTTTGGAAAATCAATTTGGAACTGTCTGAAAAATCCACATCAATCAACGCCTGCCCTGGCGTGAACCATGATTCCTCTTGGCCCTCAGCAGTATTCCATATGGAATTATCAAGCAATCTTTCACTGTAATTATCCCAAAGATATCCCGATATTTTTGACACTGTATTAAGATCAAAAAATAAAGTTGGGTCCACATCCAGAGAAAAAACCTTATTGATTGACGCTGTGATCTTTGAAATCCCGACGGAATCAATTCCATAATCTGTCAGATTATCCGAATCACCGATATCTTTTGAATCTTCACCTGAATTTGAAATTATTTCTCGTATTTTTTCTTTCAAGGATGCTTCATTCGTTAAATTGTCTTTATAAAAAGAATAATCACGTGATAATACACTCAGGTGTTTTTCGATCTTATATTGATCCCCTTCAATCACAATTAACTGATCAGGAAGAGATGTCATTCCCTGGCGCAAAATATTGTCAAAAATGAATAAACCCCTATCATTCTCCAACGCTTTCATTCCAAAAACGTCCCACAGGTGATCCTCTTCTTCCTTTATCACCCCAATTCCGCCGTTTTTCCATAATGGCCAATTAATCGCAATCGCTCTGCCAGATCTTTTTCCCTGTTCCGTCAATTGATTCCTGTATGACGAAAATTCATCTAAAAAACTATTTGCTGCCGCGTAATCACATTGCCCTTGATTGGGCATAATAGAGGCAATTGATGAAAATAAAATGAAAAAATCCAGTTGATCCTGTTTGGTTGCCTTATCCAAATTCACTGTTCCCATTATTTTAGGCGCAATGACATTGTCAAATGATTCCCTGGTTTTATTTATTATGTAAGCGTCTTCAATCAGGCCCGCACAATTAAGCACACCATTTAGGTGAATACCTTTCTCCCGAAATTCTTGACAGGCATTTATTAAAGAGGTGTTATTGTTTATATCCGCAGCGTAATACTGTCCATCTCCACCCAATTTGCATAACTGCGCAAGCTTTCTTTCAATTTTTTTATTTTTCTTTGAGCGTCCAATCAGGATCAATTTTGCGCTATAGTTTTCGGCAAGGTATTGCGCAAACAGATAACCCAACCCTCCCGCACCACCGGCTATCAGATAAGTTCCATTCTGTTTGATTATGGATTCATTCGATGATGTTGAGAAATTTTTATGCGCCACAATCATGCGGACTTTTCTTTGCCCATTCGCATATTGAACTTCATTGAGGGGTGCATTCCGGTAAAAACCCAATTCCTGCATGACTGCATTGGCGATTTTTTCTGGGTTATATTCACCTAACCCAACAGAAGTAATATTGATGTGGGGATTCTCAAATTTCAAGGTTCTTGAGAACCCTCCCACTGATGCATGCAGGCATGATGCCACAGTCTCACGCATGGAATATAAATATAAAATACGAACCCGCTTTGATAGTTTAGACAGTATCAGGGACTGTGTTATCGACAGTAATGACTTTATTCCAAAATCAATATTATGTGATACCGATGGGTTATTTTTATAATTCCATTTGTATATTACTGATTCCGGTTCTACATCTTGGCTTTTAATATCATCCCACAATAAACCAAGTGAATCTCTGTTTTCCCGATTAACTGTATAAGAGTTTTCGCCTGTCTTTTTAAATTTATCCCCCATTTTTACTAAAATAACCGTCTGATATTTTCCTGCCTTACGCAAAAAATTTGTCAGCGATGGATTAGTATCAAAAACAATTACAGTGGAAAGTCTTTCACAATGCATTCCTGATTTTCGTGGAATCCATTGTGGAACATAATGCAATATATTGTTTTCCATATTACCTTTCTCATCATTTACAGGAATATTGTTCTGGGAAGTATTATTTGATGATATTGATGGCCTATATATACGCTTAACAAAGTCAGAAAATTCAATAATAATATTTCCTTTCCGATCACATAAATACATATTAAAAACAGTCTGACCGTCTTTTGATGACTTGGCATTTATGGTTGAATACACGTAACAGGAATCAGGAATTTTTCCGTGCAATGTAATACTCTTTAAATAAAAAGGGACCTTCTGCTTCTGCTTTTCTTCTGCGTTTAATACCTGTAATGCAACCACAGATTGAAAAACCCCATCCATCATGGATGGTTCAAGAGCATTGCCCGTGGTGTTAAGGGTAAAAATATTGATGTCAGAAGACTGTTTTAACTCACACAATATTTCCGTTTTGTTATAGTTGCAGGATTTTATTGTCTGAAAACTCTCACCATAAAGTAACCCGTTATTTTTAAATTGATGGTACAACTCCCTGGGAGCCTGGGTTGATTGACATCGATTTTTTATTTTTTCAATATCAAGTCTACGCAATGGCTTTTCCTGACAACCACCAATAACAGTCCCCGTACAATATATTTTTCCGTCACTTTCCAATGACAGGTTGTAGCTATTATCCGAATCATTTTTGCTATATTTCACATTGACACGAACGTCCTGCTCTACTTTAATCGCTTGCGCCCAATAAACGTCCCTTAATGACTGGACAGGTTCCTGACTTATTTTTTCGCCAATTTCCTGAAAAATATCCAGACATTTTACCCCCGGAACAATATTTACGCCTTTGACAATGTGATCACGTATAAAATAATCCGACTTTTGGAAAATTTTATATGCAGAGATTCCCTCTTTTGTTTTAGTTGACTTTTCATTCGTTTCTTCATCCGGTGGCGTTTTATTTTCATCTGGACGAGGAAACCAGCAATGCTTTTTCTGGAATGGGTATGCCGGCAATTGAATTCTGTTTCCTGACTGATATTGACTTAACCCTTTCCAGTCAACATCACTACCTTTTACCCAGCATTTGGCGAATTCATCAATATTGTCAGATTGCGGAACAAATTCAGCTATTTTATTACGTGTATCACCAGAAAAAATCCGGTCGCTATGCTTGTTTTCGGTGAATGCTTTCAAAAGCCCCAACAGCTGCCGATAATCGTCGGCTAAAAATATAACTCGTTTTTCCAACGCTTCACGCCCACTTTGCAACGTAAAACATACATCTGAAAGAGAACAGTATTCCTCTCTTCCATTCAGGTAGTTATAAACCGATGCAACGTATTCATGTAATTGCTCATGTGTTTTGGCCGAAAGTGGAACTACATATTTTTTATCTGTTAATAATGGATTATCAGTTGATTTTTCTCTATCAACAAAAGGCGGTTCTTCCACTATTATGTGCGCATTAACCCCCCCCATTCCAAAAGAACTGATTCCCGCCCGCAGTGGATGTTCAACGCCATCCATAGTGACGTTATTCCATTGCTGATTTTTATCCACAATATAAAAAGGACTGTCATCCAATTTAATATATGGGTTCAATTTCTCAAAATGCAGCAATGATGGTATTCGTTTATATTTAATGCTGAGCAAGACCTTGATAAGCCCTGCAACGCCCGCAGCACTTTCAAGATGGCCGACATTTGTTTTGGTTGAGGTCAAACCACAAAAAGGGGATTCATCTCCACTTAAATAAGGCTTGTATGCCTGCTTAAGCGCATTGATCTCAATGGGATCTCCAAGAGGTGTCCCTGTACCATGTGTTTCAATATACCCGATGGTTTTTGGATCGACATTTGCGGCGGAAATTGCAGCGCTGATGGTGGCGGCCTGTGCCGAAACTTTGGGGGCAGTTAAAAAATTTGACCGTCCTCCGTGCTTTACTGCTGAACCTTTGATTACCCCCAGAATATTGTCGTTATCTGACAATGCCTGATCCAAAGATTTGATAAAAACGACACCGACACCTTCGCCTCGGACATATCCATTAGCCTTGGCGTCAAATGATCTGCAATTACCGTCCTCTGACAGCATTCCGGATTTGCTGTGTGAGATATACATCGTTGGACTGAGGATAGCATTTACCCCGCCAACAACAGCGGCTTCACAAAATCCATTATTAATATCGTTAACGGCATTATCCAGCGCAACCAGAAAGCTGGAACATGCCGTATCAACAACTTCACTTTTACCTTGAAAATCAAATAAATATGATACGCGATTTGCAAGAATTGAATGTACTGTACCCGTTGATAAAAAAGAGATAATCGGAATCTGATTTTCCCTCATCAGCTCCGCATAATCGTTTTTCGACACACCGGCATACACGCCAATATCTCTTCCTGACAGGCTTTTCGGGTTATATCCCGCATCCTCAATTGCATGCCATGCTGACTCCAGAAACAACCTGTGTTGCGGGTCCATATAGCTTGCTTCACGTGGTGATATATTAAAAAAAAGTGGGTCAAACATATCCACATTTTCAATAAACCCGCCATATTTTATGTTTGTTTTACTGTCTTCGCTGGTGGGGTCACCGTAATAGTCTTCCCAGTTCCACCGGTCCCCTGGTATTTCAGTCACACAATTTTTTCCGGCGATTAAATTATTCCAATATTCTTCATAATTCTTCGCACCGGGAAATCGGCAAGCCATCCCAATAATTGCAATATCACCAACTTCCCTGCTGTTTTTTGTTTTCATAGTATTTTTTTCAATCTGTATTTATCATTTTCAAGTTGATTCAACGCAGCAAATGCTGAAACCGAATACCATTATTTTCTATCTGTTTTTTGATGATATTTTTTTGCAAATTCATTTATCCGGAAATACTGACCGGCGACCGTGTTTCTTTCCTGTAGTCCGTTAGACTGCCGACAACATGAACTTCGCCTCCCTTTATAAAACCCAGGTCACCCGTTCGCAAATACGGTCCATCCTCAGAGCCCTCAGGATAAACGTTAAATATTCTTTCTGTTTCAGCTGGCTGGTTCCAATAACCCAGAGCATTACATTTACTACTGACCAGAATCTCTCCTAATTCGAGCTCACTACACCTTGTCAAAGTCCCTGGAATAATAACCACTACCCGTGTATCGCTTACTGGCAGCCCACAACTTGTGATTTTGGCTTCTGCATGACTATCCTGGTTATTCTCTGCCATTCCCCCGGATAAGCGCTGCATCGACTTGCGTGGAATAATTGTGGGATTTTTAGGATAATTGCTTTCTGATGCCACATAAGCTGATTCCGCCAACCCATAAAATGAAGTCAAGGCCATTTCCTTTAAACCACAATAACTGAATTTTTTAAAAAAACTGTCCATCGTTTCTTTATTCACAGATTCTCCACTGCTATATGCAGTTTTCCACCCGGACAGATTCAGGCTATTTTCTTTGGGGTCAGACACCTGGTCGACGCACATGCGGTATGCAAAATCAGGGGCGCCACTGAATGTAATTTCATATCTGGTTATTGCATTCAGCCAATTTCCAGGGTTTTTATAAAAATCAAACTGCGAACATATATATCCCCTGTACCCGCAATAAAGCGGCTGAAGAATACCTAGCGCCAAACCTAAATAATGATAATTTGGTAACCAGTGCACCGATCTGCTCGATGCAGTTAATTTATAGTCATTTTTGATGGATTCATGTACGGAATTAATATTGTCATGACTTATCATGACAAATTTCGGGCTTCCTTCTCTGGCGCTGGCTGATGTTCGCTGCAAATAAGCGGTACTATTACTGTCGACTACCGGCATGCTCCAATGATTGATTAAATCATCATTTACGTCCTCGACCGCCAATAAAATTTTCTGGGATAATTTACTGGATTTGAAAAAACACTGTACCACCTCATTTAATATTGAGGTGCTTGTAAGCACAACATTGCTGCCGGTTTCTTCAATGATATTTTCAACGTGACATATCCGGGCATCATCATGTTGAGTGGCCCGCGGTGGAGCTGTTACCACCGGCACTGCGCCGCTATACATTACTCCCAGAAAAGCATAAATAAATTCCAGACCTTGAGGGAAAAGCAGTAGGACTCTATCCGACGGGTCAATTATTTGTTGCAGCCTTCCCGCAACTGCTGTTGCCCGTGTATACAGCTGTTGATTGGATAATTGATTTACCACATCGCATTGATCATCCAGATAGGCAAAGGCAAGCTTGTCCGGCGCCTGTTTAACTCTTGCGGCCAATGCTTCCATTAAGTTAGCTGGTTGTTGCATTATGTCTCTCACTCAACTTCATCCTTTATGTTGATATTGAATAGAGTACGACAAAACCTGCATTTAAAACCGGATACCGTATCGATGCCGTTATTGATATCAATATAAAAACAGGGCGCTTCTTTTAACAAAAATATAATGGAGTTAAAAATATATTCATGGCGAACATCATTGGGAAACACCGGTTCCCCAATGTTTTGCTCAAAATAAAGCCCTTCACACTAAAATTTATCATTAATAGCGTTTTTGAAAGTTACTCCAAAACTGATTCTTGAATAACTAAGGCAGTTACTGTGTTGTTAATCCTCTCTAACAGTAAACTCTGTTTCATAAAATCAGTGTCTTAGTGGGATCAGTTACCGCAGTTCCCTTTATTTTTTGTGAGGAAAGTATTATCGCTGTTTCAGTACGTTTCCCTTATATTCAAAAGTATTGACCCCTTTCAATACGGCGCTACACACCATCACCTTGCCAGCGCATTATCGGATTTTCACCATGAAAGGCGAATTGGTTCTTGATTGGGCTGGCGGCGCGTATCTGTAACGACCCCTTAATTTTCCCTGTTCATTGCATGTTATCCATAATTCAAAAATACGCAATCCATGCTACTTGTCCATTCTTGCTCTTTTTCTTTAAAAGATTACGCGCATAGAAACCGAGTACTCTTTCAAGGTAATAAATTAGGATTCAGTTGGTCTGTCAGCGCTCAGGGCACCAACAGTAGGCGCTTTAGGCGGGGCGTGACTCGCAGCGAATGGCCTTAGTCCTTAGCAAGAGGCGCAACGCCGCCATGGACGCTGACAGGCCAATCCTTCGGGCGCTGCTGTGGTGCTTCGCCACTGCGTTGCAGCTTTTGATAAGGACAGGGCCATTACCTGCAAGCTGCGCCTTGTTGCGAAACACCACAGCAGCGCTGAACCCGACAATATAATATGGACAGAGTACTAGCCCGGCAACATGGTTACCCGGACTGTTAACATGATGTTATTACTTGATGCTGAATTACTCTGTTGAGCCGTAGCAGTCACAACCCCACGACGGCGCCTGCAAAAACACTAAACATGTCTTCGATTGAGAAAAATAAGCTGAAAACCACCTGATCCGTAGCGAATCCTGCTCAGACCCGCATTAATGACCTGAATGCGGTAAACCGCTACCGCTGGAATATCCAACACATGCGCCATCATTGCCCGAATCACTCCTGCATGGGCCACCACCATAATATGTTGACCGGAAAAATCCGCCACAATGGTCTGCAATGCTTCGGATACCCGTGTGAAAAACACATCCAAGGGCTCCGCCCCCGGTGGACGATCACTCACTGGATTGGCATAAAAGGCGTGGTAGCGGGATAAGTCACGTGCGTGTATTTCATCGTGGGTAAAACCTTCCCAGTCACCAAAACCAACCTCTTTTAAACGATCATCCACACGCAATGGAATATGGTGCTGCTGGCTCAGTTCACATGCAAAGGCATGGCAGCGAATGAGCGGCGAGGACACAATTTGCGTCCACGGGCAGCCACCTTCCACTGCCGCACGCATTTGCGTCCACCCCTTTTGGCTCAATGCATCATCAATAGAACTTCCCCGAAAGCGGCGGCCACCTTCTGGTTCTCCGTGGCGAATAAAATCGATTATCGTTTCCATGTTTACCACTATCTTGTCAGTGCAGCATTATGCTGCGGTAATTTTCCCGGCAACGGTCCTGCATGACCGGTCATCGTATCATTGGGTTCAATATGATATTACCGGGCTCAACGATACCGTGGCGTTTCGTCACGGCATCGCTCAAAGCTACGAGGAACTCACAGGCTCCTGGCTCATATACCCATAACAGCGGTAACAAATTCTGCGCCGTATGGTCTACTCTGTACTGTTTGATATAAAATGCGCAAGCGTTACCGGACGGGTGCGTCCTGCGCAGTGACTTTACAGGAACAAAACATGAATCAAAAAACTCACGACGATATCCGCCAGCATGTACGCGACAGCTATGCTGAAGTGGCTGAAGCCAATAACAACAGCAACAGCTGTGGTGTGGAAAGCAGCTGCTGCGGGGTATCTGATGACGAAGCCATTAACACCATCATTTCCACCCGCCTGGGCTATTCAGAAGACGAACGTGGCAGCGTGCCCGAAGGTGCCGACATGGGGCTGGGCTGCGGCAACCCGCGCGCCATTGCCAGCCTCAAGCCCGGAGAAACAGTGGTGGATCTGGGCAGCGGTGGCGGCTTTGATGCCTTTCTCGCTGCTCAGGAAGTGGGGGAAAACGGCCATGTCATCGGCATCGACATGACGCCCACGATGCTCAGCAAGGCACGTAGCAATGCGGAAAAAGCCAAATTCAAACAAGTGGAGTTCCGGCTGGGAGAAATAGAGCACCTGCCTGTGGCCGACAACACCGTCGATGTGATTATCTCCAACTGTGTGATTAACCTCTCACCCAACAAACACCAGGTGTTTCGTGATGCCCTGCGCATCCTCAAACCCGGGGGCCGTCTCGCCATTTCCGACATAGTCGCCAGCACCGAGATGCCGGAGGATATGAAAAACGACCCCCTGCTACACGCCGGCTGCATGGCCGGTGCCGAGCTGGTGGATGATCTGAAAGCGATGATGAGTGAAGCCGGCTTTGAGAATATTCGTATCGCGCCCAAAGATGAGTCCAGGGACTTTATCAAAGACTGGGCGCCAGGACGTGGCGTGGAAGACTACGTGCTGTCCGCCACCATTGAGGCAATTAAACCAACAAGCAAAGGATGTTGCTGTTAGTCAATTTAAAAGACGGCCTTTTTCCCATACATACAACATGTTCTGGTGGAAAGCGGGACAAGGCCGCTGGTGGAAAGAATAAAAAGAACATACACGTTCCTAATATGTCTTAACCCGCCACTCATTGCTCCGGAATATTTTTTCTGGGGCATGGCTGCCTTGATATCGGCAGATTTTGTGTATTTATCCGCCTCCCTGGCATTGGTGCATCAACCAGTAGCGTTATCACACCCAAACCAGCCCCCTCCTCTTCGCCGCATACCACAGCACTGCCTGTTTGACTCACCCCACGCGCCATAAAAAGTGAACAATTCGTGACTGATTCGTGATGTTTGAATCGGCTGGGCAGCGGACACTGACCAGGCTCGCACCTGTTTACACAGGCAAGCAGGCACTAACAAAGATTTTTTCTCAATCAGCCCGGAGGTTCAACATGAACGGAAATGCACGCTCTACAACCCGAAATGGCTTTCGCAAACATTCGCTGGCACTCGCGCTGGCAGCTTTCGCCACGGCCTTTGCAACCAGTGCCACCCAAGCCGCAAACTGGGATGTCACCATTACCAATCTCACCAATGGCAATTATTTTACGCCACTGCTGGTAACAGCCCACGATAACAATACACATTTATTTCAGGTTGGCATGCCAGCCTCGCTGCCCATCGAACACATGGCAGAATGTGGCCACCTCAACCCATTGCTATCCACACCTGAAGTTGGTGCCATTGATGCGGACACCATCGCCGACCCGGCCACAGGCCTGCTGGCTCCTGGCACCAGCACCACGGCAATGCTTGTCACTACAGCAACCCATCTCAGCATTGTCGCCATGGTATTACCCACCAACGACGCCTTCCTGGGGCTGGAGGGTCAGCTCATCCCCAGCGAAGCCGGTACCTACACCTACTACGTTAACGCCTACGACGCCGGAACTGAAGCCAATGATGAAGTGTTGATGACAACAGGCGCTTGCGCATATACCGACAACGGCATGATACCCGGCGCTCCCGGAATGGACGCAGGTACAAATGGAACCGGCGTTGCCGCAACCGACAGCAATACAATGATCCATGTACACCGCGGCGTGCTGGGCGACCAGAATCCCACAGGCGGCAACAGCGATCTGGACAGCACCATTCACCGTTGGCAAAACCCGGTGGCCAGGATCACTGTCACCGTCACACCGTAAAAAAGAGGAGGATACTATGCGACTTTTTCATCTTTTTACCAACAACATCCCATCGTATCTGGCCATCACTGTTATCTCGGCAGGCTTGCTGACACTCAGCGCCTGCAAGCATAATGACGACGATGACGACATGATGACACAAGCCACTTACGATATTACAGTGTACAACCTCACCAACGGCCAACCCTTTACTCCCCTCGGTATCGTAGTACATGAGCCCACCTATATACCGTGGCAACTGGGCGAAGCGGTAAGCACAGGCCTGGAAACATTGGCCGAGTCAGGTGATCCATCAGCCTTTCTCAGTGAAGCCGATGCCAATAACGCAGTGGTAATGAGCGTCAGCTCCAGCAACGGGCCATTCGGACCCGGCAATTCAGAAACAGTGTCCATCACGGTCGATCATGCAGCCAGTCTGCAACTCACTGTCGCCAGCATGTTGGCCAATACCAATGATGGCTTTACTGGCGTGAGTAACTGGGGCATTGGTGAACTGGCCGCAGGCGACAGCACTTCGATCATGACACATGTATTCGATGCCGGCACTGAGGCCAATAGTGAAACCGCAGACAGCATACCGGGACCGGCAGCCATGGGCGAAGGTTTTAATATTGCCCGGGATGATCTGGATCGGCTCACCATTCATCGCGGTGTGGTGACAGCCGATGATGGCCTGATGACATCCGCCCTCAATGAGTCACATCGCTGGCTTGGTCAGGCAGCAAAAGTAGTTGTTACGCGGACACAGTAATTAATGTCAATACGTTGCGCGCCGGATTCGGCCTCTTGAAGGGTAAAGAGGCCGAAGCCACTTTTAACCCAAATCAATCAGGACCATTCACTCTTCGGCACCACTACCGCAGGCAAACTGATCACAAAGGTTGAGCCCTTGCCTTCTTCGCTGCTGACCTCGATATCACCACCCATGATACGGCACAATGTCCGGCTGATCGTCAACCCCAGGCCAGTGCCTTCATTCTCTGCCAACGTGTTGTTATGCGCCTGTTGAAAGGCCTGAAATAAAGTGGAAGTTTGTGTTTTATTCATGCCAATGCCGGTATCACTAACGGTAAAAAACAATGTGGCATCATCCGAAGCTTCCGTACGCCGCACGCTGAGTTCAACATCACCACCATAGGTAAACTTGGCCGCATTACTTAACAAATTAAGGATTAACTGCCGGACCCACATACTGTCCGCCACCATCTTCCCAAGATCACCCTCACAATTCACCCGCAACCTGTTATTGTTTTTTTTCATCAACATGCCAACAGTAGATGACACATCATCCACCAACGAAGCCACATGAAAATCCTCCAGCCTCATTTCCATTTTACCGGCTTCAATTTTTGACAAATCCAGCACACTGTTAATTAACTTCAAAAGATGATGGCCGGACAAATAAATTTTATTAAGATCAACGGACAATTCGCCTGCACCCAGAACCCTGGCATCATCACGCAACAATTCACTATAGCCAATAATGGCATTCAGAGGTGTACGCAACTCATGGCTCATGTTGGCAAGAAACGTACTTTTCGCCCGGTTTGCCTGCTCAGCCTGTTCACGCATGATCTGTAAATCAGCGGTACGTACACGCACTAACTCCTCCAACCGATGTCGATGTGCATGCAGTTCTTCCTCTGCTTCTTTCTTTTCGGTAATGTCGCGAAAAAAAACTGACAACCCATCAGGATGTGCATAAGCTCGCGTTTCCACCCACACATTCAATGGCGAATAATAAACTTCAAGTACAGCACCAGAATCCTCGCGAACAGCCCGCTGAAAATAATCATAAAACACCGTGGAAAAATCCGGCAGTTTATCCCACAAAATCTGGCCCAACACATCCTCGCGCAGCACCTGAAACAATTGCTCTGCCTGTCGGTTGCAATAGGTGATAATGTAATTTTCATTCAATGCCAAATAAGCATCGCTAGTGGATTCCAGCAAATGAACAACACGTTGATTGGCGCGTTGCAAAGCGGCTACCGCCATTTTCCGTTCAGTAACATCACGCAAAAATACTTTTATCATTGGCACACCATCAGGCATGATCAAATTGGCATGCACATCAACAAACAGATTTTCGACGTCAGGTTTCTCAACAGTTGCTTCAAAAAATATTGCGCCAACTTTCCTTATATCCCGCAAAGCCTGTAACCGGTGAACATCTTCGGAAAAATACCGTGCCAGATCATTGTCCAGCAACTCCCCTGCAGCCACACCAAATAATTTTTCCGCAGGTATATTTGCTTCCCGCACCAGTAGATTTTCATCCAATACCACAACAGGGCAGTCAGCCATTTCATTTAATATATGAAAGCGTTCCTGTCGCTGTAGTTCGTTATCCACACTCACTACTGCTTTAGGTTTATTCTTTTCCGGCATATTTATGCTGTCAGCCACATCAACAGCCTGTGCTTCAGACAGAAGATGGCCCAACATTTTTGCCGCTTGATCCGCTACCGAAATTTCATCTTCGGAAAACATATCATCGAATCTGTCACGACCAACCACCACTGCACCGAATGGCTCACCTTTCCGGAAAACCGGCGCTACCAACATATGATGCATACCAAATAATTCTGCAAAAACAGCTTCATCTTCCCGCGTGTTCGCCAGTAGTGTAAACGTTGAAACATCTCCGGATTTAAGCACCAGAGAAACAATGGAGGTATCCGACAAGGTCACAAGCTGTTGACTGTTTTTAACTGCCGTGGCTGCTGAATGCGTCACCATAGACAGGCGACCGGTTTGTTTATCACGAATCAACACCAGTTGTGCGCCAGCTGGCAATCGCCGCTTTAAACCAGGAAAATTAGCTCGCACACACCGGCCGATTGATTCCATCGACTGGAGTGCATTGGGAAAAAGTTGTGTGACGTCTGACCGTCTGACACTGGACATAATACAAATAGATATTCACCGCATACTGCTGCAAATATATCAACCTCTGGTCATTGGAAACCCAAAAACAATCGGCAAAATTTCACTCCGCGCCAACACCTTCCTGATTTTGATAATCCCGTTCCTTATATGGGAAAGGCTTTTTCATTCATCAGACACCCAGCACTATCGGCCAACAATATTGAAGCTTGAACACTGCCCTTATCAGACTTTATTGGTAACTATTCAGCTTTATTTTTTCAACGATACAACACCTGTTCAGACCACCTTTGTTTTCATGCTTTTAATGATAATGCCGTGACCTCAATCCGGCTTCCACAGACAACCCACTTCACATCAAGATCATAAAGACGCATACCAAATGATTGTTTATCCTTACGCCCGACACGGTACGCAGGACGTGGGTCCGCTTGTAAAACCTGCTCAATCAGCGAACGCAGGCCCGGGTATTGCGCCTGCTCCCACCTTGCACATTGCGCGGTGGCCAGTTCGTTGAACACCACCGTCATCTCATTATGTGGGGGCTGTGCCGCAAAACCGCCGCACGCATCTGGCAGGGCATCGGCATAAGGTAAATAGGGCTTGATATCCAGCACGGGAGTGCCATCCAGAAAATCACCGCCACGCAATCTCAACTGACAATGACCATTGTCACACTGAATGTCCTCCAGCATAACCGCAGACAGGCCAATCGGGTTGGGACGAAACGGCGAGCGAGAGGCAAACACACCAATGCGCTGATTGCCTCCCAGGCGCGGTGGCCGCACAGTGGGTTTCCACTCATCACGCATCGCCTGGTGGAATACAAATATTACCCAAACGTGCGAGAAGCCCCGTAATTCCATCAATGCTTCAGGGCGATCATAGGGCGCATATAGCTCCAGTGTAACCGGCGCCGCCGTTACCAAACCCGACTGCCGTGGAATACCAAATTTTTCGGTATAACAGGAATGAATAATTCCGATGGGCTGGAAATCAAAGCTGTGCATATGTCTTCCCGGGCCCGTCATATTACATCATATTTGAAGTTAACCGCCGCTAACCTTATGATAGCCGCCAATCTCCTGGAATACACTCCGCATGAAACCATTCCGCTTAAGAAACTTATTCACCAGTAATGCCAAGGCCGTCAAGGAACGACGGCGCAACTCACGGCCCACAAACGGTTATGACTTTACGATACTCATTGTGGATGACTCACGCACAGCGATTGCCACATTCACCAAAATGCTCACACAGGCCGGTTTTAAAACCATCTCGGCCACCGACGGGCGTGAAGGCGTTGCTGCGGCCAAAAAACACTTGCCCGACCTGATTTTGATGGATGTTGTTATGCCTGGTTTAAACGGCTTTCAGGCCACACGCCAGATACGCAAAAACACCACTACCGCACACATACCCATTATCATTATCAGCGGCGAGCAACAGGCCACTGAACAATTTTGGGGAAAACGGGTTGGCGCCAACGCCTTTCTGACAAAATCCGTTGATCGGGGACAGCTTTTTGAGGGAATATTTGAAATGCTGGATAAAAAGGCCGAGGGTCAATAACCGGTGTTTCGCCCTTCTTACCCCCCCCCGGCACTCGTCAATATTTGTAAGTCAGTGTCAAAAGATGAAAATTGATGCCCTTGTTAGGTACCCGGACAGAGCCGTTGGAATAATGCTGGAATTTATAAGCAAATCCCCATTGGTTTCGTTTGCCAACATTTGCGCCAACGCTGAACATATCTGAAAACTGGAAATTTGAACCAAACTCGTGTTCCTGGAAGCGACTGACCGTAAACAGATAAACCCCCACACCCACATCCAGATACGGCTGGACATAACCGTCCTTTCCCGTAAAACGAAACATTGGTGTAAAACCCGCTGTCATGTTAACCCCTCCCTGGCTGGAGTCTTTGGTACTTTGCCATCTTGAGATATCAAACTGCCAATAGGAACTTAATTTCCAGCCAAATACCTCCATAAGATCATCATTCCAGTCCCATTGTGCTCCCACACGCGCCACATAGACATGATCACCACCGCCCATTTCCGTCGACATACTTCTGGCTTTAAGTGGGTTGGTTGCAACAATCAACACCGCTGTTGTGGTTGCCGATGCCTTCCACAGGGTGGATTCAAATGGGTCAGTAGCCTGTGCTTGCGCCGCCAAAAAGAAAAAAAGAAAAAGTGTGGCCAGTACGGCCTTCAACGATGGAAAAGAAAAAATACGCATGTACTTACATTACCGTGTAGGTTTATAAACGCCACGCAGTATATCGGAGGGTATTTATCCGGTCCAGAAATCCGCGCCACCAATAACAGACAAACCTCATGGTGGTTATTTCAGCCTGATTACTACACTGGATTCTATACCCGTGGCGATTGAGATTTAGGTTATGACTCATGACGCAGCCTGATCATGCAACAAAACAGCTCGCACATTGCTTGCATTTACCAGAATCCTGCTGAGTCTGGCCACACACCGCTATCGGGCATAAAAAATCTTAATCAGCGTCTGCGCCCCTGGCAGCATTTGACGCAGCAGCTTTTTGTCACCATCCCGATAATAGTTTTCCATTTTGTGAATGCCGACATGCGGCTCTTCGGGTTTAAAAAAATTGAGGTTGCCATGTTGTGCAAAATAATAGGCCGACATCAGCTCGGCATTACGCCAGGAGGGCAGCTGCTTTTTATAAAAGGCAATGACAGATTCATAATCATTCGTGGTAATCAATTCAATAATAGGCAACCCCTCATATTTTGGTGGCCGCTCTTTCACTGCGAAAGTACGAATAACAACGGCGCCAGGGTACGCAGGAATGCCCACCCGTGCAGCTTCAGGAATGACCGAATCACGGGCGCTTTTCACCTGATAACCATCCGCCATATCAGCAGGAATCTGTGGCCGTGGGGCAAAAGGCTCCGCCATCACATTCGTCGACACACTGGCTAAAAAAAGCAAAAGGCCACCGACGCTCGCGGCAGCCTTGCTGACAACGTTTGATTTCATAATTTTCTCTGCCTGGAATTTATTTTTAACTCGCAGTAACTACCCGGTTTATCGTTGATTTACTCGATTTCTGCGTCAAAAGGGCTTATTTACACATGTAAATTCCACACTTTCCCCTTGTTCTCGAACAAGTCAAAAACAAACTGATCTGGAAAACAGCTCACACAACAGCCGTTAAGCTGGCAGCCACAAACCGGTATACTCATTGACATCGGCTTCCACCAGTCGCCCGCCCACATACAATTTTTCTATCTCATCGCGACCGATGGCCTTTTCCACACCGTCCGGGTATTCGTAACGCCATTCCTTGTTGATCACCAATTCAAACATGGTCACCATAATGTCATCGAAACGTATCGCATGATCGTCGGCCATGCGCTTAAACTCGCTGATGCGCAAACCCCGTCCCCGCTTTTCCGCCTCTTCCTTTGCCAAAGCAGCCAGCGCGATATCCCACTTTGGCACTTCCTCGTCAAAACCTTTTAACGCATCAATCACCATGTCTGCCTCTCAATGTTATTTCAAGGGCTATATGATTTTCCCTGCTCCCTGTTAATTTCCCTGCTCCCTGTTAAAAAGTGTAACCACAAGCGAGCATACCTTCAAGCCGAAACGGTTTCGACATTATACCAAACCGGGCAGAACCACCTGTTTTACTCCGAAAAATCCACCCCGGTACCACCCATACCACAATATCCATCAGGGTTTTTCGCCAAATACTGCTGATGATAATCTTCCGCAAAATAAAATGGTGGCGCAGCGATGATTTCAGTGCCGATCAGCGGATAACCGGCCGCCGTTAACTTCTGCTGATAACGTGCCCGCGTTTCTTCTGCCTGCCGCCGCTGTGATTCATCATACACATAAATACCTGATCGATATTGCGTGCCACAATCATTGCCCTGCCTCATACCCTGCGTGGGGTCATGCCCCTCCCAAAACAAATTCAACAAAGTGGTAAAAGACACTATTTCCGGGTCAAACACCACTCGCACCACTTCATTATGACCCGTCAGACCACTGCACACTTCCTGGTAAGTGGGGTTGAGCGTAGTGCCGGCAGCATAGCCCACCGCCGTGGAATACACACCGGGCAATTGCCAGAATATTTTTTCCGCCCCCCAAAAACAACCCATGCCAAACATCGCCAGCTGTAAACCCTGCGGAAACGGACCCTGTAACGGATTACCAGTAACAAAATGCCTGGCTGCTATCGGCATGGGAGTATCACGCCCTGGCAAAATTTTCACCATCACAATCCCCCCTTAACAAACATCATTTGGCAAGAACAATGATGACCGCCATATCAATTGTCCAGAAAATTTCAAATATTCTCATATCCCGCAGATATGATGAATTTGCTGTTCATGCAATGTCATCATGATCAATCTTTTAACGTCCTTGTTCCAATCATTACTGGCGGCCCGGGATATTGCATTATTATTCGCACAACACAAACAGACCAAAGCGCTTTGATTTTGGTGAATACTGCTGCGAAAACACCGATTCAGGCATGAGCACCGGACCGCACCATCTATTGCAGGCGCTTACCGGCTTTTCATCATCGGCTCAAGCAAGAAAACAATCCTTGCTGCACTTGCGGATAACTTCGCAATTCCTCACGAAACATACCACCCATGGCAAGATGCACAAAGCCCTGGTTGTTTTCTGCCCGCATCAACTCACCAATCGTATTGTAATTTGCCCCCGGTATATTTTCGCCGGCCCCCATTTCCTGCACCTCAAAAGGAAAGATACGCACCTTGTAGTCCAGCTCTTTTTTCAGGCAGCGACCCAACTTGCCAATAGCCTGACTCGACTGTTCACCATAACCACTGAGAATAATATCGGCATGTGAGGCGTTGGAAGTGTACATCTTGTTTTTTTCAAAGCTGTGCAATTGCACAACATAGCTATCGGCTTCGACAGCCATCAAAGCGCGCGTAAAAGCCAACATGTAACCTTTTGCTGGTGGTGCATGCGAGTCAGGCGATAGCGGTGAATGTACAGGCAGCTCTGCCGGAGCAGTATTCCAGGCCGCTGCACGAAAATTATTTTTGACCATTAATTCCAGCGCAATGATTTCAGTTTCCGCATCGTAAAAACTGTGTGGCGCCTGCAAAACTGTTGCGGACCCCTGCCCCGCCGCAAACACATAAAAACCTTTGCCATCGTATTTTTTTGCATCTGTCGCAAGTTCTCTCAACACTAGCAAGGCGCGGGGCTCTCCCGGTTTTTCCAGCAACTCAAAACCCAGGCTTTCCCATTGTTGGCGCAGTTCCGGGTTGTTTTCACCCGCAAACACACGCTGAAACAGTTCCTCCGCCAATGCCCGTTCTTCCGCACTTGGCAAAAGTGTCTTTTCAATGCCTTCCCCCCGCATATTCACCTCGGTACCACGCACTTCACGCAACATCTCTGCCAGGGTTTCCGCTGCCACCCATTGCGGTGCTGTCACTAATAAAAGCAGTAACAGGCTTGCAGGCGAAAACACACGTAACAATGGGCAACCCCGGTTATTCCGTTTTTCCGGTATTGCATCATTTTTATTATATTCATTCATCTTTGTTCCTGACTTTGAGTTGTGCCCAAACAGATCACGTCACACCAACGCAGTGTAACAATCTGCTATTTCTTTATTGTTTTCGGGAGCCTGCAATCAACCTTGAGGATTCTGCCAGATAAATATGGGCGATTTCCAATTCCACTCTGGTCAATATTTTCTCCTTATTTTATCGGATGAAGACAACTATTGTTTGTTAGACATGCGAAATATTTGCTTAAATTCTGCTTATGTTGTTACGCCGGGTTGTCACCAACAACCATAAGTAGATATTGCACATAACCTGAACACAAACACTGGGATGTTTTAGCGCTTCAAAATCAACATTTGATCATCCCCACTGCGGCGACCTCAACCAAGGCCTGGACCAGGCGAGAACCGCTTTCTTTGCCTCCGTTTTTAATTCCCGGTAAAATGTGGGCTTGATTTTATTAATGATAATCATTATCATTTGCAACAAGTCAGCTACATACTGGAAAATCTCACATGAAACACATTTCTTCTATCCTGATGCCCGGCCTTCTCGCACTTGTTTTATCCATTTCTCCTCTGTTGTCTTTCGCCGATGACAGCCTGATCGTCTACTCCGGTCGTAGTGACAAATTCGTTAAGCCAGTCATTGCTGAATTCACCCGGCAGACTGGCATCAAAGTCACTTTACACACCGGTAAATCCACGGCGCTGCTCAACAAATTGCGCATCGAAGGTGCGCGCACTGATGCTGACCTGTTCCTCAGTAACGATGCCGGCAATCTGCAACGCGGTAGTGATTGGGGACTGTTTCGCGCCATGACACCCTCGCTGGTTGCCCCCATCAAAAAAAGTTACCGTGCCCCCGATAATACCTGGGTGGGCCTGTCTGCACGTGCGCGCGTATTGGTGGTCAATACCCACGGGCCATGGGCCGATAAGCTCAATTCGGTATTCGACCTCGCCGACCCTGCACTCAAAGGCAAACTGGGCATCACCAACAGCACCAACGGTAGCTACATCGCTGGTGTAACGGTGTACATGCTTGCCGCAGGCAAAGACAAAACCCGCCAGTGGCTACAAGGTATGAAGGCCAACGTAAACGGCAAGGTATTCAACAAGCACAGCCAAATCGTCAAAGCCGTCGCCAGCGGCAAATTACAAGCAGGGCTGGTAAACCACTATTACATTTATCGGCATCTCGACAAACATCCTGATGCACCGATCAAAATTGTATTGCCTGACCAAGGCAAAGACGGCATGGGCGTCGCCTGGAATGTAGCAGGTATCGCTATCAGCAAACATACCGCCAAAGCAGCACTGGCGGAAAAACTGGTGGCTTTCCTGATTTCAACAACCGGACAGAAACAGTTTGCCGAGGTCAACCGTGAATACCCCACCCGTAGCGGCGTCGCCGCCAGCCCGGTAATTCCCGCCGCCGGCAGTTACCGGATTGCCGATGTACCCATGTCAGCATTGGGCAAGCAGCGTGATGCGACGTTGAATCTGATTGAAGAAGTGGGAATGCCTTGAACAGCAATGACAAATGGCCAGGAGCTATGGATTAGGTTGACTTCCTCACTTCTGGCATTAACCGGTCCCATACGGACCGGTCGACGTTTTACCTCGCTGGGCGGGCTTGCCACTGCCGTGGTGCTGCTGGCGGCCATGCCGCTACTGTACGTCATTTACAACAGTCTGCAATTATCCGCTGATGAGTGGCTCCAACTCTGGAGCAGCCGACTTCCTGAGCTGCTGTGGAACACGCTGTCACTGGCAGTACTGGTGGCCGTTGGTTGTGTATTGCTGGGAGTTTCCAGCGCCTGGTGGATTGCCCGCCGTGATTTCCCCGGACGTAAACTCGCTACCTGGCTGATGATTCTGCCACTGACTGTACCCACTTATGTGTTCGCGCATATTTACACCACCTTATTGGAAGAAGATGGCTGGCTGGGTCGATTATGGCTGGGGCTGTTCGGCGAAACCACGCAGCTGCCGGATTTATACAACATCTGGGGCACGACTCTGATTCTTTCGCTGGCCGGTTTTTCCTATGTCTTTCTGCTGGCGCGCGCCGCGCTGTCACAACCGACCCGCTCCCTGGAAGAAGCCGCGCGCATTCAGGGCGCCTCAACACTGGAGGTTTTCTGGCGGGTGAACCTGCCATTATTGCGTCCCGCCATCGCAGCCGGACTGGCAGTAGTGGTATTGCACGTACTCTCTGATTTTGGCGCAGTAAGTATGCTGCGCTTCCAAACCTTCACCCTCAGTATTTACCTACAAATGAGCGGTCGTTTTGATTATCAGGCCGCTGCCGGGTTGTCTTTGGTGCTGGTGATGCTAAGCCTCACTTTTTTGGTATTGGAGCGTTTCTTCCGCAGCCGTCAGCGTTATTATTCCGCACGTCACTCACGCCAACAATCATTGCGCCAGGCCACTCCGTTGGAAACGAGTCTGATCTGGATATGGCTGGGACTGATCACCCTGCTGGCCTTTGGCCTGCCTTTGGCCTGGATGCTGAGCTGGAGCTGGCAGGCCTGGGCCGGCGATCTCATCAATGCCGAATTCTGGGGCTACGCCGGAAACTCATTAATGGTCGCGGTGGTCGCGGCAACACTGGCTGTCATCGCCGCCTTCCCGGTAGCCTTTTATAATGCGCGCAAACGTTCGCTGGGCAGCCAGGCCCTGCTGCAATTTTCCAGTGTCGGCTTTGTGCTGCCCGGCCCGGTGATCGCACTGGGTATCCTCAGTTTTCTGCTCGCGCAACTGCCATTGCTTTATGGCGGGCTGGCCGCACTGTTTATTGCCCTGGTCATTCGTTTTCTGCCACTCGCGGTGCAATCCCAAGACGCCGCCTTGGCCCAGCTCACCCCCTCAGTGGAACAGGCCAGTCGCAGTCTCGGTGCCGGACCACTGGAAACACTATGGCGCGTGGTACTGCCAATGATTCGCGGCGGCATGGCCACCGCCTGGGTACTGGTCTTCATTGACACCCTCAAAGAACTGCCCGCAACGCTGATTCTACGCCCCACCGGTTTTGACACCCTGCCGGTACGCATCTGGATTGAGGCCAGTGAAGAAATGCTGGAGCTGGCTGCCCCCGCGGCACTGATGCTGGTCATCGGCACCCTTCCCGTACTGTGGATCATGATGAAAAACCACTCTTTGAGCATGGATAAAGACTAGGTAAAACTGTCGGCTTTTCTTACACTTGAATCAGGCTGTTGCGGGCCTGTTTGTCATAAAACCTTCCATCCCATTGATTCATATCACTATATATTTTTTGGCCCGAATATTGCTGTTGCGCAATAAATGATCAATAATACATGCTCAACGCATAAATGATTATCCAGCAGTCATCGTTTAGCGTCCACAAGGATGTCACGTGGCTCAGTATCAACCCAATTGCCAGCAGTCATGATTTTATGAAATACGCCACGAAACAGCCCCCCCAACACCTCACCCTCTTTAACTTTCAGCGTAGCCAATATTTTTTTCTGTTGCTGTGCAGCAGCTTGCTTGGCAACCCTGCTTTTGCCGGACAGAGCAGCGAACAAAAACACATAGAAAAAGAACTGCGCTGCCTGGCGCTAAATGTTTATTTTGAAGCCCGGGGTGAAAAAGCAGAAGGACAATTGGCAGTGGCCCTGGTTACCATGAACCGTATGAAAAGTCGGCACTACCCCAACAGTGTCTGCGGTGTAGTCTGGCAAAAACGGCAATTCAGCTGGACCCACGATGGCAAAAGCGACCGCCCCACCGACATGCGCGCCTGGAAACTGGCCAGAAAAATTGCCCGGGTCACCTATCAGGGATATAACAGATTATCCGCACACAGCCGCAAGGCACTGGATTTGACCAAGGGTGCTTTACACTTCTACGCCCCCAATCTGGCCTCACCTTATTGGGCAGAAGTTCACTCGGTAACACGTGTTATCGGCAGGCATGTTTTTCTGACAGGCAGAAGTTAAGAAGTCAGGGAGTGTTAACGCCGCCTAACCTACACTGGCTCCTTCCAGGAAATATTGTCTTTCAGCTGCATGGCGCGCACACTCAACATATAAGGTTTGGTGTCAGACGACTCGTAATAGGTACGGGTCATCATTTCACTCATAATGCCGGTGGTAAAAAACTGGATCGACACCACCACCAGCAATATGCCCAATAGCAGCAGTGGACGGGCACCAATATCTTCGCCAAAAACAACCTTCAGTATCGCCAGATACGTCAGCATGCTGCCACCCAAAGCACCAATCACCAGGCCGATGCGGCCAAAAAAATGTCCGGGCCGCGCACGAAAACGCATAAAAAAATACACAAACAGCAAATCCAGCAACACCCGGTAGGCCCGGGAAATTCCGTACTTTGATTCACCGAATTGCCGCGCATGATGTGTCACCACCTCTTCTTTGATGCGCGACGGTGAGGTGTTTGATGCCACCCAGGCTGGAATAAAACGGTGCATCTCACCATACAGGCGTATACTTTTGATGATCGCAGCGCGATAAACTTTCAGGCTGCACCCATAATCGTGCAACTCCACACCCGTAATATTGCCAATCAAACGATTAGCCATACGTGAGGGAATTTTACGCATCAGCAGATTATCCTGCCGATCCTTGCGCCAGCCGGACAGCAGATCCAGATCCTCGCGCAACAGGCGCGATACCATGCGCGGAATATCAATGGGATCATTTTGTAAATCACCATCCATGGTCACAATGACTTCACCCCGTGCCGCATCAATCCCTGCCTGCATGGCGGCAGTCTGACCAAAATTACGTTGCAGCTCAATAAGACGCACATGCCTGATTTCTTTTTCAGACAACAGCTGGCAGACCCTTTGCACCGTAGCATCTGAACTACCATCATCCACCAGCAGCAATTCCCATTTGTCCGGGTAATTGGCCAATGCCTCATTGGTGCGCTCAATCAATGGGCCAACACTGCCTTCTTCGTTATACAGGGGAACAACCACAGACAGGGAGGCCGCTATGGAGGATGATTCGTGAGAATCAGTCTGGTTGGTGGTGCTCATTTAAAATGTGACTCCCGCATCAAGGCGCACAAATGGCCTGAATTCATTTTACGTGAATTATTTTTGCGTGAGTATAACGGATACTTCCGGTCCAGGTCGCGCCTGCACAGCAAGCATATGTTTATTGTGGGGAAGCCTCCTGCTCCGGAGCAGGGTGGGTAAATTCGTAATACCGCACCTGACGACGAAACACGTCTATATCAATAGGCGCAAGCACTTCATCCATCAGACTTTTCATCGGCAGGGGCTGGGAATCCGGCGCCGTTTTTTTCCATGGCACAATATACAAAACTTTGGGTAACTCACGAGCACCGGTAATTTCGGTTTCCTCCAACTCCAGCTTCACCTCAGCCATAGCCGGCACCACCAAAAACATCAGCAGAATCAACCATGCCCAACGCATAAAAATGTGATTATTCAATAGCATGACTCACCTGTTCCGTTTTCTCTGATTTGGCATAACGGATGGGGTCCAGTTTGCTTAAGGCCTGGAAACTTTTTTTGACCCATTCGTTATAAACACCCGCCACTGCACGCTCAGCATTCACCACATGTACATCAATGGCCTTTTCCTCAAAGGGGAACGCCTGCTCCTCCAATAAAATATCGTACTGCTCCAACTCCTCGGCTGACAACCCCTTGGGCCGCTCAGAATCAAACAGCCCCTGGCCAAAATCGTTATAAATCTCCGCAATACGGTACGTGGAAGCCGTAGTCACTGCCTCAATACCATAATTCGCGGCATCCGTGTAAGCTTTGATGCTCTCTTCCATCAACTTTTTCTTTTTCTGTAAATTCTTCTTCAACGGCTGCACTAAACGTACTCTTCGATATACCGTGTATGTAGGCCCGGCAAGCTCCAGAGCAGCTTCTGCTGCAAGATAACGGCTGCGGTCAGTGGCAGGGCCGCTTTTGTTTGCCTCAATAATTTTTCCCAACCAATAATTACGTGCCGCAGTCTGTTTTTTATTGAGATAAATCGTTGCCAAACGATGACGTGCTTCAATTGCCTCATCAAAAGGACGAGGGAATGTCGTTACATAACGTTTATAAGCCGCAATGGCCTCATCCTGTCGTTTTGCTTTTTCATAAAACTCAGCGATTTGCCACAATAACAAACGTTTTTTATTGCTGTCGGTTTCATTGCGATACAAAACCTCATATGAATCAGCAGCACGTTTCCAGTCGCCATTTTTTTCATAAGCCAATGCCAGTTTCTCATCCGCACCTGAGCGCAGTTTATGGCGAGGGTAAGCACGTACAAATGCCTTTAATACCGGAATAGCCATGGCCCAATCCTGGTTGGCATACAACGACGCAGCGGCATCATAATCGGCATTGGCACGAATACTTGTTTTGGGTGCAAGTTTACCAACACGCAAAAAGTGGCGTGCGGCAACGCGATAATTGCCAGCGGCCCTGGCCTGCTCACCCTGTTTATAAATTGCTGCCGCCAAACGCTCCATGTGAACAGTGCGATCTTTATCATTCGTGGGTGAAAGCTGTAAACGCTTAAGGGTTGCCATTTCAGCTTCTGCATAATGGCCCAGCTGAAATTCACCTTGGGCAATAATCGCCCAGTTGATACGTGATAATTCTTCCGTACCCGCCGCTGCATTAATCACCCGTTTATGGCCCACCACATAATAGGCCGTACCTACAGCATTGCGGTAATCTTTTAACGCCAATAACTCTTCTGCGGCTTTGGACATCACGTTGACAGCGCGTTTATCCTCAGGAAAATTCGTTACAAAACGCTTGCCACTGGCAATGGCAACTTTTCGCTTCAAAACAGCGGCAGCCCCCTTTAATGATTTTGCCTGTGCACGGTGTGCCAATAAGGCAGCATAAGCAGCTTCCGCACTTTGTGCGTGTGGCGGATAGTGATACGCCGTATACTCAAATTCTGCGGCGGCAGCCTGCACATCACCACTGTCCAACAAGCTTTCTGCCAACAACATATTTTTTTCCGGTGTATCTTTGTCTTCAGGGAAAGAGCGCACATACGTGCGATACCACAGTGCAGCAATGCGATAATCTTCCGGTTTTTTGCTGCTCTGTGCCTGTGCGTGATAATAGCCCGTCAAATCATCCAGATTACTTTTCAAGTGTGGCAACAATTGTGTTAACAATTGTTGATCATGCTTTTCCCAGAAGGCTGTACCCACCCCATAGCCCATCACCAAATCGGCCTTGGCACGTAACAAATCATCTTTTCGGCCCGCTTCTTTATAAATGTCGATGACACGCACCAGAAACAGGGGGGCGCTGCGATGCAACGGATAATGTTCAACAAAGTACATAAATGTCTCTGACGCATCTCCGCTACGTTTCTGAGTTAAATACAAATCAGCCAGACGTTCATAAATACGGAATTCATAATCCCGTGGACCGTAGTCCTTAAAAAAGGCTGCCACACTTTCATATCCCTTCAGATAAGAAAAAGACAGACTCACAATGCGCAGCGTATCTTCCAACAATTCCAGCTCGCTGCGAGAAAAATCAGCAAGCTTACGGCCACCAGCAAAACTGCTGTCCAACACAGCAAAATAGGACTTCAATGAGCGCTCAGTATCCCCCTGCTTAAACACCGACCAACCACGTTTAAACATGGCGCGACCGTAGTAGGCGCCTGCCGCACCCAGCGCAAGTACACTGTTGTACGCCTGCTCAGCCGCTTCAAACTCCCGGAAAGTAAACAGGATTTCACCCCGCCGGAATTGCAGCTCGGCAAAGTTTGTTTCATTGGGAAACTTTTTCACTAACTGGGTCAGCACATCCAATGTTTTTTCCAGCTCACCATTAAGTTCATATGCACGAGCCAGTTGATACATGACACGATTGTTACCAGCATAATCCGGATACAGCTTTAACAGGCGTTCATATTGATGTATGGCACTGCCCATGTTTTCTGATTCCGCGATCTCCTGATTCAATGCAGCCTCAGATTCTGCCGCATCCGCTTCATTTTGTGCCGCACTGGCTATGACGAGGGCATCATCTGTTTTTTCCGATTCAGCAGACATTCCTGCTGACCCACTCTCGCCCGCCAGTTCGGCCTGTTTATTTTCCAGTGACAAATCGGCCAGACGCTGCAAGGCAATGGCCCGCAATGCGCCATTATTGGTGGTTCTTGCAAGCTGTTCATAAGTGCGCTGAACATCGCGACGTGACAATCGCGGCAATACCTGCGGTTCAATTTTTTCTGCCCGCTCAGCCAGTAATTCGATAGTGGGATCTTCGTCGATGGTTTTTTTACCCGCGCACGCCGATAGTAGCAATGAAAAAATCACCAACAGCAATACTGTCCAGTGGGACTGTGAGCGCTGCGCTGTCATTTCAGTTCCTTGCCAGACTCAGCCGCATCGGCAGCCAGGTCCTGCAAATGCGCCAGAGAAAATCGTGCCTGATCCAGATAATCCACCAGCCGCGCACGCAACACGTCAAGCTCAATGTCCACCATCTCCTGTAACTGGCGTTGCTGCTCATCAAAAGCGGCTTTGATTTCTTTGCGCAACAATGCAATACGTTGGCGTTTGTTTTTGATATTTTGTGCATAAGTGTCAAAATTTACCGGTGTGCTGCCCCGCACCCGCTGTAATGAATTTTGTCGCTGTAACGTTTCCTCCAGTTCCGCATCCAGTGAATTCAGACTTTTTCTCACTTGCTGGAAACGAATCGCGTAAGTGGTCTCAATTTCATAATCCAGCAATCCCTTGTACAAACGATAACGATCACGATAACTGTCCAGGCGTTGCATATGACGACCTGGCTGATTCGACAACCGCCAAATACGTTCCTCCACTTTGCTCAGGCGCTCCATCAGTTTTTGTTCTTTGCCGGTCAACAATGCAAAAGCATCTTTTGCCTCGCCAATACGCGCCAATTCATCGGCATAAATATCACGACTGACACGCACATCCTGTACATGGCCCAACGTTTGTTCAGGTGTCAGTTTATCAAGTTGCGCTTCATAAGTGGCCCGCCGCAACGCCAGCATATCTTCGAGCGCAGGCACCTCAGTCACCCAGCGCCCCAGATTTCTGTCCAAGAACCAAAGATCACGCAAATTTTTAATGGCTTCGTGAAAACCATGGCCAGCCATCACCACAGGCAAATATCGGGCCTCAGGAGTATCCGGTAATAACTCGGCCTCCCAAAACCACCCCATTTCATTACGCGACACCTGCGCCAGCAAATCCGCCCACAGACGTCCTTTCTTCACAGCCACCACAGTGTCGTTCAGCGCCGCCAGCTCCCGCTCAAAAATGGCAATCGCATTATTGTAGGACTCCATGGCCTGTGGGAATGCACGCAAGCGCTCCAAGGCATTCCCCCTGCCCAGTAAAGCCTCAAAAACAGCGGGGTCAGTTCTTTCACGTGTTGCCAATTCCCCCCATGGCACCAATGCAGCCTCGTAGCGTTGCAACTCCACTTCAGCCCAGCCCAAACCCAGCAGGGCTTTGTTTGAAAATGGACCCTGCAAACGCACACGCTGTAAAAAATGCTTTGCCACTACCGGCATGGTTTTAATCAATGAAAAACCCAGAACAAGATTGGCTTTGTCGCGCAATGCCTTTTGATCACTGGCGCTGGACTTTAGCTCGGCCACCTCGCGCAGCAAATTCATTCCCGCTTCTTCACGGCCATCCTTTTCCTGGTCACCATTTTCCTGGCCATCGTTTTCACGACTGGCGCGAATCAGGGCTACCCCCAGATTAAAGCGCGCATAATTGGCTTTTTGCTCACCCTCATCTTCTACCAAACCCTGTAACGCGGTTGCCGCCTCTGTATATTTTTCCTGCGCCATCAACAAATTGGCTTTCAGGATACGAAACTCTTCCTGCAAAGATTCATCAAGCGCATCCCCCACCCGCGATAGCGCAGCTTCAGCTTCAGGAAACAATTGTTTCTGGTAACGAATTTTCCCCAGATAAAACCAGGCCCTGTCACGCACCTCAGGCGCGACGGCATCATCAATCAATTTCTTGAAGATTTTTTCGGCATCCGAATGCAAACCATAAGAAAGATACAGGCCACCCAGTAATAGCTCACTGTCTGCATCATGGTGTTTGAGTCGTTTTAACTGTCGTGCCGTTAACAGGTTAACCGCCGCCGAAAAATAATTTTGCTGGTAAAACTCATACAACACTGCGCCGTAATGTGGGTCTTTCACTGCGGAGGGAAGCGGCGCACCGGACATAGCCAGCGGAGACACCAACGCACCAAGCCCGGCGATAAAAGACGGCGCCCAAAAACGAAATGGCTTTGAAAAAAACACGATCAACCCCAACTAGCTCATTCCCATTCTTTGACTACAAATTCTGGTTGTAGTTTTTGTGTTACATCCACTATTTTGAGTTCCATAAATTTAGCAGCAGAGCCTTTTTTGAATTTCATTGTCGTGCCACGGCGGTACTCCCGGTTATTCGGCCCCGGCCCCCGAAAAGTGGCTATGAGCTCATGCTCACCCGATTTAACATTACCGATATACAGACGCTGCACACCGCCTCGCTTCAACGCACCCAGCTCACGTTTCGTGTAAAGATGATTCGCCACCACCTTGTCATCAATTTTAAGCTGCACTGAGTCCAACCTGAAAAATTCACCAACATCTATGGATAAAAAAATCGCCACTTGTGTGCTGGAAGGAAAAAGCAGCTCTTCTTCGAGGATAAAAAGATCGCGATTCAGGCTCTTTACCTCTTTTTTCAGCGCTTGTACCCGATCATCCAACGTGCGTGTATCGTTAACTTTTGGATTATTCTGTACCAGCGCTGGTTCTGCTGCCGGTTGTTCTGCTGCCGGTTGTTCCGCTGCGGGTTGTTCCGCTACTGGTTGTTCCGCTACTGGTTGTTCCGCTACTGGTTGTTCCGCTACTGGTTGTTCCGCTATTGGTTGTTCCGCTGCGGGTTCTGCCGTATCCACCGCCAAAGCCGATACCGGTAACGCACAAACAAGCAACAGACACAACCATTGATTAAATTTGATATTTTTCATCTTTAGTCTCATTTCAAACATCATTTCATCAACAATGAATTGACTCGTGACGCTTCTGATTAAATCTGGCGAAAAAGTTAAGGTCCAATATTTCCAGTGATAACTTAGTCAGAAACTCTTTGATTACACTCAGTACCAAGCCGATACAAATATACGGAATACATTTGCCGACAGACTGTACAGAGGCTCTGTCCCAGGGGTGGCACTGGCAACCCTTAAATCACGGAAATTCTCATAGTCAATCTGAATACGATTATAAAAAAGGTTCGCGCTACCTTTATCGATAAATCCCCAGCCATGTTTTTTAAATTCATAGCTTACGCCCAGGCCAATGGTCTGGGTTGAATAAGTACTTAACTCTTTATCCCGTGCGCGGTAAATAAATTCGGCAGACCCGTTAAACAAGTCACTATAAAAATCTGCGCTACTCTGAGAATATACACGATAACTGATTTCGTATGTCAGACCTTGTTTTGTCGGATGAACATAACCAAGCTCCGCCATGTTGCCATTAATGCCCCAGGTATCCGTATAGCCACGCATCTCTCCACGTATCGCCGCCCGATAAGGTAAATAATACAAAGCGCGCATCGCAACCGCATGACTGGTGCGCGTATTCGGGTATACCTCACTTTCGGTAGCATATGACGTCGGACTAACCAAGTAACGAACCGAACGATATGGGTTATTTAAAAAACCTTCATCAGTGATAGTTTCGAAATTTAAGCCCAGCAATAAATTCTTGGTCAGCACCTGTGATAAACCCAACTTATATTTTTGACGATTGGCTTCCTCTTCAAAGGAGGGAGAGCCCGTGGCAGTAATGACATCCCAACCTTTTGCGTAACCCAGCGTTACCGTCGTCAAATCACCAAACATCAACTGGCTGACGCCAAAATTAACTGCGTTGGCATCAAAATCATTTTCCACACTATTAGTGTACGACAGGCTCAATGTGGTATTGTCATATAAATAGTCCGCACCCAGCGTTTTTTCCGTGCGTTCTTCCGTGTACTTACTGGCGCTGGTTACAACGTCAATGGTGGCAGAGCTAATAGTATCAACATAATAATTTCCCCACACCGAGGTATATTTACCGATAGATTTCCGAGCCAATATTGAAGGACCGTTAACCTCCAGCCCACCGCCGGAATAAGAGTGGTACATAACGTCGGCACGATTTTCCGGCAATACTGCCGCCATCAATGGCACACACACACCCAACACACCAGCAAACACCAGCCCCCAATGGAAGTTTCCGGCAGGCGGGTTTGTTGCCGCAGAGGATTTAGTTACAGCCACAACCGCCACCTGCTCCACCCTCTGCACCACGCGCGCCTTCACGTGCCTCGAACACATGATTGATGTACGCACTGGCCACCGGGTCACGACTAAAGCTCATAATTGGATCGGCAAGATTTGCGCGCTCGTACGGCTCCACCCACGGTTTGATGCTGCAACCCGTCAATACAAACATCATCACCAATACTGATAAAAGGAATTTCATACCGACGTTATTCCTTGATCAACTCTTTTATTTGCTTAATGTATTCCTCTTCATAACCCGGCAAATATCCCCGATGCAGGTAACGCACAGTGCCATTACGATCCACCATCACCGTACTGGGCATGGCCACCACTTTATAAAGCTTGGTTACCTCATTGGTGTTGTCATAAAGAATAGGAAAACTCACCGGTATTTCACGCAACAGATCCGCAGCCTTGGACGAATCCTCCTCCACATTCACGCCCAGCAATACAAAACCAAGATCGCTGTATTTTTTATAGATGTCTTCCAGCAGAGGCATTTCCTGCCGGCAAGGCGCGCACCAGGAAGCCCAGAAATTGATCATCACCACTTCTCCGCGCAGTTCACTCAACTTTACATTTTCGCCACTGCGTGACTTCAGCGTAAAATCAGGTGCCGTGCTTCCGACAACATCCGCCTGCACACTTGTCGAAAACAACATACCGGCCGCCAATAACACAACCATATTTTTTACGATATTCCTGAATATGCTCATCATTACCACCTCTTTGCTATTTTCAAAACATTACGCCCGGCACTGTCGCTACATCTCTCTACTCATTCAAACCCGGCAGGAGCCTAGAAAAAAACACTGAAACCACCCGTGAATTCAAGATTATTCGTCGTCTTGTCGCCAAATAAATCCATTTTAAAAATATGATTCCGCATGTCGAGATGAATGGCTAGCCAGTCTGTGGCCAAAAACCGGTAACCAGCCCCAAAGTTGACAGTAAACCGGTCATCATCGGCGAAGTTGGTATTGCCCACGCCAGCAATGACATACAAAGCGGTATTAAATGCCCAACCTTTACCCATGAAGGCTTCACCAGGTAACAGGTTATAGCCAATGGACGCATTGTAATAAGTCAATTCACGCTGATTATCCGACAACAATGGTGCTCCACCGCTCAGGAGTTCATAGCTCGTTTCACTGGTATCCGTTTTGGCATACGCTGCTTCAAAAAAGACCGTTTCGGTAACGTGATAAGCTGCACGTGCGCCAATCACCATATTTGTACCAAAATCTTCTGTGCTGTACAGGCCCGAGAAAACAGCAATTTCAAAGTCCTCTGTGTCAATGGCGTCGACATCTATGGTACGCCGTTCAATTTGTGGTTGAATCACTTGCTGTTGAACTGCATCATTATTACCATTGGTCACGGCATCTGCAGACCATGCCATGCTGCTGACCAGCAGCATGCACATACCCCGCAAAATATTCATTAGAAAAAGAACGCGAAGCCTGCCTTCCATTCCTCAAATTCCTTGTTGTCATCGTTGCTGGTAAAGCCAACGTAGTTTTTATATTCGGCGCGAAAAATAAATCGCCGGGTAAGATACACTTTTATTCCAACCCCCGCGTGTGCAACCAAATCCTGACTGTCTCGCACCTGGATCAGGGTAACGCTCGGCCTGCTGGTAATCTGACCAGCACCCAAAGTAAAAAAGGGCGAGTAACGCCACTTTGAAAACGGCTGCAAAAGCAGATTAAAATTCACTAATTCACTACTGGAAAAATCGCCGGTTACCTGTGATGCGGATACTTCTGCTGACAGATTGGCGCTCAGCGCATAAGCGCCATAGGCTGTCATCACTGGCGCGCCGTTAAACGAACCGCCCACTAAACCTATTTCCCAGCGGCGCTGGCTGAAGTCCCCTAATCCTGCATCGGAAAACGCCGTTACCTCACCACTTGGCGTTAGGGTTTTTTCCATTTGTGTTCTGCTTACCCAGCCGGTTTTACCTTTGGCGGTACGCACTTTAAACCAATCCGTTTTGCGTTTGATCACTTCAACAAAATCGCCACGATCCACCACATAAAAAATTGGGTAACCTGTACCCGGACCGACATGTAATTCAATGTATGGGTCTGCCACTTTTACTTCGGGATAAACGTCTTCATCGGCATTCGCCAATGCCGCCATCAACAGCAATATCACAAGCAATCCCACGCGCATTGCTCTATGTCCCATTTGTCGACGCACAGGAAATACAATCATTTGGCAGGTTGTTTATTTTCACACCGGTTTTCACTATCAAATCAACGGCTAAGCGCTCAGTTTCTTTATTTTTATTTACTATTTACGCCGCGCTGATTAATCAGCTTGTGATGCCGCTCACAGGCAACAGCTATTGCGGATAAAACATAGTACCGTGAAGGATACCCAGGGAGCCAGACCCGGACATATTACCGTCCGGCAACACTATAAAAAACGCAAACTGACGGCCTCCCTCAGCCAATCAGTTTGCGGGTAACAGTTTACCGATTCACACGCAATGCAGCCAGCATATCGGCAAAACCTTTTTTATATTTTATGGTGGTGGCGCATCAAAAGTATTATTGAAATATTGCGCGCCAATGTCTAACCATTCGTACAGCAAACGCAGTTCAGCCGGGGTTAATAAACCCTCGTGCAGGTCACCCGGCGTGTTAAAGCGATCAAAAAATCTTGAACTGGCAATTGCGCCATTTACCCGCATGGACGGCGCTTCTTCGGCTGGTACATTTCGCGTGATCATAATAGGAATCGGCATCATCGTAACAGGATCAATAACCTGTACAACTTCTCCGGTCACCGGGTCAACCATGGTCTCAAACAACAGCTCATTGGTTACCGGGTCACGCGCCTGCACTTCTTCGGTGACCGGCGTCAATGCCCCTCCCACCAATTGCCACTGCACGCGATCCTGAACAAACAATTCCTGGTAGGATTTGAAACGATCCGGGTCATTATCGTTCCCTCGCAATCCGTCGCTGAGATCCAGCTGCGCCATGGGTACCATGGGCGCATTGGCAGCATCCTGGTTACTGTGGCAGGAAGTACAGGTACGATCCAGCAAGCCCGTCGCAGTATCGGTACGCGGCAAGCTCCACAATGGGTGAATGCTGTCTTCATAGTTAATAATGGTACGACAGGTAAAGTCCCATTTTGCGTCCGCCACAGCCCCGGGAGTACACTGCGCAGACGCAGGAATACCTGCCGCCATCAACACATCCAGACTGGCATAACGCAGATCGAGCACAGGTGGTATTTCGCTCCCCGGCTGCGCCCATTGGTCAAAAAATACCGGGTCAGGGCTCGGACTGAGCTCAGGACAACCTGCTGCTGTTTTAAGAAAAACAGCGCTGGCATTGGTGCAACTGGAGCGAATGCGTGCCTGTGCCATGGTCTCACCCATCCGCGCAACAACACCCCCATCAACTTCAAGCTTGGTTCCGGGGAAGATATACGGGCCTGTTGGCGCCCCGACATTGATCGTCGCTGGCGCATCGCTGTAACCATGCGGTACTGGCAGGGCGGGGGCTGTAACGTTGTGTGTGTGACAACCATTACATTCCAGGGTTTCACCCGCACGTACCTGTATCCAGTTCAGGTGTCGTCCACCAATACGGCGGCCATCCCTGTCCAGCACTTGAATTGATAAAGGCACATTGGCCGGCACCTTGGTCATCACTGAACCATCAGGCTCGATGGTGGCATAACCGATGATCTCACGCATGCCGCCACGTCGGCCACCCGCACCAAAGGCCACACCCACGTCAAATTCCGTGGCATCATCCCGAGGATCAGGGATCGCCGTCGCTTTGACGATGCGCAAATAACGCGCCGGGCGTTGATCGGCATCCGTTATGGTGGGATCAGCCATTTCAGCCAGCGTACCTGCGGAGCTGCCCAAAGCATTAAAGTTGCCATCAAAATCATAGACGCTGCGAATATGTAGAATGCCCACAAATTCATCTTCCGCCAACGCCTGGTCCAGCTCCAGACCAACGGCTTTATCAATCAACACTGTCGGGCGTGGCCGTGGCGCCAGCACTACGGGTTCGTCAACGATGATGTTTTCTTCGGGAATGACGACAGGCAGTTGGGTATCCTCTGTAAAATCATATACATAAATACCGTATAAAGGGAAAGCCTCTACGGCACCCTCAGGAATAGTACTCGGACAAAGTGTCGGCGTTGCGTCAGGGATACGCAGCCCTTCTGAATCCGTTGGATGCAGGCGGCACTGTGACCAGCTCACCAGTGCGCGATTACTGCCGTCAGCCAGTGGATAAACCGACCGATACCGGCCAGCCGGTGAGATGCTGTCATCGCTGCGCACATCCTGGTTAATCGCCAATACTTGCCCCGGGCCAGCCAATACGCCCAGATTGGGCACCGTTGGCTGACGGATGTCGGCGTAATCCCGTACATTGATAGCTACCGGCATACCACCGCCAGCAGAGCCGGTAAATGGTTTCAGCATGGCCAGCACGCGCCCATCATTCAACTCACGCGGGTCCAGAAATTGTACAGGGCTGCCATCGGTACCCACATTGGCATCATGCAAGCCGTAAAGCGCTTTCAGCTCGGTACCATCGGGGTGTATCGTGTACAATCTGATGGCACTGCGATTTCTTGCGCCATCCCAGCGCGAAAATACAATTTCACCGTTGCTCAATACGCTGGCATCCAGATCATGGCTTTGATTGAAAGAAATCTGCTTGATATTAGTGCCATCGGCGTTCATCACATGCAACACCACGGCAGGCTCGCGCAAGTCTTCGTCAAAAGGTGAGAATTGGCTTTTGCCCTCGTTAAGCAGGGATTCACGTGTGGTCACCGAAGCATTGGAGCTAAACACGATACGCCCGTCGGGCAGATAGTGTGGTGCGACATCATCACCCTTGGCAGCCGCAAATTCATCGGTGATCACCGGGGTCGGACATCCCCCCACCTCGGTGTCATATTCGTAGAGATTCCACTTGGGTACGTCGTTGCCATTAGAAAGGTCTTCCAGGCGTAAGGAAAAAATCAGCTTGGTACCATCGTAAGAGGTTTCCAGGTCCCGCACATCGCCCGTACCGATACCATCACCATCAATGTCCGTAATACACAGGGTGATGTTTCGCTCAGTGGCAGATACCGAGGCACGCTCTCTCAGATAAATATCACCGCCTTCATTAAAATCTGTGGCCTCACGCACATCAGGGTCCACCGGTATAATTTCGTTGGTATCCTGATCCACTTCTGTGGGCACGGGACGTTTTACATAGGCAATGGGAAAATCTTCCACAGTTTGATTCTTGCTTTCGGCGCCACAACCGGCCAACAACAGCACAACCACCGCAAAACATAGCGTCCGCACACGCAATAGTTTTTTATATTTCAATGAATTACTACTAAAAAACATACCGCCACCTTCTACTTGTATAGGTATAGACAGGTAAAACCACCAGCGCAGGCTTTACACCAACACAAGCGCCTTATCATCATTAATACTACTGTATCGACTTTTTTGCCGAGAGATCAGTCACAAACCCGCTGCCAGTCCTTCTTTTGCAATATCGGGCACAATTCACGGGCTCTTTACAAAATTTCTTTCGCCGTTCCTGTGTTCTTTTGCTCGCATGTGACGGTGAACGCCAGAAAACCGGCATTTGTTCCGCATACCATTATAAATACGGATCAATTTCCTATTGATTTGCCGTGGTTTTAATAGTCCACTGCACGTATAATCCGCGACTCAATGGAATATCACTGCGGGAGAGAGTGGCCCCCTGACCATAACCCGGTCGGAGTAAAAACCACCGCCGAAGGCGCAACCGCCCGGAATCGCTCAGGCAACCGGACCGCAGACCGACAATCGTTGACTCTGGAGAGAGGCTGAAGCCACAAGCATCAGTCCGCCGAAGGGGCTA
>DROS01000024.1 GCA_011321815.1 Gammaproteobacteria bacterium
CTTTTACAGGGTTTTTGACGCTTTCAAACAATCCGCGAACATAACCCACCGCATAAGAGGCATCAATGGCCTCAACCAAAAGCCCTTGTGCAAAACCCCGCAAATAATCCGTCATGGGCAGTGAATCAATTAAATCATGATCCGTGGGTTTAAAAATAAATTTCAACACGATGCGGGTTTCTTCTTCATTAAACAGAAGTTCTTCTGCGCTGAATTGACGAAGTTTTTTATAGCTGCTCATGACGTACTTCTCCACTGGCTTTACATAGACTACATTGCCCTGCTGCCTGACAAATCGATGCAACAGCACCCACCCACATTATTTTATTTCTCTTCTTTCTAACCTTTGCGTTCTTTGCGCCTCTGCGACCTCTGCGTTTACATCACCATTCTCAAAAAAACCTTACCCCGCCGCATCAGCACGAAACATATCCCGAATACCCCGCAACGCCTGACGGGTACGATGCTCATTTTCGATCAAACCAAAGCGCACATGATCGTCACCGTATTCACCGAAGCCGATACCCGGCGACACCGCCACTTTGGCTTCTTTCAACAATTTTTTACTGAATTCCAGCGAGCCCATTTCTTTGTACTGTGCAGGAATGGGCGCCCACACAAACATGGTGGCTTTGGGTTTTTCCACTGGCCAGCCAATAGCGCAAAGCCCTTCGCAAAGCACGTCACGACGGCGGCAATACATGTCAGCAATCTCTTTCACGCATTCTTGCGGACCTTCCAGCGCCGCAATGGCCGCCACCTGAATCGGCGTGAACATACCATAATCCAGATAGGACTTTATACGCGCCAGCGCGGCCACCAGCGTGGGATTGCCCACCATAAAACCCACCCGCCAGCCGGGCATATTATAGCTTTTCGACAGGGTGAAAAATTCCACCGCCACTTCCTTGGCCCCCGGCACTTCCATAATGGAAGGCGGTTTGTATCCATCGAACACAATATCCGCATAGGCCAGATCATGAATCACCCAAATCTGATGTTCCTTGGCGATGGCCACCACTTTTTCGAAAAACTCCAGCTCTACACACTGTGTGGTGGGATTGCCAGGGAAATTCAGCACCAGCATCTTGGGCTTGGGCCAGGTATCCTTGATCGCCTTTTCCAGTTCGGAGAAAAAATCCACATCAGGTGTCAGTGGCACATGACGAATATCTGCTCCGGCAATCACAAAGCCGTAGGGGTGAATGGGATACGAAGGGTTCGGCACCAGCACCGCATCTCCCGGCCCCACGGTGGCCAACGCCAGATGCGCCAGCCCTTCTTTGGAACCGATGGTCACAATAGCCTCGGACTCAGGGTCCAACTCCACGGCATAACGGTCTTTGTACCAGTTGCAAATAGCCCGGCGCAGACGCGGGATACCGCGAGACACCGAATAACGATGTGTATTACCCCGCTCCGTGACTTCGATCAGCTTATCCACAATGTGCTTCGGCGTGGGTTGATCCGGGTTACCCATGCCAAAATCCACAATATCTTCACCGCGCGCGCGCGCTTTGGCCTTCAAGTCGTTTACAATATTGAAAACGTAGGGTGGCAGGCGATTGATTCGAGGGAAGTCTTCAAACATAGTGGTGGGTAAACTCGGCTTGGCAGCTGTGCAAATGTCTGTAAAATCAGAGGCTTGGAAAATTTACCCGGCTCCTGAAAAAAAGAGCCAAAGTATACCTTAAGCGCCCGACACTTGGCCATTGGCAAACCAGACTGAAAAAAACAACCCAGGAACAATCCCATGCAAGTCAATCTCGACAGCGACATCCGCTCTTACACCATCCGCGCCTACGAGCCGGGAGCCATTTCGCTCACCGTACCCTATTCTGCCGAAAACGCCCCGCAAGCCCGGCCTGGGGAGCAGGCATCCGCTCCACTGGGGATCGAAACTATCAGCAGCAGTTTTATCGTCAGTCCGCGTCACTTGCTACCCGGCTGGCCACCCGCAAGCATCAGCAACCTGCAAGCAGAACATCTCGAAGCAATCATTGAGCTACAGCCTGAACTGGTATTGCTGGGCACGGGAGCACAATTGGCCTTCCCGCCCCCGCAAATCCTGGCGGCCCTGCACCGGCAGCGCATTGGGGTAGAAATCATGGATACCGCTGCCGCCTGTCGCACCTACAACATTCTGATGACCGAAGGACGGTTTGTGGTGGCGGGTCTGATAAACAATTAACATCACTAATTCGCCTCACACACCTGCTGGAATGCGTTATCCTGTGCCTATGAATGACACGGCTTTCGACCACACGACACAACACAACACCGATCCTGCCGAGCTTGCCAAATTCGAGGCGCTGGCCTCGCGCTGGTGGGATGCGCAGAGTGAATTCAAACCCCTGCACGACATCAACCCGCTACGCCTGAATTACATTGACCAGCGTTGCGGTGGGTTAAACGGAAAAACCGTGATTGATGTGGGCTGTGGCGGCGGCATTCTCGCCGAAAGCATCGTCGCAAAGGGCGCGACGGTAACAGGTATCGACATGGGCGAAGCCCCACTGAAGATCGCCAAATTACACGGGCTGGAGTCCGGTATCAGCGTCGATTACCAGCAAATTACCGCCGAGCAAATGGCCGAACAGCATCCGGCTCAATTCGACGTGGTCACCTGCATGGAAATGCTCGAACATGTACCGGACCCGGCCTCGGTCATCACCGCCTGCGCACAGCTGGTGAAACCCGGCGGCGCGGTGTTTTTTTCCACCCTCAACCGCAATGCAAAGGCGTACATGTTAGCCATCGTCGGTGCAGAATACCTGCTGCGCATGCTGCCCAAAGGTACCCACGATTACGCCAAATTTATTCGCCCCTCAGAAATGGAAAGCTGGGTACGTCACGCCGACCTCAACATGCATGACCTCACCGGCATGACGTACAACCCGCTGAACCAACACTATGCGTTAAGCCGTGATATTGACGTGAATTATCTGGCCCACTGCACACGCAATGAAGCATAACCTTTCCGTAGAATGTACCCTCTGGGGCATAAAGGCATTACCTGCCGGCTTTACCAGGGACCACACTGCACGCGTAATGACATCTGACCTGAATTATGCCGTTTTTAGTCATTTTGTGTTGGGAGTTATAAACGCAGAAATCACAGAGACACGGAGACGCAGAGGAAATATTTTTAATTCTCTGCGCCTCTGCGCCTCTGTGGCCTCTGCGTTATTTCCCCGAGCGTATCAACAACTGACAAACGGTGGGCAATGCCCACCCTGTAACCGTTGACAGACGCAACGATCAAAACCGTCCTGTTTGATCTCGACGGTACCCTGGCTGACACCGCGCCCGACCTCGCCTACGCATTGAATCAGGTATTGGTGGAAAATAACCGCGCACCCTTGCCTTTCGAGACCATTCGCCCGGAAGTGTCCCACGGTGGCATTGCGCTGATCCGGCTCGGCTTTCGCATCGAACCTGAACACTCCGACTTTGACTCGCTGCGACAACGGCTGTTAAAAATCTACCGTGACAATATCGCCCGCGAAACCCGACTCTTCCCCGGCATGGCCGGCCTGCTGAACCACATAGAACAAAACAACATGAACTGGGGCATCGTCACCAACAAACCGGGCTGGCTCACTGAACCATTAATGGAAGCATTGGGACTCAGCCAACGCGCTGCCTGTATCGTCAGCGGTGACACCTGCACTAATCGCAAACCGCATCCCGAACCTATCCTGCACGGCTGCCAACTGGCAGGCAGTGAGGCGCAACAGTGCGTGTACATCGGTGATGCCCAACGCGACATCGAATCCGGCCAGCGTGCGGGAATGCGCACTATCGTCGCCCTGTTTGGTTACATCGGCGACAACGATACCCCGCATCAATGGCAGGCCGATGCCATGATCGATACACCGCAAGCCATCATTGACTGGCTCAACAACCTGACAATGGCCCCCTGAAGCATGGAACAAGGCATGTTTATTTTTTCATTACTGCTTGTGGCAGTGTTTGCCGCCATCGCGGGTGGCTGGGTTACCTATTTACGCCTGCATCGTCGCATTTCCATACTTTCCGAAAAAAACACCGAACTCAAAACCACGCTGGAAATGGAACGCGCCGCACAAACGGACAAGCTCGCCTCCCTCGAACAGGCACAGGAACTGGCTCGCAAGCAACTCACCGAAACCTTTGGCCATCTGTCCAGCCAGGCGCTAAAACAAAACAACGAAGAATTCCTGAAACTGGCACAGGAAAATCTCAAGCAATTCCAAAACAAGGCACAGGGTGAACTGACACAAAAAGAACAGGCCATCGAAAACCTGGTAAAACCCATCAAAGAGGCATTGGAAAAAACCGAAAAACAGATTCGCACCATGGAACACGACCGCAAGGAAGCCTACGGCGCACTCACCCAGCACCTGGAAACCATGACCCAGACCCAACAGATATTACAGGGTGAAACACGCAACCTGGTGAAAGCACTGAGCCGTCCCGAAGTCCGTGGACAATGGGGGGAAATGACCCTCAAGCGCCTGGCCGAACTCGCGGGTATGGTGGAACATTGTGATTTTTACGAACAGGAGCACACACAAACCGAAGACGGCGCCATGCGTCCGGACATGATTGTACGCATGCCCGGTGGGCGTGAAATTGTCGTGGATGTTAAAACACCACTGGATGCCTATCTTTCTGCTGTAGAAGCCATCGACGAAAAAGAACGAGAAATACACCTGGCCCGCCATACCAAAAACGTGCGCAAGCGGGTGCAGGAACTGGCCACCAAAGGCTATTGGAATCAATTCAAAAACTCACCGGATTTTGTTGTGCTGTTTATTCCCGGCGACCAGTTTTTAAGCGCCGCACTGGATAATGACTATTCACTGTTAGAAGACGCCATGCAGCAAAAAGTGATTCTCGCCACGCCCACCAGCTTTGTCGCATTGTTACGTGCGGTGGCATACGGCTGGCGGCAGGAATCGCTTGCAGAAAATGCCCAACACATCCGGGAAGTGGGTGAAGATCTTTACGGTCGGCTGGCAACATTTGCAGAACACCTGGGCAAAGTCGGCAAAAACCTCAACAACTCAGTACAACATTACAACAAAGCCGTTGCCTCGTTTGATACCCGCGTACTGCCCGGCGCACGAAAATTTACCGAAATGGGTATTTCAGGCAAAAAATCCGTGGCAAATATTGATCAGATAGAAACAGCAACGCGCAACATTGAAACACAGACTGTTGAACCACAAGACAATACCTGAATCTCAAACGCTACGGGGCTATACTCCCCACAAGGTTTTGTTGTGATGCGAACCTGAGTAATAACCTGAATCCGTACCTTCATGCCAGCGCATAGCACACGCACTGTGAAACCAATATCCCGCCTAAGCGCACCTGCTTTTGGTGCACTCTGCATCCGCCCTAAGGCGCTGATTCAGGTAATAAGTTAATAAAAAGTGAACGACAGCAGGACTTTTAAAACAATTAGAGGACAAAACCATGAGCAATAATACTGACATTGATTACGGCCCGTTAATGGGTTTGATTGGCACCTGGAAAGGTGACAAGGGGCTTGATGTCGCACCAGAACCGGATGGCGCCGAAAATAACCCTTATTACGAAACCATTACTTTTGAGGCCATTGGTGATGTCACCAATGCAGAATCACAAACGTTAACGGCACTCCATTATCGACAGATAGTGCACCGTAAATCCACAGACGACGTGTTTCACGATGAAACCGGTTACTGGCTGTGGGACTCACGCAGCGAAACCATTATGCACTCATTCACCATTCCCCGTGCGGTCTGCGTGCTGGCAGGCGGGAAACATACGGGAGCAAAAAATGAGGATGGCAGCGTGACGCTGGAAGTTTCTGCTGGCATTGATGATGCTCAGTGGAATATCATTCAGTCGCCCTTTATGCAGAGCAATGCACGCACCACAGCATTCCGGCATCGCATCACCGTGGGCAATGGCAAACTGTCTTATTCAGAAACCACTATCGTGGATATTTATGGCAAGGTTTTTGAGCACACGGACGATAATGAGCTGTTATTACAATAAATTACACCTGAATCCGTGTCTTCAGGATGGATGCAGAGCGCCCCAAAAGCAGGCGCTCTTGGGGCGAGATATTGGTTTCACCGTGTTTTCAAAAAATCCTGGCTTCATCCACCGGTTAAGCGGGCATTTTTGGGAAGCGCTGTGGAAGCAAGCGCTTGTACTATGCGCCGCCATGAAGGCACGGATTCAGGTGACGATCAAATGCTGATCATTGACCCCATAACACCAAAACAGCAGCAACAGGTTATTGTGCGCACTTCTGACCTGTTGCAGCAATGCCAACGCCACTTCGGACAGGTATTCAAGCCTGTTGATATTCAATTCGATTTACGTGGCAGAAGCTCGGGCATGTATGTGCTAAAAAACGGCCGGCGATATTTCCGTTTTAATCCGTTCATTTTTGCAAAATATTTTGATGACAATCTGGCAACCACCGTGCCCCATGAAGTGGCCCATTATGCTTCGGACATTTTATTTGGCATTAAAAACATCCGGCCTCATGGAAAAGAATGGCAGGCCATTATGCACACGCTGGGAGTGGAACCCAAAGTAACGGGAAATTATGATCTCTCAGGAATACCACTCAAACGACAACGCCATTTCACTTATGCCTGTCATTGCATGACGCATCAGTTGACAACAGTCAGGCACAATAAAATAGCCACAGGCAAGGCGCGCTATTTTTGCCAAAAATGTGATGGGCAGTTAAGCCTAAATTAATTCAGTTTAATCCACAAATTCATTCATTCTGATCACTACTCTGCGCCCGACGCTCCGCCCGACGGCGACGCAGAGACAGCAAGGTGCCCACCGGTCCGGAAAATGCGTATACCGCAAAACCCGCAAGCAATACCTGCGGTGGGTCCAGCGAAATCAGCACAAACAACAGCACCACCGCAAGAATGGCCACAAACGGTACCTTGCCCTTGAGATCAAGATCCTTGAAGCTGCGGTAACGCACGTTGCTCACCATCAACAGCCCCGCGCACACAGTCACCAGCGTGGCGAAAATGGAGGTGGCCAGACCCTCGAATTGATAATCCTGTCCCACCCAGACCATGCCGGCAACCACCGCAGCGGCAGCCGGGCTTGCCAGCCCCTGAAAATAGCGTTTGTCGGCACGCCCAACCTGTGTATTAAAACGCGCCAGACGCAATGCCGTGGCAGCCGTGTAAATAAAAGCCCCCAGCCAACCCAGTTTGCCCAGGTCAGACAGAGCCCACATATACACCACCAGTGCTGGCGCCAGCCCGAAAGACACCATGTCAGCAAGACTATCGTATTCTGCGCCGAAAGCACTCTGAGTATTGGTCATCCGCGCCACCCGGCCATCCAGACCGTCAAGAATCATCGCAATAAAAACAGCCACTGCGGCTGACTCAAAACGCCCGCCCATAGCAGCAACAATAGCGTAAAAGCCTGCAAACAGGCAGCCGGTGGTAAACAGATTGGGCAGCAAATAAATGCCGCGATGGCGACGGCGCTCTGGCGTACCCTCCCGACTGCTTTCGCGGGAGTTTTCATTGCTGCCATCAATAACGGTGTCTTTTTTGTCTTCGCTCATCGTCTATTTGCCGATTATGATTCCGTGGTTCTTTGAGGTAATGGCTCGTTACGCCCCAAACCTTATGAATCAAAAAACTAAAACACTCCTCCCCAAAAAATCAATGAGTATTTAACGCAAAGGTCGCCAGCGCCACTTAATTTTTATTGATATATATCAATAAACTTTACTGGCGCAACCACTTTCACCTCTCCATCCACGCTGATCAAAAATGACTCTCGCAAGACAATGCCATCCATTGCTTTCATTTCAATATCTACCCCTAAAGACAATTGATTATTGACAACAGCCAATGATAAATCTTGTACGTAACCTTTAATCCCGGGTGATTTTATCTGTATATCTTTTATAATTGTTTGATTATTTGATTCAGCATTAGCCCTGGTTATTAACACTCTGACTTTATCTGCTGGATGTTCCAAACCATCTCTATAGGCAATTAGTTTAAAATAACCATAATCTCAGCATATAAATCAGCCTGCTGCCAACTGAACAGGCTTGGGCGGCGTTACCTTTGCATGCACCAGGGTAGCAATGATGTCCGTGCCCGCCAGTACACTATCACCCACTGACACATCAATACGTGAACCCACCGGAATCAACACCTCAACGTGTGCGCCAAAGTGAATAAAGCCACAGCGTTGCCCCTGACCTATACGTTCACCGCTCTGCGCATAACATTGTGGCCGGGGTAAATGTGAATTAACTTCAACCACCAGCACGACATCATCTTTTTCGTCACTTTGAATCCATTGCGCATAAGTTGCAACCTCTTCACCCATACCCGTGATTTTTCGCGGCACATTCAGCCATTGCTCCACCACCCTGCCTTCCATGGGGCTGTGCACGGAATACACACTGGTAATCCCCATTTTCACGCTCACACTCAATGCCTGCCTGTTCAGATATATATCATGCACAGTATCAATGGCCACCACCTTGCCGTCCACCGGGCTCACAATACCCAAAGGCACTGCGGGCACGTTGCGTGCGGGGTCACGAAACAAAAACAACAGCAACAGCACCAATCCCCACAATGGCAATGATGCCAACCCGTACAATAAATATACGATAGCGGCAGGAATGACAGTGGCAGCAATCCATACCCAGCCTTCGCGCGCAATTAAGGGATAGCGATAAGACAGCATTGTTAGTAGACCAAAGATAGACGTGTTAAACAGAAAAAAGGGGTAAAGCTCGATGCTTTACCCCTTGGACATTTTAGTTGGCATTTAGTTTTTGCGCTTGTCGACCAAGGCGTTGGCCGTGATCCAGGGCATCATTTCACGCAGCTTGGCGCCGGTTTCCTCAATGGGGTGCGCGGCATTGAGACGGCGGCGCGCGGTCATTTCCGGATAATTGGTCTGCCCTTCGGCAATAAACCGTTTGGCGTATTCACCGGTCTGGATATTGCGCAAACATTCACGCATAGCCTTGCGGCTTTCTTCGTTAATGATTTTTTCACCCGTGACATACTCGCCATACTCCGCATTATTGGAGATGGAATAGTTCATGTTGGCAATGCCACCTTCGTACATCAGATCAACAATCAGCTTCAGTTCGTGCAGGCATTCAAAATAAGCCATTTCCGGTGCGTAACCCGCTTCGGTCAGTGTTTCAAAACCGGCCTTCACCAATTCCACGGCACCACCGCACAACACGGCCTGTTCACCAAACAAATCGGTTTCGGTTTCATCTTTAAAGGTGGTTTCAATAATGCCGGTACGACCACCGCCCACACCCGAAGCATAAGACAGCGCCACATCCTTGGCTTTGCCGGAAGCATCCTGAAACACGGCGATCAGATCAGGGATACCGCCGCCATTTTTAAATTCATTACGCACAGTGTGGCCCGGTGCTTTCGGTGCAATCATGATCACGTCCAGGTCGCCACGCGGCACAATCTGGTTATAATGAATCGCAAACCCGTGGGCAAAAGCCAGTGTTGCGCCCTGTTTCAGATTGGGTTCAATTTCATTTTTATACAGCTGTGACTGGAATTCGTCCGGGGTCAGGATCATCACCACATCCGCACTGGCGACAGCTTCAGGCACATTTTTCACGGTCAGGCCAGAGGCTTCAGCTTTGGCAACCGATGCTGAACTGGCACGCAACCCCACAGTGACATCAACACCGGAATCTTTCAGGTTGTTGGCATGGGCATGACCCTGTGAACCATAACCAATAATAGACACTTTCAGGCCTTTGATGATGGAAAGGTCACAATCTTTATCGTAATAAATGTTCATTTTCTCTTCCGCTCCCGCTGTTAATACTGTGTGTTCGTTGGCACGCGCTTTTCACCGTGCATATTCCTAAATATGTAAATTCTTTGCGCCACGTGAAATACCGGAAACCCCCGAACGTACGGTCTCCAGGATCGGCGTCTTTTCAAACGCATTGATAAACGCATCCAGCTTGTCGCCCGCACCTGTCAGCTCAATGGTGTAGCTGGTGGCCGTGACGTCAATAATGCGTCCGCGAAAAATATCCGCCAGGCGTTTCACTTCTTCCCGCGAATCACTGCTTGATGTACGCACCTTGATCATCAGCATTTCACGCTCGATGTGCGGGCCTTCGGTAAGGTCCACCAGCTTGACCACATCCACCAGCTTGTTCAGCTGCTTGGTAATCTGCTCAATAATTTCATCCGAGCCCCGGGTCACCACCGTCATACGCGACAACGTGACATCTTCAGTCGGCGCGACCGTCAGTGATTCTATGTTATAGCCACGCGCAGAAAATAATCCTGCCACCCGTGACAAGGCTCCCGCTTCATTTTCCATCAGAATGGAAATGATGTGGCGCATGCCTTTTTCATCCGCTTTTTTTTCTCGTTTCATTTCAGTCTGGGTTCATTATTAACGACATAAAACACTAGATGAGAATCATCTCGTCCAGGCCAGCACCCGCAGGCACCATGGGATAAACGTTTTCTTCCGGATCGGTGAGAATATCAAGAAAGACCAGGCGGTTTTTCAGTTTGAAAGCTTCTTTCATCGCGGCTTCCACATCTTCCGGTTTTGTCACCTGTATACCCACATGACCGTATGCTTCGGCAAGTTTTACAAAATCCGGCAAAGAGTCCATATAGGAATGCGAATAACGTTCATCGTAAAAGAACTCCTGCCATTGGCGCACCATGCCGAGAAAACCATTGTTTAAACAAACAATTTTGATCGGCAGATTATGTTGCATGCAGGAAGACAGCTCCTGAATATTCATCTGGATACTGCCTTCACCCGTCACACAGGCAACCGTTGCATCGGGAAAGGCCAGTTGTACCCCCATTGCAGCAGGCAGACCAAAACCCATGGTGCCAAGACCACCGGAGTTGATCCAGCGCCGCGGTTTATCAAAACGATAATACTGTGCGGCCCACATCTGGTGCTGACCCACATCTGATGTCACATAGGCATCACCTTTGGTGATGTTATACAGCATTTCCAGCGCAAACTGGGGCTTGATTTTGTCGCCGTCGGTTTTGTAACTGAGACAATCCACCGCACGCCATTCGTTAATCTGCTGCCACCATTCTTTCATGGCCGTTTTATTGGGCTTGAAGTCGCTGGCTTTGATTTCCCTCAGCAGGGATTTGATCACATCGCTGACGCTGCCCACGATAGGCACATTCACCTTCACATTTTTGGAGATAGATGCCGGATCAATATCGACGTGAATGATTTTGGCCTGCGGCGCAAATTTTTCGATGTTGCCGGTCACCCGGTCGTCAAAGCGCGCACCAATGGCAATCATCAAATCACAATTGGAAATTGCCATGTTGGCTTCGTAAGTGCCGTGCATACCCAGCATGCCGACAAACAATTTGTCCGAGGCGGGAAAACCTCCCAGCCCCATGGAAGTGTTGGTCACTGGCGCATTGAGTTTTTTCGCCAGTTGCGCCAGTTCTTTATGCGCATTGTCAAGAATCACTCCACCGCCGGTATAAAACATGGGGCGCTTGGCTGCGGCCATCAGTTTCACGGCTTTTTTGATCTGACCGCCGTGCCCTTTCACCACCGGATTATAGGAACGCATGGTGATTTCTTTGGGATACACATAATCCGCACTGTCCGCCGTCACATCTTTGGGGATGTCCACGACCACCGGGCCGGGTCGTCCTGTGGTGGCCACGTAAAAAGCCTTCTTCAGGGTCGACGTCAGATCCCTTACATCCTTCACCAGAAAGTTGTGTTTTACACAAGGGCGGGTAATACCCACAGCATCCACTTCCTGAAAGGCGTCATTACCGATGAGGTTGGTGGGTACCTGGCCGGTGATCACCACCATGGGGATGGAATCCATGTAGGCAGTGGCGATACCCGTCACCGCGTTGGTGGCGCCGGGGCCGGAAGTCACCAGTACCACACCGGGCTTACCCGTGGAACGCGCGTAACCATCAGCGGCGTGGGTCGCGGCCTGCTCGTGACGCACCAAAATATGTTTGATGTGCTCCTGACGGTCAATAGCATCGTAAATATGCAAAACCGCGCCACCAGGATAGCCGAACAGGAATTCAACTCCCTCGTCCGCGAGGAAATGGGTCAATATATCTGCGCCAGTCAGTTTCACGTCCGGATTCTCTTTTGCCTGTTTTGCTGTTGTGCCAAGTTAAATGTTGCCCGTTTTTTCATTCGTTTGCGCCGAGATAAAAAACGCCCGTAAAAACGGGCGATTTTTAGCAATGACTCGTTGCACTGTAATCTTAAAAGAGTATCGGCGCGAAGGACAGAGTAAATTACTGGGAACCGTCCATCAGGTCAAGTGCTGCTAAGGCTTTCCCGCAAATTAACACGCCAAAAATCCCGTTGTGGAAATATTTTGCCGGTTTGCCCCGCCCCCCTCAGGAAAAACGATTCCGGCCGGTAAAAATTATCTCAATAATTCAACGATTTCCTGCCCTGTTGTATTCATTTTTGCGTTATAATGCCGACGGTTAATAGCACATCGGACGTTCCTGGCTGGGCAACCATGTCCATAGAACAAGCGTTAGAGATATTACCGGAACCAATCGCCAGAACCATTAGCAGAACACCGTGAAAAAAATCATCATCGAAGGCAAAACCCACTCAGGCAGGAAATTCCGGCCCAGCGATTGGGCTGAACGTATGAGCGGCGCTCTTTCCACATTTGGAACTGATCATCGCATCCGCTATTCTCCTCTGCTACAGCCTCTCACTATTGATGGCATAAAGTGCGTTGCGCTTGATCCCAAAATGCAGGATCAGTTTCCTGAAATGTTCCGCTACATCATGAACTGGGCCGACGGCAACGATCTGATCGTGTCAGAAGGTACTGTGGACCCACACAACAATTCAACACCAGCCTGAAACGACCGCCAAACCATGCCCTTCCTCAAAATTCAAACCAATCAGGCACTGGATGACTCCGTCCAGCAATCCTTGATAAAAAAGGCATCGGCCATCGTTGCAGGACAACTGGGCAAACCGGAAAACTACGTCATGGTGATCCTTCAGCCCTCGCAAACCATGTTGTTTGCCGGCACCGACAGCCCGCTCGCGTTCCTCGAACTAAAAAGCATCGGCCTGCCCGAACCTGTCATACAAAACCTTTCGGACAGTTTGTGTACCCTCATGGCCCAGGAACTGGATATCGAAAAAAACCGCACGTACATTGAATTTACCGATGCACCACGACATATGTGGGGCTGGAACGGCGGTACTTTTTAACCGACACCTGCTGACAAGCTGAAAACAGCCACAGGGGCACAACATGATGATCCGCCTGCTGATTATTATTTTGATTGTGGTGGTGGGTGCTGCCGCACTGACTGAGTTAAACCCCTCTGCCCAACAAAGTACCAACCCCATTGTCAAGGGACTGGCCACGGTGCAATCATGGTTTCGTGGATCATCGGCGCCCAAACTGCCTGGTATCAACGAAGAAAACGAAACAACCATCTACAAATGGCAGGATGATTCGGGAGAGTGGCATTTCAGCAACCAGCCACCACCTGCCGGCGTGAACAGCAGCGCGAAAACCTATGGCAACAATGTCAACATCACCCAGACACCGCCACCAGCACCTGTCGAAAACAAGCCTGAACAACCAGCCAGGACAACCGACGATATTCCAAAAACGGCTGCGCCATTACTACCGATTACTGACCCGGAGCGGGTCAAACAGCTCATTGAGGATGCCAAAAATGTGCGGGAGCTGGTGGGCAACCGGCAACAAGCACTGGACGCACAAATTGAACCCTAAGGGACGTGCATTGAAAACCTAACGCAAAGTTTTCTTAAACCTAAGTACTCTTTCAAGGTAATAAATTCAGAGTTTCTGCAATACGGCCAACGGCGGACTATTCACCACCTGTCGTGTGCCGATGATTCCCGCCAGCCCTACGCCCACGCCCCCTCCCAACAGCCCCCATACCCACAGCCACGGGCTAAACAGGTAATCCATCTCCAGTACCCGGTACGCAATCACGGCCCCCAACACACTGGCAAAAAATGCCGCCAACAGCCCGGCCAAAGCACCCAGCGAGAAGAATTCCACCGCCAGGCTTTGCCACAGCCGGCGACGGCGTGCGCCCAGGGCGCGTAACACGGCATTTTCATGCAGGCGCACATCCAGCGTGGATTGAATAGCCGCCGTCATTACCAGCAACCCCGCTGCCAGGGTAAACAGAAAAACGAACTCCACCGCCATGGACACCCGTTCAATAATCAACCGTACCTGATCCATGATGGCGGTAATATCAATCACTGTCAGGTTGGGAAAAACATGCACCAGTTCATCCAATACGCCACTTTTTTCTGCGGGCAGAAAAAAACTGGTAATGTAACTCGCGGGATAGTTGTCCAGCATACCCGGCGGTGTCAGCACAAAAAAATTGGCGCGAAAGCTGTCCCATTGCACACTGCGCAAACTGCTCACCGTGGCAGTAAACGATTCACCCGAAATCAAATACGTCAACCGGTCACCCAGCTTGAGGCCCAGGGTTTTTGCAATGCCCTCTTCCACCGAAAACTCTCGTGGAAAACGTTTTTTGTCACCGGAGCTTTCCCCCCACCAACGCCCCTGCACAATATGGTTGTCTATTTGCAGTTTTTCTGCCCAGGACAGATTAAACTCCCGCTCCACCAGTCCCTTGGCACGGGAATCGGCGTACTGCTGTGAAGAAACCGAAACACCATTGATTGCTGTCAAACGCCCGCGCACCATGGGAAACAATTCAACATCCCCCATACCGTTTTGTGTAAAAAAGTGCCGCACATCCGTCAATTGCTGTGACTGAATATTAATAACAAAACGGTTGGGCGCATTTTCAGACAACCCCTTCGCCCAACCCTGTAACAAATCACCACGCACGATAGTCAGCAATAACAACACCATCAAACCCACGCCAAAGGCCATCACTTGCAGGGTGGAAACATGGCGATTACGGGTCAAATTAACCAACCCCAAATGCCAGGCTGAGGCTTTGCTTTGCGAGAAATTTCTCAAAAAATACTGTAGAAAACAGTTAAGCCCCCAGGTCAGGAATGTCGCTGCCGCCCAAAGCAACAACGTTGCCAGCAACAGGCCGGACAATAAAATCCCACCCAACACAACATCGCCTGCCTGATAAATCACCAGCAATACCAGCATCATCAAACCGAACAAATAAGCCAGCAATGCCGCAGGTTGCAGACGCGGGCTCATTGCGGATTGCACAGCCACCCGGCGCAATACCCGCAACGCAGGCACATCGCGCAGCTGTAGCACCGGAGGCAGGGCAAAGCCCAACACACCCCCCATGGCCACCAACAAGCCAACCCACACCGTCATCCACGACGGCGCAGGCAGATCAGTAATAATCAGCTGCCCTAATAAAACCACCAGACCTTCCTGCGCCAAAAACCCGCTCAAAACACCGAGCGGTCCGGCAAACAGGCTCAACACAATAAGCTGCAATAAAAAGATGTGATTAATACGGTTTTGACTGGCGCCAAAACACCGCAACATGGCACAGGTATCCAGATGCCGCTGCGCATAACGCCGCGCCGCCATGGCAATGGCCACACAGGCCAGCATCACAGCAACCACCGCCGCCAGGCCCAAAAACTGCTGTGCACGCTGCATGGCGGAGCGCACCTCGGGACGGGCATCTTCTGCGCCTTCGATATTTTCCCCACGTTGCAAATGGGGCATTAACGCCTGCCGATAGTCTGCAACCGCCCCCGGCTCACCCGCCAGCAAAAACCGGTAATGGACATGACTGCCTTCCTGGATCAATCCGGTCACAGACAGATCGCTGAGGTTTATTAACAGGCGTGGTGCAATGCTGAACATGTCTCCACTGCGATCCGGTTCATAGGTCAGCACCGCAGCAATACGTAATTGTGCATGGCCTAACTGTAATTGGTCGCCAACCCTGGCTCCCAACTGTTGTAGCAGTTGCGGCCCCGCCCATGCCTCACCGGGCTGTGGCAGATCTTGCGTCATATTGTCTTTCGCAAACCGCGCTGGTGCAGTTTTTAATGCGCCGCGTAACGGGTAGCCCGGACTCACCGCCTTGATTTCTGCAAGCCGTGACACCCCCCCTGCCTGAACCATACTGCGGAAAGAGCGAGTCTCTGCTGAGCGTAAATCGTAATTCTTCGCACTGGCCGTCACCCGTGCAGGCAAGGGATGGTCTGCCGCCACCCGCAAATCCGCCCCCAGTAATTCACCGCTTTGATAATTGAGCGCCTGTTGAATGCGATCAGTGAAAAAACCGACCGAGGTGACACAGGCAACCGCAATAATGATAGCGATGAGCAGGATGCGCAGCTCCCCGGCCCGCCAGTCCCGGCCCAGCATGCGCAGCGATAAGCGCCAGACATTCTGTGACAATAAACCCTGATAAAAAGCCAACTATCCCTGCTCCACTTTGGCCGCACGGCAAAACTGCCCGTCCTGCAATTCCAGCACACGCGCACAGCGATTCGCCAGAACATGGTCATGCGTCACCAGTACCAGCGTGGTATCCTGCTCACGATTCAGTTCAAACATGAAATCAATGACTTGCTGACCCGTGTGTGTATCCAGATTGCCGGTGGGTTCATCGGCAAACAACAATGATGGTTTGCTGACAAAAGCACGGGCGATGGCAACACGCTGCTGTTCACCACCGGATAATTGGCTGGGGTAGTGATGCTCACGCTCGCTCAACCCCACTCGCGCCAACAACTGCCCCGCCTGCTCCCGCGCTTGCGCATAAGTGCCGCCATTATCTTGTAACTCCAAAGGCAGCATGACATTTTCCAGCGCAGTAAACGATGGCAACAATTGAAATGACTGAAAAACAAAGCCGATTTTTTCGCCACGCAATGCAGCGCGCTCATCTTCATTCAATTGCAGAATATTTTTACCATCGAGAAATATTGTGCCACGGGTCGGCACGTCCAGCCCGGCCATCAGACCCAGCAATGTGGACTTACCAGAACCGGAAGGCCCCACTATGGCGACAGAATCACCACGCTGAATACACAAATCAATGTCATGCAGAATGACCAGCTCGTCATCCGCCGATACATGTTCGCGGTTTGCATGATTGGCCACGTTTTTCCCCAGCCCCTCGACAAGCAGAATAGGCTGATTCACACTCTCACTCATGATTCGTTATTTCTCACATTTTGTTTTATATTTTTTACTGATTCCCAGCATCGGCCTCAGTGTACCTTGTTGCATGGCGAATGCTGCAAGCGCCACAAATAAAAACACGCCGGTCATTCTCGTCATGGGGGACAGCTTGAGCGCCGGATACAGGATGCGCATATCCGAAGGCTGGGTGGCATTACTGGAAAAACGCCTGGCAAATGAAAATTTTCCACACCGTGTGATCAACGCCAGCATCAGTGGTGAAACCAGCAGCGGCGGACTCAGCCGGTTACCCGGGGCCCTGCGCAAACATCAACCCAAAATTGTCATTATCGAGCTTGGCGCCAATGACGGGTTGCGCGGATTGCCTCTGCCGTTAATGCGGGAAAACCTGCGGCGCATGATCATCACAGCGCAACAGAACAGTGCACAGGTTTTGTTGTTAGGCATGCGCCTGCCACCCAATTATGGGCCACGTTACACGCAGGGATTTGCCCAGGTTTTTGTTGAACTTGCCCAACAATATAAAACCGGCCTGGTCCCGTTTCTGCTGGCAGGCGTCGCCACACAAGCCACGTTAATGCAAAGCGACGGCCTGCATCCTACCGCCACTGCACAGAACCAACTGCTGGATACGGTGTGGCCATATTTACAACCGCTACTCAATAGCACGTTCACAACGGCATCAGTTTCAGCACCAGCTGATCCCTCGTACTCTAACTAACCTTCCCTTTCTTCAATCCAGGCCATCTGCACAGCTTCAAGAATGCGCTCTCCACAATGTTCCGGGTCGTCATCAAACCCGGCCAGTGCCATTATCCAGTTGCGCAAATCCACAAAATTGACATGCAGCGGATCGGCATCAGGATGCGCTTCGTCCAGTTCAATGGCGATGTCCAGAGTGTCTGTCCATTTCAACGTCATGATCTGTTTCCCATCATTTGTTGTGTAAGCATTTAGTGGTTTTCGGACACCATGTTAATGGTGTATTTGGGAATTTCCACCACCAGATCCGCCGTGCCGACTTTAGCCTGACAACTCAGGCGTGAATCCGGTTCCAGCCCCCATGCTTTGTCCAGCAGGTCGTCTTCTTCTTCGCTGGACTCTTGCAATGTCTCAAAACCTTCACGAATCACAACATGACAGGTAGTGCAGGCACAGGATTTTTCGCAGGCATGCTCAATCTCGATACCGTGAGCCAGCGCGGCATCACAAATGGTGGTGCCGGTTTCAGCTTCAATAACCGCCCCTTCAGGGCAGATTTCTTCGTGCGGTAAAAAAATGATCTGTGGCATTACTTTCTCTTCACTAAAATTCATCAACTTTATGGCCGGTCATCGCTGACTGGATACTGGCATCCATGCGTCGCGCAGCAAAATCTGTGCTGGCCGCGTTCAATGCTTCAATGGCGCTTTTGATTTTCTGCGGGTCATCACCATCGCGCATTTTCCGCAGCTCCGCCAGCGCAATATCAATTTGTGTACGCTCCACATCGGTAAGCAGTGCGGCATCGGCGGTAATGGCCGATGCGACGGATTCAAGAATCCGGTCAGCTTCTACCTGCTGCTCACGCAACATGCGCGCAACAATGTCCTCTTTCGCATGACTCATGGATTCACGCAGCATGGTTTCGATTTCACCATCCGTCAAACCAAAAGACGGTTTGACCTGCACCGTACTTTCCACACCGGAAATCTGCTCCCGGGCGGTAACGGAAAGCAAACCGTCCGCATCCACCTGGAAGGTGACACGTATGCGCGCACTGCCCGCTACCATGGGTGGGATGCCGCGCAGTTCAAAACGCGCCAGTGAACGACAATCACTGACCAATTCTCGCTCACCCTGCACGACATGCACTGCCAGTGCAGTTTGCCCATCCTTGAATGTGGTAAAATCCTGGGCCTTGGCCGAAGGAATGGTGGTATTACGGGAAATGATTTTTTCCACCAGACCGCCCATAGTCTCAATGCCCAGAGACAGTGGAATCACATCAAGCAGCAACATTTCATCATCGGGCTTGTTGCCCACCAGAATATCAGCCTGAATTGCAGCGCCTGCGGCCACCACTTTATCGGGGTCAATATCCACCATAGGTTCACAGTGAAAAAAGTCGCCAACCAGTTCACGTACCCGTGGCGAGCGCGTTGAACCTCCCACCATCACCACATCTTCAATTTCGTCCACATCAATTCCGGCATCACGCAGGGCGCGGCGACAGGAGGACAGGGTCTTTTTAATGAGTGGATCAATCAGCTCGTTCAGCCGTGTGCGCGTCAGCTCGCCCCGCCACACACTGCTGTCGGCAACGGCATCATCAGATAAAAAAACATTCACTGCCTCTGTGTCCGAAAGCGCTTCTTTGGCGCGACAGGCTTCCAACAGGATAGCGCGCATCTGCCCGGCGGAAAGCGCAGACGGATCAAGCCCGGCCTGCTGTATCAGCCATTGTGCAATAATGCGATCAAAATCGTCGCCACCCAGTGCCGTATTCCCCGCTGTGGACATCACCTCGAAGACTCCACGGTTAAGTCGCAGAATAGAAATATCAAAGGTGCCGCCACCCAGGTCGTAAACCACATGTACACCTTCCGAGCCCTTATCCAGCCCGTAAGCGACAGCTGCTGCGGTGGGTTCATTCAGCAAACGCAATACCTGCAAACCGGCAAGCTGGGCGGCGTCCTTGGTGGACTGTCTCTGTGCATCATCAAAATAGGCGGGGACAGTAATCACTACACCGGTCAGTTCACCGCCCAGTGTTTCTTCAGCGCGCTGTTTCAGATTTTTAAGAATTTCTGCTGATACTTCAACAGGGCTGATGTCTCCCGCCACAGTACGAATACGCGGCACAGAGGAATCACTGTCAACAAATTCATATTCGCTACAGGAACAGCCTTTACAGATATCAGCCAAACCACGTCCCACATAGCGTTTCACCGAGCTGATGGTGTTACGTGGGTCACTGATGGCGGATTGTTTGGCAATAGCGCCGACTTGTGGTGCGCCCATTTCACGATAACGTACCACTGACGGCAATAGGTGTCTGCCTTGCGCATCCGGCAGGGTTTCCACCTTGCCACTGCGCACGGTTGCCACCAGAGAGTTGGTTGTGCCCAGGTCAATGCCGGCCGCCAGTTTGTGCTGGTGCGGAGCGGCTGCCTGACCGGGTTCACTGATTTGCAGAAGCGCCATATATAATATCTTGAGGTGTGTTGTTAATCATTTCGAGAATTGTATTGTTGTGCATGGGGAGGCGGGCTGCACGTTCCTTAATAATCGCCCAGTTCATCTTCCAGGGTTTCAACTTCTTCATTCAGACGCCGGAAAAATTGCAGTTTACGGGTTACATCCCGTGCCTGTTGTAAAGATTCCGCACTGGCTTCGGCCAACAGGCTGGCCAGTTGCGTAATTAACAGTTCTCCGTGTACAGCGATATCATCGGCAATAATGTGCAATTGCCGCACAGGGTCGGTACTGTTTTTAACATCCGCCAGACGCTCACGTAATTCCATTTGTTCCATGAGAAAAGCAGCATCGAAAGCCGTATCAGCGTCATCAAGGGCAACACCCTGCAATTCAAGCAAGTAACGCCCCCTCGACAAGGGATCTTTCAACACCTGATAGGCTTCATTGATGCGCGCAGCCATTTGTACTGACAAACGGCGCTCGGCCTCCGGGGCATGAGCAAATTTGTCGGGATGCACAGCGCGCTGCGCTTCGCGATAACGCGCAGACAAGACACCCAAATCAACATCAAAGGAAACCGGCAGGTCAAATACTGCAAAAAAACTGCTGGAAAGATCCACCGTTTGCATACCAAAAACCGAAACAGTTAAACCGTGAAGCTTTCGCCGCAACCACAGTTATCTTTTACATTGGGGTTATTAAACTTGAACCCTTCATTTAAACCTTCTTTGGCATAATCAAGTTCGGTGCCATCGAGATAAATCAGGCTTTTGGTATCCACCAGAACACGCACGCCTTTGTCTTCAAACACTTCATCATCGCTGCCAATTTCATCGGCAAATTCGATAACGTAAGCCATGCCCGAGCAGCCACTGGTTTTTACACCCAGGCGCAGGCCGACACCTTTGCCCCGGTTTTCAAGAAAGCCGCGAATACGGTCTGCGGCTGATTGCGTTAATGTTATCGACATTTTTTATTTCACAAATAATTAATTCTGTTATGCGGCTTTGCCCGAGCCATCAGCGTCTTTTGAATCATCCGTTTTTTTATTGTCCGCCTTGCCACGAAAGTCTTCGATGGCCGCCTTGATGGCATCTTCCGCCAGTACCGAACAATGGATTTTCACCGGTGGCAAGGCCAGCTCTTCGGCAAGATCAGTATTTTTGATCTGGCCTGCCTCTTCCAGGGTTTTACCTTTTACCCACTCAGTCAACAGTGAGCTGGATGCTATGGCAGAACCGCAGCCATAGGTTTTAAACCGTGCCTCTTCAATAACGCCGTCATCACTGACCTTGATTTGCAAACGCATCACGTCACCGCACGCAGGCGCGCCGACCATGCCGGTGCCCACAGAAGGATCATCTTTTTCCAGAGTACCCACATTACGCGGGTTTTCATAATGGTCTAAAACTTTGTCGCTGTATGCCATGTTACACCTTCCTTAAACACTCTATTGCAGTCACTGTACATTTGAAAAATCAGCTTTGCACTGTTTTACGTTCCAAAAAATTTTAATGCGCTGCCCATTTCACCTGGGACAAATCAATGCCCTCTTTGTACATGTCCCACAATGGTGAAAGTGCGCGCAGTTTTTCGATTGCGCCACGCACATGGGTGATTGCTTCGTCAATATCCTCTTCCGTGGTAAAGCGCCCAATGCTGAAGCGAATGGAACTGTGCGCCAGTTCGTCGTTACGCCCCAGGGCGCGCAACACGTAAGAGGGTTCCAGGCTGGCCGAGGTACAGGCCGAGCCGGACGATACGGCCAAGTCTTTCAGGGACATGATCAGGGATTCACCTTCAACATAATTGAAGCTGATATTAAAGATATTTGGCACGCTATGGGCCATATCCCCGTTGACATACACCTCTTCGAGATCTTTTACGCCAGCGTATAACCGGTCACGTAAAGCGGCGGCATGCGCCTGATCTTTAGCCATGTCTTCTTTGGCAATGCGAAAGGCTTCACCCATGCCAACAATCTGGTGTGTGGCCAGCGTGCCGGAACGCATACCCCGCTCATGTCCGCCACCGTGTGTCTGTGCTTCCAACCGGATGCGCGGTTTGCGGCGTACATACAATGCGCCCATGCCTTTGGGGCCATAAATCTTGTGCGCAGAAAAAGACATCAAGTCAACCTTCATGTTTGACAGATCAATATCTACCTTACCTGCACTTTGCGCAGCATCCACATGAAAAACAATCCCCCTGGCACGGGTCAACTCGCCAATGGCGGTAATATCCTGAATCACTCCCAGCTCGTTGTTGACGTGCATGATGGAAACCAGAATGGTGTCGTCACGCAGGGCCGCTTCCAGTTTGTCCAGGTCAATCAGCCCCGTAGGCTCCGGATCGAGATAGGTAACTTCATAGCCTTCACGTTCCAGCTGCCGGCAGGTATCCAGCACGGCTTTATGCTCGGTTTTGCTGGTAATGATATGTTTACCTTTTTTACTGTTTTTTCCACCATAAAAATGCGCGGCGCCTTTGATGGCCAGATTGTCGGATTCGGTGGCGCCCGAGGTCCAGATAATTTCTTTGGGATTGGCGTTTACCAGCGCTGCCACCTGTTTGCGCGCGTCCTCAACTGCTGCTTCCGCCGCCCAACCATAAGCATGGGAGCGCGAAGCCGGGTTGCCAAACTCACCGTCCGGCGTCAAAAACTGCATCATTTTTTTTGCGACACGGGGGTCCATGGGCGTGGTGGCCGCATAGTCCATGTAAATCGGTCGTCGGTTTGAGCTTGTCATTAATTACTTGCCTTTCATTTTTTCAATCATAAAGTGCCAAATCAGGCATAGGCGACGGCTGCAAAGCTTTGCAAAGCACGCACCTGTTGCTTGAGACAACCAATAAAGCTGTCAATTTCACTGCGGCGTGACTCTTTACCCAGACTGACGCGAATGGCTCCACGGGCACGCTCCGGCGAAACCCCCATGGCCAGCAGCACATGGCTGGGTTCCACGTCACCGGTACCACAGGCGGAGCCGCTGGATACTGCCAGTCCCGCCTGATCAAGATTCATCAACAGGGTTTCTCCATCCAGCCCCGGTAACGCAAAAAAGCTGGTATTGGGCAAACGCTTTGCCTGTTGACCAAAAATGCACACCTGCGGCAACTCCGATCGCAAACGGGTTTCCAGGTAATGGTGCAGCGTTTGCGTCTGTGCGTGGCGCGTGGACAATTCACTCAGCGCCAGTTCTGCCGCCTTGCCAAAACCCACAATGGCCGCCACATTTTCCGTACCGGCCCGACGCGCTTTTTCATGGCCACCGCCGTGCAACAACGGCTCCATATCCACGGCCTTGTCGACAATCAGTGCACCCGCACCTTTGGGGCCATAAATTTTGTGCGCGGAAAGGCTCATAAACTGCGCACCGCTGCCGGTAAAGTCCACCGGAATCTTGCCGGCAGCCTGCACCGCATCAACCAGCAACGTAGCACCAAACTCACGCGCCAGCGCCTCAATGGGCGCCATATCATGGATGATGCCGGTCTCATTGTTCGCCAACATCACCGCCAGGATTTTCGCGCTGTCTGCCGGCATGCTGGAAAAAATTGCCTGCAAATTCTCAGAAACCAGCAGACCATCGGCATCAACGCCAATTTCATCCAGCATCCAGCCATGTTTTTGCAAGGCAATGGCCGGGGTGCGCACCGAACTGTGCTCCACACCGCTCATCACAATGTAACCGGATATCAAACGAGCCGCACGCCCTTTTAATGCAAGGTTATTGGCTTCGGTGCCACCACTGGTAAATACCACTTGCGAGGGATGTGCATTAACCAGTGCAGCCACCTGTTCCCGCGCAACATCCACCGCTGCGCGGGCAATACGCCCGGACTGATGACCGCTGGAAGCATTACCGAATTGCTCACGCAAAAACGGCAGCATGGCATCCAGCACCCGCCCGTCCAAAGGCGTGGTGGCGTTATAGTCAAGATAAATGGCCATGGCGGGTCGCGGATTACATGCCTGTCGCAGCCTGTAACGGGTTCTCCTGGATGTCCTGCGCTGCCTGCTCCTGCACACCCGTCAACTGACGCTCGGACACCATTTTTACGTGGTCCTCCTGCACCAGGTCACCCAACGAGATACCGGTCAGAAAACCCTGAATCTGGTCGCTCAGCGAACACCAGAGTTTGTGTGTCAGACAGGCTTCGCCATTTTGACAATCACCCTTGCCGCCACAACGGGTCACGGATACTTTTTCATCCACGGCCGCGATTACCTGCGCCACGCTGATTTCACCCGCATTCCGGCTCAGGCGGTACCCACCACCCGGCCCTCGTGCACTGGACACCAGGTCCTGCTTGCGCAGGCGCGAAAACAGCTGCTCAAGGTAGGATAGTGAAATACCCTGTCGCTGGGAGATATCCGCCAGTGTAATGGGGTGCTCCTTTGCATTTAATGCCAAATCCAGCATGGCCGTAACCGCATAACGGCCTTTAGTTGTCAGTCTCATAGCTTCACCTCTGTGGTCTCAAACCTTGCGATGATAAAATATACATATAGAATATATGTATAAACCCAATGCCACCAGCGTAGTTTACGGATCAAAAACATACTAAAAAAGTGGGGATTCGGCGAGAGCCTACAGAAACTGCGTTTACGGGTCAAACCGTACTCGCCCACAACTTGCGCCAATTACTGCTATACCCTCCAGGAAATGGGGTTGCGCAAATTCCCGATCAATTTAATCAGTTATTATCTATATCCGACAAGTTTAGTCAAGAAATTATTTTTAGGATAGTGCCACAAGGATTAAATCGGGTAAAACCCCCCACACGGTTTGTTCATCCGCTCTTATTATTATCCGCTGCCTCATCCTGGTGGGCAGGCTCGTCGCTGCTGTCGTCCATACCGCAATCATCCAGATCCGGCAATTGCACATCCTTGAAACTCGCGTCCAGTTGTTTGATAGACTCACTCATAGCGGTCATTTTACTGTCCATTATATGTACGTGGTCAAGCAGGCTGTTGATGGCGTGGGCCACCGGGTCCGGTGCATCGCTGGTAGCGCCATAAGCATCAAAGCCCAGCTTTTTGGCCGTGGCATGCCGCCGCTTGTCTTCGCTGGAGGTTGCTTTTTTCTTGGCCTTGACCACCTGTCCCGGCACCCCGACCACCGTAGCACCGGGCGGCACCTCTTTGACCACCACAGCATTGGACCCCACCCGCACACCCTCCCGCAGCACAATCGGCCCCAGTACCTTGGCGCCAGCACCCACTACTACGTTATTTTCCAGCGTGGGATGGCGTTTGCCTTTTTTCCAGCTGGTGCCGCCAAGGGTGACCCCGTGATACAGCGTACAGTCATCGCCAATTTCTGCGGTTTCACCGATCACGACGCCCATGCCATGGTCAATAAAAAAACGTCGGCCAATTTTGGCGCCAGGATGAATTTCGATACCCGTCAACCAGCGGCCCAGGGCCGATGACATCCGTGCTGGCCAGCGTAAATTCATATTCCACAAACGATGTGCAAAACGATGCAGCATCAGTGCATGCACACCAGGGTAAGTGGTAATAACCTCAAACGTGGTATGCGCTGCGGGATCGCGGTCAAATACGCAGTTGATATCTTCTCGAATATGGCTGAACATTAGTAGTTATGTTTAGTAGTATAAGTATTGTTACGCGCTAAATTATATTGCTTCGTAATTAGTCCGGTTGGTGTGTATGTCTTTGCGCCGACGTTAAAATACCCCGCAGGATATTCATTTCCACTTCACTGGGGCGCGCACGATTAAATAAACGCCGTAGACGTTGCATCATGATACGCGGATTTTTCGGATCGAGAAACCCGGTAATTTCTAATGTTTGTTGCAAGTGCACATAAAACCGCTCCATATCGTCGGCGCTGGCCAGTTGCCCGGCATTCTCGTCGAGTATCGCCTCTGTCTGCACATCCAACGTAGCCATGCGCAGTTCATAACCAAGTACCTGCACTGCAGCCGCCAGATTCAATGAACTGTATTCAGGATTGGTCGGTATATTCACCAAATAATGACAACGACCTAACTCATCATTAGTCAGCCCTGAATGTTCGCGACCAAAAACAAGTGCACACTCAATGCCCAGTGTAGTCACCTCGCCCAGCACCTTTGCGGCACATTGCCGGGGTCCCAGCAGGGGCACTGGCAAATTGCGTAAACGTGCACTGGCCCCCATCACCAGACTGCAATCAACCAGCGCCTCATCCAATGTGGCGCAAACTGTGGCCTGGGCCAGTACATCATCTGCCCCCGAGGCCCGGGCCGTCGCGTCCGCATGGGGAAATTGTTTGGGTTTCACCAGATACAATCGGGCCAATCCCATATTTTTCATTGCCCGGGCCGTCGCGCCAATATTGCCCGCGTGGCTGGTATCCACCAATACGATACGCACCTGGGTTTGCAATTGTGCTTGTATTTTCGTTACGTCCGGCATGAGGCATACCTTACATGAGGCACACAACACATGCACTTTCTACCGCCCACCTATCGGGCTGGAAATAGCAAGGGCTGTCGCAATTCGGGGGCAATTCTGCTAGAGTCGCGCGCGGCTGACCGTAGCCCGCCACTGGACCTCCGGCGGCCATTTTTTGAAAACCGTTGGAAAACAAAAAAACCATGCATCCCATCGTCAATATCGCCGTTCGTGCCGCCCGCCGCGCAGGTAACCTTATCGCCAATGCCGTGGAGCAGGTGGATCGCCTCGACATTACCGAAAAAGCCAGCAATGACTTTGTCACCGAGGTTGACCGTCAGGCCGAAGAAGCCATCATCAGTATTATTCACGAGGCCTATCCCAACCATGGCATTCTCGGCGAAGAAGGCGGCGAGATAGCAGGCAAAAAAGAGGGGGTGGACTATCAATGGATAATTGATCCACTGGACGGCACCACGAATTTTTTACATGGCTTCCCGCAGTTTGCCGTGTCCATTGGTGTGCGCCACAAAGGCCGCCTGGAACACGCTGTCATCTACGACCCCATGCGCCAGGAATTATTCACAGCCTCCCGTGGCGGTGGCGCCCAACTCAATGACCGTCGCCTGCGTGTCACCTCTTGCAAAGGATTGGAAGGTGCTCTGCTTGGCACTGGTTTTCCGTTCAAACAGCAACAGCATTTAGACGCTTACCTGGCTACTTTCAAGGCCTTGTTTCCAATGACCGCCGGCATTCGTCGCCCCGGTTCTGCGGCACTGGATCTGGCTTACGTGGCCGCTGGCCGTCTCGATGGTTTCTGGGAAATTGGTCTCAGCCCCTGGGACATGGCCGCCGGCACACTGCTGGTGCAAGAGGCTGGTGGGCTGGTAAGTGACTTTAGCGGCGGCGATAACTATCTGGACACGGGTAACGTGGTTGCCGGAAACCCTAAAGTGTTCAAGGCAATTTTGCAGAAAATTCGTCCACACCTGACCACAAAACTCGCCAGATAGTGCGCTCTTTGCTGCCATTCCTCCAGACAAACCCAGCTCAAGTATTACCCTTGTGCGCCGTTGTGTTCCCTGAATTTACCCCAAAAAAGCAGGCGCATTGCGCACATGGTAAACGTATGAATGACGACAACCCTCTTAACCTGCCGGATAAATCGCTGGAAATCACTCTGCAAGACAGCCTTGATGGCCTGGAAGATTTCACCCTGCAAATGGCTTATGCCACTACCGGGCTGCAATTTGAAATTATCGCCATCGGTAACGCAACAGATGGTGAAAATAACTTGCCAGCGAAACCCACACCACTTACGCTGGTAACCGCATCAATCGCCAGCAACAACGGCTAAGTTAACTGCCAATAACTACTAATAACTGATAATCCGCCGCCAACGGCACACCTAAACATCATGTCCAAAATCACCATTAACCGGGAAAACTTTAATGTCGACGAGCGCGAATTGGAACAGGGTGCACTCAGTATCGGCCGTAGTCATGACAACGCTCTGACCATTGATGACCCGGCCGTCAGCAGTCACCATGCACAAATTGTAACCGTATTTGATTCCTCCTACGTGGAAGACCTTGGCAGCACCAATGGCACCTTCGTCAATGGCAAGAAAGTCAAGACGCACACCCTGCATAATGGTGACGTGCTCACCATAGGCCACTACCAGATATTATTTCAAAACGAAACAGACTCAACAGCTCAAGACGCCGAAGCCACCCTGCTGTTCGGCGTTTCCCAGCTCGAAGAGCTGACCACGAAAGCCAAACAAAGAGACCGCGTAAAGACACCACCACCGCGTAAAAAACCGCAGCCGCCCGCAGCCGCCACATCGCCAGCCAATAAACCCAAACTGGAAGTGCATGATAACAACGGGCAGCCTGCCCCTGGCAATACTGAATTACCCGATATCGGTGATGGCGCAGATATATTGGGGAAAACACACCCCGTTCCCCCTGCGCCCCCTCTGCACAATCGCCGTAAAGGTGACAATAGCCTTCTGCCCTCGCTAAAAGTCATTGCGTTGGCTGTGCTTGTCACTGTTATCACCTTTACGCTGTTGATGCTGATTTTTAAGTAAAGCACCCTCCTCCGCATCTCAAAACAATAAGCCGTCCGCCCTGCGCAGAATCATCCGCGTTTTACAATTTTTGGTACACTTGCACCACCAGCCAGCAATGAAAGCCAGCATAAATCGCGCGCAGTAGAGGAAACCGATGATGGAACTATTATCAAAATTATTAAAAATAATGATGGCAAAAGATGCCTCGGACCTGTTTTTATGTACCGGTTCCCCTCCTGCATTTCGCATCAATGGCGCACTGCAAACCTATGCCATAGAACCCCTGACAGCAGGCACCACGGAAAAAATGGCCCAACTGGTGATGCACCCGGAACACGCCGCCGCCTTCAAGGAGGATCCTGAAGTCAGTCTGGGTTACACCGTTCCCGGTATTGGCCGTTTTCGTTTCAACGTATTCCGCCAGCGTGGTGAAGTAAGCTTGGTAATTCGTCTGGTACCGCTGCAAGTGCCAGGGTTTGAAACACTGGGCATCCCGGAGTTGCTCAAAGACATTACCATGCTCAAGCGCGGACTGGTGTTAGTGGTGGGACCCTCCGGAGCTGGCAAATCCACCACCCTGGCAGCAATGATTGACCATCGCAACACCAACACCATCAGCCACATCATTACCGTGGAAGACCCCATCGAATACATATTGACGGCCAAGCAATCAGTCATCAACCAACGCGAAATCGGTGTCGACACTCAGTCCTATCACAAAGCACTGATCAATGCCCTGCGCCAATCGCCGGACATGCTGATGATTGGTGAAATTCGCGAACATGAAATCATGGAAGACGTGCTGGAGTTTTCCGATACCGGCCACCTTTGTCTCGCCACCCTGCACGCCAACAGTGCCAGCCAGGTATTCGAACGCATTGTGCACATGTTCCCACAGGAAAAGCGCGAGCTGTTACGCTACTCGTTGTCACAAAACATCAAAGCAGTAATATCACAAGTGCTGGTACCCACCAGAGATGGCGGCCGCACCGTGGCCGTGGAAATGCTGGTCGCCACCTCCCGGGTGCGTGACCTCATTCGCCGTGGCAACTTTACCGAACTGGCCGAAGTCATGGAAAAAGACACCAACTCTGGCATGTGCACCATGGACCAGTCATTGTATCTACTGTACGCCGACGGTAAAATCAGCGCAGAAACGGCCTTGGCCTACGCCGAATCTCGCAGTAACATGCGCTTGCAAATGCGCCTATCGGGAGTACCGCCCCACACCCCTGCCGACGCAGACATCAATTCCTAGTTAGACTATTCACTGCGCCACTACACGCAACAAAACAAAGGAACAATATGACTACAACACAAATTCCCCTCGTCATTGAACCCGAGCAATTGCAAGCACAGCTCGGCACAGCTGACCTGCTGATCGTGGACCTCTGCAAACCTTCGACCTATGCCAGAGCTCACGTACCGGGCGCAGTCTACCTGGGTTACGCACAAATCATCGCCATACAAAAACCAGCGATGGGCCTGCTGCCTGATGCTGCCACCCTGAGTCAGACTTTTTCCAGCATCGGTCTCACCCCCGAAACCCATGTCGTTGCCTATGATGATGAAGGCGGTGGTCGCGCTGCCCGCCTGCTGTGGACACTGGATGCCATCGGTCACCAAAAAGCTTCGCTGCTCAACGGCGGCATCGGTGCCTGGTTCAACGAAGGCCACCCTACGGAAGATACACCGGTACAAGCCACACCCTGCGAATATCAGGCAACCATTGTCGACACTGTTATCGCAGACCAACCGTTCATTCGTGAGCACCTTGGTGATGACAGCGTTGTACTGCTGGATTCCCGCTCTCCGGAAGAATATCGTGGCGAAAAAAAATTCGCCGAACACGCCGGACACATTCCCGGAGCCGTGAACCTGAACTGGCTTGAAATCATGGATCAATCACGCAATATGCGCCTCAAACCAGAGGCTGAACTGCGTGCGTTAATGGAAGAACGTGGTGTGACTGAAGACAAAACCATCGTAACCTACTGCCAAACCCACCACCGTTCCGCACTCACGTATTTTGCATTGAAGGTATTGGGCTATTCCAGGATAAAAGGGTATCCAGGCTCCTGGTCTGACTGGGGAAACAGTGAGAACACGCCCATCGAAACCGGCTAACCCCCGGGGAGGGGGAACGTCGAGTACAAAAAACAGTAATACATAAATGACGGATACACATAAAGCCTTGAGGTAAAACGTGCATCGGGAAACGGCGTAAAAACCCAATGCGGTTGAGCGGCATCTGTTTGTCTTTCCATCGGCGCACAAGCGCATAACACTTTCTTTCCGCGCAAAAATCAGTACGCTGCGTGCATGAATAATTTCTCCAATCAACAACTGATGGCGCTGGATCGCGCTCACGTCTGGCACCCATACAGCGCCATGGGTGCCGGGCAACCTGCCTATCCTGTGGTATCAGCCACCGGGGTACGGCTGACTCTGGCCGACGGTCGGGAGCTGATCGACGGCATGTCGTCGTGGTGGTGCGCCATTCATGGGTATAACCATCCGGTAATGAATCATGCATTGCAGGCACAAATGGCAAACATGGCTCATGTAATGTTCGGTGGCCTCACCCACCCTCCAGCCATTGAGCTGGCGCAACAATTGGTGGCGTTGACACCGGAACCACTGCAAACCGTATTTTTTGCCGACTCGGGCTCCGTGTCTGTGGAAGTGGCAATGAAAATGGCGATCCAGTATTGGCATGCTAAAGGCCAGCCACACAAACAGCGTTTTGTCACTCCCCGCCACGGCTATCATGGCGACACCTTTGCCGCTATGTCGGTATGCGACCCGGTCGCGGGCATGCACACACTGTTCTCCGACGTGCTGCCCCAACAGTTTTTTGTGGATGCTCCGTCGTGCGGATTTGGTGAGTTTTGTTCCGAGGCACAGATCGCTTCGCTGGTGAAAACACTGGAAACTGAGCACCAACATATCGCCGCGCTTATTTTGGAGCCCATCGTGCAGGGCACAGGCGGCATGCGGTTTTATGCTGCCGATTATCTGAAACAGGCGCGCGCACTCTGTGATGAATATGGCGTACTGTTGATCCTCGATGAAATTGCCACCGGTTTTGGCCGTACAGGCAAACTGTTTGCCTGCGAATACGCTGATATTGCTCCAGACATCCTCTGTCTCGGCAAGGCGCTCACCGGTGGTTACCTCACTCTGGCGGCCACGCTCACCACAAGCCCTGTTGCTGAAACCATTAGTTCGGGCAACCCAGGGCTGTTTATGCACGGCCCTACTTTCATGGCCAATCCCCTGGCCTGCGCTGCGGGTCTGGCCAGCCTGCAATTACTGCTCGATTCGCCCTGGCAACAAAACGTGCAGCGCATCGCACGCGATTTGGAGGCAGGGCTTGCCCCCTGCCGCGCCTTTGATGCGGTGGCGGATGTCCGGGTACTGGGGGCCATTGGTGTGGTGGAACTACACCATCCCGTGGAAATGACCACCCTGCAACCGCGCTTTGTGGATGCTGGCGTTTGGGTACGTCCTTTTGGCAAGCTGATCTACCTGATGCCGCCCTTTATTATTGAGAAGAATGATCTCGCCACTCTTACACAAGCCATTACCAATATTGTTGCCGAACTCTCCAAAACAAGCCCGGCATGATGGTGTAACGGGACAACAGCGAAACCCGTTCTAAAAAAAACCGCAAAATTCCGAATCCCACCTTGAAATTAAAAAAAACGAACTACAATTTAGCCAACCAATAAACCATTGGCTGGATGGATTTGCCGTGGCCTGCCCCCGGCAGTGTCCAATACCGGTTCACTGCGAGCCTTTGCACACTGTTAAGCAGGCTTGCTGACAAGGAAAAAAGCACGCAATGAAAATAGCTCAGGTTTCCCCTCTTATCGAAAGCGTACCTCCCCGGCAATACGGCGGTATTGAGCGCATCGTTTCCTATTTAACAGAAGAACTGGTGGCTCAGGGCCATGATGTCACTCTGTTTGCCAGCGGAGACTCGGTAACCTCGGCACAACTGATTGCCCCTTGCAAACATGCCTTACGGCTCGATGCCTGCCAGGAATCACCGGCGCACCATCTGGTCATGTTTGAAGAACTTTACCGGCGGGCGGCCGACTTTGACATCATTCACTTTCATACCGGTTATCAGCATTTCCCTTTGGGGCGTCGATTGACGGTACCACACATCACCACCCACCATGGCCGCTTGGACATTGCAGAACTGGAAAGCCTGAATCGTGAATTTCACGAAATTCCCGTGGTCTCCATTTCTGACTCGCAACGTGAACCCCTGCCGTATGCCAACTGGCAGGGCACGGTCTACAATGGCCTCCCGCTTGACCTCTACCATTATCAGCCCAGACCGGACGATTACCTGGCCTTTCTGGGCCGCGCCTCCCCGGAAAAGGGTATCGACGAAGCAATCAGTATTGCCCGGCAGACAGGGCGAAAATTAAAAATTGCCGCCAAGGTCGACCTGGTGGACAAGCACTATTTTGCCAAAACCATTCAACCATTGTTGCAACAGCCGGGCATCGAATTCATCGGCGAAATTAACGATATGCAAAAACAGGACTTCCTCGGCAATGCCAGCGCCCTGCTGTTTCCCATCAGCTGGCCGGAACCTTTTGGCCTGGTGATGACCGAAGCCATGGCCTGCGGCACACCGGTGATTGCCTATAATCGCGGTGCCGTTCCCGAGGTAATGGAACACGGCGTAAGCGGGTTTATCGTCAACACACAGCAAGAAGCCATCGATGCCATCGGCCAACTGGATACTATCGACCGGTTACAATGCCGCCGCGCTTTTGAGCGACGCTTCTCGGCGCAACATATGACGCAAAGCTATCTGCGTCTTTATGAGCAACAAATCCGCCAACGGCAAAAAAATGAACGACACAAGAAACGCCCGAAAACAACAAACCGCGCCATACAGAACCTGCTCACAACCACCGATGACTCATTAACAGCACCGGTCACTTTCACGAACAGGACAAACCGCCTGTGAGCAATGACGAAATCATCCAGGCCAGCAATTACTCACTGGATGACCGCACCCTGGTACTCAAACACGGTAGCAGCTTTGCCGTGTTTGACCGCTACGGAGACATCCACGCCCAGGGACATAGTGAACAGGGCATCTACCACCAGGATACCCGTTTTTTATCGCAGCTGGATTTACGCCTGGCCGACGGCCGGCGGCCAGTGCTGTTGAACTCAACCCTCAAACAAGACAACAGCCTGCTCACCGTCGACCTGACCATTCCGGAAATAGTCAATGATGCAAACAAGCCCATAGTACGCATCGACACCGTGCATGTGTTTCGTGCCAAACTGCTCTACCAGGACACCTGCTACGAACACCTGCGCCTGTGCAACTACGGCGCCACGACCATCAACCTCCCCTTCGTATTGGCCTTCGATGCCGACTTTGCCGACATTTTTGAAGTACGTGGCAAACAACGCGAGGCACATGGCCATTGCCTGCCCGTGGAAGTGGATGGACAACAACAAACCATCATCCTGGCGTACACCGGTCTGGATAAAATCACCCGCCACACCTACATCCAGCTGGAGAATGCCAACGCCAGCATCAACAATAACAACGCCCATTTTGAAGTGGCGCTCGCCCCCGGCGAAGACAAAGACATCTATATCAATATCCAGTGTGATGCGAACCAGGGTGCCACCCCCATCACCAATTACCTCGATGCCCTGCAAAAATTATCAGGTGAATTAAAAACAGCACGCGAAAACCACTGCGCAATTCATACCTCCAACGAACAATTCAACGACTGGCTGAATCGCTCGCAAGTAGACCTCAACCTGCTCATCAGCAACACTCCCCATGGCCCCTACCCCTTTGCTGGCGTGCCCTGGTTCAGCACCCCCTTTGGGCGTGACGGCATCATCACCGCCTTGCATTCATTGTGGATCAACTCCAACACCGCCCGCGGCGTACTGGCTTTTCTTGCCGCCAACCAAGCCACCGAAATTGATCCTCAGCGTGAAGCTGAACCCGGAAAAATCCTGCACGAAACCCGTGGCGGTGAAATGTCGACGCTGGGAGAAGTGCCCTTTGCACAATATTACGGCACCATTGATGCGACGCCACTGTTTGTGGTGCTCGCTGGCGCGTATTATCAGCACACCGGTGATCGTGCTTTTATTGAATCCATCTGGCCCAACATCGAAGCCGCACTGAATTGGATCGACAACTACGGTGATAAAGATGGCGACGGTTTTTTTGAGTACGCCAGCCAAAATGAAAAAGGCCTGTCACAACAAGGCTGGAAAGACTCCGACGATTCGATATTTCACGCCGACGGCAGCGCCGCCACCGGTGCCATTGCCCTTTGCGAAGTACAAGCCTATGTTTATGACGCTTGGTGCTGCGCTGCAAAACTCTATGCGATGTTAGGCCGGAACGACAGGGCCGAAGCACTGGAAAAAAAGGCGGCTTCGCTGAAAAAGCGTTTCAACCATACCTTTTGGTGTGACGAACTGGGCACTTATGTACTGGCGCTGGACGGTGACAAACGCCCCTGCCAGATACGCTCCTCCAATGCCGGACACACCCTGTTCAGCGGCATCGCCACCCGGCGGCACGCCCGATGCACCATGGAAACCCTATTGAACAAAGCCAGTTATTCCGGCTGGGGAATACGCACCATCTCCACCAGCGAAAACCGCTACAACCCCATGTCGTACCATAATGGCGCAGTCTGGCCCCACGACAACGCCATGGCCGCCCTGGGCTTTGCCCGCTACGGTTATCGTAAAGAAGCGGCGCAAATACTCACAGGCTTGTTTGAGGCCAGCCTGTTTCTCGACCTGCGACGCATGCCGGAATTATTTTGCGGATTTCTCAAACGCAAAGGCGAAGGTCCCACACTTTATCCGCTGGCCTGCGCACCACAAGCCTGGTCCAGCACCGTGGTATTCGCCCTGTTGCAGGCCTGTCTGGGCATAGAAACAAGCAATACCCCGCAACCCCAAATCACTTTCTGCAAACCTTATTTACCGCCCTGGCTGGATTTCCTGGAAATCAAAAAACTCACTGTAGGCAACACATCCGTTGATGTTTTTCTTCAGCGTTACGATAATGATGTAGGGGTTAATGTTTTGCGGCGGGAAGGTAATGTAAAAGTAACGGTAGTAAAATAAACCAGCATAACAGCAAGCAACACCATCAAGGCCGGAGATAACTGTAACCCTGCTCCTGCAATTCCATAATACGCGCCACACCAGCTTTCACAGTACCCACACCCGACAGTAGCTCAGGTTTTTTGCCGGTCTTTTTAGTCACTTTTTCCATGGTATTGGAACAAGCGTTAAAGGTAATATCCTGAATGGCCAGACTTTCCACACGTTTGGCCTGCTTGCTTTTTTTGGTTAACAAATCAAGGCCCGGACCATAGGCCACAATCTCAATCAGAATATTGTCCATACCATAAAGCTTTTGCAGATTAACCGCATTATTAAGCGCAATTCTTTGGGTACGTGGATCATCAGTACTGACCTGTATCACGATTTTATGAATAACATCATCTTCCGCAAAAACGAAACCGGTATTCCCCAGCAACAACAGTGCACCAAGTACAGGTATAAATAATTTCTGTAATCTGTTCATCAGATTCCCTCCTTCTTTGGTTTCACAGGATTCTGTAAATATATACCTGTGACGTTTGGGTTTCAGATTTAAGTGTGCATTGTTGCTTTAATTGACAATAAATGAAAGAAGTGGGACGGTGAAGCTAGGTCAAGCCTTGGTAGTCCCCCGGCACAGCCGGGACTACCTTACTGATTTTTATGCGCACTCGGTACGCTGACCATCAGCCACCGGGCGCCCTGCTTTACATCTTCCAGAATCCGATAGCCTGTGGGAATTAACAATAATGTTAAAAACGTTGCGTATAAAATACCGAAACCCAGCGATACCGCCATGGGAATCAAAAACTGCGCTTGGGTGCTTTTGTCCAGCAGCAATGGTGTCAGCCCTGCAAACGTTGTGACTGAGGTCAGCAGAATGGGGCGGAAACGTGCCCCTCCGGCAGTGCGTAATGCTTCATCCAGCCGCATGCCTTCACGACGTTTGCGGTTAATCCAGTCCACCAGCACCAGGCTGTCGTTGACCACCACACCTGCCAGCGCCAACATGCCCAGCAGACTCAGGATATTAAGGTTCAGTCCCATCACCATGTGTCCCAATAGCGCGCCAACGATACTGAATGGAATCACGATCAATACCAGTAACGGTTGCACGTAGGAACGAAACGGGATGGCTAACAATGAATAGATGGCAAACAGGGTAAAAAATGCGCCGGAGATAAGACTGCCAAAAGTTTCACCCTGTTCCCGCTGTTCACCTTCGAGACTGTAAGACACGCCCGGGTATTTTAGCAGTAGTTCGTCCATGAAGCGTCGCAGGTCGTCAGCAATGGTACGGGCATCGGTGGTTTTTTTGTCAAGATCAGCGGTGACATTCACTACCCGCCGCCGGTCGACACGACGGATACTGGAAAAGCCATGGCCCATTTCCACCGCCGCCACATTACCGAAGGGCACTTGTGTGCCATCGGCGGTGCGAATGTGCATGATATCAAGGCTGCCCAGGTCACGGCGTTCGGCTTCTGTGTAACGTACCATCACCCGCACATCGTCACGGCCGCGCTGAATACGTTGCGCTTCGGCACCCAAAAAGGCCTGTTGTACCTGTCTGCCCAGTTCAGTCGTGGACAGTCCTAACAATTCCGCCTCGGGGCGTACCGTGAGTTTGATTTCCGGTTTACCGTCTTCAAAGCTGTCCCGAATTTCATACACACCGGGATATTGGCGCAACTGCTCACGCACTATGCCCGCAATTTCTGCCAGTACGGCAAAATCCCGTCCGACAAGCTGTACATCAATGGGGTCACCGCCACGACCGATTTCAGCACGATAAGTCAGTCCTTTGGCGCCAGGAATTTCGCCAACGGCACGACGCCAGGCATGCACCAGCTCGCGGGTCGACACCTCCATTTTTCGTTCTTCGGGTGGCACCAACGCCAGACTCACCTGCCCCAGTTCGGCACTCCCCTTCAACAGCCCGCTCTCACGGCCATTTGTGGACGGTGTCCCGCCACCACTACTCCAGCCAGTGTTGACCATGATGTTCGTGATTACCGAATTGCCATCGCTGTCCACATAGCGATCACGCAATACTTCTGCCGCCTTGGCCATGGCCGTCAGGTGTCGTGCGGTTACCTGCTCAGGCGTACCAGACTGCATCACCAGCGTGGCATATACGATTTCACTTTCCACACGAGGAAAAAAAGTAAATGCATAACGGCCACTCATCGCAAAGCTGAGTATCACAAATGATACCGCGATAAAAAAGGCTAACGTTAAATAGCGTTGCCGTAACGCGCTGGCCAGCAGTGGCTGATAAAAGTGTTTAACAACATATTCCAGTCCATTCGCCACTTTGCGTTGCAGACGCAACAACGGATTAATTTTTTTCTGTTGTTGCTGGTGTTCCATGCGCACATGGCGCAGGTGCGCGGGTAAAATCAACTTGGATTCCACCCAGGAAAACAACAGCACTGGAATCACTATAGTGGGGATCTGCGCAAAAATCAGCCCGCGGTATCCATCCACAAACAGCAGTGGTGCAAAAGCCACTACAGTCGTCAGCAGGCCAAAGGTCACTGGCACCGAGACTTCCTGCGCGCCACGCACAGCCGCTTCCACCGGGTCTTCCGAGCGCTTGAGGTGGCTGAAAATATTTTCGCTGGTAACAATGGCATCATCCACCACGATACCCAGTACCAGAATAAACGCGAACAGGCTGATGATATTAATAGTCACGCCCAGTTCCGGCATCACCCATAACGCGCCCATAAAGCTGATGGGGATGCCCGCGCACACCCACAATGCCACCGAGAGGCGCAGAAACAACGCCAGAATCAGAAAAATCAGCAGCCCGCCCTGCCAGGCACTGTCCAGCAGGGTCTGCAAACGCAACTTGACGATATGCGAACGATCCTGCCATTGTCCCAGTGATACATTGGCTGGCAACAGCGCATTTTTGCTGGCTATGTAATCCTTGACCACCCGGGCAATGGCCAGCGTACTTTGCTCACCGGTACGAAACACTTTAACCAATACACCGGGCTTGCCATCAAAGCGCATGGCCAGCGGGTTCTGCTCAAAACCGTCATTAATATGCGCCACATCGCCCAGCATAAGCCGCGAACCATCGGCACGTGCACGCAACACAATGGCCGCAAAATCATCACTACCATAGGCTTGTCCCTGGGTGCGCAATAAAATTTCGCCACCTTCGGTACGAATGGAACCGGCAGGCAAATCCACTGATGAACGTTGAATGGCTTGCACCACGGCATCAAAAGTCAACCCATAACGATTCAATACCTGCTCGCTCAGCCCGATACTGATTTCCGGTGAGCGCACCGCATTCAATTCAACCTGATTCAGCATTGGCAAAGCCGCAAGTTCATCACGCACTTCCTCGCCATAACGGCGCAGCTCACGCTCAGACAACTCGCCGGACACAACCACACTAATCGCTGCACGGCGAAATATCACCACGTTGAATGCGGCACGCCCCACCCCATCGGGAAATGTGGAAATAACATCCACCCGCGCCTTGATGTCTTCCAGCAATTGATGAGGATTGATGCCCTTAAGCACCTCGACGCGGATGCGCGCCATCCCCTCCTCAGCCACCGAGGTGATTTTTTTTATGCCATCAAGGTCGATGATAGCCTCTTCGATACGAACCACCAGCGACTGTTCCACTTCAGCAGGAGTCGCGCCACGATAAGCGAGGCCAATGGTGATCATGTCGCTTTCAAACGATGGGAACTCTTCCAGCGGAATACGATTAAACGCCGCATGCGCACCCAGCATGAGGATGATCACCATCAACAAATTGGCAGCGACCGGATTACGGACAAACCAGTTGATCATGGCGTGCATGATTAATCCTCAACCTTCGCCAGACGGGCCTCACTATTTTCATTGTTTTCATCGAAAACAGAAACGGCTGTGCCATCGCGGGCAAACGGCATGGGCGTCAAAGAAATACGCTCCCCAGCCTGTAAACCAGCGCTAACCACAACTTGCTCCCCCCTGCGTAAAGCCACCTGCACGGTACGACGCTCAATATGCCGGTCTTCTGTCACCACCAACACCGTATCACCAATCTCCACTGCTGAACGCGGCAGTACAAACACATCCCGCAGGCGCTGCCCCTGAATATCGGCTTCCACAAACTGACCGATTTTTAATGGTGGAATAGCATCATTACCCTGTTTTTTATACTGAAAGGGACTATCAATTTGCGCCACCACAAACAACTGACGACTGGCAGTATCAATGGCGCCATCTGTACGCACCAACCGCCCCTGCCATTGATGAATCACATTACCCACGCGATGGCTGAGTGTAACGGCGGCCTTATGCTTGCTGTTTTGCTCACCAAAACCAGGCAAATCCACAAATGCCAATTGACTGTCAGTAAGCGGCAAACGCACTTCGGCAGCATCTACGGCATAAATGGTGGCTGCTATGGTACCGGGTGCAATGTACTGCCCCACATCCACCTTTTTCTCCAACACCCGCCCGGCATAAGGCGCGCGAATTTTAGTGCGCGCCAGGTTTGTTTCCGCCTGTTGCAAACGTGCCTCGGCAGCCGCCATGTCGGCGCGGGCACTGGCAACTTGTGGTTTGTACAAAGTCAGATCGGTGGGTTGTTCCTTGCGTCCCAGTTTTTCCCAGTCATGCAACGCATTTTGTGCCAACGCTTTTTTCTGTTCCAAAACCAGATGAGCACGGGCCAGGTCGGCGCGGGCGATGATAATGGCATTCTCATAGTCCGTAGGCGCGATAACCAACAGGGTTTCACCCGCAGCAAATGAACCACCATTACGAAAATTGGTGGCAATGGAAACAATGCGCCCTGCCACCTCCGGAATCAGCGTGCTCTGTGTACGCGGTGTTACCGTACCCTGGGTACGCAGCAACACCTGATAGTTTTGCGGCTGTACAATTTGTGTTTCCACTGTCGGCAAAGCCGGAATCGGCAAGCGCAATGTAACTTCGGGACCCGTGGCCATCAGCACCAGACCGGTAAAAATGCCAATGCCAAGCACCACAACGGGGAAAAAAATACGTGATAAACGATTCATAATGCCTCCATGCCACTACAGTAATCCTGGGCGCAAAACGAACCAATCATCACAATGGGAAAAATATTATCGGGTTTGATACCAACTATCATCCATGAATGGGGCGACTCAGTGCCCTTGTTGTTTCACGCTCACCGTCCGGCGACCAATCCTAGTACTCTTTCAAGGTGATAAATTGGGATTCAGTTGGTCTGTCAGCGTTCAGGGCAAGACGCTCCTCGCAGCGAATGGCCGTCGTCCTTTGCAAGAGGAGCAACGCCGCCATGGACGCTGACAGGCCAACCCTTCGGGCGCTC
>DROS01000025.1 GCA_011321815.1 Gammaproteobacteria bacterium
GCAAAGTTTTGCAGCACTTCATGCACTTCCGCCCCCTGCTCCAGCAACAACCGGGTGAGCTGCAACAAAAAGCGTTTTTCCTGCCGTTCCAGCTGATGCGCGAAGTCCCGTGAGAGCACTTGCTCCAGTGCCACATCAAGGCCCGCACTTTGTTCCGGGTCCGTCAGCAAACGCCAAAAAGCCTTGAACGTGCGTCCCGCATCGCTATCGGCAATCACATCAACACCGGCGAACAATGCCTCCAGTACCTCGCCACGACCGCCATCGCTTTCCATGATGCTTTCGCGTAATTGCCGGTTCAGCTTTTGGAATTCGTCACGCACCTGCCGGAAATCACTGGCCAGCTCATCCGCCAGCGCAATAATCTCACGGGAACGTTCCAGCGCGCGTTCGTCATCAAGGGTTTCCAGTTTGCCCGCATTAATGGCATCGATTTGAGCATCAATGCGCTGCCGTTCTTTCATCAGCGTCTGAATGCGGGTTTCCGGATTACTCTCCGTTTGTTCCGCGAGTAAAACCAGTTGTTGAATCACCATGGCCAAACGGGTTTCGGTGGCAACGGTATGTTTTTCTGTCAGGCCATCAATAAAACGAATCGCCTGCACGGCGGCAGCACTTAGCTCGTATTCCTCTTCACTGGCGGTTTGCTGAAAGGTGCGTTCCAAAAACCCTGCGGCCAGCCACTGCGTCAGATAAACCTGCGCCGTCTGCGGCAAATCGCAGCCCCGGGTGCGTAATATGTCCAGATCACGGCCAATGCGGTCATGCAGGATGGAACTGGCCACCCGCCGCTCCTTGTCCAGCAAATGTGTCTGCAATAACGCCAAAATTGCAGGCGCATTATCCGCCGCCAGCAGACGCCAGACTGACTCTTTGCGCAAACGTGAATTAATCGCTGCACGCTGGGCGGCTTTCATGTTTGATCACCCCGCACAGACATCAGGAGGGAGACATTCCCGGAAAAATAATTTTAATGCCAAGCCCTGTATTATCCAGTCCCTGGCCCAACTCGATCTTTGCCTGATGCAGCTCGGCAATGCGCAATACAATCGACAGCCCAAGCCCGCTACCGGAAATATCCGGGTGTTCGCCACGTTTGAAGCGATCAAAAACATGAGCCCGTAATGATTCAGGAATACCTGGGCCTGAGTCTTTTACATTGATCATTACATTTTCTGATTCAGTCGTGACACTAACCACGATGCGTCCTTGATTGGGCGTGTAACGAACCGCGTTACCAACCAGATTAACAACCAGAATCCGTACCAAACCTTCATTGCCATAAATGCTTGCAACAGATTCCCCCTGCAAGCTTATATCAATATTTTTTTCCAATGCTGAGGTGATTTTCTCACCGATGATGGCTGCGCACAATTGTTTCAGGTCAAGCTCAGTTTTTGTTATATGCTGATCCGCATCGACGCTGGCCAGAATCAATAATTGATTCACCAGTCTGGCAGAACGTTCAACACCGGTAATCACTTGTGTTATCGCTTGTTGACGCTGTTTGTTTTCTGTTGATCGCATGACCACTTGCGCCTGGGTTTTTATACCCGCCAATGGTGTGCGCAGTTCATGTGCCGCATCCGCAGTAAAACGACGCTCTTTCTCAAAGGCCAGGCGCAAACGATCAAAAAGTGAATTTAATGCGCCAATTATTGGCCGGACTTCTGTGGGCACACCATCAAATGTAATCTGTTCCAGCTGATGTATGGAGCGCCCGGATATAGTATCGGCCAGGTTAACCAGAGGACGCAGCCCCCGGCTGATACTGATCCAGAGCAGAATTGCAATAAACGGTAATGCGGCCAGCATAACAACAACTATGCCATGATTAATATAAGCAACCATTTCTTCACGGACATCATGGCGCTGGGCAGTCTGAATCAACAGGTTTGTTTTTGGGTCTCGGAAATTGTAGGTATACCACACCTTGTTATCGGCCTGTACTTTCCGGAAGCCATTCAGGTTTTCATTTACAGGCAATATGGGGGATGAGGGTGAGCGTGTCATCAAGGTACCATCACCATGGTAAATGATAAACGATATTTTGGTTTCGTACTTATGAACCACTGGCAGAAAGTCGCTGATATCAATTTGCAGTTGATGAAATTCCTCCATCTCGTGCCTGACCAGGGAAGCTAACAGTTTGGCATTTTGCGCCAACTGGGCATCATAGACTTCTTCAATTTCGTGTTGAACACTGTAATAAATAAAAAGACCGACCGCCACCCAGGCAACACTTACTGCGCCCAGCACCAATAACAACAAGTTCTGGCGTATTGAACGGGATCTCATCAATTTGTTTTTGGAATCATGTAACCTACACCACGAACAGTCACAATAAGATCCTTGCCAAGCTTTTTACGCAGGTGATGGATATGCACTTCGGTTGCATTGCTTTCAAGTGTATCGTCCCAGCCAAACAGGCTTTCTTCAATGCGTTCTCTCGATAAAACCCGACCAACATTCTCCAGTAACGTTTGCAGGATTTTAAATTCCCGGCCTGATAAAACAACATCTTTGCCGTCTTTGACAAGGCTGTGGGAAACAGGGTCCAGCATAATATCCCGATACTTGATTACCGGTGATGAGCGACCATTATGGCGACGGCTCAGCGCTCTGATCCGGGCACATAATTCATCGAGATCAAAGGGTTTCACCAGATAATCATCGGCGCCACAATCAAGGCCTTTTACCCGGTCTTCAACAGTATCCCGTGCGGTCAAAATTAACACGGGGACATCGTTACCAGCCGTGCGGATTTTTTCCAGCACACGAATGCCGTCCACATGAGGCAAACCCAGATCCAGTATGACCATATCAAAATTTTCCACTTCCAGGCTGTGTAGCGCCGCGAGACCATCCTGTAGCCAGTCCGCAGCATAACCGGCCTGTTGCAGACCAATACGAATACCATCACCCAGTTGCGGATCATCTTCAACCAATAATATGCGCATAATCGGCTTCCTTTTAGTTATACTAGTACTCTTTCAAAGTAATAAATTGGGATTCAGCGTTCCTGTGGTGTTTCGCGGCACCAACAGTAGGCGCTTTAGGCGAGGCGCAGTGCGCAGGCAATGGTTGCTCCCTTGTCAAGCACTGCACCAACAGTAGGCGCTTTAGGCGACGCCGCAGCGGAA
>DROS01000026.1 GCA_011321815.1 Gammaproteobacteria bacterium
ATCAGCGTGTGGAGGAGTTTCTGGTTGAGGTGGGGTTGTTGGGTGAAGATGAAAGCCTGTACGACGCCGCGAATATCAAACTCATGCACCACGCCAACGCTGCCTTGCGTGCGCACACGCTGTACCAGCGCAATGTGGATTATATTGTCAAAGACAACGAAGTGATCATCGTTGATGAATTCACCGGTCGCACCATGCCGGGGCGCCGCTGGTCTGATGGCTTGCATCAGGCGGTGGAAGCCAAAGAAGGCGTGAAGGTGCAAAATGAAAACCAGACCCTGGCTTCAATCACCTTCCAGAATTTTTTCCGCCTGTACGACAAACTGGCAGGTATGACCGGTACTGCGGATACTGAGGCCTTTGAGTTTCAGCAGATTTATGGTTTGGAGGTGGTGGTTATTCCCACCTCTAAAAAAGTTGCGCGAAAAGATCATGCTGATTTGGTGTTTCTGACACCGGAAGAAAAATTTGCCGCTATTGTTGAAGATGTCAAAGACTGCCGTGAGCGTCAGCAACCGGTGCTGGTAGGTACAGCGTCCATTGAAACCTCCGAGTATCTTTCCAGTTTACTGGACAAGCAAAATATCAAACACAATGTGTTGAATGCCAAGTTCCACCAGAAAGAAGCACAGATTATTGCCCAGGCCGGCGCACCAGGTAGCATTACCATTGCTACCAACATGGCAGGTCGTGGTACCGATATTGTGTTGGGCGGCAACCTTGAAGCCGAACTGGCTGAAGCAGGAGATATCGGCGAAGACAAGCGTCAACAAATAACCGCCGACTGGCAGAAACGCCATGATACGGTGCTGGCCGCAGGGGGGTTGCATGTGGTGGGTACTGAACGTCATGAGTCGCGGCGTGTGGACAATCAGTTGCGAGGCCGCTCCGGTCGCCAGGGTGATCCTGGTTCCAGCCGTTTTTATCTGTCCCTGCAAGACAACCTGATGCGTATTTTTGCCTCGGATCGTGTTGCTGGGTTGATGCAAAAGCTGGGGATGGAGAAAGGTGAGGCTATAGAACATCCATGGGTTAACAAGGCCATCGAAAATGCCCAGCGTAAAGTAGAGGGTCATAACTTCGATATTCGTAAGAATCTGCTGGAATATGATGATGTTGCCAATGATCAGCGTAAAGTGATTTACAGCCAGCGTGCAGAATTGATGGAAACAGACGATGTATCCGAGTCGATTGCCGCAATGCGCGAAACTGTTATTAATGAAGTGATCAGCACCTATATCCCGCCGGAAAGCCTGGAGGAGATGTGGGATGTTGCCGGTCTGGAAAAGGTAATGGCGGGTGAATTTATGCTTTCTTTACCGATTCAGCAGTGGCTGGATGAAGACGATGATCTGCATGAAGAGACGCTGCGTAAACGTATTCTGGAAGCCGTGGAACAAAGTTATTTTGAAAAAGAAGCGATGGTTGGCAAAAGCGTGCTGCGTCATTTTGAAAAGGCAGTGATGCTCAAGGTATTGGATGAGCAGTGGAAAGACCATCTGGGTATGATGGATCATCTGCGCCAGGGTATCCATTTGCGCGGTTATGCACAGAAAAATCCCAAGCAGGAATACAAGCGTGAAGCCTTTGAGTTGTTTTCGCAAATGCTGGAACGGGTCAAGCAGGAAGTGGTGGAACTGTTGTCGAAAGTACAGATTCAGGCCGAAGAGGATGTGGCCGCCATTGATGAGCAGCGCCGTAGTACGGCACCGGTTTCTTATCGCCATGAAGCAATAGCATCACCAACGGCGGGCGAAGCACCGGCTGAGGCGAAAGTTGCCGCAGAAACCGAGAAACCCTTTGTGCGCGAAGGCCGTAAGGTGGGGCGCAATGAGTCTTGCCCTTGTGGTTCCGGTAAAAAATACAAACAGTGCCATGGCCGGTTGGCATAAGGGCAATTGTAGTGGTGCTGACAAACGGTGAGTTATAGACGCAGAACTGGGTAGGGTGGAACCGCTGCGCTTGTTCCACCCGGGTTTACGCTGTGTTGAATAGAGCGGAACAAAAAACCTGAAAACACCGTCATTCCGTATGTTTTTAGCCAGAATCCAGGGGTTTGAATACCCGAGCAAGCATTTCAGTACAGTGGGAAGTTATGTAGCAGTGGTGTTAACGAGTGACGTGTTGTAAACGCAGAGGTCGCAGAGACGCAAAGGACGCAGAGAAAAACATTAAAAACTTGACGTCCTCTGTGTGAAATACCCGGTGATTCTTTAAAAACAGGTATTTTTAGCGCTTGATTCACATCAAAACGGGGTTATAACGAAAGCCTCCCGTAGATGATTGTCAGCTTTTTATCTTTCTTCTGCTCTTTCTCTCTTGTATCTTGCCCGCTATGACGTCAAACATTCATACGCTTCCTGTTTTACATTCCGTCGCAGGCCTGCGCCTGGGCACGACTTGTGCCAGCATCAAACAACCAGATCGCCGTGATTTAGTGGTGATGGAGTTGTGCGACGACGCTACCGTGGCTGCGGTATTCACACGCAATGCTTTTTGTGCCGCGCCAGTGATTGTGGCCCGTGAGCATCGGGCGCAAACGTCCTCCCAATATTTGTTGATCAATACGGGTAATGCTAACGCAGGCACGGGCGAGCAGGGCGTGAAAGATGCCTTGGCTTGTTGTGATGCTGTGGCGCAAGCTACAGGTTGCGCGCGTGAAGCGGTATTGCCTTTTTCTACGGGGGTTATTAGCGAACCTCTGCAAGTCACCGCCATTTGTGATGCGGTGCCCGCTGCGTTGGCGGCGCTGGATGAAAACGGCTGGAGTGATGCTGCTCACGGTATTCTTACCACGGACACTGTGCCCAAGGGGGTTTCCCGGCAACTGGAAATAGAGGGGCATAAGGTCACTGTCACCGGTATTGCCAAGGGCTCGGGCATGATTCGACCCGACATGGCGACGATGCTTGCCTATGTTGCTACGGATGCCAACGTGCCGCAAAATGTATTGCAGGTTTGTCTGGCCCGCGCGGTGAATCGATCCTTTAATCGTATTACTGTGGATGGCGATACGTCCACTAACGATGCCTGCCTGCTGATGGCAACCGGACAGTCGGCGGCAATTGTCGATCAGGCTGAAGGTGATGTTTTTGAGGCGCTGTGTGCAGCGGTGGCTGATGTTTGTGAGCAACTGGCGCTGGCCATTGTGCGTGATGGTGAAGGCGCCACCAAACTTATTACTGTAGCGGTGGATGGTGGTCGTGATGAGGCCGAGTGTCTACAGGTGGCTTATACCATTGCTCATTCGCCGTTGGTGAAGACAGCCTTTTTTGCCAGTGACCCGAATTGGGGGCGTATTCTTGCTGCCGTGGGTCGTGCCGGGTTGGTGAATCTGGACATCAGTGCTATTGAATTGTATCTGGGTGATGTGTGTCTGGCACGCAATGGGGGGCGTGATCCTGATTACCATGAAGAGCTGGGTCAACGGGTTATGGATCAAGCTGAAATTACTGTGCGCGTGGCGCTGAATCGTGGTGACGCCATGGCTCAGGTATGGACTTGTGATTTGTCTTATGACTATGTGCGCATTAATGCTGAATATCGGAGTTGAAAACAAGGAAGAAGAGTGATGGCTACGGAAGTGGTGCAGGTTGTTGCGGCGGCGGTGTTTGATGGTAAGGGCCGGGTAGCCATCACCCGTCGCGCCGATGATGTTCATCAAGGCGGCCTGTGGGAGTTTCCCGGCGGTAAAGTGGAAGCGGGTGAAACAGTACGTGATGCTTTGGCTCGGGAGTTGCGCGAAGAGCTTGGTATCAATGTGCAACAGGCGCGTCCGCTGATTCGGGTGTCTTACGATTACCCTGATAAATCTGTGTTGCTGGATGTGTGGCGGGTGAATGGCTTCGATGGCGAAGCGCACGGTCGTGAGGGCCAACCGTTGAGCTGGGTGCGGCCACAGGTTTTATCTGACTATGATTTTCCAGCGGCCAATACCCCCATTGTTACGGCAGTGCAATTGCCGGATTGTTATCTTATTACTCCGGCTCCTGGCGATGATCTCTCGGCCTTTCTCGCTCAATTGGAAACCCGTCTGCGTGATGGTATCCGATTGGTGCAGTTGCGCGCCAAAACACTTTCTGAGGACGATTATTTGGTATTGGCCAGGCAGTGCCAGCATCTGTGTGAGCGGCATAATGCGGCTCTGATGTTAAATGCTGATCCGGCGTTGGTGATCGAGGTGGGTGCGACGGGTGTTCATCTTGACAGTGGACGATTGGAGTCTTTGTCTGAGCGACCGGGTGTTAAGTGGGTGTCAGCATCCTGCCATTCGGCGGAGCAGCTGCGGCAAGCGGAAAAACTGGGGGCGGATTTTGTGATGTTGTCCCCGGTGATGGCTACAGCGAGTCATCCCGGCATTGTACCGTTGGGCTGGGCGCAATTTCAGGTGCTGGCAGATTTGGCAAATTGTCCTGTTTATGCGCTGGGCGGGATGACACCCGCTGACTTGCAACAGGCATTTATCCATGGCGCACAGGGAGTGGCGGCAATCCGGGCGTTGTGGGGACGTGAGTGCTGACTATGAGGTGGACGAAGCACGCGGTTTCTAATGGTGCTTTCCTTCTTGCTCTGTTAAGTGTTCGGTAAAATCTTGTGTTGTGCTGCCAGGGATGCGATGGCTTTCGTCAGCCCAGGCTCCCAGGTCAATCAGTTTGCAGCGTTCGCTGCAAAAAGGGCGATGGAGGTTTTCCTGTTTCCATTCAACGGGTTTTTCACAGGTGGGGCATTTTACTGTTTTTGATTTCATGTTCTTGCTCATTCAACGAAGGCGTCGTGTGTTTTATAGCGCACAGCAACTGATATGAAATTCCACGTCAGCATCGGTCTGAGTGGGGCGCACGGTGTCGCTGGCACTCAGAAAGCGTGCGGTGAGGCGGTGTTTGCCGGCGCTGATTTCCACAAAGAGTGGTGAGTCGGCGGGTAACCAGACGCGGATCAATTGGTAAGGGGTGCCGGTGTCCAGGTTTTGCTGGTAGTTTCCGCCAGTGGCTATTTGCGGTATGGCATCGGCGCTTTCGCGGATCAGTTTTAACATCAGTTCCACCGACAGGCGCAAAGTGTCCAGCGTGCTCAGCCAGTAACGTAGTTTTTCGGTACGTACGTCAGCTGGCTGCTTTAGCCAGTGACGGTACGGTGGCAGATCAAAATCACACAGACCACCGGGGATGCCGCTGCGCTGGGTTACCAGTTTGAACAGTTCATTTTCACGCAGTGCCTGCGCCAGTTGGCCGCTCATGCCGTGCAATTGGGTTTTGAATCCACCGAGAGTGGTGAGCAGCTGGCTGAGGGTGTCGGTATTGACGCCGGGGGTTTGTGTGAGCGCGGTGAGAGTGGTGTTGATGCGTTCCAGTTCTTTGATGACCTCGGTTTTCATGTCGATGCGGCTGACGATGCTAAGGATTTCCAGCAACGCGGTGAGGCTGTTGTGGCTGTCCCATACAGTGTTGCTGCGCAGGCTGTGGCGGGCAAGGCGAAACAGGAACTCCAGGCGCAGGAAAAAACGCAGGCGCTCATTGAGCGGGTGTTCGTAGATGATGGCGGTGGTCAAATTTGGCATGCTGGTTTTGCAGGCTCGGGTTTGTCGGTGGTTAATTGGCCGCCATTCTCCCTGAGTTAGCGAGGGTGGGCAAGTTGTTGGTACTGTTGATGCAGGGCGGCTACCTGAGCTTGCAGGGCCGGGAGGTCGGTATCGTTATGAATGACGTCATCGGCAGCGGCAAGTCGAGTTTCCCGGTCGATTTGGCTGCGGATTACAGCATTGATGTGCGCGTTGTCGAGTCCGTCGCGTTGACTGGCACGCTGCTGCTGTTGTGCCGGGGAGGTGTCGATTACCAACACGCGGTCGACCAGATTGGTCCAGCCACTTTCAATGAGCAGCGGCACGCTGAGAATCACATAGGCCGGTGGGTGGGTGCTTTCGCGTAGTGCAGTGAGTTGTTGTAACGCAGCTTCGCGGGTGCGTGGGTGCAGGATGGCTTCGAGCACTTGGCGTTGCCTGGGGTGGGTGAAGATACGCTCGCGCAACCGGGGGCGGTTAAGTTCGCCATCTGCGGTCAGTAAATCGGTTCCCAGTTGTCCCGCGATTTCGTTTAAAGCGGGTTGCCCAGGGGCAACCAGTTCCCGCGTGAGCTGATCGGCATCAATTATCGGGACGCCAAGCTTTTCAAAATATTTGCTGACAGTTGTCTTGCCGCTGCCGATGCCGCCGGTGAGTCCAATAATGAGCATGAGGGGAAGATACCTGAGCGGGAAGGAAACGCCAAGTTGTATGTAAACAGTTGTGCTTTGCCTGCCTCGGTTATTGCAAACCTGAGAAACGCAGGTAGGCATCGCTGATATCGTGCCCCCATAACAGGGCGATCCAGCCTGCGGCAGCCAAATAAGGACCAAAGGGGATGGGAATGTTTCGGCTCCGGCCGCGTGCCAGAATGAGTGTAATACCCACCACAGCTCCCACGGCAGATGATAGAAGAATAATCACCGGCAACATTTGCCAACCCATCCAGGCACCAAGCAGGGCCAGTAGCTTGAAATCACCATACCCCATACCTTCTTTGCCCGTGATGAGTTTGAAGGCCCAATAAACAGTCCACAGGCTGAGGTAACCGGCGATAGCGCCAATAATGGCAGTGGGGCTGTCAATGAAAACCGGCCACAGGCTCAGTGCCAGACCTAACCATAAAAAGGGTAATGTAATGCTGTCGGGCAGTAGCTGGTGGTCGAAGTCGATCATGGTTAGTGCGATGAGCGCCCAGGTGAAAAACAGTGCGGCAAGTGCGGGCCAGCTGAAGCCAAAATGCCAGGCAACTGCCACGGAAAGCAGTGCAGTGGCCGTTTCGATGATGGGATAACGGGCGGAAATTTTTGCACCACAGTCGGAGCAGCGGCCGCGTAACCAGAGATAGCTGAGCACAGGAATGTTTTCCAGTGCAGTGATGGCATGCCCGCAATGGGGGCAGCGGGAGCGAGGAGTGGAAAGGCTGAGTTTTTCCTCTGTGTTTACAGTATTGTCAGCGCCGCCTTTGATCATTTCTGCGCAATGCGTCCGCCACTGGTGTTCCATCATCAGCGGCAGGCGATAAATCACCACGTTGAGGAAACTGCCGACTGTCAGCCCCAGTAGCCCGACGACAGAAAAGTAGAATGCCGGACTGGTGCTTAATAGCTCAATGATGGCCAAAACAATGACTTGGTAGTCGTGATCTGTAAATGTTGCTGGTTTTTCCTTACCTAAACCACCGCGCCCATTTTGAATATCGGCAGGTACATGGCGATAACCAAGCCGCCAATAAGCACACCAAGCACGGCCATGATCAGTGGTTCCAGCAGGCTGCTGAGGCCATCCACCATGTTATCCACTTCTTCCTCATAGAAGTCGGCGACCTTGGCCAGCATGGAGTCCACAGAACCGGTTTCTTCACCGATGGCCAGCATTTGCACCACCATATTGGGGAAAAGACCGGTTTCCTTCATGCAGACATTAATCATTTGACCCGTGGCCACTTCATCTTTCATGCCCAGGATGGCATTGGTATAAACATAGTTGCCTGAGGCATTGGCCACGGTTTCCATGGCTTCCACCAGAGGCATGCCAGCCGCGAACATGGTCGACAGGGTGCGTGCAAAACGAGCGATGGTGGCTTTGGTGATGATGTCGCCGATGATGGGTAGTTTGAGGATGGCGCGGTCCACTATTTCGTTGAATTTCCTGGAGCGTTTTTTGAGTTGCACCATGCCATAGATGGCACCACCAAAGGCACCGAAGATGGCCCACCACCATTCCTGGAAAACTTTTGAAAGCTCAACCACAAATTTGGTTAGCGCGGGCAGGTCACCACCAAAGCTGGTGAACATGGATTCAAACTGGGGGATAACAAAAATTAACAAAATGGCGGTAATGATAAACGACACCACAACAATAGCGGCAGGATAGAACAGGGCTTTTTTGATCTTTCCCTTGATGGCTTCTACTTTTTCCTTGTAGGTGGCAATTTTGTCCAGCAGGGTTTCCAAAATACCGGCTTGTTCACCGGCGTGTACCAAGTTGCAATAGAGGCCGTCGAAGTAAAGTGGGTGCTTGGCCAGCGCCTCGGCCAGTGATGAGCCACCTTCCACCGTATTTTTAACGTCCATGATGAGGTCCTGCATGCTGGGGTTTTCATGACCTTTGCCCACAATCTCGAAGGCCTGTACCAGCGGCACACCGGCGGACATCATGGTGGCCAACTGGCGGCTGAATACGGAAATGTCGCCAGCAGTGATTTTTTTCTTTTTTGCGCCAAACAGCGATTTGGGTTTTTTCTTCACTTTGAGGGGCGTAATGCCCTGGCGTCGCAGATCGGCTTTCACCAGAGCAGTCGTGGAGCCCATAAGTTCGCCTTTGGCGCGTTTTCCCTGTTTGTTCATACCCTCCCAAATATAGAGGTCAGCAGTTGCTTGTTTAGCCATAATTTATTCCTGGGTTTTATTCGCATTCTACATCATAAATCATTATTCTTTGGTGACGCGGTTGACATCTTCGAGGCTGGTAATGCCCTGTTTCACCTTGATCAGACCGGATTGCCGAAGGTCGTTAATGCCTTCCTTTTGAGCCTGATCGGCCAATTGGATGGCATTGCCCCCTTCCATGATGATGCGGGCCATTGCATCGGAAACGGGCATGACCTGATAGATGCCGACGCGCCCTTTATAACCACTATCGCATTGATCGCATCCTATTGCTTTGTAAATTTTAAGCCCTGGCAGATCTTCCTCCCTAAAGCCCTCTTCGAGCAAGGTTTCCCTGGGGATGTCAGCCGGTTTTTTACAGCTGTTACATAACCGGCGTGCCAGGCGCTGGGCGATGATCAGTGATACCGATGAGGCGATATTAAATGGTGCGATACCCATATTGATCATGCGACTCAGGGTTTGCGGAGCATCATTGGTATGCAGGGTAGAGAGTACCAAGTGACCCGTTTGCGCGGCTTTGATGGCAATTTCACCCGTTTCAATATCACGAATTTCACCTACCATGATAATGTCCGGGTCCTGGCGCAGAAAGGCCTTGAGGGCAGCAGAAAAGGTCAATCCCACCTTAGGTTCGACGTTGACCTGGTTAATACCCGCCAGGTTGATTTCCACCGGGTCTTCCGCCGTGGAGATGTTTTTATCTTCTGTATTAAGGATATTCAGCCCCGTGTACAGCGAAACTGTTTTACCGCTGCCAGTGGGGCCGGTAACCAGAATCATACCTTGGGGTTGCTGTAACGCATCCATATAGAGCTGTTTTTGGTCCTCCTCGTAACCCAGGGCATCAATACCCAGCTGGGCGCTGGCCGGGTCGAGGATTCGCAGCACAATTTTTTCACCGAACAGGGTGGGACAGGTGTTAACACGAAAATCGATAGCCCGGTTTTTGGACAGCTTCATTTTCATGCGCCCATCCTGGGGTACCCGGCGTTCAGAGATGTCCAGTCGTGATAACACTTTTAAACGTGCGGAAATGCGACGATTGAGAGCCACTGGGGGCGCAGCGATTTCCTTGAGTACGCCATCCCGGCGGTAGCGCACCCGATAGGTTTTTTCGTAAGGCTCAAAGTGCACATCTGAGGCACCGCTATTAATCGCGTCCAGCAAAATTTTGTTCACAAAGCGTACCACGGGGGCGTCATCAACATCTGTATCGCTGGTTGAATCATCATCAACTTCGTCGTTACCCCCGATATCCAGGTCGTCAAGGTCGCCATCCCCTGACATGTCCGCTAGTGTGGTATCAGCACTAGCCATAGCCTTTTCGATGACGTCCTTGAGTTTGTTCTCCTCAACCAGTATGGCTTCAGTATTGGCTCCTACATGGAATTTGATTTCATCCAGTGCTGTGAGATTGGTGGGATCAGAGACGGCTACAAACAGCCGGTTGCCACGTTTATAGAGGGGCAAGGCACGATGTTTGCGTATCAGCTTTTCATCCACCAGCTTGGTGATTTCAGCTTCCAGCTCAATGGCCTCGATATCAAACACAGGGATACCAAATTCTTCCGAGGCTGCGGTGGCAATGATTTTCCCATCCAACAGGTTTTTTTCCACTAAATAGCTGACCAGCGGTGATTTTTTCTTGTCGCTTTCCTCTTGGGCTTTCAGTGCATCGGTTTCAGCGAGGTAGCCATCATTGACTAATCTGCGGGCTAGGCCGTTGAGGGTCATTTGTGTGTTCAATGTTGCCATACCAGGGAAGTTTATATGTCGATTTTAGTTTTAGTATCGTAGTCTAGGAACGCGCCAAATTTTGTGCTGGGGTATTGCTCACAGTAGTCCAGCGCAATTATTATCCTTTACCATACGCGGTTGTTCTATGATCATGTTTTCAGGCATAAATGTGAACTAAAAGTCATCAATACCAAGGTATTTAAAATCAATTATGTATGAATTCCTTTCCCTATATAATATATGTTTTTCGATAGAGTTCTTGGCAAGTGCCTGATTTGGTTTGGTTGTTGGTTCATATTGCAAAGGGTGGGTGGCTGATCACGGTTATTTTAACAATTGATAATAGATACTGAAAATGGCTTTCTTTTCTTTACAGTCAAACGTCAAAATAATTACGCTCATCTATACTTAATTTAGTCATTCTACGGGTTTTTAAAGAAAAATATTCTGTTGAATGCAGCGGCAATACACAAAAATTATTTATGTCCTGTGAAATTAGCGTACAACATGGGGTTCATCTTTAGGAAAAATTAGTGATTTATAAATGAAGGAGGTATGTAAAGACTGTTTGCAAGCAAGAATTAGAGTTTGTGATATGTAAAAAATGACGAGCCCCTCCTTGGGGGAGGGGCTCGTCGCTGACTCTCCAGCAATTGCACCAGTGGCTAAGGGCGGCAGGCAGCGGAGAGATGTTGAGGCTGAACGGTAGTGGCACCCACAGCCGCGATGACGCCGCCCCCAGAAGTACCCATGAGGGCCGTGCCTGCGGGGGGAGTGGAAAGACCGCACTGCCAAGTGATGCTTAAATCGGGAGACTCATAGGGCGTTAAGGCCAAGGTCTGTCCATTGAGTACTGCGTTAGCGTCATTGCCATAGGTGATGGTTATTGTGCCGTTAACGACATCAACTTGGCTGACATATTTGCCGCTGGTATCTGTGGGATTGGCGGTCATACCGGCGAGTACCCGGGTGGCGGGAGCCTCACCAGAATCATTGAAACTTTCAGTGACAGATGCTTTTGCGGCGGCAGCCAAGCTCAAACCTTCGCTCACTTGGGCGCGGATAGTGTAATCCTGGTAGGCCGGAATTGCGATAGCGGCTAAAATGCCGATGATGGCGACCACAATCATCAGTTCGATGAGCGTAAAACCTTTTTGTGCTGTTCTTATGTGCTGCATGGATAAATCCTCCACAGTGTTGCTGTTTATTAAATAAAATGGCTATTGCGCACTTCCCGGTTCTGACCGTTTTTTGTTCGAACCCGTGATGCCGTTCGGTGACGTCTTCACTTTTTTGTTCAATTCCACAGAAGTTTTAGTTTTGCGGTGACTGATCAAAACGAGGAAATCCGCACTCGTTTATGTATATGCACAGGGTGTGCCAATATTTTTTGTCGCATATGATTGTTTGTTGTTTTGTGCTGCTGATGCATAAAGATTAATTTTATCAGTGGGTTAAAATTTGTCGCTTGTGAGCTTTGTGATCGATATCTTATTTTTTGGCGCAATTGGGGTGCATACTCATTTCGTTCAGCGTCATAAAGTGACAACCTTGGTCACTTTATGTATTGAGCGGTGATATAAGAAAGCAGTTTTTTCGGACAGCTGAATAATAACGGTGTTGTCAGGCGTGAGCAGGTTCCGTTGTTGTGACAGCGGTTGCGTATATAAACAACAAAGAGCCAAGCCTATTCCAATCCCAACTTTTTCAATCGATACCGCAGTGCCCGAAAACTCAGCCCCAGTAGCTTGGCAGCGGCAGTTTTGTTGTATTTGGTTTGCTCCAAAGCTTGCAGGATTGCCATTTTCTCGATTTCGCCGAGATGTGCTTCAAGGTGGATTTTACCGGAGTCCAGTGGCCCTGGCATGGGCGGGGTGAGGGTGCTATTGGTGGTTTTAGGCAAGTGCAGGTCACGTTGACGAATGATGTTGTCTTCGCACAACGTCAGGGCGCGTTCGAGGATATTTTCCAGTTCGCGTACATTGCCGGGGAAGGGGTAGTGATTGAGGGCGCTGGCGGCGTCAGGGGCGAGGCTGGGTTTTTCCAGTCCCATTTGCCGCGCAAGTTTGCTCAGTGTGTGTTTGGTGAGCAGAGGGATGTCTTCGCTGCGCTCACGCAGGGAAGGTATGGGGAGCTGGATAACGTTAATACGGTAAAACAGGTCCTGCCGGAAACGGCCGTTTTCCACCAGCTTACTCAGGTTTTTGTGGGTGGCGCTGAGGATGCGCACATCTATGGTGGTTTCTCTGGCTTCTCCTACGGGACGAATAGCTTTTTCCTGAATGGCGCGCAACAGTTTAACTTGCATGTGCAGAGGCAGGTCGGCCACTTCGTCGAGGAACAGGGTGCCGCCGTCGGCGGTCTGGAACAGGCCTTTTTTGTCGGCTACGGCACCAGTGAAACTGCCTTTTTTGTGGCCGAAGAATTCGCTTTCCATGAGTTCGTCGGGGATGGCGCCGCAGTTAACGGGCACAAAGGGCTGGTTGGCGCGTGGTCCTTTGTTGTGGATAAGTTTGGCCACCAGTTCTTTGCCGGTGCCGGATTCACCGCTGATATAAATGGGGGCCTGACTGCGCGCGACTTTGGCAATGGTGGCGCGGGTATGCCGCATGAGTTTGGAGTCGCCGAGTAATTCGTCACGTGAGCGTCGATCCAGCCGCGGGCTGTTTTCTGAAACGCGCAGTGCGGTATTGACCAGGTTGCGCAGAATTTGCAGATCGACAGGTTTGGAGACGAAGTCAAAGGCACCGGCCTTGAGCGCTTTGATGGCCCATTCCATGCTGCCGTGGGCAGTAATCATTGCCACTGGCGTCTTGGGGTGGTGCTGTTGGATGTATTCAACCAGTTCCACGCCGTTGCCATCGGGCAATTTCATGTCGGTAAGACAGAGGTCGAAGCGGTATTGGGCCAGCAGTTCGCGTGCTTGCGCCAGGTCTGTGGCGGAGCGGGTTTCGATATTCATGCGTCCCAGGGTCAGTTCCAGCAGTTCGCAGATATCGGGTTCGTCGTCAACAATGAGGGCGTGGGAAGGTGGTGTCATGAGGTCTCGGGCATGTTGTGGTTTTGTTTGCTGTGTTTCGGTTCTGGTTTTTGTTCGGCAAATTCTACCCGAAAACAGGCTCCGCCGGTGGGGATGGCCACATAACTGAGTCGGGCCCGGTTGCCTTCACACAGTTCGCGGGCGATATACAGGCCCAGCCCGGAACCTTTGCTTTCAGTGGTGAAAAAAGGCTCAAAAATATTGCTTATTGCATCCGGTGGCACGCCTGGTCCGTGGTCGATAACGTCGAGAAAGGGTTTGCGTGAGCCATCTTTGGTACCACCATGCAGCTCCAGTCTGGGTTGCCCAGGGTAATCCTGGCTATGGCGCAAGCCATTTTGACACAGGTTCCACAGTACTTGATGCAGCTGGGTGGCGTCCATGTGCACGACGGTGTTATCGGGTTCAATGTGCAGGCTGATGTCGGAGGGGTTACAGTTTTGGCTTTGCACAAATTCCTGGAGAAAATTTTCCAGCCAGGTTTTTAATGGCAGGTCTTCGGGCATGGAGCGGTCGCGCCGGCTTAGCTGTAACACATTTTCAATGATGTCATTGACTCGTGCAGTGTTGGTGTGAATGATTTCCAGCAGACGGTTGTCAGCGGCGTTGTGGGTGCTTTCCTCTGTCAGCAGTTGTTCCGCGTGGCTGATGGCGCCCAGTGGATTGCGAATTTCGTGGGCGATACTGGCCGTGAGTCGACCCAGTGAGGCTAATTTTAATTGCTGGGCTTGTTGTGCCATGCGTGCAGTGTCTTCGAGAAAAATCAGTGTGCCAGCACGTGCTTCGCTGCCTAGGGCTGTCATGTTTGGCAACAACTCCATATTGCTGCCGCCGGGGCGGAACATGCGCGGTTCAGAGAGACCGCCACGGCGCCAGTCGATCAGTTGTTCGGCCAGTTCTGGAGATATCAATTTGAGACTCTTGTTTTGGCTATTGCCCAGCGATGGCAGGCCCAGCATGTACCAAGCGGATTCATTCATCAGGCGTATGTGTTGGTCGGCATCTACGACGACGATGCCGGATTGCATGCGCTGTAATACATGCTGGTTGAGTTGCGCCAGATTGGCCAAGTCGACGCCACGTTGTGCCGCAAGGGCTTCGCTTTCACGTACCCGCCTGGACAGTACATGGGCAAGGAATGCGGTGGCAAAAAGAGAGGCGCCTAAAATACCGGCCTGGGTGAAGTTTGCGGTCAATGCGGGGTTTTGTTGTGCAAAGACTTGTTCGGCGAGAATGGCAATGGCCGCGATGGCTGCAAAAAAATTGGCTGCCCGGCTGCTGAATAACAGGCTGTTGCCAGCAATGGATACGATCAGCAGCATACCCAGGCCAGTCTCAATACCGCCACTGGCACGCATGATCAATGTCAGAGCGAGTATGTCCAGAACTACCAAACTGTAAGTGAGCAAGCGAAAGTTCAGCCAGCGAAAGTGGATGGCAAAACTGGCAGTTAGTGCGATGCCGAGATAAATGAAGCTGACTGTCTGGAAAAGACTGGCATTGTGGCTACCCAGTATCGGAATGTTGCTTTTGAGAAAAACGGCGCTGACAAATAATGCCGCCAGAGTAATGCGGTAGAGATTCAGAAAGTGCAGAGGCCGCCATGCCTGTTTGCCGGTGAGGCTGGGCAGAGTACTGGTTTCAGTGTTGGAAAAAGTGGATGAAGGCACGTTTTAGGTTTTTGCTGTATTTTTTGCGTTTTTTAGTGTGTTCTTAAATAGCAGAGGGGGGCACGAAAGTCATCTGCAAGTTATAGCACTGATAATCCGGAATTAATCAATCAGCTGAACTTGCTGAAAATACCGTAAGGTACGGGATCTGATGTGTTATCAGGATGTTTTGGATTGATTGTATGGGGTGTGCCCCTGTCTAAAATAATCTGAAAAATAGGCCATTTTTTGCATGGTGGTTATTTTTTTCACGATTTAGCTGATCGGCTCGGGATAATAAAAATAGCGGCATTTCCGTGATTTTTTTCAGTTTTTTGACGGCAGTGCCGACAGGTGTTGCGGAGCTTTGGTGTGTGTGTGCCAGGCCGGTACCGTATACAAGGCCACTTTACTGTAATTAAGGTGAGAAGGTTGTGAATGAAAAGACCCTGAAAATTCTTGCGGTGGATGATACAGAAATGAACCTTAATTTGCTGGCACGTTTTTTCAGCAGAAAAGGTCATGAGATGGTTACGGCCACCAATGGGCAGGAAGCCATTGAGTGTTTTGAAAGAGAGCAGCCAGACCTGATTCTGATGGATGTGATGATGCCGGTGATGGATGGTTATGAAGCCACGCGAGAAATCCGCCAGCGCAGTGGTGAGAAATGGATTCCTATTATTTTTATGAGTGCCAAGGCAGCAGTTGAAGATCAGGTGGCGGGTCTGGATGCTGGTGGAGATGATTATCTCACCAAGCCCGTCAACATGCGTATTTTTGATGCAAAAATCAAGGCTATGCAACGCATTGCTGATATGAGCGATGCATTGAGCTTGCAGGCCACTGAGCTGGAAAAATACCGCGCTGCCGCAGAAGAGGAAAAGTATCTCGGCAATACGCTTATGGAACGCATGACTCGTGCGGGGAAAATGTCAGATGAGTTACTGGATAGTTGGTTATTGCCCGCAGAGCATATGAGTGGTGATTTGGTGGCCGCATGTCGTGGTGGTGATGACCGATTTTATGTGATGGTGGCCGACGCCACCGGACACGGATTACTGGCAGCGATGATGCAAATACCCGTGTCGCAAACGTTTTATTACATGACCAGTCGGGATTATTCATTGAGCCGCATTGTCCGCTCTATGAACAGCCAGTTGCGGTTGCTGGTACCGCGTGACCGTTTTGTTGCGGCTACGCTGATTATGGTGGATGTACGCAACCAGTTGATTGAGGTCTGGAATGGTGGTGGCCCTGAAGCTTTGTTTGTTGATGGGCAGCGCAACATCGTGCATCGTTTTGAATCCAATGCCGCGCCTCTGGGTATTTTTTCGGATGAAGAATTCGAAGCGCATACGCGAGTTTATCAGTGGCAAATTGCCGGGGAGCTGTTGGCTTATTCTGATGGCGTTATTGATGCCTTGAGTGATGATGGAGAGCCTTTTGGTGAAGAGCGGCTGGAACACTCTATTTCTCACTGCGGGGACAAAACAGTGTGCGCTGCTGTGGCCGATGCGTTATGTAAGCACCTGAAAGGCGAACGTGCGCAGGATGACATCAGCGTGATTAGTGTGACCTGCCCGTTGCAGGAAAATAATCAATAACGCCCCCTAATGTAATCCCGGTTTTGAAATTGGTCGGCGTGAGAGGATTTGAACCTCCGACCCCTTCGTCCCGAACGAAGTGCGCTACCAGGCTGCGCTACACGCCGAATGTGTTGTCTTGAGATACGCCAGCGGCGATCAGTAGGTACGACTGACGGAGAAATCTGCGAGGACTTTCAAAGCGTCAGTGTAGTTGGATGCGGGGATGTTTTGCAGTTGCGCAATGGCCAAATTGGCCTCTTCCCGTGCTTTGCGCGCAGTGTACGCGATGGCATCAGTGGATTCAATGGCGGCCATGACCTCGGCAATGTTGTTGCGGCCTCCTGTTTCGATGGCTTTGCGAATCAGTGTCGATTGTTCTTTTGTTCCCTGTCGCATGGCCCGAATCAACGGCAAGGTTGGCTTGCCTTCGGCGAGGTCGTCACCAACATTTTTACCCATGGCTTCCGAGGAGGCACTGTAATCCAGCACATCATCCACTAATTGAAATGCTGTTCCCAGGTGCATGCCATATTTGGCCACGGCCTGCTCCTGTTCGGGGGGGGCATCGCAGAGTACTGCGCCCAGTTGTGCGGCAGCCTCGAATAGTTTGGCGGTTTTACAATGGATGACGTCGAGGTAGCGCTGCTCCGTGGTGTCCGGATCGTTGCAATTGAGTAGTTGCAGGACTTCGCCTTCGGCGATGACGTTGGTGGCATGGGCAAGAATTTCCATCACTCGCATGCGCTGGGCGTCCACCATCATTTGAAAGGCGCGGGAATAAAGGAAATCCCCCACCAGTACAGCGGCTTCGTTGCCCCACAGGGCATTGGCCGTTTCCTGACCACGGCGGCGGTCGGAAGCATCTACCACGTCGTCGTGTAGCAGGGTGGCGGTATGGATAAATTCCACGATGGCGGCCAGGTTGAAATGCTGTTCTTCCTTGTAGCCGAAGGCTCGTGCCGATAGCAAGACCAACACAGGACGCAGGCGTTTGCCGCCACTATGAATAATGTAGCCACTGATCTGATTGACCAATGCCACTTCTGATTGCAGCCGCTTTTCAATGAGCTGGTTTACCGCAGCCATATCGTTGGCCACAAGCTCGTTGACGTGCTCGATGGTTTGTGGCGTGCCATTGGGCGCTGTTTCGGTATTGTTAAATGTAGGGCTGAGCATGGCGATACAGCGGTCAGTCAATGAGTGAGTTTCTATATAATGGCAGAAAAGTTGACCATTATGGGGTTTGACGTGCTGTGCTGTAAACGCTAAAATTCGCGGTCTTTGTCCGGCCATTGTCAATTCCGTTCAGGATGGGCTGTGTCTGGGCAGGTCTTGCTCTCATGTGAATGTAGTCAGTCAAGTGTGATGTGGGAGTTGGGTGAATAAAAACGAATTTTCAGCATAGCAATATTATTTGGAGAATACAGCCATGTACGCGGTAATTAAAACCGGTGGCAAGCAATACAAGGTTTCAGAAGGTGCGACCCTCAAGGTTGAAAAAATCAATGCTGATGAAGGCGCCATGGTCGAACTTGATCAGGTGCTGATGATCGTTGATGGTGAGAATGTGAATGTGGGTTCGCCTTTGGTGGCCGGTGGCAAGGTGACTGCAACCGTCAAGTCCCATGGCCGGGGCAAAAAAATTGAAATTATCAAGTTCCGTCGGCGTAAGCACCATCGCAAACAGATGGGGCATCGTCAGAGCTACACTGAATTACAGATTACAGGCATTCAGGCCTGATTATCTGGGATACAAAGTTAGAGGAATAAAAAATGGCACATAAAAAGGCAGCGGGCAGTACCCGCAATGGTCGCGATTCGGAATCCAAACGCCTTGGCGTCAAACGCTATGGCGGTGAAGTGGTCAAGGCGGGCAATATTCTTGTGCGTCAGCGTGGCACCAAATTTCATCCCGGGAACAATGTGGGCTGCGGCAAGGACCACACTTTGTTTGCCAAAACAGATGGTAAAGTGCTGTTTGCGGTGAAGGGGCCAAAAAATCGCACCTTCATCAATGTGGTGCCTGCGTAGCTTGTCGCGGTGAGCAAAATGATCACGAAAGGCCTCGTTGATCGGGGCCTTTTTTGTTTTTAGCAGGCAGGCATAATTATTTTCAATCAAATTTGCGATGGATATTTTTCGATATCCAAGGCGTTGCGCAGGCGGGCATAATGGACTACGTAACCGAAGCAGCAGTGCAAAAAACCGGCAAGCAAATGTTAAAACAATTATGTTCGCCTGCTTAAGACAAAAAAGAACGAAAGGGGAAAGAGAAGAGGATACAAGAAGAGAGCGAAGGTATAAAAGGGCAAGGCCCGTGTATCGCAGTGGTTTTTTTTGCGGTATTTACTTTTCTCTTTCATTTTTCCCCTTTACTCTGCCGTATCATGAAATTTGTTGATGAAGCACGAATCAAAGTTGATGCCGGTGATGGTGGCAACGGCTGTGTAAGTTTTCGCCGTGAAAAATACGTGCCCAAAGGTGGGCCGGACGGTGGCGATGGTGGTGATGGCGGTAGTGTTTATTTGCAGGGCAACACCGGATTGAATACCTTGGCTGATTTTCGTTTTCAGCGCGTTTATCGCGCCGAGCGGGGCGCTAATGGTATGGGGGCAAATTGTACCGGAAAAGCCGGTGAAGACTTGATCGTGCAAGTGCCTGTGGGTACGTTGGTGCACGATGCTGACACTGGAGAGGTGATCGGTGATGTGGTGAGAGAAGGGCAGCGGTTGCTGGTGGCCAAGGGCGGTTTTCATGGCTTGGGCAATGCGCGTTTCAAAAGCAGTACCAATCGCACTCCTTACCAGAGTAAACCGGGTACGCCGGGTGAAGTGCGCGACCTCATGTTGGAGCTGAACGTACTGGCCGATGTGGGTCTGTTAGGGCTACCCAACGCGGGTAAGTCGACACTTATTACAGCGGTATCCAATGCCAGGCCCAAAGTGGCAGATTATCCGTTTACCACTCTGCATCCCAATCTTGGTGTAGTCAGCCCCGCGCCACATCAAAGTTTTGTGATTGCTGATATCCCTGGCGTCATTGAGGGTGCAGCTGAAGGCGTGGGGCTGGGCATTCAATTTCTCAAGCACTTGTCGCGTACCCGGTTGTTGTTGCATCTGGTGGACATGGCGCCACCGGATGGTCATGATCCAGCGGATGATGTGCGCACTATCGTCAACGAGTTGGGCAAATTCAGCGCCGCACGGGAAGGTAATGAATTGGCTTTCCGTGAGCGTTGGCTGATATTGAATAAACTCGACCTGCTGCCGGCAGATGAGCGTGATGCCCGCTGTGAGGCTATTGAAGCGACATTGAGTGGACAGGAGGAAGCCGCGAAACGGGTTTATCGTATCTCTGCTGTGCAACGCGAAGGCACCGAGACATTGATGTACGATATTCTCAATTATCTGGATGAACAAGCGCAATTGGCCGGGGATGAGGCTGACACATAGCATGTAGACAAGGAGGTAACACTTAAGCGGGAAGCGCAGTTAAAAAACCATACCCTACATTGCTGTGTTGAATTTAAGCCATAAAAACATGACACGAACAGAGCTTGAAAAAACCCGTCGCTGCGTGGTCAAGATCGGCAGCGCGCTTCTTACCGCCAATGGTCGGGGGTTGGATCGTGATGCCATTGCTGGCTGGGTGGCGCAAATGGCGGGGTTGCGTGCAAAAGGTATTGATGTCGTGTTGGTTTCCAGTGGTGCCGTGGCTGAGGGTATGATGCGCCTCGGTTGGACACAGCGTCCCCATGCATTATTTGAGCAACAGGCAGCAGCAGCTGTGGGGCAAATGGGGTTGGTGCAGGCTTACGAATCCTGTTTTCAGCAACATGGTATCCACACCGCCCAGGTATTGCTGACCCACGAAGACCTCTCTGATCGCCAGCGTTACCTTAACGCCCGCAGCACACTGCGCGCTTTACTTGGCCTTGGTGTGGTGCCGGTGGTCAATGAAAACGATACGGTGGTTACCGATGAAATCCGTTTTGGTGATAACGATACCCTGGCTGCGCTGGTAGCCAATCTGTTGGAGGCGGATTGCCTGATTATTCTCACTGATCAGGCCGGATTGTTCGATAAAGACCCGCGTAGTCATGCTGATGCCAAGCTTGTGGACACTGCCCGAGCTGACGACACGTCTTTAGAGGCGTTGGTGGGTGAGGCGGGTGCGTTGGGCCGTGGAGGTATGTTGACCAAGCTGCGGGCTGCGCGGTTGGCTGCGCGTTCTGGCGCGGCAACGGTGATCGCTCATGGACATAAAACCGATGTGCTTGCATCCGTGTTGGCCGGCAAAATGGTGGGCACATTGTTATCGGCAGAAAAGGAAGCCCTGGCTGCGCGTAAACAATGGTTGGCTGGTCACTTGCAATTGCGCGGTGAATTGGTGTTGGATGACGGCGCGGTGCGCGTGTTGCAGGAATCCGGGTGCAGTCTATTGCCGGTAGGAGTAATTGCTGTTAGTGGGAAATTTGAGCGGGGCGAGGTGGTTGCCTGCGTGGACCAAAAGGGAGATGAGGTGGCGCGAGGATTGGTGAACTATAGTGCAACCGAAGCGCAAAAAATCAGAGGGCTGCCATCAGGCAGGCTAGAGGCTGCATTAGGATATGTGGATGAGCCGGAGTTGATCCATCGGGATAATCTGGTTTTAGTGGATGCCGGCACTTTTTAATCTGGAGGCTCAACTGATTAATTTAGGTTCAACTGAGTTTTCCGGGGGTTAAATGTGGACCGGTTGTCCAGGCGCTGATTTTCCCGCCTGAAGAGAATGCCGGGAGCATTAGCGCCCGCTGAAAGTCTGAATGTTGGACAATAAAAAAGCCGGTTAAAAAGCCGGCTTTTTTATTGTGTGGCAATGTTGCTTACAGTGCGCGAATGCGAGTGTTCAGGCGACTCTTGTGACGGGCACCTTTGTTGGCGCTGATCAGGCCCTTGCCGGCAGCGCGGTCAATGACCGGCACAGCATCTTTGTACAGGGCCTCGGCCTTGCCTTTTTCGCCAGCGTCGATAGCGTAAATCACCTTTTTCACTGCGGTGCGGAAAGCGGCACGTTGGCCAGCATTAAGCTGACGACTTTTTTCTGCCTGGCGGGCGCGTTTTCTGGCTTGTGCTGAATTGGCCAAAGTCTTACTCCATCTTGTTGTCTGTTCTGTTCAGTTTGTATGGTACCCGGTATAGAATTAAAGCCGATACCGAAGAGGGCGCACAATATGCGGTTTTATGTGCCATTTGTCAACTGTTGTGTGCCGCGATATTGGGCGATGGTTATTTTAATTCCAGATGCAGCATTTTGCCGCCGGTCTCAGCAGCCAGCTTTTGGTAATGCCAGTTGGTTTCCGGGTTGTCGTGACCGATGGGCAGAGTGTAGACCGGGCTGGGGATATGAAAATAGTGAATGCGATCTGCGGGCGGTTCGTCGCCGATAAGTAAGTAGGCACCGGGTGCAGGAGCGTGGTCCGCAGCGTAGCGAAAACCATAACCGATGGTCTCGTTGGCGCCGGTGAAAGGGGCGCCCTCCATAAGTCGATCAAACATTTCACCCATAGTGCCGCGGTAAGTATCAGCCTTGCCGTCGGAGAACCAAGTGAGTGCGTCAAGTTTTTTGCCCGAGCGAATGACGATGACGCGCAATACTGGTATGAGAAAATCGCTGACCCCGTGCATGGAGCCGGTGGCGTCGATGAGCAGGTGCAGACTGTTGCCAGGCAGGTCGCGCAGACCTTTGACGAACACGTCGAAGTCTTTGTGGTTCTTGCCTTTGGCCAGCCCAGCGGCGGCCAGCGCTTTTTCCATTTGTTTTTCTGTAGACAGGCTGGCGAGGGTATTCATATTAGCCAACAGGCGCTTGCGTTCGGCATTAGATTTGTCCAGTTCGATTTGCAGGTTGGCCAGGGCGCTTTTCAGCCGGGGGGCTTGATATTGCTCCGCCATGCGCGCGGTAATAAGGATGGTGACCAGTAAAAAAATGAAAGTCGCCAACATCAGCAAGGCAATGTCGGAAAACATTTCGTAGATGTTGGGCGGAGCTGAGCGACGTTTTCTGCGCATATTTTCTACGAAACAATTAGTATGAATGTTTATTTTTTATGTTTGTCGCCGAACAGGTAGCCCATTACGCCACGTTCAGCCTGTCTGAGTTTAATTTCCAGCGCCAGGGTTTTTACGTGAGCTTCGCGCAGGCGTACCATCTCCCGTAATTGGTCGAGCTCTATGTCCTGGCCGGGTTGTTTTACTTCGGTGGCGAACTCGCGCATTGCCCCCCGGGTATCCGTGAGCAATTTTTGCAGATTGGCAATGTTGCGACTCATTATGCTGATTTCAGCATTGATGAGGTGCAGGTCGCGCTCCAATGACGGTTTGAGGTCTGACGAGCAGTAGACTAAACAAGTGCGTGTCAGGGCATCTTCCAGGCTTTCCACGCCATTTTCATCGATGTGTGCGAAAATGCGCAGCAGTACGCCGCCCAACACGGCCCCTAATAGTGTGGTGTAAAATGCAGTGCCCATACCGCCCATGGCGCCCCGCAGCCCCGCCAGCAATTGTGCCTGATCCTCGCCCAAAGCGTCCAGAGAACTGGTCAGGCCGGTGAGGGTTAACGTAAGGCCAGCGACAGTGCCAATCAGGCCCAGGGTGATGAGCAGGTTGCCAATAATTTCCAAGGCGTGGGCAATGCGCTGATAGATGGAAAATTCCACATCCACCAAGGCCTCAATATTAAGCTCGCCATTATTGTTGACAATGGTGCGTAACGAGTTGAAAAACTCTGCCACACAACCTTTTTTTTCGGTTTGTTCAATACCCAGCCAGCCATCACGTTTGGCAACATTTTCCAATTCGTCTACTTTGATGGACTCCAGAGTAAGCAGAATAGTCAGAATAAAGCTGGTGGTTACTCCTAGCGCAAACAGGCCAATGATGGCCCAGGTGATGCGGCTGGGATCATGTTGTACGAAGGTTAATACCTCCGTATCCTGATACAGCCCCAAGTAAATGACAATAGCTGCCGCAGCCCACACGACCCACAATACCAGGGCCCGGTATCCTCTCTGTACCATGCGCGATAAGCTCAGTTTCAGTTAGTGACAAATCCGGCAGGGTGACAGTTTCATGTCGTGCGTGCCAGTGTATAATTTTTTGTCAGAGTATGTTGCGGGTCCGGGGGTAAGGTCAAATAATGTGGGGGTCCGTTTTGATTTTATACGGGTGTAGTTGTTTTGCTTGGTGCTCGTCTTTCGATAACCAAATAAAATAGTCAGGTAAATCAAGACCAATTGAGTCTGGTAACTTGAGGGAAACGTGATATATACTGGCCGTCGTTTGCTTGTCCGGCCGGGGGTAACCGTGTTATACATGGCGCCGAAATTTTTAAACCTTAATTTTTAAGTTCGAATTTGGGAGGGGAATAAAAATGGGTATTGATGCAACAATTTTTGTTATTTATATCGTCGCGACCGTCGTGTCGTTTGTCGTTGCTGGCATGATGATGAAAAGAGGCTGACAAACTCTTTGGGAAGTGAAGAGGTCTTAGGTGGTTTTTGTATGAGTTTTTGCTGCGGTGAGCTGTGGACAGATACGCATGCATTGTTGGTGAAGCTTGTTGGAAAAGGCTGAGAGGGTGGTAGGCCAGAGCGGGTCAGTAATAAATTAAAGGTGTTAAGCCGGGCAAAACAAGAATTAAATTGCTTATTACGAATTAACAATTGGTTGGGAGGGAGTGGTCTTATGCATCTCATAACAAAAGTATCAACAGTCGCGACACTGTTTGCCGCATCTGCGGCGTTTGCCTCTGTCGGAAGTCAGGGTAATATCGAAAGCGGTAAGAATATTTACATGAATGGCAAGGGTGATGTTCCGGCTTGTAACAGCTGCCATGGCCAGGATGCTATGGGTGATGATGCCCTGGGCACGCCGCGCCTGGCAGGGCAGGGCTACGTTTTTCTGGTCAAACAGCTGGAAGACTTCGCAACAGACAAGCGCATGGATACCACCATGTTTGTCATGAACACCAATGCCAAAGGCCTGAGCGCCCAGGATCGTGCCGATGTATCCGCCTATGCTGCCAGCTTAAGTAAAGAGCTGGTGTCATCGGATATGGCGCAGGTGAAAGAGTTAGGCAATCCTGTGGGTGTGCGTCACCTGGGCAAGGCTCTCGTTATGTATGGTGCAGCTGATCGTGGTATTGCCTCTTGCTATTCGTGTCACGGGTTTAATGGCCGCGGTGCAGCGCCAGTTTATCCCATGATCGGTGGTCAAAAATACGTATATCTGGTCAATCAGCTGAAAAAATGGCGTGATGCCAGTCGCGCCAATGATCCCATGGGTCAGATGCGTGCGATTGCGAAAAACATGACGGATGAGGATATCCATAATGCAGCAACGTATCTGACGTCGGCTCCTCGTACGACAATGGGCAACTCTCGTGTGCCAGATGACTACCCGCACGACTAAGCTGTTGCGTTGATCCATATGTGCTAAAAAGGGCGGATTTATTCCGCCCTTTTTGTTCTTGTATATTTTTATGACCAATTTTCTTATGGTCTGATTTTTCTGGTAGAATCCCGATGTCCTGGTGGTTGTTACTTGCACCTTTAGCGTAAGTGGCCGGGGGACGCGTTTTTTGGAGAATGAAGAGCCTCAAAGCTGTCTGAGAGAGAAATTTCGCTTGATCGGGTGGTTTGGAAATTACGTTGTATTGTTCGGGTGGCGGTAACCATAAAATATGTCAAAAGAAAAGCAATCACTGAAAAGTGGTGAAAAGATTTTGTTTGGGATTGTGGCTGTGTTTATCGGTTTGGCTGTTATCGCTTATGCGGCGCTGGAAACCTACCGCATGTCACGTACTGAGCCTTTGTTCGATAACAAAACACACTACAATTTTTCGGAGGCGGGGCATTTGGGTTCCCGTTTATTCCGTGAAGCACGTTGTACAGCCTGTCATCGTGCATTGCGTAATGGCACCAACATGGGGTTGTCGCTGGACGGTGTTGGTTCGGTGCGGACACTGGATTGGCTGGTTGCCTTTTTGGCTGATCCGGAGGCGACTTATGGAGCCAAAACGTTTGACCATGGTCCTAAACCTAAAGAAGCTGCTTATGTTGCGCAGATGCCGGAAAAAGACCGGTATGCCATTGCGGTGTTTATTTCTGAGCTGAAGGCAGAGCAGGGCTCGTCATCAGCAGCAATGCCACCGGAAGGGCGTTCAGCTTTTATCGACAACATGGTGGGTGCTTGGGCGCCCGCCGAGTGGAAAGAGCGTTTTCAGGATATTCGAACCAAGCAGGCGCCTCAAGGAGCCGCCGCTGGGTCAGCGTCTCAGCCGGCGCCGCAAGAGACAAGTTCGCCAGAAGCCAAAGTCCAGGAGTAATTATCGTGAGCAGCAGTCATCAGGAACCGTGGGAGCGGGACACGGAATATACACGTTATACTTTGTGGTTTGTTTACGCATGCATTATTTACAGCCTTATCGGTTTTTCCTGGGGGGCGCTGATGGGCGGTATTTCTGAATTTCGTCATTTTGTAGATCATCGTTTGCACGGTGACCTGATTGTGCGTGCGCACACGCACGTCAATTTGCTGGGTTGGGTGGAGATGGCGATTTTTGCTGCAGTGTATTACATTATTCCTCGCTTGGTGAAACGTCCCATTTACAGCCTCAGACTGGTGAAGCTACATTTTTGGACGCATAATTTTGGCCTGATTGGTATGGTGGTATTTTTTACAACGGCGGGTGTGTTGGGTGGTTTGACTGGCGAAACCGGTACGCCCGAGCAGGTTGAGGCCGTGGTAAAGCCCATCTTGGCCACTATGGGGATTTTTGGCACTATAGTGTTGCTGGCAAATTTTATTTGGGCGTACAACCTGTTCCGCACCTGCGCAGGTTGGGAAAAAAACAGGACTAAAGCATGAAGATATGGCGGTATTTGAGTGTTTTTTTGATGGTGACGCTTCTGTCTGGCTGTCTTTTGTTTGATGATGGCAGCTACAAGGTTGGCATGACCGTGCCGAGCTTGCGCACCAAAACATTGGCTGATGTTGGTGGTGACCTGAGCCGTATCACCAGTTATCGTTACCCCGATAAGCGTATGTACCAGTATTCGCTTGATGACGCCCTGGCCAAGGGGCAGGTGATGGTGCTGGCTTTTGCCACGCCGGGGCATTGCACACAATGTGACAAGCACCTGCAAATGCTCAAGGGTATAATGGACAAGTATGAGGATAAAGTGCTGTTTTTGCACATGGATCAATACCAGAACCCTGAGGCCTTTAATGCACTTACGGTGATTGGTGATCCGTGGACTTATATTATTGATGGTAAAAACACCATACGTTTGAGGCGTGCCGGGCGCATGCTTTACCGCGAAGTGGATGCTGTGCTTGCCAGTTTGCTAAAAGAAGAGAAGGCGAGCTAACGGACGTGGCGAAATCTGAGATGTTTGAGTTGTCACAAGACCGTAAAGGTGTGACTTGGGATGTGTTGATGTATGTGCCCACCGTGGTAGGGTTAGGCATTGGTGCGTTGATGTTTTGGTACGATAAAAACCAAGGGTTGGCTTACCTGTTGTTTTTTCTGGCCTGTTTCTTCCTTTTTCAAGGGGTGCATCGTATTCTTGGACGTATGCTGGTGCTTCCTCAATCCCCTGTTTCATTGGATGTATCCAGGCAGCGGGTATCACTGGCGTTACGCAATGGTGAAGTCGTTGAGCTGGTTAAAAACGTACGCTATTTTTCAGATCATGCGGGCAAGTCGTTTGGTCTCACCGGCATGGATATGATGGGCTCCAAACGTCAGTATGTTTTTCATAAAGGCCAGTTTGCTGATGTCGTTGCTTTTGGCAGGGTGGCGGATGCGCTAAAAGTGTTTGCTTAACCCGCTCGCGAGGTTTGCGTTAACGTTGTCTGCGCCGCCGGACAATGTCCCACCCCATGAATGTCAGTATGGCCACGCCAATCAGGCAGGCACCTGCGATGATCCATTGTTCGGTTGTTTTCGAAACCAGTCCTCCAATCAGCATGTGTATGGAATAGCCGAGAATAAAGATAGAGCTGACAGCCACGGAAATGAGGATGATTATTTCTTTCATTTGAGTATGGTTTTTTTAGAGCAGATCTGTGTCGAGGCGGGTAGCTTAACAGAAAACACAGGACGCACAGAAACTTAGATTTTCATACCGATTGTCTCGGGTATTCGTTTGATTTATCTATGAAATTGTCAAAATTTTGTCAGGGGTTAAAAGCCGTTCTGTTTTTCCCTGTGGAGGCTTGACCCTTGCTATGACATGTGACACTCTCTTTCGTCATGATTCTCCGGGTTATTATGCGGGCGAATGTTAGGGAGGGGGGACTTCCCAAAAAAAATTAGGTCATAGAGCACGGGGTGACATGGACAAATGGCAACATTTTATCGTGTCCTGCGGTCTCCGCCAGACCCTAATAAAACAAAATGTAATGTTGGTTATTTCAGGAGGTGAGGGATGAAAAATCCACTAATGCTTTCTCTTGTTGGGGGAATGCTAACTGGGATGGGTAACGGCAGTGTGTTTGGTGCCGCGCTCATGTGCTTTCTTGGCCGTGGTCAGTTTAGTGACTGGGGAGGATGGGGCAGTCAGGCATATGATCCCAGCACTTTCACGGGATTTATTGACTGGGCGATGATTGTATTCGGTATTGCCTTTTTCATTATCCTCAAGGTTGCGGTTGGCCGCCATTTAGAGATTGAAGCCAAGGCGTAGTCAGTCTTGTTTCTATTTTGATAATTCTTGATTTAATAAATTTAGGGAGGAGTTGACATGGCTACCTTTGCGGGAATGATGGGGATTTTGTTAGCACTGAGTTTTATGTGGTTCAGCTGGTTTTTGCTGATGCCTCGTAGCAAGTAAATAGTTGATTCAGAAAATAACCTGGGAGGGTAAAGATGTTTAAATACCTATTTGCGAAAGCGGAAGATATCCCGGCTGGGTCAGCCGCGATTTACTTCGGCTATTCGTCGATTATTTGGTTTGTAATTGGAACTGGTTTGGGTTCCTTTAATGCCGCCAAGCTCGCATTTCCGGACTTTGTCACGGGCAGCGAGATTTTGTCGTTTGGGCATATGCGTCAAGTTCACGTTCTGGCTGTTATCCTTGGCTGGATATCCATGGCCTTCGCCATGGCAATGATGTACATCACACCGGCGTTGGGTAACACCAAGCTCTGGTCTGAGAAGCTGGGCGTCTGGAACTGTTTTATCTGGAATATTGGACTGTCTCTGGGACTGTTCCTGTTATGGCTGGGCGTAAGTTCAGGTCGTGAATATTCCGATATGCCGTTTTTCATTGACGTAGTGGTTATTCTGGGTATTTTGACACCACTGTGTGTTAACGTGTTCATGACGATCAAAACTCGTCGTACACAGGGTATCTACACCACCAACTGGTTTTTTGGTGCCGCCACTTTCATGGTCATCATCGTGTTTTCTGTGGGCAACTCACCTGAGTTCTTTCAGTTGACAGGTCTGACTGAGGCATACCTGACATGGTGGTTCGCTCACAATGTGTTAGGTCTGTGGATTACCCCGGTTGCTGCGGCTATTTCGTACTACGTTGTGCCAAAAGTAACGGGCAATCCATTGTACTCGCACCGTATTGGCCACTTGCACTTCTGGTCGGTTGTGGTGTTTTATTCAACGCCGGCTGCTCATCACCTGATGTCTGCTCCTCTGCCAGAATGGCTGAAGTCTTTTGCCTCGGTGGAAGGTGTGCTGATTCTGGTGCCAGCCATCGCCTTCGTGTCGAACTTGCTGCTCACTATGACAGGCAAGTGGCGCATGTTTGTGGAAAATATTGAGATCAAATTCACCATTACAGGTGTGTTGATGGCGATTCCGCTAAACATGCAGGGTGGTTTCCAGCAGACTCGTGCAATTAACTGGTACATTCATGGTACTGGCTGGATTGTTGCCCATGCTCATCTGGCGTTGTTGGGCTTTTCCACTTTCCTGGAAGCCGCTGCCGTATACTATGGCTTGCAGACACTGTTGCGTCGTAAACTGTACTCATTAGGCTTGGCCAACTTCCATTTCTGGATGTTGCTGGTTGGTTTTACCACCTACTGGGTATCTATGACTATCGCTGGTTTGATTCAGGGCGCAGGTAAAATCTACGAAGTGCCTTACATCGATGTCGTGATTGCTGAACATCCTTACATGATTGCACGTTGGGTGGGTGGCACCATGGTGTTCCTCGGAAACTGCGTATGGCTGTACAACATGTATATGACTGCTCGTGTCGGTACTGCGATCCCAGCGGGACGCCTGCCACATGAACTGGCCTACGAACGTTAATAGAATAATAAGGGGAGGTAATTACCGTGGCTTTTAGAGAATATAAAATCGGTTCCCGAATGTTCGGTTTGGCGTTCGGTACATCGATGTTCATTACTTTGTATATGCCGGCAGTGGATATTCAGAATGTATCCGCAACGTCTATTGCAATGGATCGTCAATTGTCCTTTGGCCGGGTAGGTGGCTTCAGTTATGAAGACCCTTTCCTGCAAGGGTGGGCAAAACCTATTACGGTGCAGATAAACCAGGACCCGAAGACGGGGGCTACTATTGAGTCGACACGTGCTTTTGTGTACGAAAAAGGTGTGCCGTTTCCCAATGGTATTCGTCATCCGCGGATTCTTGGCAAAGTGCCGGCTGCTGCGAGCGAATCAAAAGGGCGGATTAATGAGGCATCTGAAGATCAGGGTGCCGTGTTTATCGTCCGGGAAGAAGTTGATGGTGGCGTGATGGTCCCGTACATCGAAAATGCGACGGCGACTCGTGGTTGGTTGCCCAGCGCAACGCTGGCAAAGGCAAGTGAGTCACAGCGACTGCATGTGGGTAAAGGCAAAATCATGTTCGTTCGTGAAGGCTGCTGGTGGTGTCATACCTTACTGCCTGAGCAGACTCAGGATTGGCAGTATTTTGGCGCACCGCCTATGCTGGGCGACTTTAATGGTGAATCACCAACGGCGTTTGGTTCTGATCGTAAGGCGCCTGACTTGACTCATGTGGGGTCTCGCAACTCTTCACGCGAATGGATGATGATGCACTTTTTTAATCCTCGTCTGGTTCAGTCGCATTCCATCATGCCTCGTTATGACTATTTGTGGGGTGAAAAGGACGCAAACGGCAATACTATCGACTATGATGGTTGGCGTGCGGCCTATACAGCGTATGCTGACGGAAAGTCAATTTATCCACCTGAAGTCCCTGTACCGGCTGCTGATAGTGAAGCCCGTGCATTGATTGACTTCGTTCTGAATCTGAAATAAAAAGGGGAGTAGATATGGCTTGGAAATTTGATAACCCACTGCACACCCTGTGTACGGACGATCAGAACGAAGCGGCGAAGGCTGTTTGGGAGGGTGAGAGCCTGGGTGGTATTACAGAAGATAATAATCGCCTACCGCCTCCCATCATTGGTATCTTGGTGCTGACGATTGTTACCGCGTTTTTGATTACTTTTCCGTTGTGGGGTCAACGCCCTACTGCGGCGATTTACGAGGAATACATTGCATTAATGGATTCCCCGGCGATTCAGGGTAAAAGTGACGCGGAGGCAATGGAATACATCGTTAATCAGGTGAAGGCAAGTGGTTCCAAATGGGCACCTTTACAGGAACGTCATCCGCTGGAAATGGACGATTTGCGTCTGATTAAAGATGCTATCATCGAGTTGCAGCGTAATGGATCGGACTTGCGTGAGTTTACGGTGCTCGGTGATCGTCTTGTGTTGGCGAACTTTGAAGGCAACTTGAAAGCTGACGGCACCAAGGAACGCATTCAGCCTTGGTGGGACAAAGGTTATACCATCGATATTTTCTTTATCGTTATTTTCTGTCTTGGCGTGATGATTGTTGTGAAGCGCTTGCCTGACTACGGTTGGGAACCAAGCCACCACGGCCATTAGACTAGTAAGAGAGAAAACAGGAGAATTATTATGATTGATTTGGATAATGGCCCACTGGCGATGTTGATTTGGATTTTGCTGGTTTATACAGCACCATTCATCTACAGCTTCTATGTTGATAAAACGGATCAGGACAAGCCTGGCATTGGCGACTACGGTTGATTTAATGCTCGTCTGATCCGTGTTTGGAAGCAGTAAAGCAAGGCCACATCCTTAATCCGGGTGTGGCCTTTTTTATGAGGCTTTTTAAACAGCGCGCCTTCGAATGCCTCTAAAAACTTTACGAGAGAGGCGTCACCCTCGCAGTGTCACTGCCCAAGTTTTATTGGCTGTGAAGCGCGCAGCCATGGTAAAGTGGCTTTTTCATGGTGGCGTTTATCCGTATTTCTTTTGTGTTCCCGATGCAGGTTACTGGTGATGGTTTCTGAGGTGTTACAGCATATTTTTGGCAGTATGGTTGCTGCTGCATATTCATTGAATTTTCCGTACCTGAATTTGTCGATAAAGGAAAGTTCCGGCCCGTTTGGAATTGACACCAGCATCGAAGGGATGAAATCGCAGGAGTTTAGCGTAGGGATTTTTTATTTTCTGATTGCCTCTATCGTTGTATTTACCGTTTTTGTTTTTATGTTTATGACGAAGGGGAAAACAGAGAACCTTAAAAAAGGTGAAAAAATTCTTTTTGTCTGGATTCTGTTGGGCGTTGTGGTCGCAGTAGTGTTCGGTGCGGCACAAATGCTTCATGGGTATTTGTTTTAGGAGGAATAGTGATGGCGGATTTTTTTAACTCATTTGAAGATGGCTGGACCATTTATCTTTGGTTGGTTGCGGGTGCGGCGATTGTTTTGACTGCAATTTATTGGGTGCGTTGGGCTGCACATAATGATCAGTTTGACGAAGATATAAAATATGTCGTTTTTGATGAAAATGATAAAGATAAAATGGCTCCTGAAGAGTTTGAAAAAGCGATGAAGGTAAATAAAGCCCAGGAGGAGTTGCGCAAGGAGTATTTGGAAAAAGAGGCCGAGCGCAAACAGCGAACCTCATGAAGAAGGGTGAAAAGGGCATTTTAATCGGTATAACGGCTTTTGTTTTGGTGGCGATGGCCGTGAAGGGTTGGATGGTTTCGCAGGAAGAAGAAAAAGATCCAGGTATCCCGTTTTATAGCACGGCGTCACCGGAGTTTGCAGCCAAGGCGTCGGTACTTTACCGCAAATATAATTGTCGTGATTGTCATGCGTTGTGGGGGCTGCGTAATATTATGCAGGCGGTTCCTGCACCTCCGTTGGATGGAATGGGCTCATTACGTGATGAAGAATGGTTGTATAACTATTTTTCTGCAGAGGATCCCCAGTCAATAATCCCGTCGCGACTGAAGCCACGTTTTCGCATGCCGTCGTTTGCCAAGATTCCTGAAGAAGATCGCCGAATGCTTGCCAGCTATATCAGCAGTCTGAAAGTTGAAGACTGGTATCTGGAAGAGACCAAAAAGACGGCCTATGAAAAACTGACGGGTAAGGAATATCAGCAATGAGATTCCGGGTGCGTTGGTTTTCTTTTTGGGTGGCGATATTTGTCGGTTGTCTGGTGAACTTTTTGGGTGACTGGCTGCTTGGTATTCGCATAGAGTTGTTTTGGGGGTTGGATACGTTTAATTTTTTCTGGTTTTTGCAGTTGTTTATTTTGCCGGTATTGGTGGGCATTTCAGTGTCATACATTTACGGGCTGGGTGGTAAGTGGATTGCTATATTTCCACCACTTATTGTGCGCTTTGCGGCGTATTATCAAACTGTTGAATACTCTGGTGTACCACGAGGCGCGGAGTTGATGCCGCTGGGTTGGTGGGGGTTTTTCGTGATTCTGGCGATGGAAGCCTCAATGATTGGTGGTGTGCTCGGTGAAATCATGAACAAACGGGTCTATGGGTGGAAAAAGGCGGTACATGTTTCGGATAACGACGTATCGCCTGAGATGTTGTCCGGCCAGGCAAAGTCTGCCGAAAAAGCTGTTACTAAGACTGAGTGAGGCTTGGGTATGGCACCGCGGTATCAGTCAAATCTGAGCGCTGATGAGCGTCGTAAGCGTGAGCGTTATCTGGCAGCGACCGTTATTACCTGTATTGCGGCAGCGGTGATATTTGGTGTGATGCATGTGGTAAAACTGGGCGCGAATCGTATGGCTGACATGAGGGATAGGGCAACTTATGATTTGGCGGATATGAAGGATCATATACGCGCAGCAGGGGAGGATATCACCCGGCACCGTGTGCATGAATCACGGAAGAAGGCGAAAAAAGTTTACCAATGGAACGAGCTGGAGGCCCTGTTGACGGCTGAGCAGTGGCAAGAGCTTGCGACTATGGTGACTATTCCAGCAGGCGATTTTTTAATGGGCACTGATTCAGAGCGTGCCGATAAGTTTAATCGTCCTCAACATACGGTGTTTTTGCCGGAATATAAAATTGATAAATATCCTGTTACACATGCGCAGTTTGCGCAGTTTGTTGTTGCTACGCAACATCGTCCACCATTGGACTGGGTCGATGGTAGTATCCCGGATGGAAAAACACAGTACCCTGTTACTATGGTGACGTGGTATGACGCGGTGGATTATTGCAAGTGGAAAGAAAAACGCTTGCCCACTGAGGCAGAATGGGAGAAAGCTGCACGTGGTACTGATGGCCGCCGTTGGCCTTGGGGTAATCAGATGGACGCAAGCCGCCTGAACACTTATTACCACGTTGGTTCGAGTACCGAAGTGACGACGTATAAAACCGGGGTGAGCCCATATGGGGTCTATGATATGGCTGGGAATGTCAGCGAATGGACAGCAAGTGACTTTCTTCCCTACGAGGGGTCGGCGGCTGTTGCAGACACATTCCAGCCAAAAAAGGTGCAGGCGGCGACGCCTGAAGACCGTGCTTTAAAAGTGGCGGACCTTGTCGCTGTAGAGGGTGTTTATAAAGTGCGTCGCGGTGGTTCGTGGAAAAGTGACCCGTTTTCAACGTCGGTTTATCACCGGAATTTTTCAATGCCTTATTATGCGTCAGATTTTTTTGGCTTCCGCTGTGCAGTTACGGTAGCAGACATAAACCAGGCAATAAATTAGCGAGAGTCGCGTAGTGAGTAAAATATCCCGTTCGTTCGTATTTTTGATGCTGCTGGCAACAACATGTTCTGTGTATGCGGTGGATAGTTACCGTTATGCACATGTTACCATTGAAACGCCTTGGGCAATTTTCATTTTTTTGTTGCTTATTATTCTTTTTCCGTTTGTTCTTATGGCAATACTGTATTGGTATTTTGCGGTTAAAAAATCAGAGATTAAAGATGCAGAACATGAGTAGGGCATTTTTTTGTTTATGCACATGGTTGATGTTGAGTGTGGCTGCGCCAGGTTATGCGGATGGCTCTGTGGAAGAGAAAACGGAGCAGCAAAGCGCGGGAGTGATACAGGCCTTCACGAATGACAGATCAGCAAAGAGCGAGCTGGTTGCCATTGATGAGAAAACCAAATATCTGGTTATGTTTTTGATGGGTGTTCCTCTGTTGTTGCTCATTATTACTACAGTGGCGCTTGGTGTTGCCATGGTTGTATATGGCAAGCGCGTGTTTGTTGCCCACATGGTGTGTGCTGGGCTGAGTTTGACGTTGGCGCTAGGGCATGCTGTGGTGGGTATTGTCTGGTTTTATCCTTTTTAGCTGGTCCACTGACCTTGGGGCTCTCGAATAAATCAAGGGCGATCTGAGCAGTTGTTGTCATAAAAAATTGAGCTGGGCGATTACTTAAACGAGTGTGGGCAGGGTTGTCAAATGATTGTTAACGCCTCTTAGACATTCAATGCAAAATATTCCTGCATTACGAAGGCTTGGTCTGTTTCTTGTTTGTTTATATCTGATCTCCGGTGCCGCCAGTCTCTCCTACGAAATTCTCTGGACGCGCATGTTGTCCTTGCAATTTGGGGTCAGCATCTTTGGTGTGGTTGTTACGGTAACTGCCTATATGGCGGGCTTGGGTGCGGGCAGTTTTTTAGGTGTGCACTGGAGTCGTTTGACGGGCCGCCCTTTGCGCCTGTTTGCTTGTATTGAATTATTTGTTGCTGCTACAGCCGTATTGCTTCCCACATTGTTCCAAATGGTAGATACACAGTTTGCCGTTATCGCGGGCAGTATCAGTTATTCCGGTTGGATTGCGTTGCAAATTTTTATTGTTACGCTGGTGTTGATGATTCCTGCCATGGCTATGGGTGCCGGCTTCCCGTTAATTTTATCCGCAGTACAAGGTGCAAAAGTTTCTCTGGGTAGTATCTATGGGATCAATGCCCTTGGGGGGGCTTTGGGGGCATTATTACCGCTATGGTTGTTGCCTATGTTGGGCTGGCTGTCATCACTGAGGGCTGTCGCATTAATCAGTTTTGTGGTTGCGGCGGTTTTGTTTTTATTGTCCTGGCGGTTTGAGTCGGTGCAGAAAAAAGAAAAGGTGGAGCCTCTGGTTCGCCCCCCCACAAAATGGCTGCTGATTTATGCGGGGATAGGAGCTGGTGCGCTTTTGCTGGAAATTGGTTGGGCGCGTTTATTCGGTATGGTGATGTTGCGTACTGAGTATGTGTTGGCGATTATTTTGGCCGTATTTTTGCTGGGTATTGGTTTTGGCAGCCTGTTGGCTCGATTACTGGTGAGCAAACGTTGGTTCAGCGTCTTGCCGGTTGTGGCTTGTGGATTTGCTTTATTGAGTTTGTGGTGGTTGCCGACACTTTCAGCCTGGATTGAACAGGCGCATTTTTCTTCTTTGTTTGCCGCATTATGGTTACAGGGCTCGGCAATCATTATGTTGACCTTGCCAGTGACGTTGGTGCTGGGCGCCTGGCTGCCGTTGCTGGCAGAGCGCGTGGGTAACCGTTATCAAAGCGGAATGTGGTTGTATGGGGCTAATTCACTCGGGGCTGCATTAGGCACGCTGTTGGCCGGTTTTGTTTTTATTCCGAGCATTGGCAGTAGCAGCACGGTTGCTCTGGGAGCGATGTTGTTATTGATTTTAGGGCTGGTATTGGCACAGGGATGGGCTTCCCGGCCTGCCTGGGCCTTGGTCATTGTGATGGGGTTGCTGAGTATGACGGTGGCGGATATGCCGCCGGTATCCCGTTTATTGCCGCAGGCTTATGCACAGGCAAAAACGCTTTCCCTGCACGAAGATGCTATTTCTATCACCCATGTTGTTGCAGGCCCGGATGGCCAGCGACAGTTATTGGCCGACATGCGGCGCATGGATGCCTCGTCGGAGCCCACTGCTGTAGAGGCGCAAAAAAATCAGGCACGATTACCGTTGTTGTTGCATGCTGAGCCACAGCGGGTTTTGTTTTTGGGTTTAGGGACGGGGATTTCTGCGTCAGCGTCTTTGGCATTTCCCGGGTTGCAGCGCACTGCCGTTGAATTATCACTGGGCGCAATTAACGCCGCACAAAAGGAGTTCCGGCCAGTCAATGGCAGCATTACCGATTATTTAAAAATTGTGCGTGATGATGCCCGCCACTTTTTATTGAGCGATTCTGAACATTATGACGTGATTGTTGGCGATCTGTTTCACCCTGATCTGGTGGGGCGTAGCGCGTTGTTGTCCCGTCAACAATTCATTCGTGCACAAAAACGCTTGTCACCCGGTGGTGTTTTTGTGCAGTGGCTGGCGCTGAATCAATTTGATATCAATAGTCTGCAAGTGGTTTTGGCGACCTTCAAAGACGTATTTCCGGACGCTGTTATTTTTGTGGATGCTTTTCGGTTGGCGATGGTCGGTGTACGTGATGGCAGTATTGGTAGTGTGCAGTTATTGGGTAATGTACAGCGGCTAACGGATGGACAGGCCGAGTTGGCAACGGGAGGGGAGGGGGCGTGGACATGGCTGGGACGTTATTGGGGGGGGATTCCTGAATTTGATGTACCGCGACAGGATGAGTGGGCTCCAGTGATTGAATATCAACTGCCAGAGGCTCGCTACGATGGCCAACTGGATATTTCCAAGATATTGTCATGGTTATTATCTATTCGTTCTCCGTTGGGTGCGGCAGCCAGTTATCTTGGTGTCAGTGAGAATAATTTCCCTCAATTTGAGCGCGCATATATTGCCACGGAATTAGGGCATCGCAGTTGGTTGGCTTTGTTGTATGGGAAGGCTGCGGAAGGCCAACGGTTGCTACCGCTAGCTTATCAAGCCAACCCAAAAGACCGCTGGGTAGGTTTTGCATTGGCGGATGCGGTTTTGCAGGATCGTGCTGCGGCAGAGGCGCGCGGGCTGAATGAACGGCAGTTGTTGGAATCGGTGCTGCGTATACGGCCGGATCATGCAGAGGCATTGCGTCGCCTGTGGGAGCTGGCGGAATTGGCGGGGAACCGTGAGCAGGCCGCCGTTTACCGGCAGCGTTTCGCGGCGTTGAACCCACTGGATTCTGCGGTGCAAAAAACTCAGTAATTTAATCGGCTATATCATCTGTTTTGAAGGGCGTGCGCAATGAATAAACAGGTTTACAGTGGTAGTATGTGGCTATGAGCGGTAACGATACCTTGAGTAAAATCCCCATCAGAGTAGAAGCTGCCAATGCCGGTGTCAGCTTTCACTGGCGTCGTCGGTTGGCGCAATTTTTGTTCATTGCCATTGCCGTGATTATTCCGGTGAGTGGATTGCTGCGTATTGATTTGGTGGCAGGTGCCTTTGTGGTGCTGGGGCATCAAATTTGGTGGGCCGACTTTTTTCTGATTTTTGGTTTATGGATGCTGCTGGCCAGCGGCATGGTGATGTTGTACTCCACGGTGGGCACAGCTTTCTGTGGTTGGGCTTGCCCACAAAACACCTTGTCAGAGATAGCCAATGAATGGACTTACCGTCTGCTTGGCAAACGTGCGGACATGAGTGTTTCCGGCGCAAAAATGAAAGTGGCCGACAGTAAAAACCGCCTGTTGAATTGGACGTTATTGGGGGCGATTTTACTGGCCATGTCCATGTTGCTGGCGTTGATCCCCCTGCTTTATTTTTATCCGCCAGACGTCATCTGGTCTTTTATGACTTTCCGGGATGATGAGCGTCTGGCGAGTTCATTGCATTATATTTACGCCGTTTTTGTGATACTTGTTTTGGTCGATGTGAGTGTCATTCGTCATTTCTGGTGTCGCTTTATGTGCGTTTACCGTGTGTGGCAACATGGCTTCAAAACCAAGCAGACATTGAAAATTGCCTATGACGATACACGCTCTTCCCAGTGTGAAAAGTGCAATTATTGCAGTACCGCATGTTTTATCGGGCTTGACCCGCGCAACACGGACATGTACGACAGCTGTATTAATTGTGGTGAATGTATTGATGCCTGTGCTCAGCTACAAGGCAAAAAAGGTGAAACAGGTTTGCTGTCTTTTGAAAGGGGCGCATCGGGAAAATCATCCGCTTTACGCAATCTGGCCTCGATCTCCTTACGTGTGCGCTGGACTCTGCCATTTTCTGCACTAGGTTTGGGGATGTTTATTTGGGGGTTGTTAACGTATAACGGATATCATTTGGCGGTTTATCGTGCCGACCAACAATTTGGCTCAGTGATTCGTGACTATCGCATTGCCGTTTCCAACAAACTGTATCGTCCTGCAGAGGCCACGTTACGTATTGAAGGTTTACCAGAAAACAGCTATTCGATACCGGAAAAAGTACTGCGTTTTGATAGTGCCGGGCGGATTGATGTAAATCTGCGCATTGAGCCCAATGTGCCACCTGGTTTGCATATGTTTTTGGTGCATGTGGATACAGCGGATGGCTGGCATAGTGTTTTTCGTGTACAACATTTTGTGGCGGAAAATGTTGCGCCCGAAGTAGAAAATAGCGCTTTTTGATATACCCGGAAATGCTGTATTTATGTATTAAACTGTGGACCTGCCAATGAATAAAACTGAAGATACACCCAAAGTCGAAGATGAGGAAAAAGATCCTCCACCTCCCGGTAATCTTAAAGATACCCAATGGGGTGAATTGCCAGCCGATAATTTTGGTTATGCCTCCGATGAAGAACGCCGGGCCAAACGGGGTCTGGAAGACTGGGAGTTGGTGGAAAAAATTCCCGAGTCACAACAGCCTGTGCCACGCTGGTTTATTGGTATTATTGTTGCCGTGATGTTAGTGGCAGTAGGGCTCAGCTTTCCTTTTTGGGGGGACCGTCCCGGTTATGAACGTGAGTGGATTAATTGGGGGTTTGGTGCGGCGCTGTTGTACACTGCCGTGTTTGGTACTTTCGTTTATTTTATGGTGAATTTTTACGGCTCCAAAGTGGCGGGGCGTTTGGATACGGACAAAGAAAAAAATGCAGAGTCACCCACAGACAGTAAAGAAGCCAGCAGCAAAAAAAATGCAGCACACCCGACGTCCAAATCTACAGACAAATAGCTGTTTCGGTTTAATGGCGCTGTTGTTGTCGGCCTGTGATATCCCCAACGAGCCATTGGTGTACCCTGATGCTGATTCGTCAGCAGCGCAGCTTTATCAGGCGAAATGCGCCAGATGTCATAATGCGCCGCAGCCTCATGCGCATACTGCACAGGCATGGCCTGCTATTTTGCAGCGCATGCAGATGCGCATGAAAACAAAAGGGGCGACACCGTTGAATAAAAATGAATTAAGCGAAGTGCTGGATTATCTTCAGCGACATGCCGCACCGGTAGAGTTGAAATGAAACAACAATTTTCTGTTTGTTTTGTCCGTTGTTTTAAACGTTCGTTTTTTATTATGTTGTGCGCAGGATTGTTGTCTGCCTGCTCTAACGAGCAATCGGTCATTCTTGGCCCGCAGCAGTGGCAAGACCTGGGATTCCGGGTGGAAACACGGCCCAGTCCCCTGCGGGTAGGTATGAATGAATTTATTGTTATTGCCAGCCGCGAGGAATACAAACCCGGTGTAGGATTGGTGGTAATGCTACGGGTGGGGGAAGACAAAGAATGGCGGCAGGCGATCCAGGACGGTTTTACCGGCGTGTATCGTCGCGCTGTGAAAGTGGATGACCCTGCAACACAATCATTAGCAGTGCATGTGCGTCGGGCGAAAAGTGACGATAAAAATGATGAAACGGTGTTGTTTTTTCCGTTGAGTCAAAATCGGGCAAATTAATCATTTTAACTATGAAACAAACCCACAGCAGGCTGGCGGACGATTAACACCGTAATGTCCCCAGCGGAAGGTGTCGGAGTGTTGTGGGTGTGCTGTGCGCCGGTGATTTGATTTATTGTTGGGTCTTGGCTGCCAGACGGCGACTGCTGCGCCAGCGCCGTAATAATAAAATGCGCTCTCCGCCACGGGTATCACAGCAGGTTGGGCAGGTGAGGTACGCCAAATACATTTCTTTGGGCATGCGACCACTGTCCAATAACAGCATTTGCTGCTCACGCACGCTGGTGCGCAGGGTTCCAATGCCGCCCTCGTGTAAAAAACCCTGTAATTGGAAATCAGCGGGCAGATGTAAAAAATGGCGTGAAGGTGATTCACCTTTTTCCAGTAACCGAATCATTTTCCCGCGCAGCCAGCCAGTGCGTGTTAATGCAAAACCGGGCCAGCGCTCGCGTAATTCCAACTGCTCAATTTCGTTTTGTTGACGCTGCTTGTAGGTTTCATATGACAGCGGCATGTGCAGGAAGCTGGCAATGGGTAATGCGTGCGCAGTGTGGTGGGCCAGATCAACATCCTGTTTGTGCCAATCAGGGTATTCGCCAGGGCAGCCGCATTCAAGCATCATGACTGTTTTTCGGAACTCAACTTGTTGCGGATTTTGCGGAAAGTCAAAAATATATTGGCAAAATAGACCCAGAAACCAATACCCATGATGGTGGAAACGGTGGCGATAGTGGGGCCGTAAAAGCGATGAATATTGTCCACCGAATCGGGGTCTTCCAACAGGGCAATGCCCTCAAGAATGCCGAAGGTCATCAGGGTGCTGTAAAAGCCGGCGATACCGAGGCTGGTCCACCAAAAACTGTGTTGTACCAAGCGCCTTGAGTAGAGGCGGACGCCGCCCATTTTGGGTAACAGGTAATATGAGGCGCCCATGAGAAAAATCACCACGCCGCCAACTACGTTGATGTGGGCATGAGCCAGTGGGTCGATGAGATGTCCGGGGCCGCCGTAGGGGCTGCCGATACTGTCCAGCCATGCGCGCACCGGGCGGATCACTTGCAGGACACCGTGTACAGTGCCAATGAACAGGCACAACGCGGATACCATCAGATATTTAACAAGATAGGCGTCATCATCTGACGCGGTGGACGGATTGTTTGGTTGGTGTGGTGTTTGCATGAAGTACAACTGTCTTTATATGTAGAAGGTCCAGAGGAGGGTGCATGCCGCACGCTCAGGTACTGTGTTTGTTTACAGCCCCTGATTGTGGGTGTTTTTTATCCGTGACGTGCATGCAAAGGCCGCACAAAAAAGCCCGGGAAATCCGGGCTTTTTTGCATTCGGGGCCAGGAGCCCCGTATTTGTTTTATTTCTTGCGGGCGTCAGCAGCAGCATCACACCCCATACCACCCAACATGGTGGTAGAGACGAGAATGAACAAAAACACAGTAATTGGTACGATGATGGCCATCAAAAATTCTCCTCAGAATCCCTCCCCCCACAGGAGGTTTGGTAAAAATCAGCCCCGAGTCTACCCAATTGGCCGGGGGCGTGCAAGTTTCATTAAGCGTAGCAGGCCCGGGCATTTATATTGATTGTTTGTCCGGGCTAAATTGGTGAGCGGGCAGGGGATAAACCGGCTGTATCAGGCACTTTTAGCCATGAGGCGTTCGTATTTGGCGCGTAGCTCGTCCTGGGATTCTTCGTGATCAGGGTCCAGCGGGATGCAGTCGACCGGGCAGACATCCACACACTGCGAAGTCTCGTAGTGACCGACACATTCGGTGCATAAGTCCGGGTCGATCTCGTAGATTTCTTCGCCCTGGGTGATAGCCTCATTGGGGCATTCAGGTTCGCATACATCGCAGTTAATGCATTCGTCAGTAATAATTAAAGCCATATCAGAAAACTCGCAGACAGTGTTGGGTGTTAGAAGTATTTGGTCTAAAAATTTTACCGCAATTTGCGTGTCAATTCATCCCTGATTTTTTCATGGACGAAGGGGGTAACATCCCCCCCCAGGGCAGCAATTTCCCGCACAAGGCTTGAAGAAATATTGGAATATTGCTCGGCAGGGGTCAGAAACAGGGTTTCCACATCCGGTGCCAGTTTACGATTCATCCCTGCCAGTTGGAATTCGTAATCAAAATCGGATACAGCGCGCAGGCCGCGCAGAATGACCCGCGCCTGTTTTGTCCGGGCGAATTCCACCAGCAGGCCGTCGAAGGGGCAGATTTCCACATTGTCGTATTCCGCCAGTGCTGTGTGCGCCAGTTCCAGGCGTTCTTTCAGAGTGAACACGGGTTGTTTGCCGGGATTGGCAGCCAGGGCGACGATGACCTGGTCAAACAAACGAGTGGCACGCCCCACCAGGTCGGAGTGGCCATGAGTGATGGGATCGAAGGTGCCGGGATAGATGGCTTTGTTCGTTATAGGGGCTGGCATGAGGTGATTGTCGCACGAATTTACGCTTGGCGGGTTAGCAAACGGTAAGTGATTTGTCCGGCGGTTTTTTCCCGGTCAATGTGCCAATGGGTGGGGATATCGGTGGCTGGCAAATCACGCTCGCTTTCCAGATAGATGCGTGCATCGGGCGCGAGCCAGTGCCCTTTTTCAAGAAAGTCACTACAGGTGGCTATGAGCCCTTTGCCGAAAGGGGGGTCAAGAAATACCACATCGTAACGGGTATCGCCGGGGCCGCGCTGCAAAAACTGCTCTGCGGACAAGTGTACGATTGCGGCGTTATCACAGGAAAGGGTGCGCAGGTGTGTTTCCAATTGTTGTATGGCTGTGGCCGATTTTTCCACCAGCACGGTGCGGGCGGCACCCCGTGAGAGGGCTTCCAGCCCTAATGCACCGCTACCCGCAAACAGGTCCAGGCAGCGGGCGCCAATAATGTCATGCTGTAACCAGTTGAACAGGGTTTCGCGTACCCGGTCAGGGGTAGGGCGCAGGCCCTCAACATCGGGGAAATCCAGTTTGCGGCCGCGCCATTGGCCGCCGATAATGCGCAGGCGGTTATTTTGCCGGCGCGGCGATTGAGAATGTTTGCTCAGGCCAGCTCCTCCAACCAGTTACGTGGATGCAGAAAGCCGTCGTAAAGCCGGGCTTCGGGACTGCCTGCCTCCGGTTTCCAGTTGTAACGCCATTTTACCAGTGGTGGCAATGACATAAGAATGGATTCAGTGCGGCCGCCGGTCTGCAAGCCGAACAATGTTCCGCGATCATAAACCAGATTGTATTCCACGTAGCGACCACGGCGGTATAACTGGAAGTCGCGTTCCCGCTCGCCGTATTCAGTATTTTTACGACGGGCGACGATGGGTCGGTAGGCCTCTAAATAGTGATCGCCTACGCTTTGCATAAATTTGAAACAGTGCTCGAAACCACCTTCGTTGAGGTCATCAAAAAACAGTCCACCTACCCCGCGGGTTTCACCACGGTGTTTGAGGAAGAAGTATTCGTCACACCATTTTTTGTAATGTGCGTAAACCTCATCGCCGAAGGGGTCGCAGGCCTTTTTGGACACCTGATGCCAGTGCAGTACGTCTTCGTCAAACGGGTAATAGGGGGTGAGGTCAAAACCTCCGCCAAACCACCAGATAGGGTCTTCGCCTTCTTTTTCTGCGATGAAAAAACGCACATTGGCATGTGATGTGGGCGCATAGGGGTTTTGGGGATGAATCACCAGAGATACTCCCATGGCCTCGAAAGTGCGTCCTGCCAATTCGGGGCGATGGGCTGTAGCTGAAGCGGGCAGGTTGCCCCCGGATACGTGTGAAAAATTGACTCCAGCCTGTTCGAACACGGCGCCATGGGTAAGGACCCGTGTGCGACCGCCACCGCCGCCGGTTTCACGTTCCCAGCGGTCTTCAAAAAAGTCGGCGCTGCCATCTTCTTCGGCAATGCCGGCACAGATGCGGTCTTGCAGGTCCAGCAGGTAGGCCTTGATGGTCGGGATGTCGGGATTGCTCATTAGGGTCGTCCTGTGTGTTCGGATGTTTTGGCATGAAAAAATCAGCAGCAGAGATTACACCACGAGGGCGGATATTGCGATGCCGGGTCTGGGAAGCACAGCGGCGGCACCTCACCTGCGTGGTAGTACGTGGGGACGCTGCGCTGTGAATCATCCTGGCCAGCTTAGAGTGTACTCAGTATTGCCCAGGCGAGCACCATTTGGGCACCGAACCCAACCAGGAATGAAATAACCCGCAGTGCCGGGATGGCCAGGGTGAATGCCACCACATGTACCAGTCGTGCCGTAAAATAGACGGCGCAAGCTTTCAATGTCACCGGCGTGGAAAAATTGACTGCATGCAGAATCAACACCAATGGGGCAAATACAGCCAGGTTTTCTGTTGCGTTTTCATGCGCCTTCAGCATGCGTCGCGCCCATGCCGCCCGTGCCTGACTGTGGTCATATTCCGTGGGATTCCAGATGGCGGCAACGAAGCCCTTTTCCACGATCCAATTGGTGATGTAGGGCAACCAGAGTAGCGCGGTCATGGTGGTGGTGGCGGTCAACCAGAATAGTTCGCCGGACAGCAAGGTATTTGCAGAGGACAATATTTCGGGCATGTTTTGCTCCTTGTTTTTGGGGAAATGGAAAAGTGAGAATTTCCGGGAATGGTGGTTTAATATTTTTCCCAGCTCATTGCGGCAAACTGCCTGTCCAACGGTGTGTGGGCCAGATGATTGGTGTAATTGCTCAGTGTCTTCAACGCCACAACAGTCAAGATATCCAGCATGTGCTGTTGTGTGTAACCGGCTATTTGGAATGCCTGTAGGTTTTTCGTTGGTACCCAGCCCCGGTGTTCCAGCACCGCGAGGGTGTATTGGCGCAAAGCTTCAAGGCGAGCATCAGATAAGGGTTGCTGTTGTCGCAGTTGTTGCAAGGTATCGGCAGGCATTTGCACCATGTTGGCGATAACGGAATGTGCAGCAACGCAATAATCGCAGTTATTTTTTATGCTTACGGTCAACGCGACGATTTGCTGCTCTACCGGTGTCAGCGCACAGTGTTTCAGTGCTTCGTTGATGGCGGCATAAGCAGCGATGGCTGTCGGTGATTCGGCAAATACGCCGTAAAGATTAGGGATGAAGCCAAAGGCTTGTTCTGTTGCCACCATGATGGGTAACGATGCGGCAGGTGCAGTGGTTTTGTTATGTATGGTGAAAGACATTTTTTGTCTCCTGTTGATTATTGTTCTGGTCATTAACCCGGCAACGCTGATTACTGGGTTAATGACCCACAAGGTTATTTTTGGGCCGCCATATCGCGGATTGTCTCAGTGGTGACGGGGACTCCTGCCACCCCCCATTCACCCGAATTGACATCTTCGATGATCACCCAGGTCACTGGACGCACACCTTCGCCTTCCACGGCGACGATGGCATCCGTTACCCGACGAATAACCTCCTGTTTTTGCGCAATGGACAGACATCCGCTGATCCCTTTTATTTGTGCTAATGGCATGTGTTTCTCCTCTGTTTACGTTAATGGGTACTGCTGTTTGGCGCTGTGAGTCAGCACTACAATAAGGACCAATTGGTCCAAAATAAGGTAAAAAAAATCAGTCCAGGGCGCTCAAGGTAATTTTCACAATCTCTTCCAGCGTTTTGCGCGCCGTTCCTGCCTTGGCCATGGTGCGCAACCCGCCCATGCTGCTAAGCAGATAGCTGGCCAGCGCCTCTGGGTTTTTATCGCCAGGTATTTCACCGTCTGCCTGCGCCCGTTTGATGGCATGTAAAAACACAGTATGTATTTTTTCTGTTCCTGTACGAACCAGCTTGGCAACGACCGGGTCATCCTGAGCAAATTCGCTGGCAGTGTTCATGATCAGGCAACCAAACTGACCGTCGCCGTCCTGGCCGTTGTCACTGATAGCGCGAAAGGTGGCATCAATGAATTGCCGGGCGGAAGGGCTTTTTTGCAAATGGGCCAGCATGCTGTCTTCCAGCGTATTGCGATAATGTTCCATGCAGCGTTGGAAAAGTGCATGTTTGCTGCCGAAGGTCTGGTAAAAGCTGCTCTTGGAAATTTGCATGGCTTTGAGCAGATCTTGCAGTGAGGTAGCTGTGTAGCCTTGTTGCCAAAACTGGTGCATAGCCGCCGCCAGCGCCTGGTTGGTATCAAATTCTCTGGGGCGTCCCGTCGTCATGAAAAATACAATAGGACCGATTGGTCCTATTGTCAACGGTGATTCGATGGGATGGGGATTTCACGGGTTAATGTGTTCACTTGCTTATATTTCACTCCACCTGCGCAGCAGATTGGCGTAGGCGCGGTTGACCTGTTGACTGGTGAGGTCGGCAGCGTTTTGTCGGAGCAGTGCGTTTCGCGCCTGATCCAGTTCGTACAATAATTCACGTTTGGCGGAGTCACGCACCATGCTCTGAATCCAGGTTACGGCGACGAGGCGTTCGCCGCCTGTCACTTCTTTTACCCGATGCAAGCTGTTGGCAGGGTAAAGCACAGCATCACCGGCAGCATATTTCACTTGTTGCTCACCAAAGGGGGAGTGAATCACCAGCTCGCCGCCATCGTAATCCTCCGGAGGGTTGAGGAATACCGTGACAGCGACATCGGTACGAAATTTTTCCAGACCGTTGCCCATAACAGGGTCGTCAGTATGATCGCCATAACGCATGCCCGTGCGGTAACGGGCAAACACGGGCTGAGCGACACGAAAAGGCAATGCGGCACTACGAAAATCAGCATTTTCCGCCAAACTGCCCATGACCAGTTGGTCAAGATATTGCGCCTGTTGTGTGTCTTGGCGCATCTCCAGGTTGTTTTTGACCTGTTTGGCGGCTGTGCCTGCGCTGTGTTTACCATCAATAAACGGCGCCTTATTGAGCATTTCACGAATATTATGCTGTTTGGCTGTGTCGAGGATATTTTTGAGATGTAATAGCATGTGAGTTTTTAACTCATTGATTAAAAAGGTATTGTTTGCGTGGCCTATGCAAGCTTTGTTTTGTGTCTAGACTGTTGGTACCCCTCCGGTGCGGTACTGCGTACGGTGCGCTGGCCTGGATGGGAAAAATGGGGCTTTGCAGGGTGCGCAGGCTATCCTGCTGCGCACAAAACCAATTGCAATACACGTTTGTTAGCGTATTATAAGCATAGACTAATCTTCTGTAATACTGAAATTGATCAGCGGGGAGAAAAGATAGAATGAACGAAGACTATTACGCCGCCATTGATAAAATGGAAAAAGCCAACGTTTCCCGTGAATATATTGTCGGTTGGGCCAGTGGTTTTTTACAAAATCCCAAGCTGGAAGAACAGCGCGTGAATGATGCCTATGAAGCGGGTTATGCGGATGGTGAGGACAAAAACGACAGCAATTTCTCTGCGTGGGAAGGCAAATAACGCAGCCAGGTAAAGTGCGCAGGCACAAAAAGCGGGCTGCTTGTGTAAAAGGCAGTCTGTTTTTTGTGCCTGCTAACGGTTTTTGTCAGCCAGGTTATACCAGCGGCGCGCTTCGACTTCGTTTTTTTCCACGCCCTGACCATTTTCGTACATCATGCCGAGAGTCATTTGTGCCCCAGGCAGACCCTGCTCGGCGGCGCGGCGGAACCACTCCAGTGCGGTGGTTTCATTTTTTTCCACACCTTCGCCGTAGAGATACATTACCCCCAACCCGTGTTGCGCATAGGCGTGTTGCTGGTCTGCGGCGGCGCGCATCCATTGAGCACCCAACGCAGTATTTTTTACGCGCCCCAGACCGTTTTGGAACATCATGCCCATACGGTATTGTGCTTCGGCGATACCCTCATCGGCCAGCGGTGAAAGCAAGCGCAGGGCGCTGGTAAAATCTTTGGCCTCGAATGCTGCGATGCCGCTTTGCAAATCAAAATCGGTGTCATTCATGAGCGCGCCCCGGGATGGCCAAAGTGTTGATAGTGTTTCAGCAAAAACCCTAGGGGGGTAACAATCATCCCCTAGGGATGAGACAGCTTTTTGCGCAGACTTCGGCGAGGTGTTTTCAAGTCGGGCACTGACCATCCTGACCACAGTCTAACGAGTCCGTGGGATACTGAAAACCACCCAAATAAGGTATTTGCCATACAATAAAAATACTGTATGGCAGCGTAAATGCAGTGCTGTCAGGCTTAAGGGGCTGTTATTCAGAATACGAGGCCAGCATCATACTGCGCACACGACGTTTTTACGGGAGAAATATATATGGCTGTTCGTATTAGAACCCGCTGGCACCGTTCGCAACGCTCTGAGCGAAACCGTGAAGGCTCGCAGCGCGCCAAAACACAGGAGAACCTGTGCAGTGTGGCGGCTATTAATATCTGGAAGCTGGCAAAAGAGGCTTTCACGCACATGGAAAAGGAAAATTTTCGTTTTCGAGAGGATACCCAGGCCATTGACGTGATTGCCGAATTTTGTATTTTTTTGTTGCACATCGCGGACAGAATGATTTACGGCAAGTTGAGTGAAGAGGCGCGTGAATCACTGGTTAACGGTATCGCAAAAGAAATTGCAGCCACGATTGAGGGTAACCAGATTGACCTGTTGGGGCCGGGTGACTATAAAGCACTGTTTATCGACAGGCTCAACGAACGACTGGCCAATTATGCCGAGTGTGGTTTTGATGAAAACGGTCCAGCCTACGATTTTTTACGTTATCTGGCCCAAAATATCGCGGATATTATGTCGCTCAGTGATGATAAGTGGGTGCTGGAACAGGTGATGGATATTGAAGCACCGGAGCTGGTGCAGCGTTTTCAGCCGGTGGTGCGTGATGTATTTGCTTTATAGGACGGGTGACTTTGTTTTACACCATTTGAATTAAAAACATCACAAACAATCCCACCACCAGTAAAATCAACAGGTAGTTAAGCCATTCTTTGTTGCTGCCCTTGCGTCCGTGTTTTACCGCCTGGCGCATACTGGGGAATAAATACACCAACATCATGATCAGGAAAATTGCGGAACCTATTTTTAGCCAATCCATTTTTTATCTCCCGGGTTGTGTATAAAAGCCGTTGCAGAAAAAGGTAGTCAAAAAAAAGCCCCGTGGGCCGGGGCTTTCAGGGTGAGCGCTACACCGGTTTAGTCGTCGCCACTGAATGCGCCGAGCAATTGCAATAACGCGGTAAACAGGTTAAGGACCGATAAAAACAGGCCGGCGGTAGCCATGATGTAATTGGTTTCACCACCGTGAATCAGCGATGAGGTCTGAAACAGGATGAAGCCGCTCATGATCATGATTACCGCGACATTCACCGCCAGAAACAGGGCGGGGATAGCAAAGAAAATATTCAGCAGTGCCGCACCGATCACGACAAACAGGCCCACCATCAGGAAACCGGCGAGGAAGCTGAAATCCTTGCGAGAGGTCAGGGCATAGGCTGACAGACCCAGAAAAATGGCCCCGGTACCACCTAATGCCGTCATTACAATACTGGGGTTAACCGAAAGGTAGTAACTCAGGATCGGACCCAGGCCCAGGCCCAGCAGGCCAGTGAAGCCAAAGATGACAGGAATACCCATCGCTGAGTTTGCCGTGCGGGGCAGTACAAACCACAGCAGGGCAATGGCAGCGATATCCGCCACCAGGGCCATCCCCTGGGAGATATGCATAAACACACCCACCGCAGCGGCCAGCGCGCTGAATAATAGCGTCATGGACAGCAACATGTAGGTATTGCGAATCAGCTTGTTCGTTGCTAACGCCGAGGATGAGGCGTGGCCAGCAACAGAATAATTAGGGTTCATCAGGATTAAACCTCCATGGTTTGTCAGTGTTTTAAAACGTAAAATCTCGAACTCTTAGACCTGCATGGGAGTATAAGTTCCGCCTATGCAGGGGTCAATGCAGCTCTCACTGGCAATGCCCTCGCTGATTCAGTATCATTGCCCGCCTTGTCTGAAGTGGGGGTAGATGAGCCCATCTTCAAGGATAAAAATCCCCTTTTTGTAATGGCGCTATTTGTGCTGTCACACGGTGGGCGTGCAGGCAAGTAACGGAGAGCTGGCTGAGTGGTCGAAAGCGGCGGTCTTGAAAACCGTTGACGGGAAACCGTCCGGGGGTTCGAATCCCTCGCTCTCCGCCATAGGCGTTCGGAATTTTGTGATAAAAACGCAGAATTTCGACAACAAACAAAATAGGATAGCGGGAAAACCCGCTATCCTATTTTTTTGCACGGAATAATAGGAAGTTAAGGTGTCACTCCCCATTACATATCGATATACGAAATGATGTCCATGCTTTGGTGGGGTAACCCGATGATCTCGATTCCCTCTTCACCAAGAAGATAGAACACAATGTGCTGCCCTTCAGGGAAACTAAAATAGCCGGGCTTAACATCATCACGGGTTTTACCCGCGCGGGGGTTATTCGCAAGCCAACTAAAGCGATCGATAAGGGCACGTGTATAGTGGTCTGCCTGGTCAACGCCCCATTGCTCGAAGGTATATAACCAAATGGCTTCCAGCTCAGCGATAACACTCTGCCTAACCGTATAGGCTGGTTTCATTTCAGGTGCTGCTTGTGCATATTCTGAAGAAATGTCTCGCCATCAAAGTCGCTGGCCACGGGACTATTTTCACCAGCCTGTAGCTTGGCTCTCAACACCTCCAACTTTGCTTCGTTCTCTTCCAGGCTGCGCAGACCTGCTCGAACGACTTCGCTGATGGACTGAAAGCGTCCCTGGCGAATTTTTTCGGTGACGAATTCGTCAAAATGTTCACCCAGGGTGACAGAGGTATTTCTCGGCATGGAAAGGCTCCCGTAATTGATGTATTAAATATTAATACATCCTGCGGCGCTGTCAACAACACTAGGATATGAGCCATATATAACGAATAAATCACCAATCAAAGATTGTCTTAACCTATTGATATTTAACTGCTATTGAGAAGCCATATCACAAATTTCCGAACGGCTAGCTCTCCGCCATATTTTTCAAGGTTTGACCCCTTTGTTTTTCCGCCATACGCAAAAAGAGGCCCCATTTGGAGCCTCTTTTCATTTGTCATATTGCAGCCGCAAATCGTGTATTGAATGTTTATCGCTGTAACTTGATTTTTCGCAGCTTGTTTTTGGTGCAGGTCAGGGAACGGTCGTTTTCAAATTGGCAGGCCAATTTATGGTCAGCATCCTGCCAGCCGAGGGTAACGGGCACTTTGCGACCGGATTCAGCGAACTCGGGATCAGTGATCGTGATTTTGACGACGTTATTGCGATAAGAAATTTTGAATGCCCCGTCGTCTTTAAAGTCAGACAAGACAGCCTTGGTGGTGTAGCTGACATCGGCCATACCAATGCTGCGGGAGATGTTTGCAGACAGACATTCCACGCGGTCCGTTTTGTCTTTGCACTGGGTAAGCGAAGACGGGAGGTATTCGACGGGTTTATTACGTCTTTTCCAGCCGCCAGCCAGTACTTTTTCTTTGGTGGATTTGATTTTTGGTGCAGGTTTCGGTTTTGGTGCGGGCTTTGGTTTAGCCGCTTTTATTGCGGCAGCGCGGCGTTCCTGTCCCGCAGATTTTTGTGCTTTGACGACCCGCTTGATGCCTTCGGATGCGCTGCCGTAACCGCCAGCCAGTGCCCGTTTGTACCAGTTGAGGGCTTCGTCGTAATTTTTTGCTACGCCCTGGCCATTTTCATACAGGATGCCTAGGTAGTATTCAGCGCGCACATATTTTTTACTGGCGGATTTTCTGAGCCAGTCGTGTGCTTTCCTGTAATTTTTGCTAACACCTTTTCCGTCCAGGTAGGCCCGGCCGACTTTGTAGGCTGCCTTTTTGTCATTTTGTTTCGCCGCCTTGCTGTACCATTCAAAGGCCTTTTTGGTGTCTTTAGCAGTACCTTTGCCTTTTTCAAACATTTCGCCGATGGCATATTGTGATTTTCTGTCACCTTGCTCTGCTTTGGACAGGGCTTTTTTAAATTTTTCTTCCCAGATGTAATCGTCAACAGCAAGGGCTTGTGAGAAAAGGCTGGTGGTGACAATTAGTAGTATGATTCCAAAAAAATTTTTCATAAAGCATTCTCTTGGCTATAGCCGACGCTGAATAAGGTGTGTGTATTTACCTTTACGGTATCGGCAGCGGGGGGAAGGGACTTTAACAACGAAAGGTGCTTTTACTTATGTTACCGGGTGTTAGCGAATTTGTTTCAATGATAGCTTAAAAAATAACCAATAAACACCAGGAGAGTGATGAACCGGTATGGATTAGCTGTCGAGGGGCTCTGTTGCTGTGTGAAAGACACAGCCCATACGCAGGCAGTGATCCAGCCATTCACCTAAAAACTGATTGATTTGCCATTTTTCGTTGCATTGGAACATATCGCGGTTCGGGTAACTGTAGCGTGCGTTGAGGCGGTGTTTGTGTTGAAAGGCCAGCACTTCAGTGACGCCGGCATCGTAATAGTTGCGGATTTTCATGTGCAGGCCGGGTAGCCAGGGTTGCCCGGTGGCGTGCTCCAGGTGCAGTGAAAAAGTTTTGGTGTATTTACTGGTTTCCAGAATGCGCAGGGACAGCTGCATTCCATTGGTGTCTTGTGCGGTGGTGGTTGTTTCCAATGTGAGCAGGGCGGGGACCACGCGTGCGAGTTTTCTGAAGTTTGCTTCGTGCAGGGCAGTGGCATTATGTCGCTTGCGTTTGGCGATGAGAAAAGGGTGCACCATAAAAATGTATTTTGAACCTGAGTTTTGAGTCAGTGACTATTGTTGCGCAATCCAGTCTCGCATGCGAGCCCGCAGACGGATATGGGCCTGACTTAATAATTGGCTGATGCGTGATTCGCTGACATTCATCACTGAACCGATTTCCCGCAGGTTGAGTTCAGATTCGTAATACAGGGAGACAATCATTTTTTCACGTTCGGGTAATGAGGAGATGGAGTCTGACAGTTTTGCCTGAAAGTGCTGCTTTTCCAGTTGGTCATGTACGCTGGTTTTGTTATCGCCAGCACTGTGTCCAAAGGCGTCTTCGTCGATGCCGATTTCGTCCCAGCTCAAGACTCGGTGGCTGGAAACATCTTGCAAGGTTTTGAAATATTCATCGCGGGAAATGCCCAACAATTCGACGACTTCTTCATCGCGGGCATCGCGTCCTTCGCGGTGTTCAATGGTGCGAATTGCCTGGGTAATATCGCGGATTTTGCGGTGTACGGATTTGGGCGCCCAGTCGTTACGACGCAACTCATCGAGCATGGAGCCGCGAATACGAATGCCTGCATAGGTCTCAAAGCTGGCGCCCTGGCTCGCATCGTACTTGCGTGAGGCTTCCAGCAGGCCGATCATGCCGGCTTGCAGCAGGTCGTCCACTACCACGGTTGCGGGCAGGCGTGCTTTTAAATGGTAGGCAATACGCTTTACCAATGGCGCGTATTTGGTGACCAGTTCGTCGTGGCCTGCATTTTCAAGGTTATCGTACATGCCTTCCTCAGCAATCGCACAGGCGTGTTGTACCTTTCACGTTGTAATGAACGAGGCCTGTGGGGGTTCTCTTGAAATTACGGCAGGAGGGGGGGAACCTTTAATGGTGGGTGGCAAGAAAAGCGGTGATTTATGGTGGTGAAAAAAGCGCTATAGCTGACGTCTGCCGGAAAAGGCGTGGGAAAGGGTTCCGCCATCGACATATTCCAGTTCACCACCCAAGGGTACGCCGTGGGCGATGCGTGAACTGGTAACACCATGCACTTTGGCCATTTCGTTGATGTAGTGGGCCGTGGCCTCGCCTTCGACAGTGGGGTTGGTGGCGAGAATAAGTTCGCGGACAACCCCTTCGGCGAGCCGGTTGTCCAGTAAATCCAGGCCAATCTCGTTGGGACCAATGCCGTCCAGTGGCGAGAGATGACCCATTAACACAAAATAGCGGCCACGATACGGCGTGGCTTGCTCGATGGCGCGTACATCCGCTGGGGATTCCACCACACATAACAGGTGTTGTTCGCGGCCAGCGTTGGCGCACAGGGGGCAGAGATCTGTTTCACTGAGCGTGCGGCATTGTGTGCAGTGGCCAACCTGCTCTGAAGCGTCGGCCAGTGAGCGGGCCAGTGCCAGGGCCCCTTCGCGATTACGTTCCAATAGATGGAAGGCCATGCGCTGCGCCGACTTGGGTCCGACGCCGGGCAGGCAACGCAGGTCTTCAATCAGGCGATTGATCAGTGGGCTGAATTCCATGGGGATTAAGCTAAGAGGGGGGCAGGCTGCTGTCAGTTCGGGGTGTGGCTTAAAACGGCATTTTGAAGCCGCCGGGCAGGTCCAGCCCCGCAGTCATGCCGGCCATTTTTTCCGATGAGGTGCTTTCCACCTGACGCACGGCGTCATTCACTGCCGCCGCCAGCAGGTCTTCCAGCATTTCTTTGTCGTCTCCCATCAGGCTATCGTCAATGCTCACACGCTTTACATCGTGCCGGCCGGTCATCACCACTGAGACCATGCCGCCGCCTGCCTGACCGGTGACTTCCATATTGGCCAATTCTTCCTGGGCCTTTTGCATATTGGCCTGCATTTCCTGGGCCTGCTTCATCATTTTACCGAGACCACCTTTTATCATGATATTACTCCTACCTGAATTGATAACGGAAAACCGGGAACGGGTGTGGATTATACATGAGAGCGCCGGGGAACGTTTCCAATTGTTCTGAAAATTCTGCCAGGTTTTCCGATGATTGCGGTTGCTTTTTGTTTGTGCACAATCAGTTTATCATCAGGCAGGTTTTTTACATGTCGTCAAAGGATGCACCGCCCAGAGTCGGTGGCTCCATTGTTGCACCCACTGGCAGCGCTGCCGGTATTTTCTGCGCACTTTGAAATATCCGGAAATCAGAAAGCGACTAACCCCATGGCCAGGCAGTTTTCTCCGAGTATCAAATCACACAGTATGCTGACGTTTGGTTTTGCGTTATTGCTCGCTACGGTGGGGCTGCTGGTTTATGCATTACCGGGCGGTTTTGATCTGGAAGAAAATGTGGCGCTGGATTTTTTGTTCAAGCAGCGTTCACAGAGCCCTCCGCCGGATAATGTCATGCTGGTCTCTATCGACAAAACAGCCGCACAACAATTGGGGCTGGATAATGACCCGGGAACCTGGCCGCGTGAATTGCACGCGCGTTTGATCGACCGGTTATCTGCGGCAGGGGCCGCAGTGATTGTCTTCGATGTGTTTTTCAGCCAATCCAAGACACCCGGGCACGATGCGCGTCTGGCGCAGGCCATGCGACAGGCGGGCAATGTTGTGATTTTTGCCAGGCTGCAACGTGAGAAACAGAGCCTGGAAGGCGGCGGTGAATATAACCTGGAACGTTTGCTTTTGCCGCTGCCCATGTTCCAGCAGGCTGCGGCTGCCTATGCCCCCTTTGCCTTGCCCAAAGTACCCATCAAGGTTAACCAGTTCTGGGCTTTTCACACCTCGGCCGGTGGTCACCCTTCATTGCCGACTGTGGCCCTGGAACATTATGTGGCGCAGGATCATGGAGCGTTATTTGACATTCTGGCCAGGGTTTCCCCGCAGCAGGCAGCCGTATTGCAGGCATCCCTTGAGGGTCGATTCCGACGTGAGCGCATCGCGCAGATACGGGCTTTTTTAAAACAACAAACCGTTACCACCCAAGCCATGCTGGAAACATTGCGTGAGTCCGCAGGGCCGGTGACTGACCCGGAAACCAACCGGCGTCTTCAGGCCTTGCTTACGGTGTATCTCGGGCCGGAGCGTCGCTATCTGAATTTTTACGGGCCGCCGCGCAGCATTCCTACGTGGTCTTATGGTGAAGTGCTGTCTGCGACAACGGAGCAGCTTGCCCCTTTTTTCAAAGGCAAGGTTGTGTTTGTCGGTTTTTCCGAAGAGCGCCAGCCGGAGCAAAAAGACAATTTTTACACAGTGTTTTCTCAAACCAACGGGCTGGACCTAAGTGGTGTGGAGATTGCCGCCACCGCCTTTGCCAATCTTGCGGCACCGTTGTCAACGTCCATTCTGACATCTCTTGCAGATCCTTTTCTAGCGCAACAAAGCCTGCGTCTGCCGGAACCGGCGGTCTATGCCGCCATCATCATCGGCTTCGGCTTATTGCTGGCCTGCCTGGGCAGGCTGTCCAGCGCCAGCGCATTTGTGCTCCTGAGTCTGTTCACTGCCGGACTGTATACGCTGATCAGCCTGCAATTATTTGCCCGTTCAGCAATCTGGTTACCACTCTTTGTTCCGGTTTTGCTGCAGACACCGCTGGCATTGTTTATCGGGCTTTTATGGCGCTATCGACAGCTTAACCGTGAGCGTAGCCGGATTCGTCAAGCCTTTGGTTATTATCTGCCCGACCATGTGGTTGAAAATCTGGCGCGCAGCTCTCAACACCTGAGAGCCCTGAGTGAGCGCATGTTTGGTGTGTGCATGGCAACGGATGCCGCGCAATACACCCGGCTGGCTGAATCACTGACACCCGAAGCCCTCAATACTTATATGAATGATTATTACGAACGCCTGTTTAAACCGGTGCGCGTGCGTGGTGGCATTATTTCTGATGTGGTGGGCGATGCGATGCTGGCAATCTGGTCTGCGCATCAAGAGGAAGGCAGCCTACGTCGGCGGGCTTGTGAAGCGGCCCTGGAGGCATTGCGTGTCGGGCAGGAGTCTGCACCTGACTCCGATCTACAGACGCGCATTGGTTTGCACGCAGGTGAAATCATGCTGGGAAACATTGGTGCCCTGGACCACTACGAATACCGTGCTGTAGGCGATATCGTCAATACCGCCTCGCGTATCGAAGGACTCAACAAACAGCTCGGCACCACCCTGCTGGTTTCTGATGCAGTGCTTTCGGGGCTGGATGGTTTTATCAGTCGCGAACTGGGTGCATTCCGCATGGCTGGTAAACAAAAAGCCATTGTGATTCATGAATTGCTGGGCTGGCAGGAAGACGGTGATCAACAGCAACATTATTTATGTGAGTGTTTTGCTGAGGGACTGTACGCTTATCAGCGGCATGACTGGCAGGCCGCAATGGATTGTTTTCAGCGGGCGTTTGAATTCTCGCCGGGGGACGGCCCCAGTCGTTACTATCTTGAACGCTGTAAATTGCATGAGCAAAAAATGCTGCCCCTGCCGCAGGATGGAGTGATTGTGATGCAGAAAAAATAGGTTTCCAGTCACATTTCCGACAGTGCCATTGATGTGAACATTTCACACATTACAGCACAACTATTACATAGTATTGCGATGGCAAAGGGAGTAGCTTTCTCTCTGTGCCAAAGCAAATTAACATCATGCGCAATACATAATAACTATAAATAGTTATCTTTAGACAAGGTATAATTTGTGGTGGAGCGACAGGGCTATCACCCGGCATCATAAAGGTGTTGATCGAGCGCCTTGGGTATTACTACTTGGTGTGTACCATGCGGTATCGCTTGAATGAAAGCAAAATAAAGAGGATCATACGGCGCATCCCGGTTAATCAGCAGTATACCGGCAGTAAATCAGATTTACCTCTACATAATAAAAACAGGATTGTAAAATGAACAGGGTGAGTGTCTTGGGTCGTTTTGGTTCCGTTCGCTGTGGTTTGCTTTTACTACCGGTATATTTTTTTGCATCTGTGGCGATGGCAGAGGAATGCGCCGAAAAAATGGCCACGATCATCTCCATTCAGGGGACTGTGGAAAAGCGCCAGAAATCCGGCACAGTGTGGGAAAAAGTGACGGCACAAGATACCTTTTGTGTTAACGACATGGTGCGCACCCAGATGAACAGTCGCGCCGCACTTTATCTCAATAACAATTCCATATTACGTCTGAACGAACTGTCCACCGTTATCTTCACAGGCCCATCTTTACAGGATGCAAGCCGGCTGGATCTGAGAAAGGGCATTGCGCACTTTATCAGCCGTATCAAGCAACGCTTTGAAGTGCTGACCCCCTACGTTAATGCCGCCGTTGATGGCACAGAGTTTGTTGTTGCCGTCGATGCGGATCAAACCCGTGTCACCGTGCTCGAAGGCCGGGTACGGGTCAGCAATGAGCAGGGTGAAATCAACCTGACCCAAGGGGAAACCGCCTTGGCCCAGGCGAGAAAAGCCCCCGCTTTGCAAACACGGGTAAAGCCCTGGAACGAGGTAAGCTGGGCCTTGTATTACCCCGCAGTGAGTGATTTTTCCACACTGGTGGTGGCTGCTGAAGAGCTGCCTGAACCATGGCGCGCCCGTTTGCTGCAATCCGTTGAACACTATCAGCTGGGGCGTGCATCAGCAGCGCTAACGGAACTTGAAGCGTTACCGGACGATATCCTGAACGGCAACATCTACGTTTACCGCGCCGCGTTATATCTGGCGGCAGGTCAGGATGTGCAGGCCAGCATGGACCTGGAGCGTGCATTGAAACGGGATGCTGGAAATGGAGAAGCCCTTGCACTCAAGTCTGTCATCGCCGTCACGCAAAACCGCGCTGACCAAGCTGTAACGCTGGCCCGGGAGGCCACCGATGCCAGTCCGAAAAGTGCCGCCACCTGGTTGGCTTATTCCTACGCGCAACAAGCCGTATTCGATCTGAAACAGGCTCGCCTCAGCGTCAAGCAGGCAGTAAGACTGGCGCCGGAAAATGCCCTGGCCTGGGCACGGCTGGCCGAACTCCACCTGATGTTTGGTGAGCTTGATCAGGCGCTGTGGGCAGCGCGGCGTGCGGCAGAAATTGCGCCCCGGTTGGCGCGCACGCAAAGTGTACTGGGATTTGCTTACCTGACACAGATTAAAATCGCGGCGGCAGAGCGGGCTTTTAATCAGGCCATCAAACTTGATCAGGCGGCCCCCTTGCCCCGGCTAGGGTTGGGACTGGCGATGATCCGTCGTGGCGAGCTGGCATCCGGACGTCGCCAGATCGAAATCGCCGCCAGTCTGGCCCCGGCAAATTCGTTGATTCGCAGTTATCTGGGTAAAGCCTATTATGAGGAAAAACGTGGCCCACTGGATGCCACGCAATTTGCCATGGCCAAAGAGCTGGACCCCAATGACCCGACGCCGTGGTTTTATGATGCGATTCGCAAACAAACTGAAAATGATCCAGTTGGTGCGTTGCAGGATTTAAACAAGTCGATAGAACTTAACGATAATCGTGCGGTATATCGCTCGAGTTTCTTGCTGGACAGTGATGAGGCTGCGAGAAGCGTCAGCCAGTCCCGGATATACAAGGATCTTGGATTTGAACAGCGCTCCTTATTGGAAGGTTGGAGGTCTTTAATATACGACCCCAGCAATTATTCTGCGCACCGGTTGTTGGCAGATTCGTATTCTAATTTACCCCAGCATGAAATTGCCCGTGTCAGTGAACTATTGCAATCCCAGTTATTACAGCCAATAAATGCAAATCCCATCCAGCCTCAACTCGCAGAAAGTAACTTGGGCATATTGGATGGGGCCGGGCCCTCTGGTCTTGGATTAAATGAATTTAATCCATTGTTCATTCGTAACAGCGCCAGCGTTCAAATGGATTTCACAAACGGCAGCAATGGCACATCAGGTGACAGTTTAATACTTTCAGGTATTCAGAATGACTTCTCATTTAGTTTTGGGAAGTTTCGTTATGAAACCGATGGGTTTAGAGAAAATAATGACGCCGCATATGATATTTACAATTTTTTTGCTCAGGCACGGGTAAGTAACAGGGCAAATATACAATTTGAATATAGGGATACTGAAAGAAATAACGGAGATGTCAGGGTTAACACTTTTAGACCCGAGTCATTTAAGCCTACCTTGCGTGAGCGCACCGAGACCGATCTTTTTCGTGTTGGGTTGAATTATAAATTAAATCCAAATGCTGTTTTTCTGGCATCACTGGCGACCAACTCTGCTGATTTTGTTTCATCAGATTTCGAATCAGGCTTAACGCGGAATGATGAAGGTGACAGTGTCGAGTTGGTATATCTGGGCAACTATGCGACATTTAACACTGTTTCAGGAATCGGTTCATTTAAAGGCAGCACAAAAGATAAGCTTGTTTTGTATGAAGACCCTGCTATTTGCATATTAATTGGTGGGTGCGAAAAAAGCTCGGAAGAAACAATCAGACATAACAATTTTTTCTTTTACGCTTATCTGGATTTGGATGATAAAGGCTCAAAAATCATCACAGGCTTGACCGTAAACGATGTAAAAAATGATCTTGAAAATGACAGTTTTGTAAATCCAAAGCTTGGTGCTATTATTAACATTAATCGTGATAACATTTTACGCTTTGCGGCATTTAAAACCACTAAAAGAGATTTGGTGAACAATCAGACTCTTGAACCAACTCAAATAGCAGGGTTCAACCAGTTTTTTGACGATTCAAAATCTGCCGAAAGCCGCTTGTATGGCATTGGGTATGATACAAAGATGTCGGGTAGCACATATGCGGGACTAAATTACTATAATCGAACGATTGATTTTTCGTTTATAAATGGAGATGTAATAGATTCAGTGGAATGGACAAGCAAAAACGGTGGGTTATACGTTTATAGTCAGCTTGATGATAATTTTAATTTCAGTGCTGAGTTTCAATTTGACCGGTTTGAGGCGCCAACGGAATTTAATACGGGAATTTTAGAGTTAAACACTTTTTTGGCCCCGGTTTCACTTCGTTACTTTAATTCAAATGGGTTATCAGCAAATATTACTGTGGTGCATGTGAATCAGGATGGAAAGTTCTTTGATTCGACTATTCCCCCATTTGGGGAGAAGGTAAATGACAACGATAACTTTATAATGACGAACGTGAGCATGGGTTACCGGCTTCCAAAGCGATTGGGGATTTTGACCTTGGAAGTCAATAATTTAACAGATAAAAAATACAAATTTCAGGATATACAAGCTTCACCGGCTATCTTTTCGCCCGAAAGATATGTTATCGGGAAGTTTACTTTAAATCTGCAATAACTGTTCTACTTATAACTGGAGGGATAATAATGACTACAAAAGAGTGTGTTGCCATGCGGTCTGATCTGAATGAAATTGTGCCTGATAACATGCAGGTTGGGATTTTTTATTTAGATGATGGAAGGATGATTGTCATAGATTCGCAGGGCACTGTTATTAAGCCTCATCAGGAGTGCGATTTATTCCCCCTGTGTGATGTAAAAGAGGTTGAAAAAATTGAATGTACAACAACAGTTACAGTGCGCGGTTCCCACTATAAAGTTAAGAGAATCGGGGATAAATATTATAAAATTCCGCTGCCCCATTAAATCAAATAAAGCGCACGCAACAGCGTATTTGTGCGCGAAACCCTGCTGGTGCTGACATAGTACGCTGGGTTGCTTTAACGCATTTATTGATTCCACATCGGGGGAAAATTGTCCCCCGATGTGGATGATGCCAAACCCCACAGCCAATCATGATGCCTAAAATGCATCATGATTTTTTGTGCGATGCCCTAACGGGTGAAATTAAACAGGAATCGTGTGATTTTCCATGTGTTGTCGTTTTTTTCCAGTACAAAAAACGCACGATAGGACTCAGTGGAAACCACTTTGCCTGTTTCCAGAATGTTAAGCTGGCCTTCCGAGCGAGTGCGGGCAAAGGCCATGTTTCCATTCTGTACCACTTCATCAAAAACAATGTTTACATCCAGGTCAATGATTTTGAATTCGTGTTCGTAAGCGGCTTTGATTTGCGTTAATCCTGTTGCCGTCGGTTTTCTTGCGGGCATAAATACCGCGTCTTTTGTGTACAGCGATAAAACACCGTCAACATCGGAGGCATTCATTGCCCTGCCATAAGCCAGGATCACTTCTTTGATGTGTTGCGTTTCTGTGGCGGGAGTCTTTGTTTGGGTATTGGGTTGCGCATGGGCTGTGGTGCTTGCAATAGTTATGAATAGTGCGGAGGCCAGTAATACGGTTTTTGTGAGCGTTTGCATGATTACGTCCTGTGGTCGGTAGGGAAAAAAATAATTCAGACTTATGGTTTGGTTTACACCTCAGGTTAAACGATGTCGTTGTCCGGGGTAAGTGGCTATTATTGGGAATCATTATTCCAGTGATGGGGAAATGACATGCAGCCTGATTTGAATGCTTTGTTTAATCGTTATGGGTATATACCTGTAGCGATTGAGATTTAGGTCTGATGGCATGCTCTGTTTGTCCCATAGCTGCATTGTTGTCCTTGCCATAGACCGGCTATTGCGCGTCATTTTGCCTGGCCATGAAACAAATATGACGCACGCTTAAACCTAAATCCCAAACGTCTCGGGTATAATATCCCGCCAGTTTGTTTTAAGGGCGCACTGTTGGTGTTGCGCGATAGTTTATTTCAGCGGTTGCACTGATCCCGGTTTTACCTGCCCGTCGAAGGCCTCGATAATGGCCTGTACGGTTGCGTCGTTACTGATGGTGGATTCCGCCTGACTTTGACGGGCATCGACACGTTCCTGTTGACGTTCTGCCGGGGTTGCCGTGCTGGCGCCTTCCAGCACGATGTTGAGCGTTATACTTTGCCCCAGATGTTGGCTGAGTGCTTTCGTTAAACCTTCTTCGCGGCTTTTGCTTAACAGATATTTATGGTTAGGTGACATGCTGAGTTGGAAATTGTTGCCATCCCGTTGGGTCAGGGCACAGTTGGTGGCCAGTTGCAGCAACATGCCGGAGAGGTTCATGGCTGCGACCATATTTTCCCAGTCATCGGGGGTGCCTGATGTGGGCGGTGCTGCTGGCGGGGTGGGTGTGGTCGGTGGTGCCGATTCTGCCACACCGGTGAACGCAGGGGCCGGTGTGGGGCGGGTAGTGGTTTGCGCTGGTGTGGCAGGTGCCGGTGCCGCGCTGGCGTGGGTCGGGCGAAATGCCAGCATGCGCAGCAGCACCATCTCGAAACCATCACGGGCATCCGGGGCCAATGGCAGGTCGCGACGGCCAATGAGGCCGATCTGGTAGTAGAGCTGCACATCTTCCGGTGTTATTTGCTGTGCCAGCGCTACGATGGCTTCACGATCGCCCAGCCCGTCGTCGATGGCTTCGGGTGCGGTTTGCGCCAGGGCAATACGATGCAGGGTGGAAATCAGTTCTGCCAGTACACCCGCAAAATCCGGGCTGTGTTGCGCCAGTTCGCCGATGCGCGCCAGCAGACCGGGGGCATCGTTGGCCGTCAACAGGTGTAACAGGTCGATGACGTGGTCTTGTTCAATGGTGCCCAGCATGGCGCGTACGTCCGGTTCATTCACTTTGCCGCTGCCGTAGGCAATGGCCTGGTCCAACAGGCTTAATGCGTCACGCATGGAGCCGTCGGCAGCGCGGGAAATCAGCGTCAGTGCGGCAGTTTCAAAGTCGATTTTTTCGTCACCCAGCACGCACTCCAAATGGCCACGGATCTGTTCCAGGGGCAGGCGTTTGAGGTTGAATTGCAGACAACGGGAAAGAATGGTCACAGGCAGTTTTTGCGGGTCGGTGGTGGCCAACAGGAATTTAACATGAGGCGGTGGTTCTTCCAGGGTTTTCAACAGCGCGTTGAAACTGTGGTTGGAGAACATGTGCACCTCATCAATGAGATAGACCTTGTAGCGGCCCCGGGTGGGGGCGTACTGCACGTTTTCCAGCAGCTCGCGGGTTTCGTCCACCTTGGTGCGCGAGGCGGCATCCACTTCGATTAAATCCACGAAGCGGCCCTCGTTGATTTCGGTGCAGGCCGAGCATTCGCCGCAGGGTGTTGAGCTGACGCCTTTTTCGCAGTTCAGTGATTTGGCGAGGATGCGTGCGATGGTGGTTTTGCCCACGCCGCGGGTACCGGTGAACAGGAAGGCATGGTGCAGACGGTCGTTGTCCAGTGCGTTTATCAGTGCCTTGAGCACATGCTCCTGGCCCACCAGTTCAGTGAATGTGCGGGGACGCCATTTGCGCGCCAGGACTTGGTAGCTCATGTTTTTGCGATTCTGAATGTGGTTGAAATACCGGACATTGTAGCGGTGATCGGGCGTAGGGAGCCAGTACTCTTTCAAGGTAATAAATTAGGGTTCCGTTGGTCTGTCAGCGTTCAGGGCGCCAACAGTAGGGGCTTTAGGCGAGGCGCTCCTCGCAGCGAATGGCCGTCGTCCTTTGCAAGAGGAGCAACGCCGCCATGGATGCTGACAGGCCAAGCCTTCGGGCGTTCCTGTGGCGTTTCATTCCCTGGCAGGCTGCAAATCACTATTTTTAAAGTTAAGCAAGGTTTATTTCTCAAGTTCTGAATTGCCTGGACGAAAACTCCAGGCGAGTGGATTGTTCTAAAGCAAGCCATAACGCCAATTCCACAGCCCCTGTAGACGTTTTTCTGTGATCCCGCAGCATGGGGAAGGGTGCGGCTTTTTGTTATAGATCGCCGCGTATTTTGACCAAATCTCATTTTGAGGATAGTGAAGATGAAAAAGATTTTTCCCCTTGCGGTATTGATCTCGACCTTAAGCGCCTGTGGTGGCGGGGGAGGTGGAGGTGGTGGTGAAAGTGGAGCTGTTACCGGTCTGGTGATGCCCTCTAACATCAGTGTGATCGCCAATCAAAATGGTTCCGGTGGCACAGCCCTGGCGCTTTATAACGATGCCGGCACCGATTATTCCACCGACGAGGCTCGGGTGAATATTTATGATGCTTCTATGGAATCACTCCAGACGGTGAATATGATTCTTTGTGTGATGGAGCAGACGCGCGCAACCGAGATGGTGAACCAGGGCGCCTATATTGCATTGGTCAATGAGGACAAGTGTGACACTGGCGGGAATGAATCCAGTGGTGGTTCTGGCGGTGCCCAGTCCACAGGGTCTAACGGTAGTGACCAGACGGCCAAGTTCAATAAGTGGACAATCATCTCCACTCGTGCTGATAACAGTTCACCGCAAGTCGTCAAAATCTGGGTGCCCGGTGATGCCAATGCAGATGAGCCAATGGATGGACAGGATATTCTGGTGGAGGTAACCGTAAACGAAGGTGTTAGCGCTAGCCTGCCTTTTGGCCGTTTTGTTTTGAATTTTGTTGGCGTGGTGGATGCCGGTGCATTCGGTGGCACAGCAGGCAGTCTGATGACGACCATGACCGGTACTTTGCAGACGGTGGATAATTCCGGAGGACAGCCGCAGTTCCAGTTTATCAACCTGGCAGGCACGGCGGCCAACGCGATGATCAATGATTTCACCATGACGCAAAAGGCCAACGTGATTCTGGATGATACGAGCAGCACTGGTGGTGTGGCGCATACTTCCAGTTATGAGGGGTTTGATCAAAACATGAATGGCAGCATCGAGGTTGGCGCCGAAACCCGCCAGACTGACTTTGCCATAGCATTTAATACGGCGAATTTTTTGCGAGGCAAAGATGATGATGGCGTCAGCGGTATTGACAGTTTTGCCTGCACCTCACGCACCAACCTCAATGAACATGTCTGGCGTTATAACCTTTATCATGCCGCTGATGGCACTTTTAATGGCACGGCTGTTACCGGTGGTCAACGGGTAGCACTTAATTCCGGTTTTCCTTTTACCTATAGTGGCGGGTTTGGCTATGTGGGCTACTGGGGAGTGTGGACCGAGGACGGCGGTACGCTTGCTGATGGCACATCAATCACCAAGGATACCTTTGGCGGAAGCGGGGCCGCAGAAAACTACACGGTGAATGTTTCGCCCGGCAAGTTATGGCGTCGTACCCGCGTGGCTTCAAATTTTGTCAATTTTGTAGGCATGGAACTCAACTGGTGGGGTGATCCCAGTGATCCCTTCTGCCAAAGTGGCTGCATGGCCCAGGGTGATTATCGTGCAACCGTGCAGGACGAGACATCCCCCGGTGCCGGTGATTTCAAAGTGGTTGTAACAAACCCGGTAACCTGGGAGGAAAACGGACCCCAGCTCGGTATGGCATTAACACCTGCGGTTGATATCACACCTGTCAACACATGGGATCAACTGTGGATGAATTCTGATGCCCTGGGTGGGAGTGTTGTGGTAAAAGCCACCGAAGTTGTTTTTTTCAAGGAAGAAATGGTTTCGCCCAGTGAAACCAGTCTGAACGGCCTCAACCTGACGTGTTTTGAACGTTGCCCCCGTGGTGATATCGCTGGTACTGCCAGTCAGGAAACGGACCTGTTTCATGATCTGGACAGTGGTGCTGGTGTCAACATCCAGAATCCTGACAGCAGCGGCATAGCAAGTAATCGCACCTATACCTTAACAGTGGCAAGCGGCAAGATAACACTTGCTGACGATACGCTCACTGGCCAATCAGTCGATGTGCCCGCTGGTGTAGACTGGACGGCGTTCTCCGAAGACTGGTACCAGTGGGGCGTGCAAAGTGGTGATATGGTCACCAGCACCGTTGCCTCCAGCTTTACAGACTGGTTTGAAGTTTATAGCGCCACCACAACCTATCGCTGGGAAACCGGTTCCAATAACTGGAATCAGCACGTCTCGGTGACGGGTACTGATGGTATTGTCAACTTCGACAAACCACTGCAAATGACCTATCAGTACGCTCTGGGTGATGATCCCAATGGCGATAACTTCGCCGCTGGTGTCACGTTCCTGCTGGAATACGGCGGCCCTGGCGAGTTGTGGGGTTTTCCCTGGGAAGATGACGATGGTGACGGTCGCTGGTACTCGGCGCTGACACTCAAGGATGGCATTACCTTGACCGACGGCACCAACAGTTTCAAAGTCCGTGGCATCGAGAAAGAACAAACGATGCAGGAGGTGGCTCTTTCTCCTGGTTGTGATGCGCTGGATGTCAGTACCGCACTCAGCATGGCATTACCGTCAGCAGTATCCGGCACGCCAAGTTTTGCATGGGGTGATATGCCCACAGTAACGGATGCTCCGGCTGTGATCGAGGGCGAACTCCAGTAAGCAAGAAAGTCAGATGCGCCCACAAGGCCTCATCCCGTAAGGGGTGGGGCCTTTATTTTTTCAGGCATATCACGTCTGCTCAAATGACGGGCATGGGTGTCTGGATAAGGGTGGCAACCCGCACCAGCCACACCCCGGCACACGAATCCACTGCTGCCGCTGCTCCCTTCCAGGCCTGACGGGGTTCACAATTTATCGTTGCGAGGGGACCGGCACGGGTCGCCATAAAACGGTTTTGACGCGATGCCGATGGTCCGGTTCACGTCAGAGGGCGGCTATCATACCCAAAAAAGCGCTTGAAAACACGTCCTGTGTGGAATAGTGAAAATAATTCTGAATTAATCAATCCAGCAAAGCGATGGCCTTGATCTGTGCAAAAACGGGTTTGCCGGGTTCCAGCGCCAATGCAACGGCGGATTTACGGGTGATGCGGGCAAGCAATGGCACACCGTTGGCATCGAGCTGCGCCAGTAGCTGCGCCCGGGATTGCGGCGTGTTTTCCTCGTCCAGAGCGGTCACGGTCACGGGCACGATATTCAGAATGCTGGTGCCGGTCTGCTGTTCCAGCGTGAGACTGACATCACGCGCCAGTACCCGCAGGCGCACACGTTGCCCCACAGGCAACCCGTTGCTCCGGCCAGCATACGGCACGCTGAACTGGCCACCGGGAAAAGTCAGCCGGGCCAGGCTGAATTGTGTTTCGTGGCCGGATACAGTGGCGTCGATAATGGCCGCCGCATCGTGATCATGGGCCAGCGGCAGGTCGGCACGGGTGAGCATGTCCGCAATGGGCCCGCTGGCCTGTACACGGCCATCATTGAGTAACAGTAAATAGTCGGCCAGACGTGCCACCTCATCGGTAGCATGGCTGACGTACAGTATGGGAATATCCAACTCGCTGTGCAGGCGTGCAAAAAAGGGCAGAATTTCCTGCTTGCGTTGCTGGTCCAGTGCCGCCAACGGCTCGTCCATTAACAGCAGTTGCGGATTACTGAGCAAGGCGCGGGCGATGGCCACCCGCTGGCGTTCGCCGCCGGACAACCGGGCGGGCTGACGGGGCAGCAGCGCAGTAAGATCCAGCAATGTCACGGCCTGATCAAGATCAAAACGTTGCTTTTTTTTAGGCAGCCGTTTGAAGCCGTATTCCAGATTTTGTCGTACAGAAAGATGCTCAAACAGACTGGCTTCCTGAAACACATAACCCAGCTCGCGTTGATAAGTGGGCAGGCAACGTGCTTCGTCCTGCCATACCGTATCGCCGATAACAAACCGGCCACGCGCCTCTTTTTCCAGCCCGGCAATGGTACGCAGCAACGTGGTTTTGCCACAGCCCGAAGGGCCGAACAGGGCGGTGATGCCATGGGATGGCACACAGAATGTGGCGTCTAACGTGAAATCGTCACGTGTTAAATGCAGTTGTGCTTCAATGGTCATATTGACGTTACCCGGTAACGACGGTTCAGCGTATAAACCGTGAGCAACAAGACAAATGACAGCAACAACAAGCCACCGGACAGCATATGAGCCTGCCCGTATTCCAATGCTTCAACGTGATCATAAATAGCGATGGACAGCACCTGGGTTTCACCGGGGATGTTGCCGCCGATCATCAGCACCACGCCAAACTCACCCACCGTGTGCGCGAAGCCCAGCACCGCAGCGGTGAGATAGCCAGGGCGCGCCAACGGTAATACAACACTGAAAAACTGATCCAGTGGGCGGGCGCGCAAGGTGGCAGCGACTTCCAGCGGACGACGCCCAATGGTCGCGAAGGCATTTTGTAAAGGCTGTACAACAAACGGCAGTGAATAAAACACCGAGCCAATGACCAGTCCCGTGAAGGTAAATGCCAGAGACTGGATGCCAAGACTTTGCATCAGTGAACCCAGCGGCCCATTGGGCCCGAGCATAATGAGCAGATAAAAACCCAGCACCGTAGGCGGCAGGATTAGTGGCAGAGCGACCAGTGCTTCAACAATCATTTTGTAGCGAAAACGACTGTGCGCCAGCCACCAGGCCAGGGGTGTGCCCAGCAATAACAGGATGACCGTGGTCAGCCCGGCCAGCTTGAGAGTGGTCCACAGGGCGAGAATGTCAGTTTCGGAAAGCATGAAGAATGGAATGTGTCAGTATCCGGGTGCCTGAAACTGTGCCCATTACGTTAAGAACAAGATCAGATTAACAAGTCAATAATGCGTGTCATTAGATGTTAACCTCCGGTGAATGGCAAGCCCCGGTTGATGTGTTGAATGACAATTACCAACCCGCTGATTTTGAAGCGGGCGGGTATATGCGTTGAGGAACAGCAAAGTTCAGCGCGTAAAACTTAAATGGCTTTTCTTTGCGCTCTTTGCATCTTAGCGTTGGATCTTTTGCCGGGGTATTTTCAGCTCTGGGTTCATACTTAATGACTGATTAACCATGAATTGGCAGATGCAGTTAACGGACCTCGACCATAAATATCAAGGCGTGCCATAACCGTGTTGCCGGATTATATTGCGTGCCACATCACTTTTCACAAACTGGATAAAGGCCCGCGCCGCCGGTGTGTCCTTGATCAATACGGCCTGTTGCATGACAGGGGTATACAAAGATTGTGGCGGAACCCACCAGGAACCGGTATCCGGCAGATTGCCCCCGGTAAAAATCTGTGCGGCAGCAACAAACCCCAGTTGCGCATTGCCCGTCCTGACAAATTGATAAGCCTGTCCAATATTTTCACCGCGCACCAGACGAGGCTGTAATTTCTTCCACAGGCCGCGTGCCTGTAAAATTTCGCGGGCGGCGAAACCATAGGGCGCCAGTTTGGGATTGGCGATGGCGAGTTTACGGAAATGACCGTTGGCCAGCACATCACCTTTGGCATCGACCCGGTTGGCGTCAGGGCTCCACAGTACCAATCGTCCTTGAGCATAAGTGAAACGTGTACCGGGCACCGCAAGGCCATTTTTTTCCAATAATGCAGGGCGACGTTCATCAGCAGCAAGAAACACCTCGAAGGGTGCGCCGTGCGTGATCTGCGCATAATGTTTGCCCGTGGAGCCAAAAATAAGACGTATAGCGTGTTGACTTTGTTGTTCAAAACGATGAGCAAGCACCGTGGCCGTGCGGTTGAAATTGGTGGCAACAGCCACACGCACGTCAGCCCCCTGGATTGACGGAAAGCCACACAGCAGCATGAACGCGACGCCCCACTGAATGACGCGCGTCCATCGGTTGCCCATCGGCCGGAGCGCATCATGTCCTGACCTGAATTTCAAGACTGTTGCACGGTGACGGGTTTGATACACTGGGCGTTCTTTGTCGTTGTCCGACAGACAATTCAATTGATTTTCCATTTCCAGATATTACAAGGTATTCATGAATATTGAGTCACGTATTGCTGATGAACTGGGTGTTCGCCTGATCCAGGTTGAATCTGCCATTAACCTGTTGGATGAAGGCGCCACCGTGCCGTTTATTTCCCGTTACCGCAAAGAGGTCACGGGCGGGCTGGACGACACCCAGTTGCGTAATCTCGAAGACCGGTTGACGTATTTGCGGGAGCTGGAAGACCGCCGCGCCATCGTGCTGAAGAGCATTGACGAGCAAGGCAAGCTGACCGAAGCGCTGACTATCGCTATTAATGGCGCAGATACCAAGACCCGTCTCGAAGACCTGTACGCACCGTACAAACAAAAGCGCCGTACCAAGGCGCAAATTGCCCGTGAGGCGGGTATTGAGCCGCTGCTGGATGCGATTCTGGCGGATCACAATATTGATCCGCAAGTACTGGCTGCCGAGTACCTTAACGAAGAAGCGGGCTTCGCCGATGCCGCCGCCGTGCTTGACGGAGCCCGGCAGATTTTCATGGAGCGTGCCGCAGAAGAAGCAGACCTGGTGGGTAAGCTGCGCGATTATGTGTGGGAAAACGGCCTGATGACCTCCGAAGTGGTGAAAGGCGAAGAACAAAACGGCAGCAAATTTGCCGACTATTTTGAATTCTCCGAAGCCCTGAAAAAAGTGCCATCACACCGGGCTTTGGCCCTGTATCGAGGGCGCAGTGAAAGTGTGCTGCGTTTGAAAATCGTGGTGCCGGGGCAGGATGATCTGGAATCACCACTGGATAGGGGGATTTGTGAATCCATGGTGGCGGCGCATTTTGAGTTGTGTGACGAAGGTCGTACAGCAGATCAGTGGCTGGGAGAGTGCGCTCGCTGGGCCTGGCGTATCAAGATCAGCATGCAGATTGAATCCGAACTCAATCTGCGCCTGCGCGAAGCAGCGGAAGAAGAAGCCATTCGTGTATTCGGTGAAAACATGCGCGACCTGTTACTGGCCGCGCCCGCCGGACAGCGCACCACCATGGGGCTGGACCCGGGCCTGCGCACCGGCGTCAAAGTCGTGGTAGTGGATGCCACAGGCAAACTGCTGGAATACGCCACGATATTTCCCCATGCGCCGAAAAATCAATGGGATCAATCGCTGGCAGTGCTGGGCAAACTGGCGGAAAAACACAACGTCGATCTCGTCAGCATCGGCAACGGCACCGCCTCGCGGGAAACCGACAAACTGGTGCAGGAACTGATGAAAAAATACAGCGCGCTACGCCTCACCAGCCTGATGGTGAGCGAAGCCGGAGCCTCGGTATACTCAGCCTCCGAACTCGCCGCACGGGAATTCCCCGAACTGGACGTAACCTATCGTGGCGCAGTATCCATCGCCCGTCGCCTGCAAGACCCACTGGCAGAACTGGTAAAAATCGACCCCAAAGCCATCGGTGTGGGCCAGTATCAGCATGATGTGAATCAGACACGACTGGCAAAAAAACTCGAAGCCGTCGTAGAAGACTGTGTGAACGCCGTGGGCGTGGAAATCAACACAGCCTCAGCACCGTTACTGGCGCGAGTCGCCGGGCTGTCAGAAACCCTGGCGACCAATATTGTTTTGCACCGCGAAGCCAGTGGTGCATTCAGTAACCGGAAACAATTATTAAAAGTAACGCGCCTCGGGCCAAAAGCCTACGAACAGGCGGCAGGTTTTTTGCGTATTCGCAGCGGCGACAATCCACTGGACGCCTCATCGGTACACCCTGAAGCCTACCCGCTGGTGGAAAAAATCATTCAACAAAGCGGACGCAAAATCACGGACATTATTGGCGACAAATCTTTTTTGAAAGGACTGGCCGCCAATGACTTTGTGGATGAACATTTTGGCGAACCCACCGTGCGCGACATTTTTGGCGAACTGGAAAAACCCGGCCGTGACCCCCGTCCTGAATTCAAAACCGCCACCTTTAAAGACGGCATTGAAAAACTGTCTGACCTTGAATCGGGCATGATACTGGAAGGCGTGGTCACCAACGTCACCAACTTCGGCGCGTTTGTGGATATCGGCGTGCATCAGGATGGTTTGGTGCATGTCTCTGCACTGGCGGATAAATTCGTTAAAGACCCGCGCGAAGTTGTAAAAGCGGGGCAGGTGGTCAAAGTCAAAGTGATGGAAGTGGATCTGCCACGCAAACGCATTGGCCTCAGTATGCGACTGACAGATGACGCGCGAGACAAACCCCAGGATATGCAGCGTGACAGACCCAAGGCCGGGAAAGCCAAACCGGCAAACCGGCGACCGTCCAATCAATCATCAAAACAGGCTTTGAACAAAGGTAGCGGTAAACAGACTAATAGTGCTATGGCAGATGCCTTTGCGAAATTGAAGCAAGGCTAGTACATCAACATCCGGCGTATGCAACTGTTTTTCGCGTTAGCGAATAAAAGAATCAACATGAAGAACACTATCCACCCTCTACAAGAATCCACGGCGTATTTGCTGGATGCACTGTATAGGGATAAGCGCTTGGATGTAACGTCAGCGATGCTTTCAATTCAAAATGGCCGCTATCCATCACTTGAGGCAATTTCTGCAACACTTAAACGCGACAAATCTGAAGAACCCATACCAAGTTCTTGGGCCTGCTTAGCCAGTTCATCGAATACGCCCGCTTAGTCTGGGCGTTACTTTTTTCTTGAGTTGATCTGGAGGAGGCCAATAGTTTGGTTTTCGCCATGAATGAAGAAAAACATAATATGAATGAAAGTGACGTATTTCCCCATCCACCCTTAAATTATCGTAATTTATTGACCGTTAAGGTAATATTTGTGATTATCAAGGCTGGGGCGACTGCTATGATGACATCTGTTCAAATAATCAGCATGAGTAATATGCGTCAAAGTGGCGTAATTAAATACGTCACTTTGATGTCCATTCAACGTTATACCAAGGTAATTATGAATCAATTTCCCGCGGCAATAGATAAAAATATGGTCAGTGAATATCCTGCTTCAAGTAAATCTGGAGGAGGCTATTTTTATGATGATGTTCTTGAATATCGTGTTTGGTGTAGACCTTGGCAAGGTGCTCCAGATGAATTTAATGGTGAAATTTATTATTATGCCTTTGGAGAATATGAAGATGCACTTGCGTTCTCAAAGAATACAGACGGTAGCGAAAACCCTTTAGTTTTAGTTCGCCAGTTAGAATGGATTGATGAACCAGAACCAGGAACATATATTCACAAAGAAGGTGAAAGAATAACTGAATGGTTAGTTGATTGGCTTGAAGGTAGTAAAAGATCAAAAAATTCAATTGCCAAATTCATTAATAACATAGATGTATAACAAGAAAATGGAGAGGGACATTTTGGACGTAACTTCGTTTCAAAACTATGAGTGTGATTTACGTTCATTGTTTTAAAATAATCTTCACTGGAAGTCCAAAATGCCCCTCATTTATGCGTGTGTGCCGGGCATGGCACTTAACTAGAGAGGTGAAAGTCCTCTTACCAGGTATTCGCAGAGCCGAAGGTTAGTGAAAGGGCAAGGGCGTTGCCGCGAGGCAGGGTCTGAAGGAAGCCCAACGCGAAATCGCGGGGCGATGAA
>DROS01000027.1 GCA_011321815.1 Gammaproteobacteria bacterium
CAAAATCACCGACGCGGTGCATCAGATGGCTCTCGTCATTTTCAACGCGGCGTACGCGCACGGGTAATACCGACATCAGCGCCGGTAAAAAGGTGACGGACAAAAAGAAGGAGGCCAGCACGCCGATGGCCACCATGTTACCGAGATGCTGAAAGGGAGGCGCATCGGAAAAATTCATGCTCAAAAAGCCCAGTGTGGTGGTGATGCTGGCAAGGAATACCGGCTGCATATTGATGCGCAGGCTTTCGACGATAGCGGCCTTTTTTTCACGGCCCATGCGCATTTCGTGCAGCATGGCGACGAGAATATGCACACAGTTGGCGATGGCCATGGTGAGTACAATGGTGGGGGTGGCAGCTGATGGTGCGGTGATGGGAAAGCCCAGATAGCTGCCCAGCCCCATGGCGGTTGCAATGGAGCCGATGATGACCAGCAGGGTGGCGAAAGTACCGGAAAAGCCGCGAATCATCAGCCCAAGGGTGACCAGCATGAGGGAAAAACTGATGAGCACCAATGTTTTCAGATCGCCTCTTGCTGCTTCGGAGAAGGCGTTGTTCATTAACACCACGCCACTGAGATAGACGTCTATCTGTGGATACTGTGCCTCAATCTCCGCCGCAATATTGCGTGCAAACGTAGCGATTTCCGGTATTTCCGTTGGTTTTCGGCCAGGCAGCTGCACGGTGACGTTGACGCCGGTGACATGGGCGCGGCCGGAAACAAGGCGGTTCAGCAGTATGGGTTCGCTGAGCGCAATACGTTTTATTTTTTTGCGGTTGTCGTCAGTCAGCTCGATCTCTTCATCGATCAGGCCTCTTACCCGTAAAGTATCACCTTCGGCTTCGGTGTTTTGAAAGTTGGCCAATGAATCGACGCGAATGGAATAGGGTGTTTGCCAGGCTTTTTCGGTCAGTGTTTTTACCGCCTCCAGGGTGTCTTTACTGAAGGCATTGCCATCCTTGGGGGCCAGGATGAACATGACATTGTCATTTTTGGTGTACATGGTGCCCAGTGCCTCAAAGGCGAGCAGCTGGGGATTGTCTTTGCTGAAAAAAATCCGGTAGTCGGTTTTAATTGTCAGGTATCTGAGGCCGCTGCCTGCACCGATTATCATGAGTATGGCCACCAGCAGTACCAGCCAGGGGTGGCGGGTGATCCACTGAGCGTAACGGATAACGAGGGTGGACTCACTCATGATAGCTTTCCTTTTCTGATCAGGTTTGTTTGCTGCTGTGTGGGGTTCACGTTTTTCCAGGCCGGTGGGTATCAGCTGCACACACGCTTTCAGCAGGTTTTTCGAAGGTGTCAGGGCTGTGCAGGGACACAAACAGCGGCATACTAAATATAGTGATGGCGGCGGTGATGGCCTTGGCCGTATTGTACGCACCGGGGACGAAGTATGGTATATGTCTGTGGCGATTCAGGCTGGCCGCGCGCCCTATATACCCGTAGCCATTGAGATTCAGGTTTAAGCGTGCGTCATATTTCCTCCATGGCCGCGTTGTTGTCCTTAACAACAGACCGTTTTTACGTGTTATTTCGCCTTACCATGAACGTCGGCAGGCCCTGAGTCTCAAATACCACCGGTATATTTTATGTAAAAGCCAACTTTCAGCCCCCTGGCAGCAACGTGGGTTTTGAGCTGTGAATTCCCGATAGCCCTAAGTTTACAGGCAAAAGAGGCGGGTAGATTTTTTTACAGTGTGTGGTTGTCGCGGTAATCTACCCGTTCTGAATGAAGGTTTTGCCGGTAAAAAAATATAAAGATACTTATGTATTTTTTGTTGTTGATAAGGAGGTGGAGCGTGGATTTTGTGCGTTCCATTTTTGGCCTATTGTGGAAAACACTTCACCAAGAGAGGCGCCCCGCCCGAATATCAGCACAGCTGCGACGATGGTCAGATGCGGAATATGACCAATCATTTCTTCCACGCCCATAAAAAAGGGCGGAGTCAGAAAGAAACCAGCCAGGACACATGCTGTGAGTCGTGTCACCCAGCCGGTAACCAGGAACAGCCCCAGTATTATTTCAACGGCACCGGCGGAAAAGACAAATAACTCATCGGTAAACCAGGTCAGCCCCAGGTTTGCCATAAAATTCCATTGATATTCCTGCAAAAAATGCAGGCCCAGATGCAGGCACAGAATTTTTTCGCTGAAACCCAGAAAAATCAGATTGACTCCCAGGAATATGCGTAGAAAACTGATAGCCTGTGCCTGAGATAAAACAATATTATACGAGGAAAATACATCTTCATGGGTGTAACGAAGCACCGTGCGGCCACGGAAAAAGAGAAACAATGCGGCACCAACAATCCAGATATTTTCCAATACATCAACAGTATCCGAAAGATACAAGGTGGAAAGCCAGAGTCCAACAAGTAAGAGTGAGGCCTGTTTTACCGCGAGACCAATTATCAGACTCAGTCCAATAAATCCTTCCAGCATCAACAGCGCTAGGTGTGTAGGACCAACATCATTAATGTTTATTGAAAACAAAACATCCCGTGATGCGCTGATCAAAAGTGATATACCAATCAATATTTCGATAATTGCGGTTGCATAGGCTTCGAATTTTTTTGGTTGCCATGTGCGTGAAATTTCAGGGTAGCGTTTGTCTAAAAAAATGCCGACCAGTGCTACCACAAGACCAATTAATAACCATGAGGATGTGTAAGCGACAAGGTTGCCTGAAAATGCCTGAGTTGGTTTTCCCGATTCCACAAACCATTTTAAATGTGCATGGGCAGGTAAAGCTAAAAAAACACCCGGTATGAAAATGCTGAATAATATATATTTATGAACTTTTTTCCTAAAGTCTTCCATAATAAATATCCTCCTGTTGGTGGTTTTTTATGGATTTTTTTAACTTTGTCGCACCATAAATTATCCTGTAACAAATCCGTTGCTTTTTTATTAAGTGATCCAGATTAATATATCATCTATTTGCAGTGAGGTAATATTTTGGGTTTTCTGATTTAGATTGTATCCAGACGGGGTTTCCCCGTTATTTTTGTTTGTCAGCCGGTTTGGGGTAACTGGCATGTCAATCATCATCATTATTGATGATGTGTTCAAATTGATATTTTAGTCTTGAACGGTTTGCCGGGCCGGTGTTTATGCTTCCTGTGTCATTTTGTCAGTATTTTTCTCGCTCTTGAGGCAGCTGAGAAAGATGAGGTACTGGTTTATGTGGGACAGGTTACGGTCATTATGTCTGCCAGAGAATTTTTTATTCGCACGGGGTGTTGGAGTGAGTCTCAGAAAATACGAATTTGTTTTTTCTTAACCCTGGCTGTTCTTATGATCTCCGGGGTTTCAGCATTTATGCTTACCCATGTTTGTTATTCGTCCTTTATTGTCGCTGGCCGGGCGCGTTGTACTTAGGATGATGAGTAAATCAGGTTGTCTGTAAGGGAATTATAGGCCGCTGTATTGACGGGTTCTGTCAATTTTTCCCATTTGCTCTGTGATAATGTCACATAACCCTGCGGTGTCACACAGGAATTTATCGAAATCAATAACCATTGGTTATTTTTGTATGCTACGGATTTTTTTGGGCGCGGCAAGATTTGTGAGTGACTCAGGGGCTGGGGATGGAATCCCAATATGAAAGCTTGCAGGTTAAAACCTGCTGCGGGTAGCCAATGCTGCGTTTTATTGCAGATTGAGCAAATTGTGACCAGCAGAAGGTAATACCGCCGCCTATATGGTTTCACGCCTGCTTTTTAAGGCGGGAACAGGTTTGACGACAGTCAGTCTCAGGAGTTGTGGCAGGAGCCACAAATCCAGCAACAGGGCCAATATGACGGCCAGTGATACGAAGGCGCCGAATTCGGCGCTGGGGGAAAAATCGGATGTCATCATACAGGCGAAGCCGCCAACAATAATGAGGGTGGTGTAAACAATGCTACGGCCGACTTCACCAATTGCGATAGAAATGGCATTTTCATTATTATGTTCCAGGTTGGCGCGCACGCGCATTAGCAAATGCAATGTGTCGTCAATAACGACCCCCAGGATGATGCCGCCGATCAAGGCAGTGGCGATATTTATTGTAAAGCCCAATAAGCCCATGATGCCGAGCACGATGGCCAATGGGAGTCCGTTCACAATAACGCCCAGTAACGCCAGCTTGAAAGAACGGAATACAATTAACAAAACCAGGCTTAAAAATATTACCATGACCAACAATGATTGTATTTGAGTGGTACTGATCTGTCGGTCCATATTGGCCCACAGCGTGGTGGTGCCGGTGAGATAAGCCTGCATGTCAGGCGGCAAAAGTTGTTTCGCCAGGGTCATGACATCTTCGTTAAATCTGTCGAGTGCTTTGGAACTCATGTAACTGGTTAAGGCAATCAACTGGCTCCGGCTGCGGTCCTGTGCCAGCAAATCCGAAATATCGTCATTGCCACTCAGTTCCGCCAAAAACAACAGCTGGCTGATTGCTTCAGGAGGGTAGGTTGCGAAACGGTCTGAAGCAGATGCCTCAACAGTGTCATTAAAGGCTTTGTCAATTTCACGAACCAGGGCGTCAGGGGACAGGATTTTGATAACCTGGGGGAGGTTTTCCACGGCTTGCTCAAAGCGCATAACAGCTTGGAAGTAGGGTTCCATTTCGTAGGTTTTGCCTTCCGGATAGATAAGTCCGATATTAATGGGATTTTGGGCAAAACCCGCATCAGTTATTTTTTGATAGGCCTGTGAAACAGGAGCATTATCGGCAAAAAACTCACTGTAGTTTGTGTCTGTTTCCAGCAGCAACAGGCCACTCAGCGGTAAAGTCAGTAATATTATGGCTGTCGCCCAGGCGCGACCCGACCAGGGCGCCATTGATTTTTTCAACCAGGCCCAGGTGTCGTCACTGGCCGATGATTTATGTTTATTTTTCCACAGGGTATGCAACAGGATGGGGGCAACGGTTATGGAAAGTGTCCAGGCCAGAATGATTCCGATGGCGGCAAACAGGCCAAGTTGGAATACGGGGGTGACACTGCTGATTGTCAATGACGCAAAGCCCGCTGCCGTGGTCAACATGGCATAAAACCCAGGCCGGATGACGATTGACAGTGTTTTGTGCAGGGCCGATTCTGCATCATGGCTGCGGTGGAGGCGATGAAAGGTGTTGATGACATGCACGACACTGGCGACCCCGAGGGCTGCCATGATGGTGGGTAACATGACGGTCATCATGTTGTAGGGTAGTTTTAAAAAAGCGATCAGTCCCATGACCGGAACAATGCTGCCGATAATGACAGATAACAGGATTGCAAGGTCTCGCCAGTTTTTAAAAACGAGAAAGGAAAAGACGAATAAAAAGAGAGAGATCAATGTATAAAAGACAACCACGTCATGTTTGGAGGCCCGGTTAAGTGCGGCATTGACGACGGTGGTGCCTGCAATGGCGCTGTCTGTGATGCTGTTGTACTCACTAACGATGTCGGTAATGTTGTCTATCAGGGTGATGCGATAGGGAGTGGGGTCGTGTACAAGATTATCATTCTGAATGAGTATGATGGTGTGACGGTCGTTTTCTTTTCTTAACAGGTTATTCTGGAAAACCGGGTTGCTGTGCAGGCGCTGGCGCAGTATTGAAATGGCATGTTTTGATGCAGGTTGTCCATTTTGGGCAGCGTAAAGCGTGGTGTAATTAAGTTCACCGGTATTGTCCATGTCATTATCACGAACGTTGGTGATGGAGGTGACTTTAACCACATGGTCGAGTGCTTCGATGCGTGTTGTGATGGCAGCAAGGTCTTGTAAAAACCCGGTGGCAAATATTGATGGGGTTTCCAGCATGAGCAGTGTCCATTCCTGCTCACCAAAGGCTTCGTTGTGTGCTTTGTATGTCAGCAGCTCCGGGTCATCGGTTTTAAACCATATGCCGACGGAATTATCAATCCATGGTGTGTCTCCGGCTATGCGGACGGCAAATGCGCTGATGGCAAGTATGATTCCCAGAATCCAGATCGTCAGAACAAGCATGCGCTTGCGCAACAATAATGATGCAAACATAGTGATTTCCTTGGTTGTACTTACCGGCTTCGTTTCAGGGCGTTGGTGCTGAAGTCATGTTCTGAGAATCCGTTGTGATAGATAATCGCTGACCATGTCATGGTGGTTGAACGGCCATTTTGATGATTGAGCATGGTCATATCGAGTGCCCGCCAGAAACGGTCCAGATATTTTTTATAATTTGTGAGTTTCAGGGTTTTGAGAAAAGCGCCTTTTGTATCGTAATAGTCCATCTGGCGAAAAATGTAGTCTGTCTTGTCAATGTAGGCGAGCTGATACTGGTAGCCGGAGTTTTCAAACAATGGTGTCATTTTAACAACGTAACAGGGTTTGCCGTTAATCGTGCTGTCTTCGATGTACTGATAGCGGTATTTCTCAAACTCGACAGAGGTTAAGTCTTCATAACTGAATTCACTGGAAACAAAGGGGCCGGATTTGTTGCTGCTGGAAATGCGTTTTACCCGTTTGAAGGCAGGCAGGTAGATCCATTGCAAGTCGGTATCTTTCAGTGTATGGGAAAGCAGCGCCGTTCCACGAATGGTTCGTGGTTGGTGAAATACAAATAATCTTTTTTCACCATAGTCACTGTTTTCCAGGCTGCGTACGGCCATGCGACGGTCAAATTGACGACCATTCTTTTTCCGGATAACCATGGTGACATCCGCTTGAAAATCGCCGAAACCATTTTCCTGATCAGTGAGTTGTTTCATGATTTCCTGCCCTTTGTTTTCCTGCCCGATGATCGTGGCATGAACAATGGGCGTAGTTATGGCCATTAATACGCAAATGGAAAAGAGTCTGTTAAATAACATTACGGTTCTCAATCAATCAGGCGGGGAGTGCGGTGCTTTCCGCCAATGTCAGACAGGCATGGCGGTGTGGACATATTTGGCCAGTGCATCCATGGTTCTCAGTTCCAGTACAAACAGCTCAGGGGGGATTTCCAATGAAAAATGCTCATGCAGAATTTCCTGGATATAGACAGTTGTCATGGAATCAATCAGACCATGTTCAATCAAGTCCGCAGAGATGTAGAGGTTGGGGGAGGCATCCCCGAAGACCTCATATTCCTCGCATAGTATCATTAATCTGGATTTGATGTTTTCAATGCTGTTCATTTTCCACTTCCCCCCTGGGTGGCCTGTTGTCCGGTTATTGCTGTTTTATATAGCCCGTGCCTGTTCCAGTCGTTGCAACTCGAAAATAAATTTTATTTTGTGAGTCGGGGTGCGTTCCAGCGAGCGGGGCAAGATGAATATTTTGTCTTTGCTCAGCCTTGGGGTGATGTTGGCGATGGATTGTGCGTAGTCGATAGCGGCCTCAAACCGTTGGCGCAGTGCGGCATCTTCACTGACGCCTGTGGCGATATCTTTTTGCCAGGACGGGTCTTTATGAATGCGTTTGTAATCCGGATAGAGATAAACACTGAGAAAGTTATCATCCGGATGTGTGCGGGTTACCAAGGCATCCTTTATGAAAATACTGCGTACCATCAGGTTAGATAAATATTGTGGGTCGATATAGGTTCCATCCTCCCATTTGGTCAGCTCTTTTTTGCGCCCGACAAGATGCAGAAAGCCATCATCATCAATCCATGCCAGGTCGCCGGTCGAATAATAGCCGTCAGCCGTCAGGACTTTTTCCTGGTTTTTTCCGAGATAGGAGTGCATCACCGTTGGTCCTTTGACTTCCAGTATGCCGACTTTTTTGGGGATACCCGGAATGCGTTCTTCGTTGGTCAGACGATAGTCGAGGATATTTATGATGCGGCCACAAGACCCTGCCTTTAATTCGTTAAGGCGGTTGCGGGAGATGATTCCACTGCATTCTGTTGCGCCGTAAATATCAATGACAGTAACGCCTAATTTACCGAATGCCTCAACAATACTGCCATCCAGTTTCATGGAGGATGAAATTCCGTAACTGAAATAACCTCCCAGTTTGTTGCGTAACAGGATGCGCATGGCAGTGAGCTTGGCTTTGTCCAGAGTGCCGATGTCGTATAGTTTTTCATTGCGTTCGATGCTGACAAGATGCTCATATAATTTTCTGAGCACAGGTTTGTTCTTCATTTCTTCCAGTATTTCTTTCAGCAGGTAGATCCAGAATTTGGGCACAGCCATCAATACTTTTATTCTGACGCCCAGCTTCTTCAGTTTTTTGATTTCGTCCTCAAGCACATCGTCATCATCGGGTTCGCGGGTAAAATAGGTCACTGAAAAGCCGCGTGATTTTGTCACCAGAAATTCCACAAGAGTGGCAATGTGTGTATAGGGCCCGATGTTGAGAAGTTCTTCGTTGACACGAAGGTTGATGACGTCAATGGCTTCGTTGACTTCTGCAATAATATTGTTGTGGCTGATTTGCACAATTTTGGGCAGGTTGGTGGTGCCGGAGGTTGGGTAGTGGCCCAGTATGCAGTCATCATCCAACAGGTGTTTGCTGGGCGCAAGGGTGTCGGCGGGTTGTTCGGGCAGAATGCCTTTCAGGCTGAGTTCACCTTCCACAAGCTGGGTATGCTGACGGCCGGCATCTTCGAAGACATCAAAAACGTCGGCGACAATAATTTGTGTGTCGATGGCCAGCTCTGCCAGCAGGCTGCGCATACGGGAAAGCTGTGGCCGTGAGACCAGCATGTAATCCGGTGGATTAAGTGCCAGCAGGTGTTTCAGTTCTATATCATTGGTTTTGGTGTCCAGCGGAAATAATGTATTGGCCCGGTAAAAAGCGGCCATGGCGAGCATATCCCATTCCAGGCGGTTTTTACAGAAGGTGGCAATGACCTTGCGTTCAATATTTTTCTGCATGAAATAAGTGCTCATGCGGAGGATGTAGTGATGATAGTCTGTGAAGCTTAGTGACTGGTAAGTGGATCCGGTATCAAAACGGATTGCGGAGCGCTCACCATAGGTTGGCAGTTGTTGAGCAACAATGTCTGCGACGCTGGTGATACCGTCAAATGCTTTGAAGATGTCTTTTCTTTTATCGGTTTTAAACATAAACATGATAGCTTGTCTCCATCAGGCTGATTTTTTCAGCCGGGTAATCGGGGTGAGAAGTTGGTCGTCCAGTTTCAATTCACCGAGAGAGAAGCCATGCAACTCAGCCAGTTCTATCGTGCGGTAAACCTGTTCAGCGGTCAGCATGCCCTTGCAGAATGAATGATTTTGTCCATCGAAACCCAGTAACAATGTTTCGGCCATGCAGCCAAAAGCCAGTCCATCTTTTGGCATGCCGACAAAGTTGATCTGTGCGCCTTCCGGCAGTTTTGCCAGTCCACCGTCGAAAGCCAGCTGTGTGGAATCGTCCTGATTGAACTGACGGCTCAGATTGGAGGGTATGGATGTGCAACACACTATGGCATCAGGCTTAACCAGATCCGGGCGAATAAGCTCACGGTCTGTCGAGTTGGTTGCTGCAATGATAACGTCAAATTCGTGCAGCGAATCCAGGCCTGATTGCAATGGTATACAGCTATCAAGCAAATCAGGATCAATGACCTTGCTCAATTGTTTGCCAACATCAGCAGCAGGCGCATTATGTTCCAGCGAGCAGGCAATATCGTATAAAGGGGCTTCCGGTTTTGTCAGAGCCTGTTCCAATTGTTGGTATATCCACAAACCAATACCACTGAGTTGGCTTTGTTCCAGTGTTACGCCAGACTGGCGCTCAAGGTGAATGGTCTGCACGATTTCTTGCAGGCATTGCTGGCGTACATAATCGAGACGGGTCAAGCCACGTTCACCCGGCCGACCGATCAGACACAGTTTTCCAACATTGAGTGCGATCACCCGGGATACCACCATACCGATGTTACCGCTGGCGCCAATAACAGCAACAGCGGCTTTGCTCAGGTCCAGTTCCTTGCTGGCTGCTGCCTGCATAATGCCTTGTATGGTCAGTGCGGTGGTGTAGGCATTACCGGTGGTGACGGCAACTTCGTAGTCGTTCAGCGTGAGACCGTTTTGTGTGGCGATGGACGTAAAGGCTCCCAGCCCCACCATGGATACCGGGATATTATCATCCCCCAGTTCCCGTGCGACGGTTACGGCATCCTGTATTTTATCCTGCACTTCCTGGGTGAGAGAGTGGTTTTTTTGCTTTGTAATGTATTCTGGCATGTAGGGGACAAAAACCAGATTGTTTTCAATCGTAAAATCATTGGATTTAATGTAAGTGCTTTTAACATGCACCGGCTCCAGAAAGCGGCTGATCAGGTTCCACCAGTTTTCCAGATGTTCAGGTTGCCACTGGTAGTGATGGAACGAGGGAAAATAATATTCCACCAGCTTGTCCAGTGTGGTGGGATGCACGATGAATCCGACCCGTGAATCGATATGGCCCTTTTCTTCGACGACGGGCCAGCGAACGGGGATGCGTTTGACTTTGCTGCGTTCATCTTCCGAAACGCGCTCTCCCAGCAGGTGGGCAATCAGGCAATACTCATTATTGTTTTCAATAATGTCCAGCACTTCACGTAATCCATCCACAAAACGATCCACCTCTTCCCGGGTAATGGTTGCCGGCGGTTGAATGCGCAGAATGGACAGGCGGCTTTTTCCAGGGTTGCCTTTCAGCATGGTGGTGAGTGGCGCCAGAATACGAGTGTTGTGGTATTCAAGCAGATAGCTGGCCACCAGTAATGATAATACGCCCTGTTTGCCGCTGGCTCTGAAAAAAGGCGAACGATCAAGCAGCGGTGTTAATTCCACGCCCAGCATCAAGCCCCGGCCGCGTACATTTTTTATCAGGGTTGGGTAACATTCCTGCAATGTATGCAAGCGGTCCAGCAGATATGCACTTTTGTCCCGGACCTGTTTGAGCATGGCGTTGTCATCACGGGTGAGGATGTCCAGTGTTTTGTTGGCGATCCTGGCGGATAAATCATCTTCGGCAAAAGTGGAGGTATGCAGGATGCCAAAATCGGCATCATAGGTATTGCGATGAATCAGGGTCGCACCAATTTTGCTGATACCGCCTCCCAGTGCTTTGCTGAGAGCGATGTATTCCGGCTCGATATCACGTAAGGGGGTATCATGGTAACCAAATATGGAGCCAGTGCGACCACAGCCCGTTTGGATTTCGTCGATGATCAACGGAATATGCCGTTCGCTTTTCAGTTCAGCAAGGTGTGACAATGTGGCATCGGGTACCGGGCGAATGCCGCCTTCACCCAGCACCACTTCCAGTATCATGGCAATGACGCGGGTAATGCGCACAGGCCGCAGTTCAATACGTGTGCCGGTCAATACCGGGTAATAGAAAGTACAGACTTGTTCGTCCACTGTTTCCGCAATTTGTTCCGGGCGATGGATATCCACATAAGCGGGTTGGATGGCCGACAGTCCTTCAAAGGCCTCTCTATAGGATTTATTAAAAGTTACTTTTAGTGCAGAAGAGGTTTTGCCATGGAATGCACCTTTAAAAGCAATCATAACGGGATTGTTCTGGAATTGCTCAAACTGGGCCAGGTTGTATTCATCCAGGTCATCCCGGAAATCAATCAGGTCAGTATTGTCGCCGGGTAATTCCACGCTGATCTGTTCGCGTTCTATCTTGTAATACAGGTCATTGAGAACCCGGGTCAGGCGTTCATACTCACGGCGTACTTTATCAAATTGTACTTTGTAGGCGTGTTTGACAGCTGCTTCGATACTTTCTGCGCCGCTATTGCTGAAGTTGACACAATAACCACGTTGAGAACCCGTCAGCTTACTGAGGCGCTGAGCCAAGTGCGCCGACTCCGTACGTATGGAGCCCTGGGCATTGATCGCCACGCCCTGTGCCAGAGCACTGATAGCCTCAGCAACAATTTCTGGATGATTATGGCCCAGTATGGTGCAGCCAAAACCACCCACCAGATCCAGGATTTTTTCTCCTGTATCTGTTTGCAGATAATTTCCTTCGGCCCGGGAATAGGTTTTGTCCAGCTTTAAAGCCTGCAAAAGCTCAGTCAGTTTGGGGCGGCAATGGTCTTTATATCGCTGCACGTTGTTCATCGTGTTTCCTCACAATATTGATTTGATTGTTCATGAAGCGCTTGCGGATAACGGCGCGGCGTTTTTTACCACTTGATGTTTTTTCCACCGTACCCCGCTGGCAAAGTATGATGCGGGTGAGGATGATGTTGCTGGCCTCGTAAGTCGTGTTCTGTATTGTCTGTCGGTATTCATTTAACTCATATGCGGTACTGCGTTCACTGACTTCGGCCAGCAGTATCAGATCAGTACAGCCAGTTTGCGGATTATCCACGCCGATCAATGTGCTGGCACCGGCGCGCACAAAAGGTAACTCCTCAACAATCATTTCAATATCATCGGGAATAACATTGCGGCCGGCATGATTGATCATGTCGTCCTGGCGGGCATAAAAATACAATTCATCGTTATACATGAAGCCGATGTCACCAGTGAGCAAACAACCGTTGATTAATTTTTCTTTGGTTTTTTCCGTATCACGGTAATAGCCGGGCGTCACGCAAGGGCTGGCAATAGCGATTTCACCCAAGGTCAGTTCAGGTAATGATTTGCCAGCTTTGTCCTGGATAGTGATATTGTGGCGCCAGTCCATGGCGCCGATGGAGACCAGCTCAATGGTGTTTTTTCCTGTATTCCGGGTGAGGGATTCACTGGAAGTTTCCACAGGAGCAAGATGGTTTGGGTTGACAAACCTAAAGGTCGTTAACGAAATGGTTTTTGTTTTTGTACAGGTGGCCCCCAAAGTATTTTCCGCCATGCCATACCCGATGTGCAGGTTTTCTTTTTTGAAACCGAGGGGTATCAGATATTCATAACAACGGCGCACAATCAGTGGGCTGACTTTTTCAGCGCCAATATACAAATGTAATTCCGACAGGTCGATATCATCCTGTTTATACAAACGTTGTAAAGTCTTCAGTGTCGAAGCCAGCACGGAATTAGTATTGAAGTTCATGTCCACACGGCGTTGTGACATAAGAGAGAACCAGCGTGGTGGGTTACGCATATAAAATGCCGGGGGTGCCACCATGTTGTTGCAGCCAGTATAAACAGGCGCCAATACTCCGATAAAGAGGCCCATGTCATGATTGAACGGCATCCATGAAGCCAGTGACTCAATGGGGCGTCCTCGCCGGGAACCGATGTGGTTGTACTGAATGTTTTGCAGCTGGGCCATCATCATCTCATGAGTAACGATGACGCCTTTGGGGGAGCCTGTGCTGCCTGATGAAAATTGTAAAACAGCGATGTCGGTATCTGCTATTTTTACCTCGGAGTCAAATGCAGGGGTATGATCTGCCGTTCCCATTAAAATGTTGATGTCGGCATATTGCTGTTGTGACAAGCCGGAATCCTGAAACACTTCACTGGTAATGGCATCATCAAACAACATGAGGCTGAAATCACAAATTTTGTTGCAATGCTGAACGTAATCGGCGTAATGCGTCTGACGGCTGCCCTTTGGTCGCAAGGGTACCGCTATGGCATTGATACGCCAGATGGCCAGCAGTGCAACGACGTAGCTTGATGAATTGGTCATCATAAGCGCTACGCGGTCTCCTTTTTTCAGGCCATTGGCATGTAGCACTGATGCCAGCCTGAGTGATTGATCACGTAGTGCAGACAATTCAAAAGAAGAGGATTCAGCGGGGAAATGCCAGTCTGCGGTTTTCTGCGCCGCATTTTCATCCAACCGGGTTAAAATCGTTTTCATTTCAGTTTGCCTGTTGTTATTTTTTTGGCGATATGCAGCCGTGTTTGAGGCTGTGTTGTTGCGGTAGCCCCCTGTCAGGATGGGGGCGTAAACAGTGGTGAGATTATGGAAGCGGGTACGATTAAAGTATGTAACTTACCGCCAGTAATTATGTGTAATATTTACATTATGGATGCCGCTTCAGCAAGAAACATGGCGGCCTGTTATTTTTATGTCTACAAACAGTTATATCCAGTAACTGAAGGTAGTGTTTTTCAAGTGAATGATTTTTTCTGTTTGTTCCGAGCCAATCCCCTGCTTGCCTGATGGTTTTTTACGGTTTCCTGTGGCATGCTCACAGGATGACGTGTTTGCCAGGTTTCCTGTGGTCAGCTCATATGGCGGTGAAATACGGGCATCAGACGGTTCGCTGAATGCCCGGGGCTGATGGATAAGGCGCGCGCACGCACTGTTTGTGCATTCTGACACGTCTGACCGAACGATCTTAATCGTTGCACAGACCCACTATGCGCCGCTTGGAATTGTTCGATCAGAAGCAAAAACCCAGCGTCACATTGTGCAGATTGTCCCGTGCCTGTTCCCATAGCCATGAATCTCTGGCGGGTTCTGCCGTAATCCAGTAAAATCCGGCGTTTCCCCGATTCCGGCATTCGCCGCGTGACAATAATCAGAGCACCTGTTTTTTTGCGGAATAACCCAATATGAGTTTGCTGTCCTGGATCATTATTTTCAGCCTGCTGGGCGGACTGCTCAGTGTGATAGTGGCGGCCAGTTTTTTGTTATTACCCGCGCATTTGCGTAAAACACTGGTGCCGCATCTGGTGAGTTTTGCCATCGGCTCATTACTCGGCGCGGCCTTTTTGGGCTTGCTGCCCCATGCGCTGGCGGGGCCGGGTGTTGATGATTTCCATAATATTTTTCTGGCGGTATTGCTGGGCTTGTTAAGCTTTTTTCTACTGGAAAAACTGGTGCTTTGGCGGCACTGCCATGTAGACCACTGTGAGGCGCACGCTCCCCATGACCCTCATCATAAGGATACAGAAGCCGCCGCCGGCTGGATGATTCTGGTGGGCGACGGCATGCACAATCTGGTGGATGGCGTATTGATTGCCGCCGCCTTTATGACCGATATTCACCTGGGTATTGTCACTGCGCTGGCCATTGCGGCCCATGAGATTCCACAGGAAGTGGGAGATTTTGTGGTGCTGCTGCACAGTGGTTTCAGCCGTCGCAAGGCATTGTTGTTCAATGTATTGTCGAGTCTGGCGACCATTGTGGGCGCTTTGCTGGCCTATTGGAGTCTGGGTGACATGCAACACCTGTTGCCTTATGTGCTTGCAGTGGCGGCTTCCAGTTTTATTTATATCGCCGTGGCGGACCTGATCCCCGGTCTGCACAAACGGGCCGAGGCCAGTGCCACACTACAACAGGTGGTGTTGATTGCCGCGGGTGTATCATTGATTTATGTTACTCATTCGACATTGCATTAATGACAGTGCCCGGCATTGAGTGACAAGGGCACGTTTCGAGGAAACCGTAATGAACAAGCACTGGTACATGATCACCCTGGTGGGCAAGGACCGTCCCGGTATTGTTGCCCATGTGACCCATGCCCTGTATGACGGAGGCTGTCATTTGGGTGAAACCTCAATGATACGCCTGGGCACCAGTTTTACCATGATGATGATGGTGCAATATGCGGGTACGATGAACGCCTTGCAAAAAGTGTTGCAAAATGAAGCCGAATCGCTGGGTTTGCATTTACATATTGATCGCATTGAAGGGGGCCTGCATCACCATCATCAACCCGATGTGCGTATCAGCATTTATGGTGCAGATCGTCCCGGCATTGTTGCCCATGCCACTGGCGCACTGACCGGGGCCGGACTGGATATTCTTGACCTGACCTCGGACGTGGGGGGGACTGAGGACACACCCATCTACATTATGCACATTGAAGGGTGTGCAAATGAAGGCATTCCCGCCTTACAGTCGGCGCTGGATATTGTTAAGAAAGAGGGTGTGGAAGCACAGCTGACGCCTATTGATACCCTGGTAGGTTGAAGCTGCTGTGAGTTTAGACATCATTAAATATCCGGATGAACGTCTCAAGCAAGTTTCGGCCCCGGTGGAAAATTTTGATGTGGAACTGCAACGTTTTGTTGCTGCACTGGAAAAAATCATGCGCGCGGGTCCCGGAGGTGTCGGTATTGCTGCATCGCAGGTGGGTTGTTTTCAGCGCATTGCGATTGTTGATGTTTCCGGCATGCGCAAGCTGCCTGCTGACTCCAGCAACAATGGCTGCATGGTATTGATCAACCCTGAAATTACTGAATGGGAGGGTATGGTCATGGGGCGGGAAGGCTGCATGTCCGTGCCGGATTTTACCGGCAATGTGATACGTGCGGAAAAAATTGCCTTCACTGCGTTTGATGTACAGGGCTCTCAGCATGAATTCAACAGTGAAGGCTATGAAGCGCGTGCCGTGCAACATGAAGTGGATCACCTGGATGGCATGCTGTTTCTGGACAGACTGGTGAGCCGGCGTACTGACTTGTTCAGGCGAAAAGTTTACAAATAGCTCCAGATACCGGGAGAGAGTTTCCCTTTCCCGTGTTCCTGCCTGTCTGCGAAGAGGCTGGGTTAAGCAATGTTTGCTTTCACATTCTTTATTTTTTTAAATCGTTATCATTATCCTGTTTGTGTAACTTGAGCCGTTGGCGGCGTTCTTCCGGGGAATATTCGTCAATTTCCTGGAGATAAATGTCCTCTTCTGTTTCAGAAAGCAAAGCCTCACCATCGCCAGACAAAACACCTTTTTCTTCAAAATCAGGGAGTGCTTCAGGATTAAATAAATCCTTCATTGATTTTTTTAAATACTGACGTAGTTCTTCACGATCTTCAGGACTATCAAGATCAAGTTCTCTTCTCTTTTTGCTAGTCATATTTTAAACTTCCCGAAAACAGAAGTTTTCTTTTTGGTTGTAGGAAAATCCTTTTTTGCTCAAATAATAATCCCGAACAGACTCATTAACAGGATTTGTTATACGCAATTCCGTTGCACCGATTGCTTGGGCATAAACCTCATAACATAAAATGTTAATATCAGCCACAAGTCCATCAATGGATGAACCGTTGGGGTTGGATTCAATTAAATCTAATCGCAACTTACCCCCCCCCTTAACTGTTGGCTTCCCTGTATAGGTTTAGCCTGGAATGACACTTAAACAAGCTCCAGGAGTTTGGGATTTATGAACTAACTCCAGGAAATTAAAGGAGAAGGTTGGCAGGGATTAGTTTTCTCGTTCCCACGGTCCTCCGTGGGAATGCATATGATGGTAGATAATGTAAAATACGGCATGGCTTCCCACGGAGGACCGTGGGAAGCCGAATAGAAAGGTTGAGATAATGAGAATCGGACACGGTTATGATGTACATCGCTTCGGCAAGGGTGATCACTTAATATTGGGTGGTGTACGCATTGCCTTTACAAAAGGGTTTGTCGCGCATTCTGATGGTGATGTCGCCATTCATGCGCTGTGTGATGCACTGTTGGGAGCTGCTGCTCTGGGCGACATTGGTCAACACTTCCCTGATACCAGTAGCGAATTTGAAAATATCGACAGTCGTATTCTGTTGCGCAAGGTAGTGGCGTTGTTAACAGAAAAAACGCTGGCGGTGAGCAATGTGGATATCACTATTATTGCCCAGGCGCCGAAAATGGCCCCTCATATTATGGCCATGTGCGAAAATCTGGCGGCGGATCTGAATGTCGATGTCAGTCAGGTTAACGTCAAGGCTACCACGACAGAAGGACTGGGCTTTGCCGGGCGGGGCGAAGGTATTGCCACCCATGCCGTAGTCTTGCTTGTTCAGCAATAAATTCAAAACACATTTAAATGTCATTATTACTCCCCGACTGGCCGCGCGCATCAGGAAAACCTGCGGCATCTGCCGTCATCCGTTCCTGTCCGGAAGACTTTCGGGTGGATGAGATTTTGAATTTTGAACGCGATGGTGAAGGCGAGCATCTGTTGATCAATGTGCGCAAACGCAACCAAAACACTGCGGATGTGGCGCAGAAACTGGCCCGGCATGCCAATGTTAAAGTGCGCGATATTGGCTATGCCGGACTTAAAGATCGCAACGCCATCACCACGCAATGGTTCAGCGTGTGGTTGCCAGGCAGGCCAGACCCTGACTGGTCTGGTTTTGAAAGTGATGATTTACAGATTCTCCAACGTTATCGCCATCGCCGTAAATTACAACGGGGTGCCTTGCAGGGTAATCGTTTTGTCATTGTATTGCGCGATATTGAATTTGAGGGACAAGCCAGTCAACAAACCCTGGAACAGCAACTTGCCGTTATTCAAAAACAGGGTGTGCCCAATTATTTTGGTGAACAACGTTTTGGTCGTGGTGGAAAAAACCTGAGCGAAGCGGTCGTCATGTTCAATGGCCGACGAGTGAAGGCCAGACACCTGCGCAGCCTCTACCTTTCCTCGGCGCGCTCATTTTTGTTCAACGAAGTGCTGGCGGCACGCATTACGCAGGGTAACTGGCTACAGGCATTGCCGGGGGAGGTCTTGATGCTTGCCGGCAGCCGCAGCTTTTTTGTCGCTGATGAGTTGAATGAAGAAATTGAACAGCGTTTGGCGAGCGGTGACGTGTTACCTTCCGGGCCGCTATGGGGGCGGGGTCAGCTGGCCAGCAAACAGGATGCAGCGATCCTGGAGCAAAGCACACTTGCCGGGCAGACTGTTTATCGTGAGGGCTTGGAAGAAGCCGGCCTGAAACAGGAGCGTCGTGCTTTACAGTTGATTGTTGCCGATTTCCAGTGGCAGTGGCTGCATGAAGGGAAAAACCTGCAACTGTGTTTTGAATTGCCTGCGGGTTGTTATGCCACTTCGGTGTTGCGCGAATTGGCTTATTCCCGCAGCTGAGGAGCGTGCGCACTCCTGAGTGACATCAACGGTTAAACACAAAGGCCGTAAAGTTTTCTGTTTTTCTTTGCGACCTTTGCGTTTACAACGCGCTACCCGCCAAAGCCTCTGTAATATTACTTTTTATGGCCTGTTTTTTTGCCTGAAACATCTGTTTTCAATGATGTAATGAGTTTGGGGGCGAGTTCAGATTTTGAATCGCGCCACCATTTGCTGCAATTCACTGGCAAGGCTGGCCAGCTCTTCACTGGCGCGGGCAGTCTGATCAGCACCCTGGGCCGATTCCGTAGCAACCTGACTGATGGTAACCACATTACGATTGATTTCTTCGGCCACGGCGCCCTGTTCTTCCGCAGCGCTGGCGATCTGTGTATTCATGTCGTTGATGCGCTCCACCTCATCGGCAATGGTGCCGAGGGCGTCACCGGCCTTGGCGGTTTGTTTGACACCGGACTGTGTCTGCTCACGGCTTTGCTCCATCAGCTGGACCGCATCTTTGGAACCTGCTTGCAGAGATTCGATCATTTGCTGGATTTCCTGGGTGGATTCCTGGGTACGCCCGGCCAGGGTGCGCACTTCGTCGGCCACCACGGCAAAGCCACGGCCCTGCTCACCGGCGCGGGCGGCTTCGATGGCGGCATTCAGTGCCAGTAGATTGGTTTGTTCAGCGATACCGCGAATGACATCCAGCACAGCGCCAATGCGGTCACTGTCGGCTTCGACGCGATGTATGGCTTCTGCGGCCTGGCCGATGGCGTTTGCGAGAGCATCCATGGTATTGACCGCGTCGTTGACGACTTGGCGTCCTTTCGCGGATTCATCATTGGCTGCGGACGCCGAGTTTGCTGCTTCCACGGCGTGTTTTGCCACTTCCTGCACAGTGGCCGCCATTTCATTCATGGCAGTGGCCAGCTGGTCGGTTTGTGATTGTTGTTCCTGAATGCCCCGGCTGGTTTGTAGGGTGACGGTGGACATTTCCTCCGCAGCGGAACTCAGCTGCGCCGTTGAGCCACTTACCTGTTGCACCATGTTTTGCAGACTGTTGTTCATGTGGTTGACGGCATCGGCCAACTCGGTTAGCTCATCGTTGCCGTTGGCTGTCAATGGGGCCCCGCTAAGGTCGCCATTGGCAATGGCTTTGGTGCGTTCCACCACTGTTTTTAATGGCGTGGTAATCCTGCGGCTGATGAAAAAGGCAATAAACCCACCGAGTCCCAAAGCGATCAGCGTGCCAATAACCATGACGGTCCGCATGGAAGTGATTCCGCTTTTCAGGTCTTCCTGTTCCGTCATGGCCAGTTGATTTTGCGTGTCACTCATTTTTTCGAGGATGCCTATAATGGCCTGGGCCTTGGGCGCCGCCTTACTGCCCAGCCAGTAGTTGGCCAGATTCCAGTCCTCAGCGTTGCGCAGCCCGAACATTTTGTCCGGCAGGGAGGCAAATTCAGTATGTGTATTTGTATATGTTTTCCATGCCTTGGCCTGTTTGTTGTTAAACAGTCTGGCCATGTTCGCAATCTGTTTAAGGCGTGTTTCATGTATTTTCCATTGGGCGTGGAAGTTGTCGGCAAACTGGCTGTCGCCCGAGAGCAGGTAAGCGCGAATGTTGGCCAGACCGATGGCAAAGGAACCGCGGCAATCAGCTAATAGCTTTAACAGCTTTTTACGTTCCGGGGTTGCCGCCAGATTTGCTTCCTCGTTAATCAGTGTGGTGATTGCCCCGAGCATTTTTGCTGCCCGTGGTGCAGCCTTGGTGAGCAGCATGTTAAAGGCGGGGATGTTGGCATTGGTATGCGAGATGTCTTCCACTTCTTGTTGGGCGGTACGGAATTCCGCTGTCAGCGCTTTCACTTCCTGCAACATGTCGATATTTTGGGGATCGGCCCAGTTTTTGGAGAATTCATCCATTTTCGCCAGGGCGGCGTTAATCTGATTCCAGCCACGTTGGCGCTCGGCTTTGAATTTTTCTGCCGCTTCCGGATTTTTGCCGAGAATCATATAGGCGCGCAGCCCGGCCAGAGAAAGATGGATTCCATCGGTAAGTTGCATACCGGCCATCACCGTTGGCAGGCGCAGTTCAATGAGGCGATGTTCGTTTTTGGATATGGTATTCAGCATGACAATGTTATTGATTGACATCAGTGCGACAATCAGCAGAACTATGCCAAAGCCCATGAATAATTTGTTTTGAATGGTCAGTTTCATCATTTTTCTCACAATTTTTTTCATCGTTTCCCCTGTTATCACCGAGAGAGGGAATATAAAAAAGGCATTATTTTTCAGGCGCGGGGTAAAGCTGTGTGGTTCACTCTTTGCACCATCGGCAGCAGAATGAACGTTCTTGAGAAAAGTGCCGGGCTTATTTGGGTGCCCGGGAGATGTTGATGGGATTGAGCGGATGAAACGATATCAACGGCAACGCAGCAATACGTACAATGCGCCCACGCCACCATCCCTTGTCTGCGCGGAACTGAAGGCAAGCACGGAGGGAATGTCTCGTAACCACTGATTGACTTGCGCCTTGAGAACCGGGCGTCCCCCAGCGGAACGATGACCTTTACCGTGGATGATGCACACACAACGCTGATTATTGTTTTGCGCGTTATTTAAAAAACCGGCGAGTAACGTGGCGGCTTCCTCCAAGGTGCAGCCATGCAAATCGAGCCGGGCTTCAGGGCGCAGATCGCCGCGCTTGAGTTGGCGCAACCGGCGGTGTTGCAGACCGCCACGGGTGAAAAACAGAAATTCCTCCGGGGCAATTTCGGGCACATGTTCACGGGGAACAAGGCTGGTGGCTGTGTTTTGTGTATGGCTGATACGTGGTTTTGGCGAGAGACAGGGTTTGTTGGGAGGGATGCGCTGTTTGGCCGATTTTTTATCCGACAGGGGTTTAACGTCCGACATCATTTGCCGGAACAGATCATCATCATCGTTGCTGGAGGTTTTTTTGTTCATGTGGGTCCGTATTTTACGGGAGAGCGGGATGGTCAGAAAGAGGGACAGTAATTGGCCAAAATGCAGTTTTTCCTGGTAAGCCTCGATATAATGCCCCCATGGAAATCTTGCTGAGTAACGATGATGGCTATCAGGCGCCGGGGCTGGTTTGTTTGGCGGCAGCATTAGGCGCAGTGGCCAAGGTGCATGTTGTTGCACCGGATCGTAACCGCAGTGGCGCCAGTAATTCACTGACGCTGGAAAACCCCATTCGTGCGCATGAAGCCGATAGCGGTTTTGTCTTTGTGGATGGCACACCTACGGACTGCGTGCATCTGGCTATCACCGGCCTGCTGGCGCGTGAACCGGACATGGTCATCGCCGGCATTAATGCCGGCGCCAATATGGGAGACGATGTGTTGTATTCCGGCACCGTGGCAGCGGCCATGGAAGGGCGTTTTTTGGGCCTGCCAGCCATTGCCGTGTCGTTGGCGGGAGAGCAATTCCAGTATTTTGAGACGGCGGCACAAGTGGTTGTGTCGCTGCTGGGGCGGCTGCAAAGTGATCCGTTACCGATGGATACCATTCTTAATGTCAACGTGCCGGACGTGCCATGGGCTTCCTTGCAAGGCTTTGAAGTGACCCGCCTGGGGCGGCGGCACAAATCCGAACCGGCAGTGAAAATGCAGGACCCACGTGGTAAAGAGATTTACTGGGTGGGCCCGGTAGGCGCCGAACAGGATGCCGGTGAAGGCACAGATTTTCATGCGTTGCGCCAGAACCGGGTGTCATTGACTCCCCTGAATGTGGATTTTACCCGTTATACCGCCATGGAACAGGTCTCCACCTGGGTGGCAGGGTTGTGAGCCGCCTTCAGGGTATAGGCATGACCAGCCAACGCACCCGCGACCGGCTGGTGCGGCGTTTGCAGGAAGAAGGCATCAGCAATCAACGTGTGTTGGAGGTCATACGCAGTACGCCGCGCCACATCTTTGTGGACGAAGCCCTGGCCAGCCGCTCCTACGAAGACACTGCCTTGCCCATCGGCCATGGTCAGACCATTTCCCAGCCTTATGTGGTTGCACGCATGACCGCTGCACTTTTGGAAAGCGGCCCGTTAAACCGGGTATTGGAAGTGGGCACTGGCTCAGGTTATCAGGCGGCGATCATGGCGCCACTGGCAGGTGAAGTGTACAGCGTTGAGCGCATACGCCCCCTGCTGGTGCTGGCGCGGGAACGGCTTGCAGAATTACAACTGCACAATGTACGCCTCAAACATAGCGATGGCAGCTGGGGGTGGCCGGAATTTGCGCCCTATGACGCCATCATTGCCACTGCTGCACCAGAGCAGGTGCCAGAGGCATTATTGCAACAGCTGACGATAGGTGGGCGATTGGTGATGCCCGTGGGCCCTCAGGGTGAGCAGGAACTGGTATTGCTGACGCGCACGCCGCACGGCATTGAACGGCAGGTGCTGGATAAAGTGAGCTTTGTGCCGATGCTGGGTGGCACGCAGTAGGGCAACAGGGCATAGGGTATATTTTTCTTCCCGGACACCTTTCTGTTATTCCGCACCGTCCGGAATCCAGCCGTTTGATTTTAAATTTTTTGGGGGGTGTTAACACCCCCTTGGCACTGAAACATCGGGGTTATTGAATAGCGCATGAAATTGTTTTCCAGTTTATACGAGCGCGCCATGCGCTGGGCCGTGCATCGGCACGCGCAATGGTATCTGATGAGTCTGAGTTTTGCCGAATCCTCTTTTTTCCCGATTCCGCCGGATGTGATGCTGGCCCCCATGGCTCTGGCCGATAACAAAAGAGCCTGGCGTTATGCGGCGCTGACCACAGCGGCCTCGGTGGCGGGTGGCATGCTGGGGTATTTGATCGGTTATCTGGCATTTGATGCCATCGAACCCTGGGTGATGGATGCCGGCTACGGCGACAAATATCAACTGGCTGTGGACTGGTTTGAACAATGGGGTGTCTGGGCGATTCTGATCGCAGGCTTTTCCCCGATTCCCTATAAAATCTTTACCATCGCTGCCGGCGCCATTTCCATGGCCTTTTTGCCTTTTGTGCTGGCCTCCTTGGCCGGGCGTGGCGCCCGTTTCTTTTTGGTGACAACGCTTATTGTATGGGGCGGGGAGCGTATGGAACACGCGATCAAAAAATATGTCGACTGGTTGGGCTGGGGGCTGGTGGTATTGATTATAGCGGCACTGCTCTGGCGCCAGCTTCATTAGTCGGTTGCATTTGCTGCGTGAGTTGCGTTAACTGCACTTATGTTCTGTATGCCCCCCGGTAAAATACATTTGCTGAGTTTTGTGTCATTACTGGTGTTGCTCACGGCTTGTGGGGGACATATTTTTCATCGGGTAGAGCGTGGAGAAACCTTGTATTCCATCGGCTGGGTATATGGTTATGACTATCGACAGCTTGCCCGCTGGAATAACATTCAGCCGCCGTATGCCCTGAGTCCGGGGCAGCGTATTCGTGTTGCACCGCCCCCGGGACAACGCGCCCTTCCATTGCAGGAATACCGTACGGCCCATACCCGCAAAGCGACAAATTCTGCAAAGCGTAAAACTCCTGCGCCGGTTATCGGGGCCAGCGGCAACAATGGTATTGAAACCACGGGTAAAGCAGTGGACAAGGCCAGTAGAGAACAACAGGTGGTCGTGCGCGACAAATCAAGTGTTGCACGGGAAAGCGAAGCGGAAAAACATGATGCGCAAAGTGTAATTACCGCAGCAAAAACAGTGGTTAAAAGAGTGTTCGGCCAATCCGGCGCAGCCCCAAAACAATCATCCACAGGCAAGCTTGACTGGCGCTGGCCCACGAAACAGCGGCGTGTACTGCAAACATTTGCCGCAAATAACCCTGCCCGGCAGGGGCTGGATATCGCAGGTGAAAAAGGCAGTCCGGTGCTGGCAGCGGCTACGGGGCGGGTAGTGTATGCTGGTAGTGGACTTGTTCGATACGGTAGGCTTATTATTATCAAGCACAATGAGAGATATTTGAGCGCTTACGCGCATAACCAAAAACTGCGAGTTAAGGAGGGCGACGTAGTGAAAGCCGGCCAGCGCATTGCCGATATGGGGCGCACGGGGCATCTGGGCGATAACTTTATCAATGATAACCGGGCAAAATTACACTTTGAAATTCGACAAAATGGAAAGCCGGTTGATCCTGGGCGGTATTTACCTAAATAAAATTTACGTGAAATATGTGACGACAGGTGCATGACAGAATGTTAGGCGAGGATGATAAAAAGAAGATGAACGTAGACACGGATGCGCTGGAAGAAACGATGTTGAATGATGATGCCAACGTTCTTGATGACGACAATGATATTGTCGAAGTCATTGCTGATGACGAGGTTGGTGTAGATATCGACAAAATAAAATCAATTGCAGAGCCTGATGATAAGGAGCCAGTAAGACGTAAAGAGCGGCGAACGGCCAGCCGCAAGGATATCTCTGAGCGTGATCTCGATGCTACCCGCCTGTATCTGGGTGAGATTGGTTTTTCGGCTTTGCTCACCGCTGAAGAAGAAGTCACCATTGCGCGCCGCATTCAAAAAGGTGACATGGATGCGCGACGGCACATGATTGAAAGCAATTTGCGCCTGGTGGTGAAAATTGCGCGGCGTTATCTGAATCGTGGCCTGGCGCTGCTGGATCTTATCGAGGAGGGTAACCTGGGGTTGATCCGTGCAGTGGAGAAGTTTGATCCTGAGCGCGGTTTTCGTTTTTCCACTTACGCAACGTGGTGGATTCGCCAAACCATCGAGCGTGGCATCATGAACCAGACGCGCACAATACGTCTGCCCATCCACGTCGTGAAAGAAATCAATATTTATTTGCGTGCCGCACGGCATTTAGCGCAAACGCTGGACCATGAACCCAGCCCCGAAGAAATTGCCCATATGCTTGACAAGCCGATCAACGATGTAAAGCGCATGTTGGGTTTGAATGAGCGTGTTACTTCGGTGGATGTGCCCATGGGGCGTGACAGCGATAAATCCGTGTTGGATGGTATTGCTGATGAATACAATGTCGACCCCTCGGTATTGCTGCAAAATGAAGACATGCATGACTGTCTGGAAATGTGGCTGGGCCAGATTAACGAAAAACAACGCGAAGTGGTGGAACGTCGTTTTGGGTTGCATGGCCGGGATGTTGCCACGTTGGAGGAGGTTGGCAATGCACTGGGCGTCACCCGTGAACGGGTACGGCAGATTCAACTGGAAGCCCTGAAGCGCTTGCGCGCTGTGATGGAGCGCGAGGGTTATTCTGTCGATACTATCCTGAAGTAACGGTCGTGAAGTGATTGCTGATGGCGTGTTGCGCCGGAGGCCCGGGTAAGGAGCGTGTACGTGTTCCTTACCCGGCCGTGTTTTTTGTGTATACCCCGAACGCCCAGTAATCCCTCACAGACTTTTGGGGCCCCGACCATTTCATGCGCAACAACCGTTTGTGTATAAGCCAGATAATGGCGCCATGACCGATAAACAAAACTGACCCATGTTTTTGGGACAGTTCCACCAGCTGGTCAGTGCATTTTTGTGCGCGGTGTTTTATGGCTTTGTAGGATTCGGTATGTGACGTGTAACCCATCAACTGGAGTATGCGAAACAGCACTGACCATGAGGTGCCTGTTAATTTGGGGTATTTCCAGTTTGCATATGGCATTTCACACTCACGAAACAGATCGCTGGTCATGTCCGGGTTTTCAATATTCAATGCCCGTGCAGATTCGATGGAACGGGGCAGGGTGCTGCACACAATAAACCGGCACTTTCCAGCCCTTTTGCAGGCTTCCCTTGTTGGTTTATGTTCAGCATCAATGCCTGCCCGGTCATAATCCATTACCCGTTGGCCAAAACCGGAAGCGCTCATTTTTTCTGAAAGGTCGATTGTTGGTTTTCCGTGCCGAATGAGAACTATTTCCACTCACTGTTCCTTATGCATACTTACTTTCCCAGGCGCCTGCTCAGGAATCAATGCCAAAAAATGCCAGACAATCCGGTGTCAACCGTTCCCGGGCTTTGTCAAGTATGCGTTTTTCCTGTTCAGCCGTCAGTGTTGCCTTGCCATCACCCACCTGGCCTTTGCGGATAAACCCACCGGGTTTGAAAATGGTTTCGCCAGCGGGGCCTGTCCGGGTAAAACGCAGAGCGTTTTCTTTCATCCATTGAAATGAGCACAGTGCTATCACGCTGTGGCGTTGCTCATCGGTGATGTGCCAGCCGAGAAAATTCAAAATCTGTTCGATACCAGCGCTTAAGTCCTTTTTCAGATCTTCGTAACGTAACCAGAGTACGTTGTCGTTATTACGGTGTGGCCACCAGCTGCGGACATTGCGGTACCAGCCTTCAAACCTCAGCCATTCATCCAGAAACTTGTCAAAGTTATCGAGGTCGGTGAAACCCATGTGCGCCTTTGCTTCATCAGTCATGTCCCGTTTGTGGTGATAGAAGCTGATACAGCAATCGCGTGGGTCGCGTGAGGTAAGAATAATGCGTGGGGTATTTGTATCGTTCTTATCGACCCCCGGGGTTTGTTCATAAGTGCAATGGGTTTTAAATATCCGGGGGTTGGGTATGTTTTCATAGTCGGCCAACACGTCCGACCAGTGCTTCCCCACACGGGGCAATTCCAGCCACGGTACCACGTCATCAATGGAGGAAAATTCTGCATCACCACCACTGCGTAACTGATGCAGGATTTGTTGCATCCAGGTAGTGCCGGCTTTGGCGGCAGTGGTGATAAGTACGTCGGTGGAGCGTGTCTGAAAATGTGCAAGCATCCGTGGGTCATGCACGGGATCGGCTGTCCCCCATTTTTTGTCGATAATGGCTTCTTTCTTCATGGTTGAACCGGCCTTTTTTCTGAACAAATTGATCCCCATGTTAACAAAAAAAATAGGGCAAAGGCTTCTGTTTTAGCATTTTCAGTCCAGAGCCTGTTGACATTCCATTCGTGCCGCTTCTTCAGGTGTAATAGTGCAACAGTGATAAGAATGAAATGCCGTCAGGCCTGATGCTCCACGTTGTTTGCTGAGTGATAATGTTATCCATTACTGTTTTCGGTCTACGCTGGATGTTGAAATTGCTTAATGTTTGTTAAAACTTAACGTATATTGCATGACAGGTGTTATGTGAGGTTGCCAACGGTGAAAAAGCTGATTGTCATTAATATCGCAGAACAACGCCTGCAATTGCTGACAGGCAATACGCTGGCCATGGATGTAACCATAGCCAGCGCAAAAAATGGTGTAGGCGAACAGGCTGGCAGTGAATGTACGCCGCGTGGCTGGCATCAGGTGCGGGCAATGATAGGTCATGGCGCACAAACCAATGCTGTTTTTGTGGGGCGACGTAATACCGGTGAGGTTTATTCACCAGATTTACGGCGGGCATTTCCGAATCGTGACTGGATACTGACACGTATTTTGTGGTTATCAGGTTTGGAGCCCGGTAAAAACCGCCTGGGCGTGGTGGATACCATGCGTCGTTATATCTACATACATGGCTGCCCTGACGAAGATGCGATGGGTGTACCGGGTTCACACGGTTGCGTGAAAATGCGCAATGCTGACGTTGTCAGGTTATTTGCTGCCGTTACGCCGGGTACACAGGTGTTTATTGGTGAAAAAGGGTTGTCCGGGAACCTATGAGGCCTAAAATGAGTCCTTTATATTTTCCTCAAGTGAATAAGCTACCCCGTAGCAGGCTGATGGATATCAACGTTATAACATCATCCCGGCGAAGGCCGGGGCTCAGGGGGGTTAATCTCTGGATGCCGGTTAAAAACATGCCGGAATACCTACCTGAAGTGTTTCGCGGGACAGCTTCTGACAACATTTGCCGCAGGCAGCGGGGCATTAAGCCCAAAGACCCTGAAAAAAACGAATTCAAAATGATTTTCCTTCGCGATGATTTTCAAGCCTGACCAACGCCAGTGACACTACACTAAAAACCAATATTCAATAACTCCAGCTAAAACGGAATATCAGCAGAAATTTATGCCAGATACAGAGCAGCGGAAGTTAACAAATGATGGCTTGTACATCATGCTCATCAGCATTCACGGGCTGGTCAGGGGTCACAATTTAGAGTTAGGCCGGGATGCGGATACCGGTGGCCAGATAAAATATGTTGTTGAACTGGCAAGGGCGCTGGCAAAGCATCCGGCTGTGGAGCAGGTGGATTTACTTACGCGCCAGGTGTTTGACAGCAAAGTGGATGATGCTTATGCCGAACCCTTTGAAATTCTGACAGACTCCTCTGACGTTAATGGTAGCGCCCGTATTGTACGTATTCCCTGTGGACCCCGGCGATATTTGCGTAAAGAGGTGTTATGGCCACACCTCGATGCTTTCATTGATAACGTTTTGCCACATATTCGCCGGGTTGGGCGTATGCCGGATTTTATTCATGGCCATTATGCTGATGCGGGTTATGTGGCCACACGTCTGGCCCAATTACTGGGTGTACCCATGGCCTTTACCGGGCACTCATTGGGCCGGGTAAAACAACAGCGCCTGCTGGAGAAGGGCTTGAAGGAGTCCAGTATTGAATCACAATACAATCTTACCCAGCGCATTGAGGCTGAGGAGATTACCCTGGGCAACGCCAATCTGATGGTTACCAGTACTAATCAGGAAGTGGAAGAACAATATCAGCTTTACGAAAATTATCATCCGCGGCGCATGACGGTCATTCCACCGGGAGTGGACTTAAATCGGTTTCGCAAGCCCTGTGCACAGGAAAACGTTTCACCCATAGCGGCTGTGCTTTCACGTTTTCTGAACAAGCCCCAAAAACCCATGGTGCTGGCCATTGCCCGGCCGGATGAGAGAAAAAACCTGGCAACACTGGTACGCGCCTTTGGTGAGAACAAAGCCTTGCGTGAAGTTGCCAACCTGGTGATTGTGGCAGGTAATCGTGATGACATCAGCGAGCTGGACAAAGGCGCACGCGAAGTCCTGACACAGTTGTTGTTATTGTTCGACAAATACGACCTGTATGGTTGTGCAGCCTACCCGAAACACCATCAATCAGAACACATTGAAGACCTGTTTCGTATGGCGGCAAAAAGCAAAGGCGTGTTTGTGAACCCTGCACTGACGGAACCCTTTGGATTAACATTGATTGAAGCGGCTGCCTGTGGTTTACCGATTATCGCCACCGAAGATGGCGGCCCGCGTGACATTATCGGTTTATGCAAAAATGGTGTGCTTATTGATCCGCTGGATGCTGATGCCTTGGGTCATACTATTCTTGACGTGCTCAATAATAAACGCCGCTGGAATCAATGGTCGAAAAACGGGCTTGCTGGTGCGCATAAGCATTTTTCGTGGGAAAGCCACACAAACAATTATGTGCGGATTATTCAACGGGTTATTAAAAAGCCGCGCCGCGCCAATCATCAGGTTTCCACCCGCAAAAAATCCCGTCTGCCGATTCTTGACCGTATTTTGGTATGTGATATTGACAACACACTGTTGGGTGACGACAAGGCGCTTAAAGCCTTGATCAAAACCATCAAAGAAGGACGGAAGTTAAATGGCCATCATAAGATTGGCTTGGCATTTGCCACCGGGCGAATGCTGGAAAGTGCGCAAGGCGTCATAAAATCAGAAAATTTGCCGACCCCGGATTTTTTGATTACCTCGGTAGGCAGTGAAATTCATTATGGCCATGGCATGTTGGAAGACTATGCCTGGAAACAGCATGTGGATTACCGCTGGAAGCCCAACGAGCTGCGCAAAGCACTGGCGGATATTCCCGGTCTGAAAATGCAACCCGCCAACGTGCAACGCGAACATAAAATCAGTTATTTTGTTGACCCCGCACAAGCACCCACCGTACGGGAAATTCAAGCCCACCTGCGTCATCTTGATCTGCACGCCAAGCTGATTTATTCGCATGGAGAATTTTTGGATTTGCTACCCGTGCGTGCATCGAAGGGGTTGGCAATTCGTTATTTATCCATTAAATGGGGGCTTCCGCCAGAGCGTATCTTGGTTGCGGGTGATTCCGGTAATGATGAAGATATGTTGCGCGGTAACACTCTGGGGCTTGTGGTAGGCAATTACAGCCCCGAGCTTGCGCGACTCAAAGGGCGTGAGCGAGTGTATTTTGCGGAAAGTCATTTTGCCTGGGGTGTCCTGGAAGGCATGATGCACTATGATTTCCTGGGTGATATTGTTATTCCCGGTGAATGAAGGAATGAGCAGGTATAAAAATGACACAAGCCCGCCCCGTTATTTTCGGTGAAGTTCTGTTTGACTGTTTTCCCAATGGCCAAGAGGTACTGGGTGGCGCACCGTTTAATGTTGCCTGGCATTTGCAGAGCTTTTCCTGCTCACCCCTGATGATCAGCAGTGTGGGGAGTGACAGCCATGGAGGCGCTGTGTGCGCCACCATGCGCGAGAAAGGGATGGACATATCCGGAATACAAGTCAGTGACCATTATCCCACAGGACGGGTTATGGTGACATTACGGGATGGCCAGCCCGGTTATGACATCGTGACAGGGCAGGCATATGATCATATTGATGCGCAGGCCGCATTGAATGCGTTGCCAGAACATACGCCGGCACTGGTTTATCACGGCAGTCTGGCATTGCGTGCAAAATCATCAGCAGAAGCACTGGATGCCATATTACAAAAAACAAATGCGCCGGTTTTTCTTGACTTGAATCTGCGCGAACCCTGGTGGGAAATATCGCTGCTGGAAAATATTTTACAGCGGGCCACCTGGGTAAAGCTCAACGATGAGGAGTTGTGTGAAGTTACCCGCCAGACAATGACTGATGGTCCCGGCTTGAAACGCTATGCAAAAGCGTTATTTGAAAACTGTCAGTTGGATTGGCTTATTGTCACGCGCGGCGCGCAAGGGGCCTTCATATTGAACAGGGATGGCATTCTGGAGGGGCAGCCCGTACCGGTAAAAAATATTGTTGATACTGTCGGCGCGGGTGATGCCTTTAGCGCCGTCAGTATTGCCGGAATTTTGCAGGGGTGGCCGGTAATGGACGTACTGGATAAAGCGCTGAAATTTGCGGCGGAAATTTGCCAGCAGCAAGGGGCCACTGCTTAGGAATGTGCGCGCTCCCTGGCGTGCTTTCAACGTGGTATTGCCGGGTCAGCAACGCCGTTTGGTGAAACTCATGTAACTTATGGTTTCGCACCCATCATCAAGTAGCGGTTTTTATTTGTTTGAGCGTCATGATTTTGACGGTTTGGTGATGTTGAGGATAAATGCAAATGCTTTTAGTCAGCCGCATGCGTCACCTAAAGAGAAGCCCCCGGTATCCTGGCAGAATTTAGATGCACACAGGTCTTGCTTACTGTGACCCGATAAATATAATTCAAGGGAGGGTTGTGAACCTGAAGCGTAACCAGAAAAGTGCAGATGAAAGCGTGCATGGGTTGGCTGTACGGTAAGGCGAAGGGTGGACCGGCTGCTTTTACTTGTGGCAGACAGAATTCCGGGGCCAATGGCCCGAATTAAAAGGAGACCGTCGTGAGCCATTATCAACACATTTTGTGCGCGGTTGATTTAAGTACAGAAAATGTTGCTGTGTTTTCGCGTGCAGTAGAGTTGGCCGATTATTACCATGCCCAACTCAGCCTGTTGCATGTGGTGGAGTATGTTCCTGTTGACCTGGCCAATGATCTGGTTTTGCCGCAACAGCAGGAAATCGAGCAACAGCTGGTGGATCAGGCAGAAAAAACGCTGGCAAAACTGGCGGAACAATCAACACAGATTCAGGTCAGCTCAGTGGTGGTGCAGGGGTCAATTAAATCGGGGGTTGTTGAGTATGCAAAAAACAACGGGGTTGACCTGATTGTCATTGGCCGGCACGGGCGTCATGGTTTGTCGAGGCTTCTGGGTTCAGTGGCCAATGCCATACTGCATCATGCGCTGTGCGATGTCCTGACTGTGCGCATTGCTGATTGATTTCATGGATATGAAATTACAGTGTTGTGGTGTGAATGCACTGACTTGGGGCGGTTTATCCGCTGGCATGCGATGTTGCGTGGATGAATGCACCAATGCAAGGCGGTGATTCTTATGCAAAATATTTCCTGAGCTTTTTTCTTATGAATTGCGTTGACAGGCCCGCTGAGATTAGTCTAGCATCGACCGGCATAGATAAAGCTGATAATTAAATTTTGTCAGATTAATAATAATACTCTGATATACAGTGTGTGTGGCCAGGGATACGTTGCGATTGGTCCGTTCGGTTTAGAACGATATTTGCAAGATGCACCAAGCCAGGTGCTCGCCAGGCAGAGCCAATAAGAAGCTGCGCGATGACAGTGATGATGGGTCGATGAGAGCGGCCTGTTTAAAATAACAAACGGACACGATCCGCAAAGAATTGAGGGAGAACAAGCGGCTACTTCGGCTGGCTTGATTTAGCAGAAGTCTGAAAAATTTCCATATTGCAGCGCGAGCTGTGCAGCAGAAATGTTTTGTCAGTCATTTGTCTGGCAGGGTAGCGTTTTCCGCGTTTTTAGCCCGTTAGGTTTGTCGCAAATTAGGGTTAGGGTTGTGAAAACAATTTGGGATTGATGGAAACATTGGTGAAAACAGTTGATAAACAACAAAATGTATCGAGGAAGAAAATGGCAGTGAAGAACCGTTTGATCAATCCGGGCGCGGGTTTCGCCAGGGCTGGATTTGCCGGGATGCTGTTCCTGGCTATGTTGCTGGTGTCCTCTATGGCAATGGCTGCCAAGTACGATGTGGTGCCACCGAGCGGCACGCACAAAGGTGAAGATGTACCCCAGCCTATCGAGTTCCCGCACAATACTCACGTCAAGGACAATGGCATTAACTGCATGTATTGTCACACCTATGCGCGGCGCAGCAAGGTGGCAGGTATTCCACCCACCAGTAAATGTATGGGTTGTCACAAGGTGATTGCCACCGACAAACCACGTATTCAGCAGCTGACAAAATACTGGGAAGACAAAGAGCCGCCTCCCTGGAAAAAAGTTCATGACGTACCGGATTTTGTACATTTCACCCATGAAAAACATTTGAAGACCTTGGTGTTTGATCGTGAATTTCCGGTGGAAGACGTCAAGGAAGTGTGTGCATTTTGTCATGGTGAGCTGGAAAACATGACTGTGGCCAATAAGGTGAAGCCGTTGAACATGGGTTTCTGTGTTAATTGCCATATCAAGAACAAGGATCTCGGTGCGCCGGGTGATTGTTGGAAGTGTCATAAGTAATCAGCCCACGATGCTGGTTTATGTAGATTTGAGATTGGTTCAATAGGCGGAATAACGATTATGAGCGGAAAAATGAACCGTAGAAACTTTCTGAAAGTAATGGGATGGAGCAGTGCAGGCGTAGCGCTGACTGGTTGCGACATGCCCACGACCATTACCCTGGAAGAAGGTAAAGAGGATGTGGTGTCCTACGTCATGCCGGAGGAATATGTGATTCCGGGTGTCGGTGTCTGGTATGCCTCGACCTGCACACAATGTGCGGCAGGTTGTGGTATTCACGGCCGGGTGCGTGAAGGCCGGGTGCTGAAACTGGAAGGTAATCCGGATACCGCAGTGAATAATGGCAAGCTGTGCATGATGGGGCAGGCCGGTGTGCAAGGCCACTACAACCCTGATCGCATTACCGCGCCGATGGTGCGCAATGGTGGCAGCTTGACACCCATCAGCTGGCACAAGGCGCTGGCAATGCTGGAAGAAAAACTGGGCGCCACCAGTGGCGACCGTTTTGCCTGGTTTACCGGCACTATCAGCGGCCACCAGTCCGTGCTGCTGGCAAATCACCTTGATGCCATGGGGTCAACAAATCATTACGTGCATGAAGTTGTCAATAATGCCGTTTCCCGTGCTGTTAATCAGGATATGCTGGGTGAAGCCAATCCCCGCCTGCGTCTTGATAAGGCGAAGATGATTGTTTCCTTCGGCGCAGATTTCATGGGCGCCAGTCAGTCACCCGTACAATATGCCGGGCAGTACGCCAAATTCCGCACGAATAAAGCGCGTGGGTTACTGGTGCAGATCGAACCCAAAATGTCGCTGACCGGTGGCAGTGCCGACTTGTGGCTGGCCATCAAGCCGGGCACGGAAGCGGTACTGGCATTGGGCATGGCGAATTTGCTGCTGAACAAAATCAAAGTGAGCGACGCGGGTATTCCTGCCGATGTGCGTACGCTGATCAACAGTTATGACATTACCAAGGTGGCGCAGACTACCGGTGTGGCGGGTCATCGAATTCAACGGGTGACCCAGCTGTTGACCGAACGCTCGCCAAGCCTGGTGTTGGCGGGGGCCAGTGTTGAAGGGCAGGCGCAGGGTTATGCCGCAACAGCCGCAATCATGATGCTTAACCATATTCTTGGCAATGTCGGTAAGACCATTGAATCTGCGGGCGAGTTCCCCTTCCCTCAACTGATGGCCAGACAAGGTGGTACTGCTGATCTGGTCGCTTTCGCCGAAGCGGCCAAAGCGAAAAAACTGGAGGCCGTGATCTTCCATGGCAGTAATCCGGTTTACACCGCACCCAAAAGCCTGGGACTGACAGAGGCCATGTCCAACATTGGCTTCAAAGTGGCAATTTCGCAGTTTCCTGATGAAACCACCATGGCCGCTGATCTGGTATTGCCGGTGGATTCTTATCTGGAAGACTGGGGTACACAGGTGCCGGCTGATCAGTCTGAAGGCACCGCTATTCATGTGCAACAGCCGCTGATGGAAAAGCTCAATGCGGAAACCAAAGGCCTGGGCGATATTCTGTTGTCTCTGCTCAAGCAGCGCAAAAAAGATGAGTATGGCCAGTTCGAGGACTATTACGCATATTTACGCCATGCTTTTGCCGCCATGCCAACGTCGGTGAAAGGTGACGCGAAAAATGACGAAGCCTTCTGGAATGCAGCCCTACAGACAGGCGTCATCAAAGTGAATGGTAACGCGAAGGATTTGCAATCGACAGTTGTTTCATTTGCCGCACCGGTGGTGGATGACAGCACGGGTTTGACGTTGGTGCCATCGCCCCGCCTGGGCTTGTTTGATGGCCGTCATGCCAACCTGCCCTGGTTACAGGAGGCGCCGGATCAAATCAGTAAAGTCGTGTGGGATTCCTGGGTGGAAATGCACCCGGCGACTGCCGCGAAAATGGGTATCGGCAACCTGGATTTGGTAAAAGTCAGTTCTGCACAGGGATCGGTTACGTTGCGTGTGGTATTGCTGAAAGGCATGCACGCAGACGCAGTGGCAATACCACTGGGTCAGGGACACGAAGCCTATGGGCGTTACGCCAAGGGGCTGGGCGTCAACCCCCTGCAGATTCTTGATGCAACCACAGACAGTAAAACCGGTGAGCTGGCCATGTACAGCACACGGGTGACCGTAAAACGTGTGGGGCCGGCAGATTCGCTCTCTCTCGTACGTATGGGAACCGGGGCCGGGGATAGTCAGGTGGGACGTAAGTTGGTAGGGACCGTGCCAGTTGAGCAGGTTCGTCGTACGGAGGGCACTTAATCATGTCATTGGATAATATTCTCAACCACTGGTCAGACTATCGTAAAGGCTCCGAAGAAGGTGGTCACCACGATTATGAACATCGCTGGGCCATGGCCATCAATCTGGATTTGTGCATTGGTTGCAATGCCTGTTCCACCGCCTGTTATGCCGAAAACAATCTGGCTGTGGTTGGTAAGGAAAGGTTCGAAAAAGGCCAGGCCATGCACTGGATGCGCATCGAGCGCTATTGGGATCAGCAGGAACTGGAGCATCCGGAACAGGGAGCCAGCTTTTTGCCGATGATGTGCCAGCAGTGTGGTGCAGCAACCTGTGAACCGGTTTGCCCGGTGGCTGCAACTTATCACACACCGGATGGACTGAATGCGCAGGTATATAACCGTTGCATCGGCTCACGTTATTGTTCCAATAACTGTCCCTTCCGCGTGCGTTATTTCAACTTTTATTCCTATTACGAATCAGCCTGGCCGGAGCCGATGGAGCAGCAGCTCAACCCGGACATTTCTGTGCGCGACAAGGGTGTGATGGAAAAATGTACATTCTGTGTGCAACGGATTCGTACGGTCAAGGATAAAGCCTTTATGGAAGATCGTCCGGTGCAGGATGGTGAAGTGGTCCCGGCCTGCGCACAAGCCTGTCCGACTTCGGCCATTGTGTTTGGCGACACCATGGATGAGGGCAGCATGGTTAGCAAACTCTGGAAAAAACACCAGGTAGAGAGAGGGGTTTATCAGAAAACCCGGCACGCAAAAAAGAATGCCGACCTGCGTGGTTACCGGATATTTGAAGATCTTAATGTTGATCCATCGGTGATGTACCTCGAACGGGTTCGTGAAGACATTTAGATCGGAATATTTGCACAGACTTTTTAAGCAGAGCCGTCAAAAAGATTAAGGTGATATAACAATGACGATGGTCACAGAAAAAGATATTAACGAGCAGATTGCGTGGGCAAAGATCAACACCGATGTGTTGAAGAGCATGGAAAATCCACGTCCTGCCTACTGGGTCACGCTGGCGGTATGCCTGGCCATGGTGTCCACTGCGGTGGTCGCGGAATATATTCAGTATACAGTGGGTATGGGGACGGCCAATCTGAATAACCCGCATATGTGGGATATGTACATTGCTGCTTTTGTGTTCTGGATCGGCATGAGTCACTCCGGTACATTATTGTCGGCGATTTTGCATTTGATCCATGCCGATTGGCGTAAACCGATATACCGGTTTGCGGAAGCCATGACGACATTTTCGTTAATGACCGCCGGCATCTTTCCAATGATTCACCTGGGACGTGTCTGGAACCTGTACTGGGTGCTTCCTTATGTCAGTGACCGGGGTGTCTGGCCAAACTTTCGCTCACCATTGGTATGGGATGCGTTTGCCATTACCACCTACCTTACGGCATCCATGCTGTTCCTGTTTGTGGGCATGATTCCGGATTTGGCCATCTGCCGTGACAACACCACGGGCTGGCGTAAGAAATTGTATACCATCCTGTCTCTGGGCTGGGTGGGCAGTGACCAGCAATGGCGCAACTTCCGTAAAATTTATCTGCTGATGGCCTGTTTCCTGATTCCGCTGGCGGTATCGGTGCATTCCATCGTGTCGGCTGACTTTGCCATGTCCATTATGCCGGGCTGGCACATCACCACCTTCCCGCCATATTTTGTGGCAGGTGCGTTGTATTCCGGTTGTGCGGCGATCATTACCCTGTTCATCCTGTTGCGTTATTTCTTCCGCTTTGAGGATTATATGACGCTGCCCATTATGGAAAAGACTGCCAAGCTGACCTTTGCCATTGCGATGGTGTGGACTTACCTGAACCTTATCGAGTTCGCCTCTGTCTGGTACGGACACGATATCTACAATAAGGAACTGCTGATTGCCAAAGCGACCGGGCCGTACGCCTGGATATTCTGGACCATGATCTTCTGTGGCTCTGTGTTGCCTTTTGCGCTGGCCTTTAAAAAGCTGCGCAGGCACATGCCGACCATGTTTGTGGTCTCGTTATTCCTGAATCTGGGTATGTTCTTCGAACGCTGGATGATTGTGGCGCCCACATTGTCCATGTCACAGGAACCCCATCAGTGGGACATCATGTATGGCAGCATTGTGGAGTGGGGTATTGTTTTCGGCAGCTTTGGCTGGTTCGGTATGTTGTTCCTGATATTTGTGAAAATATTCCCGTCGGTATCCATGTATGAGGTGAAAGAAATGGTCTTTCATCGTAAGCGGTCTGCGGGTGAAGAGGATCTGGCGCGTATGACTGATCATGCAAAACCGGTGACTCAAGCGACTGGCGGGGAGGGTGCATAAATGAGCAAAAAAAGAGTGATGGGTTTGTTTGGTGATTTTGAAGAGGCTCATGATGCCATCGCCGACATTCGCCGCAATGAAGTACCGGGTTTGACGGTGGATGATGTCACCATGACATCTCCTATTGAGCACCCTGAAGTTGAAGAGGTGTTGGGCGAACGCCCGGTGCATATTCAAAAATTCACCCTGTTTGGTGCTATTTTTGGCGTGACTTTTGGCTTCCTGTTTTTGGCCGCTGCGCAGGCGTCTTTTCTTGTGCAGCCACAGGGGGGCAAGCCGGTTATTCCGTTGCCATCAAACTTTGTGTTGATGTATGAGATGCTGATTTTCTTCGCTGTGTGGCTGACGTTTCTTTCCTTTCTGTTTTTATCGGGGTTGCTGAGAAAGCGCAGTGCGCTGTACAGCGAAAAGGTGAGTCTGGATCAAGTGGCCATTATTGTGGAAATTGATGAGAGCATCGGTGAATCAGTGAAAGGGCTTTTTCAAAAGCACAAGGTATTAGAAATTCGAGAAGAGGCGATTCGATGAAGCGTGCAACGAACCATTTGATGAAACGCACTGCGGTGTTGTTGACCGCATTGGCCGTTCCTTCTGCGGCGCTGGCCTGGCCATGGTCGCAGGATATGATGAACCAGCCCAGCATCAAACCACAGGAAGGGGCGATGACACCTTTCCCGGCACGCTCGATTCCAGTGATGGGTATTCCCACCAAGGTAGCGAATCGGGAGGAGTCCAGGGATTTGGTTAACCCCATTGCGGTGACGGCCGCATCTCTGAAAAAGGGACGAAATCTTTTCCGCATTTACTGTTCCGCTTGTCATGGGTTGACAGGGAAGGCGGACTCACCTGTAAGCGGTAAAATAGGTGCTATTGATCTGACGGATGATTATGTGCAGACGTCAATGAGTGAAGGCTGGCTGTGGGGTACGATTACCTTTGGCAGTTATGTTATGCCCGCCTACGGTGTACCGGGAGAGCAGGGTGGTTCGAACGACCTGAGTGTTGAAGAGCGTTGGCATGTGGTGAACTATCTCAAAAATGGCTTGGTGAAAGAAACCCAGGTTGCGGCAAAGTAGTGCATGTTTTGTCACGACTTGTAAGAATAGATAAAAGGGGTAAGGGTTAAATGGAAAATTTTGGCAGCTGGTCGGTGTTGACCACAAATTTCCTCATCGTGCTGTATCTGGCGCTGGCAGGTGTGACGTTTGCATCGATCCTGCATTTGGCGAATGGTAAATGGCGTTTTCAAGTACGTTATTTTGCAGTTGCGACGGCAGGGTTGTTTCCGCTGGCTGGCATTTTGCTGTTGGTTTTGCTGTACAGCGGTGAAAATACCTTCCCATGGTTGGCTGGTGCGCATGACGAGGGTAACCATTTGGGTGGTTGGCACAATTACACCTTCTTGGTCGCGCGGCAGATTTTTGGATTCCTGGTTGTCGCGGGTTTCTTTGCCTTGTTCATTAAATACCAGCACATGACTGATATCAGCGATGATCCGAAGGTGCATAGAACTTTCCGTAATATCGCGCTGGTTATTCCAGGTGTGTATGTGTTGTACGGAACCATGATCGCCTGGGACTTTGAAATGACTCTGATTCCAGGTTGGCACAGTGCCAGTTATGGTGTGTACCAGTTTGTCAGCATGTTCCACTTCTTCCTGGCATTTTTGGCCGTGATGTTAATCCTGCTGCATCGCTCCGGGAAAGTGAACAAGCCTTATAAGCCGTTTGTGTTTAATTACCTGGCGCAAATGATGCTGGCCTTTACTATTTTGTGGACGTATTTCTATTTCACACAGTATTTGATCATGTGGTACGGACGCTTGCCGACGGAAATGGATCGTTTCTTCGACATGATGCTTAATGACTTGGCGCCTCTGTGGTGGACTTATCTGGTACTGAAATTTTTTGTCCCTTTCATTACCTTTGCGGTATGGACGCCCAACCGTCACAACCCGACTGTCATTATGTTTGTGGCGGCCAGCATCCTGGTGGGTACCTGGATTGAGCGTTATACCTGGATCTCAGGTTCGGTGTCGCCGGAGTTTTACCACATCCCCATGACATCAATTGCTGATATTGGGGTGACCTTGGTGGTGGCTGCTGCGGGCTGGTTTTCAGTGCGCACGGTGATGACCAAGTATGGCTTGGTGCGCGCGTAACGCGATACAAGCCTAGAGGGTTGCGACCCACAGGCGACAAAAAGGGCTCTTCGGGGCCCTTTTTTTGTGCCCGCCGCTTGGTTTATCCCCATTTTATGTTACGTAACAGCCCATATTAAGTGCTAGTACTCTTTCAAGGTGATAAATTGGGATTCAGTTGGTCTGTCAGCGTTCAGGGCAAGGCGCTCCTCGCAGCGAATGGCTGTCGTCCTTTGCAAGAGGAGCAACGCCGCCATGGACGCTGACAGGCCAACCCTTCGGGCGCTC
>DROS01000028.1 GCA_011321815.1 Gammaproteobacteria bacterium
CCGAGGGTGCTCAGGTTGTGTTTGGTGTTGCGGATGTCGGAAACCCGTCCCGAGGGCATGGAACCAGCGTAAGCAGTCCCTACTCCGATGACAAAAACAACAGTCCATTGAATTACAAACACTGCTAGCCGGTAGCGCTTCATACTTTGCCCTCAAACCTTTTGCCGAATCACCCAATAGTCATGTGTGTTTTTTATCACCGCGCCCGTCCTTTAAGCATCGACCAAATAACGCAAAAACTGAGTGAAAAACCCGGTGATAAAAATTGAAACATCAATGACTTAAGATCATCAGCAAAAAAGCCCTGATCATGCTCAAAGGTAAACGCAATAACCTGCCAACGGGGTAAAAACCGGTGCCATGGACACTCCCCTCTGCCAGCACTTCCTTGAAGAACAACTAACCATCCGTGAACAAACAACTGACCTCGCGGCAGTACCGCCCTGCGCAAGAAATTGTGTAGAAAATACGCAGAACAAAGCAAAGAGTCAACATGCAAAAGTATTTCACCATTAAAGCCATGTCGCGACCTGCGTGCTGTTTTTGGCCATACTTAGACAGGGGAATTCACAAAGTATGATAAATTCTGATTCGACCATACGGCATTCAAGCAAATTCAAGATCAGCCGATTAAGGAACCAACTTTGAGTAACACTCACGCAATGCATGCGCAAACCCTACGCTGAATAACGTGAACAACGCTCGCGCAGCAACAGCCTTGCCTCCACACTTTTATGTGTCAACCAATCTGCTCGTCACTGCCGGCTCCATTTATGCCGTCAACGTGTTCGGCCTGCATAAAGATTATTTTTTTCTGCCAGTGCTGGTGCTGGCTGCGGTCTACGCCCTGCTCTATTTTGTGCGCCAGTGTTGGAATGGACGCAGCCACTTCCACATTGATCAGGGGCCGTCTGTCGAAAGTCTGTTCCGGCGTGCCCTGGCACGCTATCTGGTATGGCTGGTGGTGCTTTATGGTGGTTACCAGCTGTACTTGCTGATGCCGCTTTATGCCGGCCCTGAACACCGTCCCACATACCAATTTTTCGAGACCTTCCTGCACTGGTATCTATGGTTGGGCATGCCCTATTTTGCTCTGACCCTCACTTTCAAGGCCTCACGCACAGAAGATTTTTACGATCCGGCAGTGCGCTTCATCCATGTAGGCAAACAAATCCTGCGACGCACTCTGCGCGGTGATTCGGCTCGCTCCATTTTTTACGTGCTGCGTAAACCTTACAACCGTAAAGTCTTCCTGAATCTGTTGATGCGCGCCTATTTTATTCCAGTGATGGTGGAACAGGTTACCCCTACCGCCATGAGTACCCTCGATTTGCTCTACCGGCAACTGGCGGATCATCAATGGTTGACTCTGTTTTTCATGCTCAGCGCCATGCTATGGCTGCTGGATATCGTCAATGCCACCGTGGCTTACACCCTGGAATCCCGCTGGCTGGAAAACCGCAGCCGTTCCATCGACCTCACCCTCGGCGGCTGGCTGGTGTGCCTGAGTGTTTATCCTCCATTAAACGGAATTACCGGTTCACTCTTCGCCTTTGCCCCCTACGTCGCCAGCGGCCGCGTCGACGACCTGCTCATCGGCAGCATCACATTTTTTTACATTGTTAAAATACTGGAGCTGGGTATCCATGTCTGCCACATTTACAGCGATACTTCACTTGGGCCTTCGGTGGCCAACATTACCCTGAAGAAATTGCAGACCCGTGGTCCCTACGCACTGATCCGCCATCCGGGTACCACGACCAAGCTGCTATTGTGGCTGGTGCAAAGTGCCGCCTATCGGAAATTCTGGACGATGAAATTCCTTTTCGGTTATTTCATATGGGGGCTCATTTATGTGCTGCGTGCGCTCACTGAAGAACGCCATCTGTCGAAATTTGCGGAATACCGGGCCTACCGCAAAAAAGTGAAATACCGCTTTATTCCCGGCCTTTTCTAGTCTGAAAATACCGGGAACACCAATTGCCGAAGCCCTTTATGTTGTCCCGCCTTTTGCATCTCCAGCGCGCCGCTGGCCGCGTCCACGGCGTAACGTTGCAATGGCTTGTCCTCCCCGCCCAGTACGTAGAGATAACGTCCG
>DROS01000029.1 GCA_011321815.1 Gammaproteobacteria bacterium
CGGGCCTTGATGTGGCACTGGAGCAAGTGCTCTCACGGGACTTCGCGCATCAGCTGGAACGGCAGGAAAAACGCTTTTTGTTGCAGCTCACCCGGTTGTTGCTGGAGCAGGGGGCGGAAGTGCATGAAGTGCTGCAAAACTTTGCGCGTGGCCTGAAACAGTTTGTGCAAAGCCGTGACTATCAGCAGCAACGCCGTTTGAGCCGGTTGATCAAAACGGCGCAGCGTGCTGCTTTGGCGGCGAAGGATCAAATCCGGGCGAATGAAAATATTGGCCACACGCTTTACCTCACCAGCAGCAAAATTGATTCATTGTCACGACAGGTTTTGCATGACCCCAGTCTGGATATGATTGAAGGGGGTGTTCCTTTGGCGGAAACCGCTGAGATATCGCTGGAGGCAGTGAGTGAATTGGTGGCCCAGTCGGAAATTGATTTTCGCCGTTTGCAGGGACACATTACGCAGTTGCTGGAAAAACGGAGCCAGATCTCGGTTGCCGAGGTGATGGAGCATTATCCGGCGGAACAGGGGCTGGGCAGTGTGGTGGGGTATCTTGCCATCGGTGTACGCCATGGTGTACGGGCTGACAGTAGCGGGGCCAGTACCGAAACCGTTAACTGGGAAGGCGCGGATGGTACGCCACGCAGCGCCCGTATTCCCCGTATTTATTTTATCAAAGAGTCATTTAATAGCAGTCATGATGGCCTGTAAAGCAGGGTGGGCAGTGCCTGCCCTACGGTCTGAAAATAGCGTTATTCCGGCCTGTTTTTAGCCGGAGTTCAGAGGTGTAAACCCCTGGATGAGCGTTCCAGTGTATTGGCAGGTTATGTTGTCGTGGTGCTGACAAGTGTCGTGTTATAAACGCAGAGGTCGCAGAGAAAAACATTGAAAACTCTGTGCCTCTGCGTCTCTGCGATCTCTGCGTTAAATACCCGGTGATTTTTTAAAAAAAAATAGCGTGTTTTTAGCGCTGGATTCACAGTAAAGTGTAAAGTTAACGAGCGCATACTCTACGTTATAAACAGAGTCCGTATGATGGAATATTCTGAAAAAGAACCTGACTCATTTGAACGGCTGTCAGATGAGGCAGACGAAAAAGAGCATGTCTCCACGGAATTGTTTCCGGGGGATTTGGGCCAGTTGCCCATGGATGCACGACGGGTGCTGGTGCAATTGTTGTCCGGCCCTTCGCTGGACGCCAAGCGCCATACAAAACTGTGGCCGGTATTGTCGCGCCATGAAGCACTTATTCGCTCACGCCTCGCCGAGTTGTTTCTGGAACTGGTGCTGGATCGTGATATGCAAGTGGCCTTTACCCGTCAGGCAGACACGGGGGATCTGGAAACGCCCACACTATTGCGTCGTACCAATCTGACGTTTATTGATTCAGTGTTAATGCTTTACCTCCGTCAGCAATTGACCGACGCAGAAACACAAGGATTACGTGCGGTGGTGTCTGCCACGGATATGCGCGAGCAACTGGGGCTTTACGAGCAAAGCATCAACACGGACCGGGCCGGGTTCGACAAGCGGGTTAATGCCGCCATTGAAAAAGCCAAAAAGAACAGCATTCTCAGCCGGATAAAAGACAGCGATGAGCGTTATGAAGTGGCGCCGACATTGAAGCTGTTATTCAGTGCCGAACAAATTGGTTCGCTGCTTCGCCAATACCGGTCTTTGTTAGCAGAAGATGTTCCGTCGGACGAAGGCCACGGCAATGCATAATGCCGAAGAATTTACACGGGATATGTTGTTGACCGAGCAATACCGCATGCGCCGGTTGCAGGTTTTTAACTGGGGCACTTTTTCCGGACTGCATGATATCCCCGTTGCCGCAGACGGTTTTCTGATTGTCGGACGTTCAGGGTCGGGCAAGTCCACATTGCTGGACGCACTCTCCGCCTTGCTGGTGCCACCGCCCTGGCTAGGTTTCAATGCCGCCGCGAGAGAGGGAGACCGTGGCCGTTATGACCGCAATCTGGTCTCCTATATTCGCGGTGCCTGGGCGGACCAGAAGGATGTGGACTCCGGCCAGATTGCCACCCAGTTTCTGCGGGCAGACAGCACCTGGTCGGCACTGATGGTGGAGTATGCCAATCAGGCAGGGCAGGTGGTGAGCCTGATTCAGTTGTACTGGTTACGCGGTACCACAACCCGCAGCGCCGATGTCAAACGCCATTACATGCTGGCGGAACGGCCTTTTGATGTTATGCAGGAACTGGCGGATTTCAAACTCGATATCCGCAAACTGAAGCAGCAACTGGACGACGTTTACCACAACGATAAATTCAGACCCTATAGCGAACGCTTTCGCCGCCTGCTGGGTATTGACAGCGAAATGGCCCTGAAGCTGTTGCACAAAACCCAGTCCGCAAAAAATCTGGGTGACCTGAATCACTTTCTGCGTGAATTCATGTTAGACAAACCGGAGACCTTTGCGGTCGCCGAACGTCTGGTTGAGGAATTTGATGAGCTGGATGCTGCCCATCAGTCTGTGGTGATTGCGCGCGAGCAAGTCGAAACCCTGCAACCCGCGCGCGAAAAACATCAGCGATTAACGGAAGTCTTACAGGAAGGCAATCAGCTCGATAAATTGATTGCCGGTGTGGATGCCTATCGGGATGAACGCAAGGCCGTGTTGCTGGAAGAGGAACTCTCCCGATTACGCACAGAAGACCAGAGCCTTGAAGGACAGGAACAACGTCAAGGCGAAAACCTGGAAAACCTCAAGACGCAGCTGGCGAACCTGGAAAGGGATCACCGGGAGCAGGGCGGCGGGCGCATCGAACAAATCGAACAGGAAAAACGCCAGAGTGAACAACAGCGTGTTGAACGACTGGCGAAACGCACTCAGGCAGAACAAGCCTGTAAACAACTGGGCTGGGTCTTGCCTGATTCACCACAGGCCTATGCCGAACTGGCGGGACGCGCACGAGACTATGTTGACAGCTGGCAGAAAAAAAGCGAAGCATTGCGTGATCGCCAGTTCCAGCTTCTGCAACAGAAAAAAGACACCGAAACCGAATTTGTTGAAGTACGAAAAGAAATCGATGCCATGCAGCGTCAGCCCTCCAATATTCCTGCCCACATGCTGGAGTTACGGGCACGACTGACCGATGCACTGGGGCTGCTGGATGAAGACCTGCCTTTTGTGGGAGAACTGATTGAAGTGCGTGAGGAAGAGGTGCTCTGGAGCGGGGCCATCGAACGGGTGCTGCATGGTTTTGCACTGTCGTTACTGGTGGACGAACGTCACTACGCCGCCGTCACCACGTATGTGAATGATACCCGGCTGAAGCAACGTCTCGTCTATCATCGCCTCACGGCAAAAAGTCACACACGTTCTGCAACCATCCACAACAATTCCTTGGTCTACAAACTGCAATTGAAAGAAACAGCGTGCCGGGCCTGGCTGGATGCAGAACTCAAAGCCCGTTTCAATTATGCCTGCGTCGAAAGCCTGCATGCTTTTCGCGACAGTGAACGGGCCATTACCCGCGAAGGGCAAATCAAACATGGCAAATCCCGCCATGAAAAAGATGACCGTCGCGCCATCGAAGACCGTCGTCACTGGGTGTTGGGTTTTGACAACCGGGAAAAACTGGGGTTGTTCCAAAAACGCGCCCAGCACCTTGGCGGTGAAATCAGCCAGTTCGACCAACAGATAACGCAGCTCAAAAATGAGGAAACACAACACAGCGATCATTTTAAAGCCTGTCACACACTGGCCAACCTGCGCTGGCAGGAACTTGATGTTGCACCACTGCTGGTGCGTATTCATGAGCTGGATAAAGCACTGAAAGAACTGCGTCAGGGCAATTCAACATTACAAAAACTGGGCGAGAAGATTGAAAAACAAAAACAGAAAATAATCTCGGCAGACAATACCTGGAGCACTATCAAGGCCAAACGGATCAATATCAAAAATCAACTCCATCAACATCAGGAAGAGCTGAACGAACTACAGATATTGATCAAAACACTGAGATTAACATCTTTTCAAAGCGAAGGGCTGGAAGCCCGGTTCTCAGCATTGGAACAAACCTTGACGCTGAAAAATCTGGAACAACAGCGAACCCGGGTGGAGCGCAACCTCAATGGAGAAAGGCGGACTTTACAGGAAGAAGCCAATACCCTGGAAAAAAACATTGAACGTGTCTTTGCCAGTTTTAAAAATACCTGGCCCCAGGATGGCGCAGATATGGATGCCAGCCTGGCCTCTGCACCAGAATTTCTCGCCAAACTACAGCGACTGGAACACGATGGATTACCTGCCTTTGAACAACGTTTTTTTGAAATGCTGCAAGAACAAAGCACGGAAAATCTGGCGGCATTGAACACGCACTTGCGACAGGCCCGCAAGGATATTCGTGACCGCATGGAATTAGTGAATGAAAGTTTGTCCGGCGCAGATTTCAGCCCCGGAACGCATTTGCAAATTGTGGTGAATGACCGGCAACTGGACAGTGTGACGGATTTTCAACGGCAGATTCAACAAGTGCTCGACAATGCCTGGGGTACCGACCGCGCATTGGCCGAAGAACGGTTTGCCGTGATGCGCAGTCTGGTGAATCAGCTGAGTGGGCAGGACAGCGAACAACAACGCTGGCGTGAACAAGTGCTGGACGTACGCCAGCATGTCGATTTTGTGGGCTACGAATATGACGCAGAGGGCGATGAAGTTGAAGTGTACCGATCCGGGGCGGGCAAGTCCGGTGGTCAACGGGAAAAACTGGCCACCACCTGTCTGGCAGCAGCATTACGTTATCAATTGGGGGGCAGCGATGGCGGCTTGCCTATGTACGCGCCGGTGGTGCTGGATGAAGCTTTCGGCAAAGCCGACAATGAATTTACCGAACTGGCGATGAAAATTTTTACCAACTTTGGTTTTCAAATGATTGTTGCGACACCATTGAAATCCGTGATGACACTGGAGCCTTTTATTGGTGGAGCCTGTTTTGTGGATATCGCAGAACGTAAACGATCCGCAACATTGCAGATTGAATACGATCAACAGGCACGAAAGCTGGACTTGCCGGACACCCTGTCGGGCACTTTGCGGGACAACATTTTACGAGACAACTCTTTACGAGACAGTAAGGCCCATGGCGAAAACCTTTCTGCTTGATGCCGAAGGTGTCAGCACCCGGATACGCAGGCAATACCGGAATCAGCACCGGGACTGGCTCGCAGGCAATGGTCACTGGCCGTTATCCATTCCGCTGGGCATACCCAGTGAACAACAGGCCGAACGTGATTTATTCGCCGTCAAAAAATGGGTCGTAGCCTGGCAAAACTGGCAAGGCATTGGAGAACTGGTATGGACCACACGCTGCTGGCGTAAACTGGGACAGCAAAACCTGCCCGAAAAACTGCTTTTACAGACACCGGATCAGGCCGCAAGCTGGATTGGTGAAAAGACGCGCTGGCAGACCGCGCACAACCGCTATTGTGCGTTCGTTGAACGTTGGCCCATGCTCGCAAGTCATCTTCCCCGCCATTTTCCGATTCTGGCAGATGCGCCGGACAGTGATATTCAAAAATTGATCGCCGTCCTGTCCTGGTTACAGGCCAACCCGGCCAGCCAGCTTTATATTCGTCAGTTACCCATCGAAGGTGTAGACACCAAATGGCTGGGCAACCATAAAAAACTCATCAGTGAATTACTGGCCTGCCTGCATGCGCTGGAAAGTGAACCCGGTGATTTTTATGCCATAACAGGCATTCGCCGTGAACCCTTACGAATCAGGATGCGAATACTGGACGACAGTTTACGCAAGCTGTGTGGTGGTTTGGGTGATATTACGGCGCCCATTGATGAACTGAAGAATCTGAATCTTCCTGTCAGGCAAATCTATATTGTTGAAAATATTCAGACAGGTCTGGCTTTTGGCGATATCCCGGGTGCTGTTGTGATTATGGGCCTTGGTTACAGTGTGGACTTGCTGGCGCAAATTCCCTGGATGAAACAGAGCCCGGCTTTTTATTGGGGCGATATTGATACTCATGGTTTTGCCATTCTTGGCAGAGCAAAAGCCAGCCTGCCGAATATCAGATCTATCCTCATGGATGAAACAACCCTGTTGAAACACAAAAACCTGTGGGTTCATGAAAAAAAACCTGGAAAATCTGCTGAAGCAGACTATCTTACCGGCGCTGAAAGGCAGGTGTATAAAAACTTACTGGAAAATAAATGGGGAAACCAGATTCGGCTTGAGCAGGAACGCTTATGTTGGGAATACGTTTGGCATTGCATTATTCTGAATCAATCAGTAGATTCAACTGATTAATTCAGAATAATACAGGGAGAAGCAGGATATGTATTTCGATAATAAAAGTTTGTTGAAACCGCCGGTGAGTCGCGCAGCCTACAGCGACAGGACTGCCTGGTTAATGGTTGAAATGGCGCGGCTCGCTTATTTCAAGTTTGAAGGCAGTGTTGATATTGACGACATTGCTGCGACTCTGACTGGGGAATCTGACCCGCAATCCATCAAAAAAATGCTGGAAAAATTATTAAGTGATAAACAGCAGTTAAGTGATAATGCTGAGGCTGAGTTGGCGAGTTATTTGACAATCAGCGATTTTGTATTATCAGCTGTATTCAATGTCGATGGTACGCAGGCCTTTCTGGCAACCAGCAAAAAATACCGAATGAATGTGCTGTCTTTTAGAGGAACTGAAGCAGACATAAGGGATATCAAGGCTGATCTTAAGGCTACAACCGTAGAGATTGACGGGTACCAGATACATAGCGGGTTTTATCAGGCTTTTTGTAATGTCAAAACTGACATTGAAGCAGAGTTGGAATCACTGAAAGATAATGGCTATCCGCTTTATATAACCGGGCATTCGCTGGGTGGAGCGTTAGCATTGTGTGCCACCAAGTTTTTAGCATCAGACAGTCTGGGCGCCTGTTATACTTTCGGTAGCCCAAGAGTTGCATCGTCAGGTTTTGGTGATGATATTAAAACACCAATTTACCGTGTTGTGAATGCCGCCGACCTTGTTCCCCGGGTACCACCGGCTTATATTCAATATTTATTGATTAGTATATTTGAGGTTGCACATATACCGTTTGTCAGTGAAGCGGTTGTTAAAATCCTGGAAAAAACGGTTGGTTATCGTCATCATGGTGATATGAGGTTTCTCACCGCCAGTAAAAATACTGACCATAGCGATCTGCGAGTTTTGAAGAATCCAACTATTATAGATCGGGCGATACGGCTTTTTAATCGACTGATTGTCACATGGGGAAAGGCAGGAGCGACCGACCATTTTATTAAAACATACAGTAACAAGCTGTCGGCCTATGCGGTAATGCGCAATAAAAAGTGAATTATCTTTAGAAGGGTGTATTGTAACTTTGACGGTTTATTATTCTTGTTTTCAATGAAAGAGTGCGCCTCAATCCGGAACCATTTGAGACGCACTCTTTGCCGGAAAAACTATCCGTGATGAATCTAGTTGATTCGCTCCCAGCTCCATGAAAATGACCACGACACTGATTTGTCAATGTTTATGCGTTGTTGGCCATTTGGCTGGAACCAGCCACGCATATTCCAATTATGAGTGCCGCTGCCTTTCACTATTGTCCCAATCTCCCCGTTACCAATAACATCGTAACTGGTATTTAATTTGGTTACCTGAACGCGGAACTCACAGGAAACATTCGGGCTTTCTTCACACATTGTTATCTGTGTGGGAGTGCTTGCCAGTTTGTCCCAGAATATTTCATTAAAACGTTCTTCGCTCCAGGGGATATTATTGCCCGGATACGAAACAACAGTTCTGCCTTGCTGGCCGTCAATCACAGGTGTCCAGGTAAGTTTCCAGTTAGCCGCATCTTCAGGAATAAATCGTGCACCAATATAATAGTTGGTCGTATCAATATTCTCATTAAAAGGTACGGGTTGACCTGATGTATCGGTAATAGTGTAGCCATTGGCGCCATAGTCAAAAGATACATTATAATTATCGAGGAAGGCATCAATACCGGTTTGGTCTGCTTTGAAAGGGACTGTAAAAAAATCATACACAACCGGGTCGGCGCCAGAATTTTGCAGTTCGGTTACAAAGTTGGCATTGATTTTGGCGCGTGCCTGTTCGAGAGCGGTAAGCTTCCAGTTGGCGTGTATTTCTGCCCAGTCATCAAAAGAATCCGCAAAATCACCCTCATAGGCAAGGAAAAGCGCCAGTGTTGTAAATGGTGTAATGTTAGTGACGCCTGCATTGGTGGCATAGCTATACAACGCAGGAAAAGTGCTGTCATCAGGCTCAAAGCGAATCAGGTAGGGGCCGGGTCTGCCACCTAAATTCACAGCATATGTTCCAGTTGTATCACTTTGCGTATCCAGTTTTTCACCATCGGCATCGATTATAATTACATCCCCCTTTACCGGTTTGCCCACTGCGACAGTACCTGTAAGCGTACGGTCAATTGATAATGCAGTAAGGTCGGAGTCAAGCTCATTTTGTTCAATGCCACATGCTGTTAATAACGTGGCAAATAAAAGTGTACCCATTGCTGGCAAGGTTCTGGTTTTAGTGTGTGAAGGTGTTGGCCATGTTTGATTGCTTCTTGCAAATCGTTCTGTCGAACGCCCAAACAAGGTATGTGCCCCCATATGAAAAAACCGTGAACTTGTCCGTGATAAATATATTACCAGGTGCGACATTAAACGCCCCTTATGGTTTTTTGAATTAAACATTACGTTATCTCCATATAACAATTAAAATTCCTCTTCTACAGAGGAGTACAGGTGGGAAAAGAATCCCGATGAATCAAGCTATTAGATATACGCGGTTGCCTGCTTTGTTACAATCGAGCAATAAACCCAATGCTATCAGCAATGTTCTTAGTTCCACCTGACGAATGTCCTGTCAATATTGAACGCGACCTCAGTTCTTCACCTGACAGATGTTGTTTTTTTACGAATGAATTTAAGGAATGGGTATTGTGCAGCAGGAAGTGCGGGTACCTGGGTTCAGGTACCCTTTGCGGACTATTTTTTCATGGCAGGAAACAAAAATGGAGGCTAATACATAGCGGTTAAGAATTCCGCATGGGTGAGGAGTATATCAATTAAAAATAACGGGCTATCTCCAACTGTAAATAGCTGTCTTTGCGAACGCCGGCCAATAATTCGGTATTGGTGTCAGGGATATTAATGAAGGCTTGGCCTTCCAGGGTGATTTTCCAGTTATCTCCGAAGCGGCGACTGGACTCCAGCGTGAGTAAGCGTGCAGCATCGTCACTGTCGAAGATCATACCCAGTAAAAACTCTGTGGATTGTTCATCGTTAAGGGTGAGACGGCCAGCTAACAGGATATCGTCAGCGAAAGGGGTCAGGGCCGTGTTGCCACGCTCATCGTATAAAATTTCAGAAATCATTCCGAGATCGGCATTGCTGCCTGCGATGCCCACGAAAGTGTACTCAAACCCGGCAGTGAGGGCAGTGTAGCTTTTATTCTGGCCGAAACGATCCCCTTGGCCGGAACGATTGATGGCTTCAAGTTTCCATAGCCAGTCACCCAGGGTGGCTTGCAGGTCCAGCCCCCATTGTTCGATGAGCTCATAAATGGGGACGAGTACCGGCTGACCTTTGCTGTCCTGGCCAAACGTAAACCGTGGTTCACGACTGGTGCCGTTAAAATAACTGAGACCGAAGTCCCAGTCTCCCAGATAATGGGCCCAGCGTGCGGCATAGTCGAAGTGCTTTTCTTTATCACTGGATTCGTAAATGGCTTGACTGGTGTCAATGCGTGGCGAGAACCGCAGGCGGCCTTTTTCACCGGGAAAGGTGCGTTCACGAAAACCCGGCAGTACAAACAGATCCAGTGTTCCCCAATCACGAATCAAGGCAAAGTTGACCATGGGCTGCCCAAGCTTTTCTTCACCATCGGTTGCTTCAACCAGGTCAGTTTGGTTGATGATGTCTACCAGGTGCTGTGATTCGGTGACACCCCAGAATACTTTGCGTATGCCCGCGCGCAGCTCCCAATCATTTGCTGCTTTTAACCAGGTGAGTTCACGGATATCGGCATGACTGCGTTTGTCATCATTTTCATCCCAGCGCAGGAAGGGTACAAAGGTAAAGCTCTGCTGTCCGTTATCCCAGTCTGTGTAATATTCAGGTTGTGCCGAAAGTGAAAAATTATTGCCATGTTGACGCGCATCGGCGGGGCTGTTGGCAAAGGCGCGAAATTCACTGCTGACATAACCTGACCATTCTCCGGCGTGGGTGGGTGCTGCCGCGCTGCTGAACAAAACAGTTGAAAATAACAGGAGCGTATTTCGATTCAGCATGTCAGCGTGCACGTTTCAGGCTGTTACGGTCAAAATCACGATCCGTTAGACCGGTTTTGAAGCGGTAATTTTTCCAATGCAGGTCCGTACTTTTTTTGGTGAGATGATTCACCACACTCATATTTGTCGGACGCCAAAACTGGCCCTCATACTGTTTATAGCCAGAATAAGTGAGTGTTTTTAGCAACGCTTTTTTGCGGTCGTAAAATTCAATTTTCAATGGCTGATACATTTCCGTATCCAGCCAGGTAATCAGGCGTGTGTAACCGGAATATTTGTAGGCGGGTTTGCGTTCGATAACAAATGCTTCGCGGCCATCAATTTTTTCGGTGCGTAAATACTTGTAGGTGTATTTTTCCACTTCCTGTGAAGACAGGTCTTCGTAGGAAAATTCACTACCCATAAATGGTCCGGATTTATTATTGGAGGAGATGCGTTTGACTCGTTTCAGGGCGGGCAGGTACAACCATTGCTCATCAGGTTTTAATGCGTGGGTGTAGCTCAGGAAGGCAGTGCCTTTGATATCACGGGGGGAGTCAAAAATACTCATGGCTTTGTCACCATCACCGAGTACTTCCAGGGTTTTGGTGCGAATATTGCGTTTACTTTCCTGGCCGTGGCGATTACGTAAAACCATTTCCAGGCTGGCGGTTTGATCCTGCCAGCCGGTATCACGTTTGTCGGCTTCTATGGCTATGGCCAGCCCTTTTTCTTCAGGTGTTTCGGCTATTGCAAGTAACGGCAGGGCCGTCAGTATCAGCACACCTGTATGTTTAAATAATGACTGCATGAATATCTTTCCATTATTTCTGTGGGTGCTGGAACCCGGGTGATTGCGGGTTTCCGGTTTTTGCCAGAATAATGGAACCGGGGATTTTATATTTTTCAAAAAAGAATTACGCATGGCCAGGCTCCTTGATGGTGGACTGTTGGTTGATTTTCTTTTTATCAAACAACATGAGAAGAGGGGGTAACAATAAAAAGTCAGCCAGTAGGGCGAAGCTGATGACGATGGCAGTGAGCAGGCCCATGCCGGCATTCAGTTCAAAGCTGGATAGCGACAGCACCATGAACCCCACCACCAGCACCAGTGAGGTGGTCAGCAGGGCCATGCCCA
>DROS01000030.1 GCA_011321815.1 Gammaproteobacteria bacterium
CATAGCCGTCACTCACTGCTTCATTTTTCTGTTTTCAGGTCGCCAGAGTAAATGGTGAAGGATTCCTGCTGTCCTTCATTCGGAAAAACAGATTGTTTTCTGGAAAACTACCGATTTATTTCCTTGTCTGGCAAAAACTATCAATCTTTGATCATGTCGCCGCAAACGCATTGAATAAAATTTTCATTTTATGGGTGTCTGTGTTTTCTTTCTTTTCTTTCTTTCTTATTTTCCCAAATCAGCACACTGCTTGAATTGAATAACAACTTTTTCAGGGGCGAAACTGTTTAAGTGTTTTGGAATAATTTTTTCCGAATACGCAAGCTGTATATATTCGTAGACCTGAGGTTCCAGGATAGGCCCATTATAAAAGTAAGCGCCATTTTTTTGCTTCATAAAAATCATTGAATATGCCTTTTTATAAGCATTCGCTCCTTCGATCAAGTCAAGTAAAGATTTCGTATTCAGCTTGTGAAATGAATATTTGTCACCAACAGAGGCTGCAAAGCTATTTAAATAATATGACCAATCAGCATATTGTTCACTTTCTTGATCTTCCATACCGTTAATAATAAGTACAACCACTTTTCCGTTGCGAAGATCTCTGTTGATATCGGATTTTTGGTCAGAATAGGCCGGGGAAGAAGAGAAAAATATGAAAGCAACCCCCAGAGCGACAAGAAGTAGTGTCTGGTGAGTATGGATGTAGTTAATGTTCATGATCTGTTACCACGTTGTTAGTGGGATTTTTTGATTTTCGGAAATCATTCTTTGATTGAAAAAATACTTATATTTGTAATCAATAACAGAAATAATCTGTTTATCAAAATGAGGTGTGTCACTATTAGTAAAATCTCCTCCCCATCTGAGCCCTTCTTTTTTCATGGCAGCAATAAACTTCTTTGCATTTTCTGTTTCTTTGCCATTTGCGAATATCTGGCTATTATTCCAGATGTCACCATCAACGATATTACAATCAATAGCATGACCAATGAGATGTTGAGATTTTTTTGCCGGAGGCACAACAGCGCCAGTAACTTTTTGGCCATTTACCCTCATCGCCTGATTAATAACAATATTCAGAGATAAGGCTTTAGCTTTTGAATCAGCATACTTCAAATACTTGATTATTTCGCCAGAAATGACAATTTCACCATCATTGATATGCAAATGTTTAATTTTTTTGAAAGCGCTGCCAATCTCAATATTACTAAATTGTGATTCATTGACTCTCACTAGATCGCCAGTTGCCTTGAATGATTTTTCAAGCCATCGAGCAATTTCTTTTTTGGTTGTCGGGTTGACTATGCCAGTGATGCTCTCGGTATAGACCGGAGGGTCATTCACAATACTATTGTTTTTGATCCGTTTTTTAATTTTTTTTGCATTCCACTGAAAAGTTTCTACCGCTTGTTTTGTTTTTGCGCCAAAATTACCGTCAATTTTTGAAAAATATATACCCAGTATTTTCAAATCATTTTGTAGCTCCTTTACATATCCCTTTGATTTTGCTTTTTTGTTTGGCCCGTTTTCTGGCAAATCCTTATCGCCTTGTTTCAGGTTAGAGTCTCCATATAATTCTTCAGTCATTTGTTTCTCACTTGTATCGAGTTAAGTCTGTGGAAAACTCATATTCTGCCAGTGTAATACCCGGCATGCTCCTGTGTTTAATTCTGAGAGCCGCTATACTGTATTGGTTTCTTTGCTTGCCACTATGTTTGAAAATAAATCTTCAGTTGCTTGTTAAATATACAAATTATTGCAAGTACAGAACAAAATGGCGAAAGTTACTCTATAAAAATCATTTGGTTGTGGGAAGGGGTGACGAGGGATATCGTGAGGCATCCCTCTATCCCGGTTATACGCGATAGAACGTTCAGTAATAGTATCGGAGTTGGGCGATAAACATAGAGTCATCGGTTACCTTGTAGACGAAGCGATGTTCATCATTTATGCGCCGAGACCAATAGCCGGACAGGGCATGTTTTAACGGTTCCGGTTTTCCAATCCCTTCACTTGGAGAACGTCGCACGTCTTTTATCAACAGGTTTATACGCTTTAGGATTTTTTTATCGGTTTTTTGCCAGTAAAGGTAGTCGTTCCAGGCGTGCTCCGAGAATATGAGTTTCACTCGTCCAGATCCTTTTCGATGCCTTTACCTTCTTCGAGTTGGGAGATGGATTCAAAGAGCCGCCTAACGTTTTTTGGGCTTCGTAGCAAGTAGGTGGTTTCCTCGAGAGACTCATAGTCTTCGAGAGAAAGCATTACGACGGCGCCCTGGCTTTTTCTTGTAATAACAATGGGCTCATGGTCCTCGCAGACTTTTTTCATGGTTTTGGCTAGAGTATTTCTAAGGGCTGTGTAGCTAAGTGCTTTCATTGGGTGCACCTCATTAATGTACATGTACTAAATACTGTACAATGTGAATTTCGATATTACAACAGCGCCCAGTTCACCGCTGTGCGGCTCGGGCGCTACAAACAGAGCGGCACCGCTGGTGCTCGGCGTGTTCGTCCCGGTTTTCCGGGGCAGCTCTTCGAAATCGAACATAATCCGGGCTACATCTCTCACTATTGATTTTCGGTGCCCCTGCAAGTGCAAGCGTAATAACGGCACTTGAGGGGTGTGCTTCCGAAGGCGAGTCACAGAGAATATCGGCCCAAGAGGGGGGGGGGGGCAGAGCGGACCAATGCCGGGGTTGAATTAAAATAGCCAGGTACGCTTGAACCGGTTGGAAGGCCCGGAACGACAGGGCTCCGGGCATAAAAAAACCGGTTTCAGAGAACCGGTTGTTTTGTGTATTGGCGGAGAGGGAGGGATTCGAACCCTCGATACGCGTTAACGTATACACGCTTTCCAGGCGTGCTCCTTCAGCCACTCGGACACCTCTCCAGAATTTTTCTTCAGCCGACGTCGACTCGAAAAGCAGCGCGGAAGAGTAAACCAGAACGGCGTTGGGCGCAATGCGGGTGGGTGATTTCTACGCCGATTTTTGGCGATAAGCCGGGGTAATTTCAAGCGAAATTTTTCAGGGTGATTCTCAAGGCGGGCGGGTGTCTGCCGATAGGTTTAGCGTTCAATGCCCGGATTGAAGATATCTTGCTATGAAATTTATTATTGGAGTTGTTGTGGTGCTGGGTTGTGTGGCGGGGGGGTTTGTCCTCTCGCACGGTAATCTGGTGGCGCTGTGGCAGCCTTTTGAGGTGTTGATTATTTGTGGTGCGGCTTTTGGGGCATTTGTGATTGCCAATCCGGGCACGGTGATCAAGGGTGCCTTGGGCTCTATCGGTCAGTTGCTGAAGGGCTCCAAACATACCAAAAAAAGCTACATGGAATTACTGGCGCTGATGTATGACCTTTTCACCAAGGCGCGCAAAGAGGGGTTGATGGCGCTGGAGGCCGATATTGATGAGCCTGAAAACAGTCCGATTTTCCAAAAATATCCGCAGATTTTAAAAAATCACCATGCCCTGGATTTTATTGCCGATTATCTGCGCTTGATGGTGGGCGGTAACATGAACCCCTTTGAAATTGAAAATCTCATGGATGTGGAACTGGAGACGCACCATCATGAGGCGGCAAAAATACCGGCGGCGATTACGGCGGTGTCGGATGCTTTGCCTGGTTTCGGTATTGTTGCGGCAGTGCTGGGCATCGTGATTACCATGGCCTCCATTGGTGGCCCGGTCGAAGAGTTGGGCGCACATGTGGCCGCAGCATTGGTGGGCACCTTTTTGGGTATTTTGCTGGCTTATGGTTTTGTGGGGCCGATGTCCACCAGTCTGTCGCATATGAATGAAGATGACAGCAAGGTGTTTGAGTGCATCAAGGTGTGTTTATTGGCGTCGCTGAATGGTTATGCGCCACAAATTGCGGTGGAGTTTGGGCGTAAGGCGCTTTATTCCCACAATCGGCCCGGGTTTCAGGAATTGGAAGATTTTGTCAAGGGCAAGGCCGAGTAAGGCCGCTATTTGTATATCCGCCTGGACGGAAAGCATTCCATGGAAAACCAAACCATCATTGTCAAAAAGATCAAGAAGGGCGGGCACGGCCATCATGGCGGCGCCTGGAAAGTTGCCTTTGCTGATTTTGCCGTGGCCATGATGGCCTTTTTTTTGTTGCTGTGGTTGATTGCTTCCACCACCAAAGAAGAGCAGGCCGGTATTTCCGAGTATTTCAGTCCACCCACACAAGGTCTGGCGGACGGTGCAGGTTCGAGCGCGGATCTTATTGATATGGGGGGAGGACAAAAGATCTCCCAGGGTGATGATTCCAAAGAGAATGCCATGAAGCCGCGCGCGCCCACTGCGGACGAAATTCAGCAGGCTGCCATGGCAGAAAAAGAACGACTGGAATCGTTGATGGAAGAGCTGAAAAAGGCGATTGAAGCCAGTCAGGCGCTTAAGCCTTTCAAGGATCAATTGCTGCTGGACATCACCTCGGAAGGTTTGCGTATCCAGATTGTGGACAAGGAAAACCGACCCATGTTTGATAGTGGCAGCGCGGAACTCAAAGGTTATACCAAAGAAATTTTGCACGAGCTGGCCAAAACCATCAATACCGTGCCCAATCGTATCAGCCTCACCGGCCATACCGACGCAGCACGTTTTGTGGGCCGGAAAAATTATAGTAACTGGGAGTTGTCGGCAGACCGTGCCAATGCCTCCCGCCGAGAGTTGGTGGCAGGGGGGCTGGCAGCGGAAAAAATAGTCAAGGTGGTGGGGCTGGCTTCCATGGTGTTGTTTAACAAGGCCGAGCCGCGCCACCCCATCAATCGGCGTATCGCTATTATTGTCATGAACAAGGCGGCTGAGAAAGCGTTGTTTGGTGAAGGGAGTCAGGTGTCCTCCGGGGCCGAGGGTGAGCAGCTTATTAAAAAGGGGCTGACTGCACAGCCAAAAAATATTGTGGGCGCGGCGGCGCCCGTGAACAAAACACCGGCAACAAAATCTATGGCGCCAGTCCCCGTTGCCAAGGCCAAACCGACACCCCCGGTAAAGCCCCAACCCCCGGCAAAGCCCCAAGCTAAAGCTGTAGAGGAGGCCAGATCAGCGCCCGTGAAAAAAGCCAAACCCGCACCGAAAAAAGCGGCGCATAAGGTGGACCCACCACCTGTGGAAAAGAACGACCCACCGTTTATTAATTTACCATCCCCCATTGCACCGATTAACCCTATTAAACTGCCCTGATTTTTGAAGGCGGCCATGGGCTGACAGTTCCTGTTATAATGGTGCCCATGTCTGGAAATAGCATTGGAAAATTATTTACGGTTACCTCCTTTGGAGAAAGCCACGGCCCGGCCATTGGTTGTATCGTTGACGGCTGCCCGCCGGGGATGGCTTTGAGTGAAGCTGACTTACAGGGCGATCTGGATCTGCGCAAACCCGGTACATCGCGCCATACCACCCAGCGCCGCGAGGCCGATGAGGTGCAGATTCTTTCCGGTGTGTTTGAGGGACAGACCACCGGCACACCGATTGCGCTGATCATTAATAACACCGATCAGCGTTCCAAGGATTATTCCGACATTATGGATCGCTTCCGGCCTGGCCACGCTGATTACACCTACCAGCAAAAGTACGGTCTGCGTGATTATCGTGGTGGCGGACGTTCCTCCGCGCGGGAGACGGCCATGCGCGTGGCCGCAGGTGGCATCGCCAAAAAATATCTGCGGGAAAAATACGGGATGACTATTCGAGGTTATCTCAAACAGCTCGGGCCGGTGGTGGCCGAAACCCTGGACTGGGATGAAGTGCATAACAACCCCTTCTTTTGTCCCGACGCCAGCAAAATAAAAGCACTGGAAGATTATATGGATGCCCTGCGCAAATCGGGTGATTCCATTGGTGCGCGCATCAACGTGGTGGCCAGCGGCATGATGCCGGGGTTGGGTGAGCCCATCTTCGACCGCCTCGATGCCGATATTGCCCACGCGATGATGAGCATTAACGCGGTGAAGGGCGTGGAAATAGGAGCCGGTTTTGCTTGTGTGGCGCAAAAGGGCACGGAGCATCGTGACGAAATGACCCCGGCTGGGTTTCTCAGTAATCATGCGGGTGGCACGCTGGGGGGGATTTCCAGTGGCCAGGATATTCTGGTGAGTATGGCGCTCAAACCCACTTCCAGCCTGCGTCTGCCGGGCAAGAGTGTGAATCTGCAAGGTGAGCCCATTGAAGTAACCACCAAAGGACGACATGACCCCTGCGTCGGTATTCGCGCCACGCCTATCGCCGAGGCGATGCTGGCCATCGTGCTGATGGATCACCTGCTGCGCCATCGTGCGCAAAATGCCGACGTGGATAGCGGTACGCCCATTATTCCCGCCAGTGCCAACGATTAGCTCGTCATTCCGGCGAAGACCGGAATCCAGAAGCTCACTGAGAAAACACTGGATTCTGGCTTTCGCCGGAATGACGGTAAAAAAATCGCGCGAAAACTTTTCCCTTTCCTCTTTTTTCTTTTCTCTACCCTGATGCCCTACTGGCGCCTGTCCGGCTTTTACCTGTTTTATTTTGCACTGGTGGGCGCATTGATTCCCTACTGGTCGTTATATCTCAAAGATCTCGGTTTTTCAGCGCGTGATATCGGCATACTGATGGCAGTCATGCTGGCCACCAAAATTGTTTCACCCAATGTCTGGGGCTGGATTGCCGACCATATCGGTAAACGTATGCTAATTGTGCGTACGGGGTGTCTGTTGGCGGCAATATCTTTTGCCGGTGTGTTTCTGGGAGATAGCTATTGGTGGTTAGTGATGGTGATGCTGGCCTTCAGTTTTTTCTGGAATGCCACTCTTCCGCAATTTGAAGTCACCACTTTTAATTATCTTGGTAAACAGAGTCATCGTTATAGCAGTATTCGTTTGTGGGGTTCAGTTGGTTTTATTGCCACTGTTGTTGTGCTGGGGCCGGTGCTGGATGCGCAGGGTGTGGCAGTTTTGCCGGTGATTTTGATGGCGCTGTTTATGGGTATGCTGTTATCCAGCCTGCTGGTGCCAGAGAAGGCTGCGCAGCATTTGTCATTGACTCACGAACCCTTGCTCAAGGTATTGCGTCGGCCGGAAGTGTTGGCATTGCTGTTGGTGTGTTTTTTATTACAAGCCAGTTACGGGCCATACTACACTTTTTATACTATCTATATGGAAGACCACGGCTACTCGCGTTCGCTGATTGGTCAGCTATGGGCGCTGGGTGTGGTGGCCGAAGTTGGCGTGTTCCTGCTCATGCACCGTTGGGTACCGCGTTTCGGGTTGCGCAACCTTTTACTGGTGAGCCTGGGGCTGACGGCCTTGCGCTGGATGTTGATCGGGCAATTTCCTGAGCTGACCGCAGTGATGATTTTTGCACAGGTGTTACATGCCGCCAGCTTTGGTATTTACCACGCCGTGGCTATTCAGCTGATTCATCGTTATTTCACCGGACGCAATCAGGGACGTGGACAGGCGTTGTACAGCAGTGTCAGTTTTGGCGCAGGTGGTGCGGTGGGCAGTTTTGCCAGTGGACTGGGTTGGGATACTATCGGCCCTGCCAATGTCTACTGGTTGGCGGCGTTGCTCGCGTTGTTGGCGATGGTTGTTACTGCGGTGTGGATACGGCCTGGGCGCGAGGCATAAAAAACTTTTTTGAACGCGGCGAAAATGGGCAAGAAACAGTGATGCAATTCAGGGCGCTATACTTATTGACATTGCCGATGGTCTTGTTGTTGGTGTTCACGGGGGCGGCCCGGGCAGATGACGCCGCACAAACGGCCTATGATAATGGCCAATACGAGCAGGCGGTAAAGTTGTGGCGTACACGCGCCAATAATGACGATACCGAGGCACAAAACCGGCTGGGCGAACTTTATCGCAAAGGTCACGGTGTTGAACGTAATTATAAAAAGGCAGCGCAATGGTTCAAGCGGGCCGCCAGACTGGGAGATGCCAGGGCGCAGTTCAATCTGGGTGCGTTGTACCGTGTGGGCAAAGGCGTAAAAAAAGATGCGGAGTTGGCTGCCCAATGGTATGAGCGAGCCGCAAAAAATGGTTATGCTTCCGCGCAATTCAGTTTCGGGCTGATGTTGGAAAATGGTCGTGGTATTGAGCGTGACCGTGCTGCCGCGCGCGAGTGGTATATCAAGGCCGCCGCACAGGATCATCGCAAGGCCGCCAAGCGGCTGAAAGCTTTTACATTAGACGCCAAAAAACAGAGTGTGAGTAATCCTGCCGAAGCCTTGCGCAGGGCCGCACGTAGTGGAGACCTGGAAGCTGCGCAGCGTTTTGCCAAATATGTAAACACGGCTGCTGGTGAGCAGGGCGAGACGCCTTTGATGTTGGCGGCAGAAAAAAATCATCATGCTGTCGTCGCCTTGCTGTTGTCCGCAGGAGCCAACGTCAATGCACGCAACAAACAAAAAGAAACGGCTTTGTTGCTGGCCAGTAAGGCTGGTGCTCTGGAAGGTGTGAATTATTTGTTGAAAAGCGGTGCGCGTGTTGCCGACGCAGACAGTTTTAAACGCACACCGTTGATGGTAGCGGTGGACAAAAATCATTCTGCGGTTATCGGGCGTTTACTGAAGGCCAGGGCTGATCCAGACCGCCGTGATAAACGTGGCGAATCGGCATTCAGCCGGGCAGTGAAGCGTGACAAACCCAAACTGGTCACTTTGCTGTTGAAGCATGGTGCTAACGTCAAACAACGTGACGATAGTGGTGTATCGCTGTTGATGGTGGCGATCAACAATCGGCAAACTGAAATCATCCAGATACTGTTGGCGGCGGGTGCTGATGTATCTGCCAAAACTGATAATGGCCGCACGGCCTTGCTGAGTGCGGCTGAAAATGGTTTTTCCGAAGGCGTATCCTTACTGTTGCAGAAGGCGTTACAGCAGAATGTTGTGATTGATCAGGTGGATCAGCGGGGCTGGACAGCATTGATGTTGGCGGCCAAAAATGGCCATGTAAAAACCATGGATGTATTGCTGAAAAGCAAGGCGGTCTTGAATAAACACATTAATGCGCAAAATGAATATGGCGATACGGCTTTGATGGTTGCCAGCAACATGGGGCATATTGAAGTGGTTAAACGTTTATTGCTGGCCGGTGCAGATGTGCAGCGTCGCAATAAACAGGCCTGGACGGCATTGATGTTTGCAGCAGCCAAAGGTCATTTGGCAATCA
>DROS01000031.1 GCA_011321815.1 Gammaproteobacteria bacterium
GACCAGCGTTATGACTATGACGACGATGAAACAGAAAACGCGGAAGCGGACAAAGCAACAGGCGCGCGCGGTCGAAAAGAAAAATAACAAGTCATTATCCAGCATTGGGAACGCGCATGGAATAATTACGGGTTTTCTCGTTCCCACGCTCCAGAGATTGTGAAAGTATTTTTCCCACTCTCTCCAGCGTGGGAATGCATAGGGTGGCGGGTAATTTAACGTGTGGTACGGGTTTCCACGGAGGACCGTGGGAACCCGAATATCCGAATATCTGCTTATGAAACATACAGGACATACACAGTTTAAATATGTTGGATAAATACTGGTATATCGCGTGCCGGTCACGAGCCCTGTTAAAGAAACCATATGGACTTCGTATGATGGGCAAGCGCCTGGTTTTGTTTCGCCAGAGAAACGGTAAACCTGCGGCATTGGAAGACCGCTGCTTGCACCGTGGCACGCCTTTGTCTCGTGGCAGGGTATGCCATGGCCATCTTCAATGCCCGTATCACGGCTGGCGTTATGATGGGAAAGGTGAAATACAATCCATTCCGGCGTTACCGTCTTTGCCCGAACTGGCAACCATCAGGAATTTTCCCTGTATTGAACAGGATGGTTATATCTGGGTGTGTCTGAATCAGGAGCCTGCACAGGATAAACCATTGTTTTTTGAAAACCTGAACAAGCCCGGCTGGACGAGCTTTCATATGAAAACACGTTTTTCCGCCTCAGTTGAAGCCTGCCTGGAAAATTTTCTTGATTGCCCCCATGCAACGTTTGTGCATAACAGGTGGTTTCGTTCACCAACAGGACGACGGGTCGATGCCGTTGTACACACTCTGGAAGATGGCGCCGTTGCTGAATATTTTGAAGAGCCGCGGGAGAAGAGTGTGGTCTGGTGGTTTCTGTCGCCTGGAGGCTCGACAATGAAGCATACGGATCGCTTTATTGCACCGGCGACATCGAAAGTGGACTATCATTTTTCCAATGGGCGACACTACACGATTACATCCTCCTGTACTCCTGTAACCGATCAAGTGACGGAGGTTTACACGGTGATCAGTTTCAAAATTATCGGGTTTGGCCCCTTGGTCAGGCTCTTTTTTGAACCTTTGTCCCGTATTATTATTCGTCAGGATGTCGTTATGCTTGATGCCACACAGGAAAACAATATCGCCAGTGATACATCACAAATAACGATCACACCGGCTGACTTGCTTGCACCCCATATCAGTGCATGGCGGTCCGCATTGAAAAATGGCCACAATCCCCCCGTTCCCGGCAAGGAGGAGAAGATTGAACTCCGCCTCTGAAATGTCAACAGCAAGGCGGTTGTTGCTGGGTTTGTTTTTATTGTTTCTTTCTGGAATTATATTTTTCTTTCTTCAAAACAATCAGCATATTATCGGCGGTGAAATCGCCTTATCCAAATTGCTGTGGCTGGCTTTTGCCTTGTTTTACTGGTTTATTGTTCCGTTATCAATGGCGTTGGATAAAAATATCAGTACCCAGGCGCGGCTGGCATTTCGTATATTTTTTATTAATATGATGGCGCGGGCCATCATCGAGCTGTGGATGATGTACATCAGTGTCAATTGGCATCCCTGGTATGGTATTGCTCATGACCTGTTCAGCCTTGTTCTGATTGTAATACTGTTAAGGTATTTTGATTGGGAGGATACAAAAAACCGCTGGCTGCCGCATACCTTACGGGTGATGGGATTTATGCTGGTGATTGAAATTGGCTTTGTATTTTATCTGTTACATTATGTCGCCATTGGCCCTGAACCTGTTTATTTTGTCCCGGATAATGGCGAACATTTCCTGATTCTTGGAATAACCTGGGCTGTGGTCGGACTGTTATCCCTTTACACGCTGCTTTTTTATAAAAGGTTGTTGCATGGAACGGTTGAGCGCTGAAATACGCCCGGTAACGTCGTTATCCAATAATGACGTACATGATATGTTTGAGCTGTATGACGCTTACTATGATGCTTCTGACATACAGTGTTTTGAGCATGACATGGGGAAAAAAGACTATGTGGTGCTGCTTAAGGATCAGGAGGGGGTATTCCGTGGATTTTCAACCCTGGCGGTTTATGAGTTTGATTTCGACAACAGGGAGCGTCGTGTGCTGTATTCCGGTGACACCATCATTCACCATGAATTCTGGGGCAGCCAGGCTTTACCGCTGGCATGGTGTCAGATGGCGGGAAAACTCAAGGCCGAAGTGCCTGATAAACCACTATACTGGTTTCTGATTGTAAAGGGGCACCGTACTTACCGTTATCTTTCAATTTTTGCCAAACGCTTTTATCCTACTTGGCGTTATGAAACACCGGCAGAAACCCAGGCCATGATTGACCATCTGGCCAGACAAAAATTTGGTGATGACTACAAACACGACAAAGGTGTGGTGCAGTTTAAGCAATCACGCGGCCATTTAAGGAAAAACTGGGTAGAGATTCCTGAATACATGCGCAAAAAACCGGATGTGCGTTATTTTTTACAGCGTAATCCAGGCCATGCCCGGGGTGATGAACTGGTTTGTTTAACCGAATTATGTCAGGGGAATCTTCGGTCACACGCCCTGCGTGCATTCAGGGAAGCTTTGCGCCAATGAACGCCTGGGCGGATATTCTCGCCAGTACCGAAAAAGAATATCGCCGTTATTTTACCTCGCTGGCTGATCCTGAAACAGCACAGCAGACACAGCTCCGGGCCATTCTCCACGCCAATAAAAATGCGGAATGGGGTCGCCGGTATGATTTTGCCAATATCCGTCACGTGGCTGATTATCAGTCAGCTGTTCCCATAACCGGTTACAATGACATTGCCTCATCGGTTCAGCGCATTGCAAAGGGTGGGCAATGTGTTTTATTTGAAGCCGATACATTGTTTATGGAAAAAACCGGTGGCAGCACGGGGGGTGAAAAACTGATTCCCTGGAATCAGCAAAGCCTGCATGCCTTGCAATGTGGTCTGAAGCCATGGCTGCACAGCCTTTTAAAGTCCCGTCCGGGTATTTCACGCGGGAAAAGTTATTGGTCAATCAGTCCGGCGCTTCGTCGCAGTGATCCGCCTGCCGCAGACCCATCAGTCCTTCCCGTTGGTATTGATAATGATGCCTTGTTCTTTGGTGAAACACTGGCGAAATCACTGCAACAGGTTCTGATGGCACCTGCTGGTATTGCTACGGCCGATTCTTTTTCGCAATGGCGATACATGACGTTGAAATGTTTGTTGCTGGAAGAAAATATTTCCTTTATTTCAATCTGGAGCCCTGTTTTTTTTAGCGAGCTGTTGCAGTGGTTTGCTGTTAATGGCCAGTCCCTGGTTAACGACATTGCCGCAGACGGCCATTCTGCGCGCGCACAACAACTGGCGGAAGTGCGCTCACATACATCGCTGGATGCAACGGTCATTTGGCCAAAGCTGGATACAGTGAGTTGCTGGACACAAGGCAGTGCACGCCATTTTGTCGCGGAGCTGGAGCAGTATCTGCCAGGGGTTTATATACAAGGTAAAGGCCTGCTTGCCACCGAAAACATTGTCACCTTGCCCATTGAAGGGGCGGCGGCTCCGGTGCTGGCAATCAATAGCGGTTTCTATGAGTTTATTGATGATGATGGTAATACGCTGACCTGTTGTGAGCTGGCTGAGGGAAAAACCTATGAGGTTCTGATGACCACCTGGGGCGGACTTTATCGCTATCGCCTGGGTGATCGTGTGCGGGTGTCCGGCTGGCTGAAAAAAACACCACTGCTGGATTTTGCCGGACGGGCAGGTTTGGTCTGTGATCTTTGTGGTGAAAAACTTGACGAAGCTTTTGTTTGCTCGGCCCTGGCGAGCGCAGGCAATCATCGCGCCGGTTTTTCCATGCTGTTGCCGGTGATGAAACCGCGAGGCTATGAGCTGATTCTGGACAAAGACCAGTGGAATCACGAAACAGCCGGGGCTTTTGCCAACAGGGTTGAACATCAGCTGCAAAAAAATCCCCAGTACCATTATGCCGTCACCATTGGTCAGCTTCAGCCCCTGCGCGCTGTCCGGGTTGCTTCGCCCTGGATACGTTATCGAGAATTCATGTTAGATAAAGGCATGCGCCTGGGTGATATCAAGCCCCCGGTATTAAGTCCACATTGGGTCTTGCGCAAATATTTCTTACCTGAAAACCAGGATGGTTGTGACGGGCCTGCGGAGGCAAACCCATGAGCCACTACCGCTTTCAATTGGCTGACCATAACGATGATCAGGAACTGCGGCAACGCATGGCGGAAGACTGGATGCCGGGAAAAATCACGCTCAGTTTTCGTCGTGAGCCAGATTATTTTATGGGAAACCGGGTACAGGGCGAACAGGTACAGGTGATTAAATGCACCGATGAACAAAAAAGCCGTATTATCGGCCTGGGGTGTCGAGCCTTGCGTAATGTGTGGATCAATGGCAAACCTCAGCGCACCGGCTATCTTGCTGACCTGCGTGCACACCCGGATTATCGTAATGGCACATTGCTCGCCAGGGGATATAAATACCTGCGGCAGCTCCATGAGGCCGACCCTGTTCCCCTGTATTATACGATGATCCTGGAAGGCAATGAGACAGCTCGACGCATACTCACCAGTCAACGCGCAACACTGCCAGCTTACCAGCCCATGGGACGGTTTCTTACTCCTGCCATCCATCTGGATTTACCCAAACCGGAATTGACAATGCCCGGCATAACAATCCGGCGCGCAACGCCTGACCAATTACCTGCGGTGCTGAGATTTATTCAGGCTCAGTATGCACGAAAGCAGCTGGCGCCGGCATGGACGGCAGGTGACCTGGAAAATGCAAGATACGCAGGGCTGGCCGCTGATGATATTTATCTGGCCATGTGTGGAGAAGAATTGATTGGCACTCTGGGGGCATGGGACCAGGGCGGGTTTCGCCAAACCTGTGTAGAGCGGTACAGCCCCATGTTGAAAATGTTGCGCCCCCTGTACAACGCTGCGGCACATTTTACACCGTTAAAAGCTTTGCCAAAGGAGGGCGCAACAATACCCAGTTTTTATTTGTCCTGCATTGCAATAAAAAATGATGACCCGGAGGTGTTTCGGCTGCTTCTGCGGCAACTCTATCGTGAGAAACGTGCAGGACCATGGCATTATTTTATCGGCGGCCTGCATGAACGTGATCCGCTGCTGAATGTCTTGTTGGAATACCGTCACATAGTCACGGCCGGCAGGTTGTATGTCGTGCATTACCCGGAAGACATTTCTCATTATTTACAACTGGACGGGCGGATTCCACACGTCGAAATAGGCAGTATATGAGTGAGAATACAGCTTTGACGGGTAAGATCAACTGGCAACGCATGCCTGGCTGGTCCGATCCCCGTGTTCCATTTATTGCCTTGTTGCTTGTCTATCTGTTTGTCGGCACTACTTGGTTAGGTTTCAACCGGACTGTTTCACAGATCGGTTTGACCATTGCTGCGGCCTGCGTACTGGATATGTTTCTGGCGCGCATTATCCGCCACCAATACATTGTACCGCTGAGTGCTGCGATCACAGGCGCCTCGTTGGGTATTCTGCTTAATTATGCCCATGGGCCATGGTTGCCGTTGGCGCCGGTGTTTTTTGCCATTGCCTCAAAATATCTGTTTACCTTTGAAAAACGCCACGTTTTTAATCCCTCATTGTTTGGCGTTGTTGCCAGTTTATTGTTAACCGACGGAATGTTCAGCGTAGCGCCAGCTTATCAGTGGGGCGGCACCTTATCGGTGTCTCTGTTTATTGTGACAGCGGCGCTGGTGGTGTTTGTTTTTCGTATACAGCGTACTTGGCTGATACTTTCTTTTCTGTTGTTTTATGGGCTTGCGTTGGCCTATCGCGCCTGGTTGACCCGCTGGCATCTGCCACCGGAAACATTATTCATTGGTACCCTGGCTTCACCGGCCTTTTATCTGTTTACCTTTTTTATGATCACTGATCCTGCCACGTCACCCCGCGGGCGGGGCGGGCAGGTATTAATGGCTTTATCCATTGTCCTGATTGATCTGCTTTTACATCGCTACCAGAGTTATTCCACACTGTTTTTTGCCGGGTTTATTTATTTCACTGTCAGGTTCTTTTTCCTGCACATTCGTGCCTGGCAGCAATCCTGGATATTGCGACTCAAGACCGGTGCGTGGGTCTCTGTTTTTGTGTCGGCCATTGGTGGTGCAGGGTTCGTGATCTACGATAAAATAATCCAGCCGCAAGTATCTGTTGATCCCGGTTTCCAGTTGACGGCGATCAGTGCTGAAAGTGCCGGAATCCATTCGCGCGCAGGCAATATGCTGGAACGTGTTGATCCCCGTATTGCCCATGTGGCCAAGTGGCTGATGTCCATTGGTGACGCTGTGGCAATAAGTGATGTAAATGGCGATCAGTTACCGGATATGTTTTTGACTTACCCGATGAAACATCCTGAGGATCGTTTGGCTCTGTATCTTAACCAGGGTGATTTTAAATTTGAACGTGTACAGATACCGGTATTGAAAATGTATGCCCACAACCCGGAGAAATACGGCCTGCCTTCAGGCGCATTGTGGTTTGACTATGATAATGACGGAGACAAGGACCTGTTGATTTTGTTCAGCTTTGGGCAACCACGGCTGTTGCATAACATGCTGCATGAAACCGGGTTTCCGGATTTTGAAGATCGCAGTCAACCCGCAGGACTGGATGCCTATATCATCAGTCTTGCCGCCAATGTTCTGGACATGGACAATGATGGCCGTCTTGACCTGATCATTGGCAATGCCATGAATCCCTGGTTGCCGGATTATTCGCAGCCGACCCCGTTTAATATTTTTCAGCTTCCGCCTGCAGAATATGCTGGTGACCGCCGCATGTTTAATTTCATGCACCGGTCGTGGTACAACGCCTCCAATGGCGGTAAAAACCTGGTATTCATGAATACCGCCTCCCATTTTGAAAGGCGTGATGCGGACAGCATTGGTCTGTCGGGCACGCGCTGGACACTGGATGTTGGTACTGGCGATATCGACGGCGATGGTTTGACAGACCTGTATCTTGCCAATGATTTTGGTCCGGATGCGCTATACAGAAATACCGGCCAGGGCCGGTTCAAGGAAATCCGGGGTCGGCGGACAGGAGCCATGGGGCGCGATACCTATAAAGGAATGAATGCGACGCTGGCTGATTTTGACAACAATGGGTTCCCGGACATTTATGTGTCCAATGTCCATGAACCCCTACAGGCGGAAGGCAGTCTGCTATGGATGAACAACGGGCAGTTGCAGCAACAGAATGCCGGTGCGTTCCGTGATGAAGCCGTGCGCCGCAATGTCCTCAACGAGCAGCGTTTTGGCTGGGGTGCAGCAGCGGGTGATCTGAATCATGATGGTCGCCTGGACATAGTGCAGGCCAACGGAATGGTCGATGACGCCTATGATCAAAAATTTACTGAATGCCCTGATTACTGGTACTGGAACGCAAAAGTTGCACTGACCGGGCCGGATATTCATGGTTATGCCGATACCTGGGCAGATTTAAGAGGCTACTGCATTTTTCCCGCCGAGATGAACCGCATCTACATGAATCAGGGCAAACATTTTGTGGATGTTGCAGATGCAGTAAAATTTGGCACACCCGGCAATTCCCGTGGCATAGCCCTGGCGGACATGGATAACGACGGAGACCTGGATATCCTGGTAACGCACCAGTTTGCCCCTTTGTCCATTTATCGTAATGACCTGCCCGCCAACGAGCAGGCCTGGCTGGGATTGGCACTGGAAGGTAACGGAAAAACCTGCAACCGGGATGCTGTAGGTACGCGAATTGAATTACGCGACAAAAACGCCAATGGGGAATTCATTTCCCAGTTTCGTGAAGTCACTGCGTCCAACGGGTTTTCGGCACAAGGGGACCCGAGATTAGTGTTTGGCCTTGGTGATGATGCCGATGAAAGGCCAGAAACTGACGAGGTGGAAATTCTGATTAACTGGTGTGGTGAAGTCAGCCCCCAACGACTGCTTCTGACCACGGGTGTTTATCATCGAATCCAGCAGAAAGGCGGGTAATGAGGCAAATGGAAAAAAAATGGCTGTGTTACGGGGAAGACTGGCGAAGTCTGCTGTTTACCGGCATCACGCTGGCATTGCTGCTGTTTCCTGTTTACGCCGCCATCAATACATGGATGATTTTTCCATGGATTGTCATAAGCACATTGTTTTGTTTCAGCGCCTGTATTATCAATCACAATCATGTTCATCACCCGGTTTTCATCAATGAAACGGGGAACCGGATATTCTCCATTCTGCTTTCTCTTGCCAGGGGACACACGTCTTTTGGGGTGATAGTGGCGCACAATTATAACCATCACCGCCACAATGGAAATGAAAAAGACTGGATATCCACCAGGCTTGCGGGAGAAGGGAATGGTTTTGTCCGCCTGCTGCGTTACATAATCATGGCAACCATCAGCATGGCAAAAGGACGCAACAAACCGGATGCGCCAGAACTTCCGGCGGGTATGGAAAAACAGCTTCGCATACAACGTTTTTTTCTTTTGGCGTTTATTGTCCTTGTTGGCGTATCCGGTACCTGGAAAGCGCTGTTTTTTGTTGGCCTACCCTGGTTATTATCGGTAGCCATGCTTGTGGGGGTCAATCTTTTACAGCATGACTATTGTGATCCAGAATCAGAATTAAATCACTCGCGGAATTTCCTGAGCTTTACAGGAAACTGGTTTTTCTTTAATAACGGTTATCATGCCATTCATCACCTTCAGCCGGAACTTCACTGGAGCAGGCTGCCGGAAAGCCACATGTCGTTGGTTGCCGGGCAGGCAAAGCCCGTGCTGCAATGCCGTTCAATTATCGGGTTTTTATTGACGTATTATGTTTTTTCCACTGATCAGACACAGTTAAAACTGTCAATGGCAGGGTCGTCGTAGATGAAAAAAATGTCCGCATCAGCACCAGTGGATGATATTCAACTTGAGCGCCAGGCCAGAAAATATGTTGCCGGTCTGAATGGTCAGCTGCCCAGCCGTGAATACCTGCATTCCATCAGTAATCAGCACGGCGCTGATTTGGCAACGACCGTTTTCTATCACAGCATTTTCAGCAGCCCTGAATATAACCGGTTTATCGCGGCCATCGACCGGCAGAAAATTGCCGAAGCCCCTTATAAAACAGAAATAAAACTTTTCATTGTGCCAGCCTTTTTTTACAAGGAATATCCTTCATTTGGAGGGGGCGGGGAGCACATTCTCAATGTTGCCCGTAAGCTTGGCCTTGATGCTGAAGTGGTGAAAACAATCAGTACCGGCTCCGTCAGGGAAAACGCCGGTATATTGCTTGATACCTTGATGAAGTGCACGCATAAGGAAATATGGGTCATATCAATGAGCAAGGGTAGTGCTGAAGTCCGGCTCATGTATCAACAGTTTTCTGACAAGGTACCGGTTGAAAAAATATCCCATTGGTTTAACGTTGGCGGTTTGACCTATGGCTCACAATTTGTTGATGACATGATGCGCTCCCCTTTTCGGCGGGCAAAAACCCGGGCGATCTGCCTTGCCACTGGCGCACAATTTCGTGCGCTGCATGAACTTCAGACTCATCACCCTTTCTGGCAGGAAGCGTTTATACCCCCCGAAAATACCCGAATCACCAATATTCTGGGCGTTCCATTATCCAGCCACATAGAACGAACCCTGGTTACCCGCTACAATCGCATCAAAGCACTTGGCCCTAACGATGGGATGGTATTGCTGGTTGATACCCTGGTTATGCCCGGAATGATTTACCCCATCTGGGGTGCAGATCACTATATGCGTGATGCCCGGGTCATTCCGGTTTTGTACCGCATGTTTAGCCATTTTCTTGAACAAAAATCAACGAGCGCTCAATGATAATGTCACAGTGCAAAAGGGAGAGTCCAATGAGAAAGCTTTCGGCCATATCAGGTTTTTTGTTTTTTATCCTGTTTTTTACAATTGCCAGTGCCGAGGTTGATCCACGGGAAGGTGATCGCCAATTGCTGCGGGGTATCCTGGCGGATGTGGAAAAATCGCTCAATAACAAGGATTTCAGCCTCGTTCTGAAACACCTTCATCCCGACGCTGTTGTGACTTACTACAATGCAGAAGTAACACGAAACCATGCCGAGGCTGAAGCATATTTCCAGCGGATGATTGTTGACACCAATGCCGTGGTGAAAGAATTCACCACCGTGGCAAGCATTGGCGCACCGGCCCTATTCTATGGCAATACAGCGGTGGCGTGGGGAACCACCGCCGAAACCTACACATTGGCCACCGGTCTTGAATTTAGGCTTGACGGTAACTGGACAGTGACACTGCAAAAAACAGATGATCAATGGAAAATTATCGCCCTGCATTTTTCCACCAATCTGTTTGACAACCCATTGCTGAATAATGCCAAGCGTTTCTCGTGGATAGTCGGCGTTGTGGCATTTTTATCCGGCCTGCTTGTTATGTTTGTCATAGGCCGTTTTTTTCGCAAATAGAACCCCGGCATGCAGTCATTCCCCATACCAGACCGGCTTAATACTGCCCTGGCATTTACCGTGATGGCGCTGGCCATTGGTCTGTTATGGCTGGGATCAAAAACCGATGGCCTGTGGATCATCGTGCCCGCCATTGTTTATTCTTTTCTGCTGCTAACCAATTATGCGCTGATTCATGAAGGAACACATGGTGTTCTGCATAGTAACCGGAAACGTAATTATTTTCTGGGCACAATGCTCAGCTGGCTGTTTCCTATTTCATTTACGGTACTGAAAGTGACTCATATTGTGCACCATTGTTGCAATCGCACCGATCATGAAATGTTTGATTGTTATTATCAGGGTGACAACCGCATAATCAAATACATCCAATGGTATGGGTTGTTACTGGGGTTATGGTGGTTTCTGATTCCCATAGGCACGTTGTTGTTGGCCATTGCCCCCCGTTTTTTAGTCAGTGCACCATTCCGCAAAGCACGTAGCACCGCCGTCCTGTTCGATGATTTTGGACGCAGGGAAGTCTGGCGCATTCGATTTGAGATCGCGGGCGGCATTATTTTCTGGATCGTGTTGTACAACGTTCTTCAACTTGACTGGGAGACTCTGCTGGTTTTTTATACCTGCGTGGCTTTCAATTGGTCCACGCGACAATATGTAACCCATGCTTTTACCCCGCGTGATGTACGCAATGGCGCGCTTAATCTGACTGTCAGCAAGCCCATGGGGATGTTGTTATTAAATGGCCACTGGGACCTTGTTCACCATCAGCATCCACATGTTTCCTGGTATTACCTGGGGCATCTGGCGAAAGGAAGCCAGGCCCCGGTAAGTTATTGGCGTCAATATTTTCGCCTGTGGCGGGGGCCGTGTTTGTGCAAAGAAAAAGGGCCGGATGCCTTGCCCAAGTCTGTATATCAGGGGATGTAAATTGTCAGTAAAATATAAGCAACCGGAGAGGATGCTTGAATGAAGTAAACTCACCAGAAAAAATGACGGCAAGCCATTTGTAGCGTTATCTGTTGATTTCTCCCGGCCTTTTGCTCACGAAAATGCAACAGTGCCCGTTGGCAAAGTGCTTATGCCATTTCAGGAATGGCCCACTAAAAACCGACAGAATAACAATCCCTGAGGAATGTGCACGTTCCCAAGCCGTTATGTTTTCGTGAAAAGGGGAATCATCCGGGAGACAAACCAAAAGACCAGAAAACCACCCACAATATCCAGCAGGTGGTGCTGGTGGGTCAATATGACGGATGCGGTTAATAATGTCAGCCATAACCCCAGAAAGCTTCGCCATAACATGCCGCCTTTATAAAAAACACCGGCGATAATTAACGCGCTTAATGAAATATGTAATGAGGGAAACAGATTGTGGGGTTTGTCCAGTAAATAAATCAAATCAAATCCAGGGTTTCCGGCGGTGAGCCCAGGCTGGCGGACATAGCCAGTTTCAGTGGGGAACAGAAAAAACAAAGTCCCGGAAACAAGGATTGCTGCCGCCATTTGTTTCCCCAATTGTTTAAGTTCAATGCCGGTCATGGTGAACAATGGTAACAAAAACAATATTTCGAGAGACAAGTAAACATAAACCATGCCGGGTATCAGCGGGGCAGACAGCTCCCAGTCCATATACCAATGATAGTGTGTGTCACGGGCTGCATTGAGCCAGTTCATTCCACCATAGACCAGTACAAACAGGATGCTGAGCAACAGGGAAATAACCAGATAGGTTGATAATGCCTCTCGCTCCGGTATTGCGAAAATATTGTTCCTTTTAATTTTCATGGGAGGAATGTTTCAGACGAATGTTCATGTCTGCGGATAATTTTTTATCAAAAATACGGTGCAGCAGGCTGAATATGGCGCGATTGACTGGGTGTTTGTGCGCAATGTTTTGTTGTAGGTTCAATAAGGCTTCACGATCTTCATTGCGAAAATTCATCAATCCCTGATAAAACAATACGGCATTGAGTGAAATGCGTTCCTTCATCAGACGATGATTGAGATTCCGAATATGGTTGCTGGCTTCAATGCAGTCCATGCTCGCATGATACCAGTATGGCGCTGTTGTATACGATTTCTGTGCAACATGAAGTCCGAATTTTTGTCGGCTTTTCTTTTTCAGTACAGGTACATTTTCGGCGCGGGTGCTGAACGCGGCCAGGTAATAAAAATCCGGTGGGGATGTTTTTAAAAAGTGGTATGTCTCATCCAGGGACTGCCGGGTTTCCCCTGGATAACCAACGATGAGTGACACTATGGTTGTGACGTTGTGTTTACGGCAGTTTTTCAAGGCTAATGCGTTGGCCTCTACCGAACATGCTTTATTCATATTGTCGAGCTGATTCTGATTTCCTGATTCTATGCCGATTTGCACTTGATGAAGACCGGCCTGTTTCATCAGCTGTAGTGTTTTTTCATCGGTCAGGTCATCGGCACGGGCGTAGCATATCCATTTTATATCAACATTACGTTCCATAAGTAACTGGCAAAACCGCAGGAGACGCTGTTTCGGGATGGTGAACAAGGCGTCGAGACAACTGATATATTTCACCCCCAGTTCGTTTGCATAATACGCCCATTCATCCACCATTTTTTCTGCTGATTTGTATCGGAAGTGTGTATCGTCGAACAAGTAAGGATAATTGCAAAAACCACAGCGGTAAGGGCATCCGCGTACACTTTCATAGTAAATCAGTTCAGGTGTGCGATTGCCTGCAAGTTTGATGCGTTCCCATTCCGGGCGCGGTAAAAAATCAAGCGTGCGGTTTTGTGGAACGCCACTGAATAATAACAGTGTGTTGCCCCGTTTTGTCACTCGTCCCCTGTGGGGTGGGACGAGTGTTTTGTATCCGGAGTTGATCCATGCCGCCAATGATGGAATTAACATTTCACCATAACCAATCGCCAACATATCCACTTCTTCAATATCCGGCCAGTTGTGATGTATCAGCCCCACCAGGGCTCCCCCTACCACAATGCGATTGTGCGAGCGCTTGATGTGCTTGAGCAGTGGCCGTAGTTCGCTTACGTCACGCAACAGGGTGGAGGACACAAATACGCATTCACAGCGCGCAAGAAGACGGTTGGCGCTTGCGGAGTCAGCAAACAGGTGGTGTATGGTTGTTGTTTCATATTCCATGCCCTCTTGGGCAAGGCCTGTTATTAATGCCACCTCTGTTAATTCAGGGATATCAGAAAAATGCGGTGTATCAAATATCCGTTTTTTAAGGTCATGTGGAAGGTGTGCGAATGCGCTGCCAATGCGCTGTTCGAGTTTGGCGGCAATAACAGGTTCGGCGGCAAGAAGTTTTATTTTATTCTCCAGCCAGTCACCTGATGTATATCGTGATTGTAATATTTGTTTTTTAAGTGCTTGCCACAGTGAGGTATCTTTTTCGGTCAGCAGGCCGCCAGTTATAACCAGGACTTTTGGTGCGGGTTCAGGCGGCATGATTATGTGTCTGGCGAAGATTGATATGATTTAGTTTCATTTGGGTGCCCTTGCCTGGGCCGATCAATAACATCTGGCGGCAGGGTCTGGCTTCAGTGTCCAGCAGCGCCAGATCAGCATCCCTGATGGTTTTTGCCAGAATCAGTTTCATCTGTCGCATGGCCAATTCTTCACCAATACATTTACGTGCACCAAGGCCAAACGGGAAAAAGGCATAAGGATTATTGCTTGCGGTATCTTTATTCAACAGAAATCGCTTTGGCTCAAATATATGAGGGTCTGGGTATAGTGCAGGGTTATGATGCGCCAGATAGGCAGAGGGGAGTACCGCCTGCCCTTCATGGAGCGGTATGCCGGCAATCTGTGTATCACTGACGGCAATGCGTGTTAAATGCACCACCACAGGACACAGGCGCAGACTCTCTTTGACACAGGCATGAAGCAATGTGGTGGTGGATTCGCAAAAATGTGACAGGTCATCTGCCTCCGCCAGTTCGTGGTTTAATTGATCCAGAATCGCCTGATCCCGGTAGACATGATAAAAAAGCCAGGCGATTGAAATAGCACTGGTGTCATGACCGAATAACAACAGGCTGATGACCTCGTTGTAAATGGCCTGCCGGCCAAGTGCGGTATTTCCCTCGGTGTCAGTTATCAGGCTGCCCAGCAGGCCACTGCCGGAGTGTGCGCCGTTTTCTGTAATAATGTTGATTTCACTGTCAATGAAACGGTTTAAAGTGTTGCGTTTTTTTACCAGTTTTCCCCAGGGGGTGAGACCAAAAAAATTGACGTGTAATACCCGGAGAAACAGAAACAAAGGATTCTGAAAAGAACCGTACAAGGCATGGACAATTTCAATGGCCTGTTGCTCCCGCGGGGCTGTCTGTTCACCAAAAATGAGTCTGACAATCACAGGCAGTGCCACATCACGGGCAAATTGTTGAACAGTAAACTTTTTCTGTTGCCTTGCCAGCACTTCACCGCACATCTTCAGTGTGAATTCATCCAGCAAGCGAGCAGCCCGATGTTTGAAGTGGGGTGCGAGAGTTTTTCTTCGCGTCCGGTGACGTTCATTTTCGAGAATGATTAAAGTATCTTCTCCCAACAAGGGGCGTAATGCCCGTGTGCCCCGGCCGCCGATCAGTGCATCATTACTTACCACGGCCTTGATGAGTCTGGGGTCGCCAGTAACCAATGCCCTGCCTAACGAAGGCACATCGGTAAAAAAACTGCTCCCGCATTGTGTCAGTGCCTTGTCCATGTGGGCGTAAGGCTGATAAAACCATTTGAGGGTATTCATCAGGCGGCTGCCCGTCAGTCGGGGCGGATACAATGTCGGTGCATTCTTCATTGGTGATGCGACTCAGGTGTCAGAGACTGTCAGATTGATTCAGGATAAATTGTTTCAGCCAAAAAAACGCCCCCTCTCCTGCGAAAGGGGGCGTTTTGTTTTACTGCACAGACAGCGGATTAACCGCTGCTTTTGCTGGCAGGAAAATCAGCAGGAGTAGTACATGTCGAATTCAACCGGGTGCGTGCTCATGCGCAGGCGGGTGATTTCTTCCATTTTCAGCTCAATGAAGGCACTGATCATGTCGTCTGTAAACACGCCACCGGCGGTGAGGAAGCCGCGATCGGCATCCAGTTCTTCCAGGGCCTGATCAAAGGAATGACAGACCTGTGGAATTTCAGCGGCCTCTTCGGCGGGCAGGTCGTACAGGTCCTTGTCCATGGCTTCGCCCGGATGCGTCTTGTTTTGAATACCGTCCAGACCAGCCATCATCATTGCGGCGAAGGCCAGATAAGGGTTGGCGGTAGGATCAGGGAAGCGCAGCTCGATGCGGCGTCCTTTGGGGTTGCTTACAAACGGGATACGGATGGAGGCAGAGCGGTTGCGGGCGGAATAGGCCAGCATCACCGGGGCTTCAAAGCCGGGCACCAGGCGCTTGTAGCTGTTGGTTGAGGCGTTGGTGAAGGCGTTCAGTGCGCGGGCATGTTTGATGATGCCGCCAATGTAGAACAATGCTGTTTCAGACAGGCCACCGTATTCGTCACCGGCAAACAGGTTGCCGCCATCTTTGAACAGGGACATGTGCACGTGCATGCCGGAACCGTTGTCACCCACCAGAGGCTTGGGCATGAAGGTGGCGGTTTTACCGTAGGCATGAGCCACGTTGTGTGTGCAGTATTTCTGGATTTGCACCCAGTCGGCACGTTGGGTCAGGGTGGCGAATTTGGTGCCGATTTCGCACTGACCAGCAGTCGCCACTTCGTGGTGATGCACTTCAACAGGAACACCCATTTCTTCCATGGCCAGACACATGGCGGCACGAATGTCGTGCAGGCTGTCTACCGGAGGTACGGGGAAGTAACCGCCTTTTACGCCAGGGCGGTGACCGATGTTGCCGTCTTCATAGACTTTTTCGGAGTTCCACTCGGACTCTTCGGAGTCGACTTTGTAGAAGCTGCCGGACATGGAGCTGCCCCAGCGCACATCATCAAGAATGAAAAATTCGGGTTCAGGACCAAAGTAGGCCGCATCGGCGATACCGGTGCTTTTCAGGTAGGCTTCGGCGCGATTGGCAACAGAGCGGGGATCGCGTTCATAGCCCTGGCCAGTGGATGGTTCAACGATGTTGCAGGTGATGTTCAGCATGGGCTCGTCGGAGAACAGGTCCATCACGGCAGTGGAGGTGTCAGGCATAAGGATCATGTCGGATTCGTTGATGCCCTTCCAGCCCTGGATGGAGGAGCCGTCAAACATCTTGCCGTCAGTGAAGACGTCTTCGTCCACTTGGCTGGATGGCACAGTGACGTGCTGTTCTTTGCCGTGGGTGTCGGTGAAACGAAAGTCGACAAACTTCGCTTCATTGTCTTTGATCATATTCAATACGTCTTGTGCAGACATGATGGACTCTCCTGATTGCTTATTTTAATAGTGCTGATTAAGTAAATGATTATTTAAGAATGTCCCGGCCTGGTTTTGGCCAGGTTTCTCTTTATTCTTTTATTTTAATTTTCACGGCGTACGGTTTTGTTTATCAACCGTTCTCTCATGCGCATATAGCGCTGTTTAGCATGAAATATGCCATTATTTCCTGTATGGGCATTACCGCTTCCCGCTCACGTAAAACTGTTGTGGTAACGACAGGTTATGCGGGCAACATACCTTACCCGCATTCTTGCCCCACGGAAACCACCGCATTACCGCTGCACAGTGGTGGTGCGCAAATGTAACCGGCGCACGATATTTGTGCGTTTTGCGGCGCCTGTGTTCAGCGAAAGCGTACCACGACTTCAGCAATGTGGCTGGTGCCGGGTTGCCCCATGGTCTGCCGGTTTAATTCGCGTGCCACTGCCTTCGCTTCATCCATATCCGCCATGCGGGACAGCGGCAATAATACCTCTACATGAATTTTCCCGTCCAGGTAATGCAGTGTTGTTTCTTCGATATATTGGGCGGCCTCAATATCGGCCCAGTGCTGCTGGAGTTGGGCCAGCACCTCGTTGCGCAGCGGCAGTCCGGTGCTGGGGGCCGCTTGTTCGTCATCTTCCGGATCAATATGCACCATCACATCGGTGACGGCATCCACGTCACGCATGATTTGCGCGCGCACGGTCTCGCTGATGCGATGTCCTTCAGAAACGCTGATGCGGGGGCTCACCAAAATATGCACGTCCACCAAACCGCTGTCGCCCATGCGCCGGGTACGCAGCATGTGCAAGGCTTGCGCGCCGTCCACTGATTGAATCGAGCGGCGAATCTGTGTCACCTGTTCTGCCTCCATGGCGGTGTCGATGAGTTCCTGCGCGCTGTGCCAGGCCAGCTTGCCGCCGATCCAGGCCACCATCAAAGCCACACCGATGGCGGCGACGGCATCCAGATAATGCAGTCCGCTCATGCTGCCCAGTATGCCGATGACCACAATGACCGAGGAAATGGCATCCGAGCGACTGTGCCAGGCATTGGCGTGTAGCAGACTGGAATTCCATTTTTTCGCAACGCGCAGGGTGTACTGGTAAATGGCTTCTTTGGAAACAATTGAAATGCCGGCAACCATCAGCGCCAGCCAGCCGGGGTGCATGAGTAATTCGGGATGCCGCAAGCGCAGCACGGCATCCCAGGCAATGCCGACAGCGATGCCGACCAGCGCCACACCGAGAACGATGGTGGCCAGGGTTTCGATGCGGGCATGGCCATAGGGGTGGTTTTCGTCGGCCTCACGGGAACCGTGTTTCATGGCGAACAACACCACACCGTCAGTGGCGAGGTCGGACAATGAATGTATGCCGTCGGCGATCAACGCCTGGGAACTGCCGATGTAACCCACCACAATCTTTGCCACGCCCAGCAGCAAATCCACCACCGAACCGATCAGTGTAACCTTGCGGGCTGCCTTGTAGCGCGCATCGTGGTAACTGTCCCCGCTGGTATCAGTGTCGGGCAGATGATGGTGGTGACCGCGCCCCATCAGTCGGGACTGGCGCCAACACGTACGCTGATCATCAACTCACCCTCCTGCTCCTGCGTACGGATGATCTCGTGGCCGTGGATACGGCACCAGGCCGGGATGTCGTGGAGTGCGCCGGGATCAGTGCAGAGCACATCCACCGTATCGCCGGGGGGCAGTTTGGCCACGAAATTCTGTGTACGGATCACCGGCATGGGACAGAGCACGCGGCGGGCATCCAGTTGATGGTGGCTCATAAATACCACTCCAGAGGGATTTCTTCGTTAGTGAGCGGCACCACATCCAGTTCACGTTTGGCGGCGCCTTTTTCATGCAGTTCGACACGTACTGTATCAGCCCCTTTACCCTGGCTGAAGCGGGCCGCCAGTTGTGCCGCCAGTTGCAGGTCATCGTCATTGGCCTCGCCATCCAGCAGCACCAGCGGACCAGGATGGCTGATGGTGTACATGTGGGTAAATTGCTTGCGATAACCTTCGAGAAAGCGGTTTTCGCCTTCTTCCCGGCCAACAATAATCTTGAAATGCGCGCGTGGACGCAGGTGACGGCCTACCTTGAGCAACATAATGTCGTCGAGTTCATAACGGCGCTCACCCCGTGCCGACCACAAATCGGCCAATTTGCTGGAATAGGCTGCATCGGTAAGAAAGCAGCAGCCGCCGGAAGGTTGGGCAAAGTCTGAAATGCCCATCTTTTTGGCCAGCGCGATCTGCGGTTTGCGGCCACGACCGTTGAAATCGAAGAGTTTTTCACGGTCCACCCAGCCTTCGCGCTCGGGCAATGTCGCCGGCAGAATTTTCGCACACAATGGACGCAGCAGACGGTCTTCAGCGCCGGACTCACGTTGGATCACAGGCATGGTGTCACGCCGCTGCGACATGGGGCGCTGGCCCACCACCTCACCGGTGATGATGAAATCGAAACCATGCGCCTCAATCCACTCATGCGCCTTGCGCACCATAAAACATTTGCAGTCCAGGCAGGGATTCATATTGCTGCCGTAACCGTGTTTGGGGTTGATCACCACATCCTTGTATTCGTCGATAATGTCAATGATATGCAGCTTGATGCCCAACTGCTCAGCCACCCACAGGGCGTTGTTGCGCTTGGGTTTCGCCTTGTCTTTTTTGCGGATCGCGTGAGTGTGCCCCTCCACGCAAAAACCGGTATAAAAATTAATGCCTTCCACATGGATACCCTGATCAAGCATGGCCTGGGTGGCGAGCATGGAATCAAGGCCGCCGGAAATCAGGGAAACGGCTTTACGCTGTTGGGTTATTGGCTGGGTCATGGGATAAGTCGCGCCAGAAAAAACGGGTTCGGAAAAAGGCCGGTGATTATAGCTGAAAAATGCCCACTATAAACGGTGAAATGTTAGCGTGAGTTTCGCCATGGTAAGATGCGAGCATAAAATGTAACAAGACATTAAAGGATATTAATATGGCAGAAATACTCATCAGTAACCGCACCTGGAATAAACCCCAGTTCAAACAGATGTGCGGCGAATCCCTTGATGAAATGCAATGCGGCGGGTCATGCGGCGTTATGTGGCCCTACGTGCCCTACACTGTCGGCAAAACCACACATAACGAAGAGCTGATTCTCCGCGCCCTTCGCTATGGCGGCAATCCACGAAATATCCATAAACTTTCTGCGATAGCTGGACAAGGCAACATTGTTGGCATCAGCGAGGCGATGACAATGTTGCACGACACCTCTGCCGCTGCGCTAGGAGCGACTGCTGCCGTCCATGCCGCTCGCAACAATGAGTTTGTGCGTGCGGTGCAGCATTATCAGGATACCTTGCTGACTTACCGGAATGTCATGCGAGGCAAGGGGGCCGCCGGTGCAACAAAATCCTCCGCAGGCGCAGCAGTAAGAGCCGCCTTCGAAGAAATGCAGAAAAAATTTCAACGCGAACTCAGGATGACCACCGCCTCGCAAAAAGCGCTCTCCCTCAAAGGTGTCCCCCTGAGCAACATCACCCGCGCCAAAAACATCGCCCGAAGCAGTCGCAGCATTGAAAAACTGCAACTGACTTCGGTAGCTCAGGCGGGTGCAGTGGGTCAGTTCAGCAAATATGGCAAGGCATTGGGCAATGGTTTGATTGTTGTTGATGTCGCCAGTCGTGTTGGTAATGTGCAGAAGGCCTACAAAGCCGATGGGGACTGGGAGCGGGAGTTGTTTATTGAGTCGAGTAGTTTTGCCGCGAGTGCGGTGACAGGTGCAATTGCTGTGAGGGCGGGTGCTGCGGCGCTGATGTTTGTAACAGTAGCAACACCTATGGGTTGGGTTGGTCTTATTGTTACGGCTGCTACGGCCTCTATGATGGCAAACAGTTTTCTTCAAAAAAATGGCGGCAGTTGGTACGATCAAATTATGGAATGGGTAAACTTCTGGTGAGTTTGATATCAGCATTGGGAGGAATAGTATTTTTCTTCATACTTATATCAATGGTTTTATATGTCATTTTCGGCCAGATTACCGTGCGCAAGCTAAGAAAAAACCCAGAAACTCGGCATGAATTAGGTTTAGAACTTGCGAGTGGTTGGGATATTCTTAATGTGGCTCAAGCGTTGACATTACCAAAAGCAATAGCTCAAAGAATTAAACGTAATTCTACGTCTATGGGGCTGGGTTTTGAGGCAGACCCCGATATTTTGTACAAACACACAACAGTGTTTGACCGGGTGCTGGCGCGTGTGTTCTATGTGCTGTTTGCCTTGTCTGGGTTTGCGTTGATTATATTGGCAACATTAGATTTTTTCTGGAATTTTGACTGAAACAAACAATGCAACAAAAACCGCCTTCGAGGAAATGCGGAAAAAATTTCAACGCGAACTCAGTATAACCACCTCTTTGCAGAGATTGCTCTCTCTCAAAGGCACCTCTCTGACCAGCATCACCTGGAGGTTGGGAACGGGAGTTGTTTGTGGAGTCGAGTAGTTTTGCAGCGAGTGCGTTGGCGGGGGGGCAATCGCAAAAGCAGGCGCCACTTTTCTTATTTTGGCAACACCTGCTGGATGGGTAGGTCTTATTGTTGTGGCAGCGGCTGTCTCCATGGGAGCAAATTATGCCGTAAAAGAAAAAAGTGGTGGTTTGTATGACAGTATTATGGAATGGTTAAACACTTTATGACACTGGGAGAGATAATTTTTGCAGTGATATTCGCTATGGGATTTATTACGAGTGTTCTATTTGTCATTTTTGGTCAAGTCACTGTACGTAAACTCAGAAAGAACCCGGAAACGAGACACGAATTAGGCATAGGGTTCGCAAGTGGTTGGGATATTACTAATGTAGCGCAAGCATTGTCGCTTCCAGAGTTTTTACAAAAAGAGTAAAAAACAAGGTGCTTCATGCAAATTCTGATCTACTGTACAAGCATACGACAGTGTTTGACCGAGTGCTGGCCCGAATGTTTTATTGGTTGTGGATGTCATTCGCATTTTCACTGATTATTTTAATGATACTGAATTGGGTTTGGGATTTCGATTGAAATAATCCCAGCAACAAACAAACCCCAATTCGAATAAATGTATGGTGAATCCCTTGATGAAATGCAAAAACAATTTCAATGCGAACTCAGGAAAACCACCTCCTTACAGTGTGCGCACTCCCACAAAGGCACCCCTATGATATCGCCGAGCTGTTTGTCAAGCTCGGCGAGCAGAACGATATGTGACAGCGAAAGCAAAGAAACCAAAGGAGTAAATTCGTTGATTGAAGGTGGTTTGGCAGCCCGCGAAGCGTCGAAAATGCTCTGTTTTTGCAAAGCAAGATAGCACCCGTTGCCACGATCTCTTCAATGGCCACTATTTTATTGCCTGTGCCGGGTTAACAGGCATGCCCATGCAGTCAGATTTTGTTAGAATCCGGCTCTTACCTGAATCCAGCAAACATACAAGTGAATAATATGTCCGAGCAAAACACTCTCAACGCCATCCAGCAAATCAAAAAAACCCTGGAAAATTTCATGGTCAGTGTCGGTATTCTTTCCGGAGTGATTTTGCTGATCTATTTTTTCACCTATGGTGCTTTGGTGGATGCCGTTGGCAGTTCTCTCATCTGGTTTGAAGTGGTCACCAGTATCATGGTGCTTTTTGTGCTGCTGTTTCTTCGGCGGGTGTGTTTCTTTTTGACAAGGCTAAAGCTGGGGCGGCGGCCAGACTGCTCAGCAGTTTTAAAGAAATTGGAGTTTGTTGATCTGGCGATGGATGAAAATGCCTTGTCGGACAAGCTGGCCAGAAGCAATGCGAATGATTCAGTCTCGTAAAGGAAACTCACAATAACCAGCTGTATTTTGTCCGATGTTTGTTTTGATTTTTTGATTGTTACTTCAATTTGTTTTTTCACATTACCCGCAACAATATCCGTTTGGCGAATCCCGGTAAGATTACCGTTGAGCTCTGCAAATAATGCGGATAGCCTCGTCCGGGCCGCGATAATAATCAATACGCTGGCGGCCTGAAAATTATTCCGGTTTTTTTGGCTCCTCGCTGTTTCAAATGACGCTTTATCGTCATCACTGCTGGCGTCGCTTTTTTCGGCTCGATTTTTATGTTCGTTATGCGTTTTTTTCTTCAATGCCTTTGTTCAGCGACGGAATGCCGGAAATACGGTTAATCCATTCCAATTGGTTTTCGCACCATAGGTTAATCATCGGGGTTATCTCGTTTCTGTTTTCCAAGGTTCCATGGTAAATCATCAACAGACCGGGGAATTTTTTGTTTTGATTAAATACCGGCGTACCACATTTTTTGCAGAAATGCTTTTTGCCTTCTTCTATTTCATGACTACTTAAATACTCCTCGCCATGGATAATGGCAAGCGATGGAAATGGAATAACAGCATAGGTTGAAAATGCTGCCCCACTGTGTGAGCGACAAAAATTGCAATGGCAATTGACAACATTCAAAATCTCTGAGGTGACCTGATACGAAATTTCCCCGCATAAACAGCAGCCTTTTAAATTGCTCATGTTTTTTCCTGATTACTTGTTTTTTTGCATAACATCGGGGCATTTGTATCCCGCACGCATGGGGCATAAATGTCGATGGGACTGTGCTGCTTTTATTTGGGGCAGCAGACTGTGGTGATTGTATTGAAACGGATGAGGTTTGTCGAAATGCCTTGCAATCACGATGGCCGTGACCACGGATAATGAGCCGTGTGTTTTGTTTGTTGTTAACCTGGCAGCACCTTAAATCAGTGCCGGCGTGCTGGCTGGGCTTGTTTGCCGATGGCTATGGGTGTTCCATTGCTTGCTTCCCTCAGTCGCTGTCGTGCCTGCGTGCTGTGGGTATGTTGCCAGAGTTCATGTGCGGTGAGTGGGTCAAGCAGTGGTTGTGAATTGTCCATGTTACGAATTGTTTGCAGCACATCCATGGCGGGGACAAATCCCTCGTACAGTTGTTCGTAGAGCTGGCCTTGTCGATGTGCCGTATTGTGATGTAACTGATAGTAGGCGCCAATGCCAAGGTCCACATAATAATTCACGCTGACACGGCGACGGCGGGCACGCTGCGGAAAAAATCCGGCGTGCAGCAGGCAAATGTCGCCTACGTCGCGCAGTTTGCCAATTTGCCGTTGTCCGGCGATACGGAAACTCTTGAGATAATCCAGCGCGAGAACGCGACTGGTCATTTCCGGCCTGTTGAGAAAACGTTGCAGCAGAAACACCAGATAACTTTGCAATTCTTCACCCAGGCTGCGTTGTGCCTGCTGTTCTGCTTCGCTCACCAGTTTGTGCCAGTGTGCGGTGGATGTGGGTTGCAAATCAAGGTTACGCATACACACCTCCTGTGACTACCCTTGTTATCAAAGGCTATCGGCATGAAGTGACGAGGGCTTGAGCGGGCTTTCTCGCGGATATTCCTCAGCGGATTTTGCCTTCAGTACCGGCAATGAGCTCTTTGATGTTGGAGCGGTGGCGCCATATCAGCATGATGCTGATCACGGTGGCGAGTATGATGAACTCGGGCTGTGGTGCAAACAGCCACATATAAAATGGTGATAAACCAGCGGCAATGAGCGCCGACAGTGAAGAAATGTTGAACAGTTTGGCGGGCAACAGCCAGGTGCCCAGCAGGAGCAGACCCACCGGCCATGCCATGGCGATCAGCACCCCAAAGGCGGTGGCCACGCCTTTGCCGCCACGGAAGCCAAAAAATACCGGATAGAGGTGTCCCAAAAATGCGGCCAGTGCAACGAGCGCCAGGACATGCGGTGGCGCATCCATCCATTGCGCCACCAGTACGGGAATCACCCCTTTTATGGCATCACCCAGCAATGTGATGGCGGCGGCCTTTTTGCCGCCCACGCGCAAGACATTGGTGGCTCCCGGGTTGTGGGAGCCTTGGGTACGCGGATCGGGCAGCCCCATGAGTCTACAAGTGATGATAGCGGCGGATAATGAGCCCATGAGATAGGCGGCGAGGATCAAGATTGTGCTGAGCATGGCGTCATTATCGCGCACTTTTTGTGGCAAGTCGCTATGAGTGTATCGAGGTTGCTGGTTTGGTATTGCGCAAAACGGTATAGTTTTGCCTCATTCTTTTTTTGGAACTTTTCGCTTATCACCCTCATGGATATTATTTTTCTGCATGACCTCACCATCGAAACCATCATTGGAATTTACGATTGGGAACGCAAAGAAAAACAGTCGGTCATTCTTGACCTGGATATGGCGGCAGATATTTCTGCTGCGGCGCGTACCGATGCCATTGACGACACCCTTAATTACAAAGCCGTGGCCAAGCGGCTTATCGAATTTGTGGGGGACAGCCAGTTTCAGCTGGTGGAGACCCTGGCTGAGCGGGTGGCGGAAATCGTGCTTGATGAATTTGCGGTGAAATGGGTGCGTCTGCGTGTCAACAAAAAAGGTGCGGTGCGTTATGCCGGGGACGTGGGTGTCATCATTGAAAGAGGTGCGCGAGACTGACATGCCAAAGGTATTCGTTGGCGTCGGCAGCAACATCGACCGTGAACGCAGTGTGCGGGCAGGCGTAGCAGACTTGCGTCACCAGTATTGCGGAGTGCAGCTTTCATCAGTGTATGAGAGTGATGCGGTGGGTTTTGAGGGAGACGCTTTTTACAATCTGGTGGTGGCGTTTGATACTGATGACCGTGTTGAACAGGTGATTGCCAGCCTGGCCCATATTGAAGATCAGCATGGGCGGAGGCGCACAGGGGAGCGTTTTGCCGCGCGGACGTTGGATCTGGATTTACTGCTCTATGGTGACGAAATCATCACCACAGAAAATTACCATGTGCCGCGGGATGAAATTCTTCGTTATGCCTTTGTGCTTTGGCCGCTGGCAGAGGTGGCGCCGGACGGCGTGCACCCGGAAGTCGGTGAAAGTTATGCCGTTTTGTGGGAAAAATTTGACAAAAGAAATCAGGTGCTGCGGCCGATATCTTTCAAGTGGTAGGTTCTTCTACCACGATATCTTCACAGCAAGTCAACAGGAAGACATTTCAGGAAGCGGACCATTGTTAAATGACAACCACACAGCGGCAAACACAGAATAAATGAGCGATACGTCCAGCCTTTTTTCCGAACCCGACGTCGCTGATTTTAAACCTCTGATTCTTATCGTCGATGATTCACCTACGATCCGCCTGTCGTTGAGCCGCGCCCTGCAAGACGAGTTTACGCCGGTGGAAGCGGTGGATGGTGAACAGGCCTGGGAGTTTATCAGTGGCGACAGCCGTATTGAGGTGGTGATTACGGATTTGTCCATGCCCAAGCTGGACGGGCTCGGTCTGGTCAAACGCATGCGCGACAGTGTGGTGATGCGGATACGGAATATGCCGGTGATCATGGTCACCGGTGATGACGACACGGCGGCCCGCGAAGCCTCTTTCATGGCCGGCGCCAATGATTTTGTCGCCAAAACCAGCGACAGGGTCGAACTGCTTGCCCGGTTGCGCGCCCATCGCAAACTGGCGGTGACCCTGCGTGAACTGGAAGCAAGTCAGCGTGAATTACGTGAACAGGCCAACACTGATCCACTGACCCGGCTGGCCAATCGGCGGTTTTTCAGCCACATCGCCAACAAAGAGCTATCACTCATGCGCCGGCAAAAGGAATATTTTGCCGTGTTGATGATGGACATTGACCACTTCAAGCGCACCAATGATACCTTTGGTCATGCTGCGGGTGATTATGTGCTGGTGCAGGTGGCGCAGACGTTGGCGAATAACGTGCGTGAAGAAGATACCCTGGCGCGGGTGGGGGGTGAAGAGTTTGTGGTGAGTTCGCCATATACCAACCGGCTGGCCGCTATTGTGCTGGCTGAACGTTTGCGCAAAGCGGTGGAATCGCTGGAAATTCAGTTTGAGGGTAACAGCATCCCCGTCACCATCAGTATTGGCATTGCCATGCAGCCACAGGATGGTGATGTTCTGGACACTTTGCTGGCCGCGGCTGATGAGCGTTTGTACTTCGCCAAGAATGCGGGCCGCAACCGCTTTTGCGCCGCCAGCAAACATCATGATGAACTGGCGATGGATATGGATGTGGACAAGGTTTGCCCGAAACTGGATGAGGTTGTCGGCATGCTCAGGCATGGTAATCTGCGTCGGTTGATGCCACATATTCCCAAGTTGCTGGAAGACCTGATTCCCCTGTTTGAGCTGGTTAACGAAGAATCGCCAGTGCATATTGATGTGGACCAGGTGCGTGAGGCAATTGTTGAATTAAAGGCCAAAAACGAAAATTAAGTTTTTAGGCTGCCCCCGTTTTTTCCCACACCAAAACATTATTGTTGGCAGGCATCTCGTACGTGGCAATGCGTGCAAGGCCAGCTTTTTTTGCCAGCCTGTTCAACTCGTTCTGATCCCGGATTCCGCTCTTGGGGTTTTTTGATTTCAACCATTGTTCAAAACGGGCGTTGCTCTCTGCGGTGAATTTTCCATCGGTATTGAATGGCCCGTAAAGGCAAAAACGGCCACCGTTGATGAGTGTTTGACCAATGCCCGCAAACATTTTGACCACCTCCGGCCAGCCCATAATATGTACAGTATTGGCACTGAACACGGCATCGAAAGTGGTTTCCGGCCAGTCGTCCGTTTCTACATTGAGGTTCAGTGGTGCACGCACATTATCCGGACCTTCGTCGGCAATCCAGGCGTGGATACCGGGATGGTATTCAGCCACGTCGCTGGTCTGCCAGATGAGATGGGGTAATGCGCGGGCAAAAAACACGGCGTGCTGGCCGGTACCGCTGCCGATTTCCAGTACGTGTTGCAGTGCAGCAAACTCTTTTCGCAACACGTCGAGAATAACGTGCTGGTTTTGTGCGCAGGATTCGGAGAAAGGCTTCAAGGTGGTTTTCCTAATGTCATCAACTGATGTTACGTAGGCCTCAAATGTGAATTAAGGACTAAAAATATCGGTTTTAAGCATCACCGAGTATTTAACGCAAAGACCGCAAAGACGCAGAGGACGCAAAGTTTTTAGTGCTTTTCTCTGCGTCCTTTGCGCCTCTGCGACCTCTGCGTGAGAGACGCTGTGTTTTTTGTTTCCGCATTTTGTGGTACACACTGAACTCCTACACCCCACCCGCCACGGGTGCAGACTGAGATTGCCCAAGGTTAGCTGTTGAGCGAGCGTCCACCGTCCACGGTAATCACCTGCCCGCTGGTGTAGTCGGCATCACGAATCAAAAACAGTGCAGCGCGGGCGATATCTTCGGGATTGCCCTGGCGCTTGAGAAAGGTACGGGAAACGATACGTTGTTGGGTCACTTCATCAATTTTGCGCTCCGGCCATAAAATAGCACCGGGGGCAATGGCATTAACCCGGACTTCGGGACCCATTTCGCAGGCCAGTGATTTGGTCAGCATAACCAGCCCGGCCTTGGCGATGCTGTATACAGGGAAGCGTTTCAGTGGCCGGTCGGCATGAATATCGGCGATGTTGATAATGCAGCCGTGTTTCTCCTTGAGATGCGGTGCGGCGGCCTGGGACAAAAAGAACGGGGCCTTGAGATTGGTGCCAACAAGGTCATCCCACTCACTTTCCGTTACCGACCCCAGCTGAGTGGGGTAAAAACTGGAAGCATTATTGATCAGTACATCGAGTCGGCCCCAAGTGGCCAGCGCATCGGCCACTACCGCAGGCAGGGCGGCCTGGTCCAGCAGATCGGCGCGCACCAGCACGACAGAATCGTCGCGCAGTGCATTGAGTTCGTTTTGCAGGGCATGGGCGGCGTTGCGCGAATCACGATAATGCAGCACCAGCCGTGCGCCTTCGGCGTGCAGGGTACGGGCGATAACGGCGCCGATGCGATGCACACCACCGGTGATCAGGATTACGCGGTCCTGCAACGGACCCAGGCTTTCACTACGAGCTTCTGTGGTATCATTCAATGCGTTATTTTCCTGTGATCAGGTAAAACGCACACTCTAACCCACTCTGTATCCGTTGCCCAACCACTGCTTGCCACAGGCCTGATTCAACACCATGCCCACATCATCCGCTCCTTTTTCACGCCCTGGCATCGCTTCGGCAAATGTACTGTCACAACTGCCCGCGCCGGATGCCGCCGCGCAGGCCCACAGTGAAAAACTCATTGCATCCATTGCCGCTGAGATTGCCGCCGCCGGGGGGCAGATCAGTTTTGCCCGCTACATGGAACTGGCGTTGTTTGCGCCAGGTCTGGGTTATTACCCGGCGGGCGCACGCAAATTTGGCGAACAGGGTGATTTTGTCACCGCGCCGGAAATTTCCCCGCTGTTTTCCCGTGCGCTGGCGCAACAACTGGCCGAGGTGCTATGTGCCTTTGACGGGGCAGGTGACGTGCTGGAGGTGGGGGGGGGCAGCGGCGTTATGGCGGCGGATATGCTGGCCGAACTGGAAATCCTCGATGCGCTGCCTGCGCAGTATCTCATTCTGGAATTAAGTGCAGACTTGCAGGAGCGTCAGCGTGAGACCCTCGCCACGCGGGTGCCGCATCTGCTGGAACGGGTGCGCTGGCTGCATGAATTGCCTGCACCTGGTTTTCGCGGGGTGGTGGTGGCCAATGAGCTGTTGGACGCACTGCCTGTGCAGTGTTTTGTCACCCGCGAAAATGGCGTGCAGGAGCGTTGTGTGGGTTTTGCAGAAGGCCGTTTCCAATGGACAGATACTATGCCAGACGGGTTGTTGCTGCCGGAGCACCTGACAGAAATTGTGGCAAAGCTGCCACCGGGTTATGCATCAGAAATCAATCCGGCGGCCACAGGCTGGGTGCAGTCCATCGCCAGTCTTCTGGATGCTGGTGTGGTGTTGCTCATTGATTACGGTTATGCCGCTGCCGAGTATTATCACCCCCGGCGTGATGGTGGTACGTTGATGTGTCACTATCGGCATCGCGCCCACGATGACCCGTTTGTTTATCCAGGCTTGCAGGACATTACCGCCCATGTGGATTTCACCGCCATTGCCGAAGCGGCGGTATCCGCCGGGCTAGAGGTGCGTGGCTACAATACCCAGGGATTTTTTCTGTTGGGCAATGGTATCAGCGAACTGGCGCAACCCTTTGAAAAACTGGATGAGCGGCAACAGATTTTACAGGCACAACAACTGCGCACCCTCACCCTGCCTGCCGAAATGGGTGAGCGCTTTAAGGTGATTGCCTTGGCGCAGAATTATCATCAGCCATTGCGTGGTTTTGCCATGCAGGATTTGCGGCATCAGCTTTAACCCAAGCCTAAATAAAAAACGGTAAATACCATGAAAGACAAATTTCAACAAAACCTCCAGCAGACTCAAACCATGCTTGCCAAGCACCATCGGGATGGCGAGGCCTTTGTGCAGCTGATGAAAGACACTTATACCGGACGCTTTAATGATGATTTTTGGGATCTGTGGAATACGCGTATGGCGCCGGTATTGAGCGAATCACCGGTAATCCTGGACCTGGGTACCGGCCCCGGCACTTTTCTGCGTGACATACGCAAACGGCATCCGCAGGCGCGCGCCATCGGTGTGGAATGTGCGGAATACATGCTGGCGGCCGCCAATGATTTACCCGAAGGTTGCGAGATTATCACTGCTGATTTACATGATCCCCAGTTACCGTTAGCTGATAACAGTGTGGATGTGGTGGTGGCATCTGTGGTGCTGCATGAAATGCACCAGCCGGTGCGCACGTTGCAGGAGATGCAGCGTTGTCTGAAACCCGGCGGTATTTTTTATGTGATGGACTGGGTGCGGGCGCCGCTGGCCCAATATCTGGCAGACAGCGAACTGGCTGTATTTGACCGGCAAACACCGGGAGAGGAACTGGAAGACCTGTTTATCCATTTTATTGAGCACAACCGTTTCAGTATTGATGATCTGGCCTTCATGCTGGAAAACACCGGTTTTCACGTCCTGGAAAAAACACCACTGAAAGAAGGGCGCATGGCGCGCCTTGTGGCGGAGAAAAAATAAATCACTATGGATTCATTACACGCTGTTTTTCTTGCTTTGATACAGGGCCTTACCGAATTCCTGCCGGTTTCCAGTTCAGCTCATCTGATTTTGGTGCCGCGCTTGCTGGGCTGGCCTGACCAGGGGCTGGCTTTTGATGTTGCCGTGCATGTAGGCACACTCAGTGCGGTGGTATTGTATTTTCGCCGTGAGTTGGTTCCCATGACCCAGGACTGGATACAGTCGGTGCTCACCCGCAAGCAAACGGCAAATAGCCGGCTGGCCTGGGCCGTGCTATGGGGCACTATTCCGGTAGGGCTGGCGGGCCTGTTGCTAAAGGGCTTTATTGAAAACAATCTGCGTTCGGAGCTGGTGATTGCTGCGGCGACCATCGGCTTTGGTTTGTTGTTGTGGTGGGCGGATAGCAAGGGCCGGGGCCAGCGTGATGAATACAGCCTGCGTATTAGTGACATTGCCATTATTGGTGTGGCCCAGGCCCTGGCGTTGATTCCGGGTACCTCCCGTTCCGGTGCGACAATGACCGCAGGGTTGATGCTGGGATTGTCGCGCGAGGCAGCGGCACGTTTTTCGTTTCTGTTGTCGATTCCAGTCATTACCCTGGCCGGTGGTTTGCTGACACTGGACTTGATTCAGGAACCCGGCCTGGTGGATTGGCGGGCCATGATTATCGGCGTGATGACCTCAGCGATTACCGCTTATTTGTGCATACACTTTTTTCTGAAGTTACTGGAACACATTGGCATGTTGCCCTTTGTGATTTACCGTTTACTGTTGGGTGCGCTGTTGATTTATCTGTTTGCCTGAGTTTGCTGACGCCCTTTGATGAGCCCCCATATCAACAGGCCCAGGCCCAGTAAAGTCAGTGTACCCTGATAGTAAGGATAAAATTCAAAGTCACTAAAACCCAGGCCGTAAAAGGCCACAAAACCCACCCAGGTGGCGCCGGAACAGTGCTCGATGGCGGTCATGTAAGTGAAGGCGGTTACCAGCAGTACAACCCCCAACAGCCCGCGTAGCAGGCCGGCGCTGTGCCGGGTTGTTTGCCGGGCACGGCTGATCAGCCGCCCACCGAGCAGGGCGGTGAACAGATAAACAGCAAGCGTGATGCTGTCGTATTGCAGCGTCCACAAATTAAGTCCACTGCGCGGGTCCTGGTGGATAAATACAAACAGCGATTTAGTGACGATAAACGCCAGTGCGCTCAGTGGCTGTTCCTGCCAGATGAGCTGGAACATGGCGATGTCAGCGCCGATGGGGAGCAGTATGCGGTTGACCACACCGCCGTTGAGCAGAGTCATCGCCGTCAGGCCGGCAACAAAGAAGCTGACAAACAACAATACACTTATCCATAGCCAGTGATCCGGTTTTTCCTGCGGGTGAATGATGAGCGTTTTATCCATGAGCGGAGTTTACCCGAACTGCGCACCTTGCGTGCTATTCTGTCCCGGAAAGTTGTGTTAACGGGCGCAGAAAAACAGAGAACAGAACAACCATGGCGGTTTACGCAATAGGCGATATTCAGGGGTGTTATGCCGAGCTGATGAATTTGCTGGAGCTGATTCATTTTGACCCGGCAAACGACCAGGTATGGTTTACCGGTGACCTGGTCAATCGTGGTCCGGCATCATTGCAGGTACTGCGTGCGGTGCGCGCACTGGGCGACAGCGCAATCACCGTATTGGGTAACCATGACTTGCACCTGTTGGCCGTGGCCGAAGGCCATGCGCCGTTGCATAAAGGCGATACGCTGGATGCGATTCTTACCGCCCCGGACCGTGATGAATTGCTGGCATGGTTGCGCCAGCAGCCGTTAATGCATCACGACCCGGCGCTGCATACCACCCTGGTCCATGCCGGCCTGCCGCCGCAATGGGATCTGGCCATGGCGCAGGCTTGTGCAAAAGAAGTTGAAACGGTTTTGCGCAGTGATGATTATGCAAGGTTTTTTCAACACATGTACGGCAATCAACCCGAGGTGTGGCGTGATGACCTGGCCGGCTGGGATCGGTTACGCTTTATTACCAATAGTTTCACACGGCTGCGCTATTGCGATGCCACCGGGCATTTTGATTTTAAAGCCAAGGGGGAACCGGGCACGCAGCCCGAAGGTTACCTGCCGTGGTTTGAGATACCGGGGCGGCGCAACGAAAATCTGCGTATTGTCTTCGGCCACTGGTCCACGCTGGGCTTGCGCCGGGAGCGTAATATTGTTTCGCTGGATACCGGTTGCCTGTGGGGAAAGCAATTGACCGCAGTACGGTTGAACAGAAATGCCACGGTTTTTTGCGTAGAATGCTCGCAGCATCGTCACCCGGGGTCCGGTACGTCAACAATGGAAACAACGGCCCGGTAATATCACATGGAAAGAACACTGGATTTATACAAGCAATAAAACAGGGTGTTAAAATGAAAAAAGTATATTTTAGTCTGTTGGGCTTTATTGTTTTATCCATCACTATGGCGACAGCGCAGGCGGCGCCGCAGGCGAAAATTATTGAGCGTGGTTATTATACGTTTACCGAAAATTCCGAACGTCTGACATCGCCGTTATCCACTTCAGGCTATGTGACACGTGGCGAGGCCGAACTGGTAAAAGATACACAGCGTATTCCTCTGGAAATAGGGCGTTTGTTTGGGTTTCGTTTTAAAATTTTCGGGATCGACAAAAATATCAAAGTCATACCGCTGGAATTGGTTGTGGTGCATCCGGAAATGAAAAAGCCTGATGGCACCACTTCTTCCGGCTACCGTTATAACATACGCTTAAAGCTCAATAACGGTATGGTGGAGGACAAAGTCGGTTATAACATCAATGAAGACTTTGAAATGGTGGAAGGCGAGTGGCAGTTCGAATTTCTTTTTATGAATAAAACGCTGCTTAAACAAACATTCACGACTTATTTACAGGAAAAATAATATGGATGATGAGCTCAGACAAAATATGACGGCTTCCGAAACCTGGTTTCGCGGACTGTTTATGTTGTTGTTTGTTTTTTTGCTGGTGGTGGCGCGAGTAGTGACTGGTGCAGTGGTGGTGATCCAGTTTCTGTTTACGGTATTTACCGGGCAATGCAATAACAACCTGCGCGAATTTGGCGCGAGTCTGGCGATGTATATTTATCAGGTATTATTATTTGTGACCTATAACAGCGAGAGCAAGCCCTTTCCCTTTGCGCCATGGCCTGCGGGTGATGATGCTGAACCCGTTGCTGTCGCCGCGCCTGTTTCTGAAACACCCGCGGATCAGCAGGGAACGGACGAACCAGACGGACGTGAACAGGCCCGCTGAATTTTGATTGAAAAACGGGTGCGTGCGCGCAAACCACGGTAATACGGGATTGCTCTCTTTTTGCACAAAATCAGCTTATAATTCCCGCCTCAAATCATTACATTGCGCATCTCATGCAGTCTGCTCCTGACATTTTTTCCTACCGCAAATTCTGGGCCCAACGTTTTGGCCCGGCGCCACAATTACCTATGTCTCGTGAGGAAATGGATGCGCTGGGCTGGGATTCATGTGATGTGGTTTTGGTGACAGGCGATGCCTATGTGGATCATCCCAGTTTCGGTATGGCAGTGATCGGCCGGGTGCTGGAAGCACAAGGTTTTCGTGTGGGCATTATTGCCCAGCCGGACTGGACCGGCATTGATGATTTTCAAAGACTGGGGCGGCCCAATCTGTTTTTCGGTATCACCGGCGGCAATATGGATTCCATGGTGAATCGTTATACCTCGGACCGTAAAAAGCGCTCCAACGATGCGTACACAGCCAACGGCGAAGGTGGTAAACGGCCCGACCGCTGTGTGGTGGTTTACAGTCAGCGCGCGCGTGAGGCATATAAAAATGTGCCCATTATTATCGGCGGTATCGAGGCCAGCCTGCGGCGTATTGCGCACTTTGACTACTGGTCGGAAAAAGTACGGCGTTCAGTTATTCTGGATGCCAAGGCAGACTTGCTGGTATATGGCAATGCCGAGCGGCAGATCGTAGAGATTGCGCATCGTCTGTCACAACGGGAAGCCATCGAAAACATCACCGATGTGCGTGGTACCGTGTTTGCCTGCCGTGACAGCAATGGCCGCCCCGAACGCTTGCCCAAAGACTGGGCTGTGCTGAATTCCACCGAGCTGGACAAGCCCGGCGTCATTGAAGCGCCGGTTGATCCTTATCTTGCAAGCGGCGGGGTCGTGGAACAGGGCAGGCCTTGCGTGAGTGGTGGCGTAAAAACTGACGCCCCCCCCGGAGCGGTGGTGGTAACGATTACGCCAGCATCCACAGCCGTCAACAAACGTCCGGCCACAGATAAAACCCTGGTCTGTTTGCCCGGCTATCATCATGTGCGTGACGACCGCGTACTGTATGCCCATGCTTCGCGGGTGTTTCATAAGGAAACCAATCCTGGCAATGCTCGCGCGGTTTATCAGTCGCACGGTACGCGCGGCGTGTGGATGAACCCGCCGCCGATTCCCTTGCAAACAGAAGAACTGGACCGGGTATTTGAGCTGCCGTATACCCGCAAGCCCCACACCGCCTATGGCAAGGCCGGTATCCCGGCCTACGAGATGATTCGTTTTTCTGTGAACATCATGCGTGGATGTTTTGGGGGATGTACCTTTTGTTCCATCACTGAACACGAAGGGCGCATTATCCAGAGCCGCTCCGAAGACTCCATTATTCGTGAAGTGGAAGCCATTCGTGACAGCGTGCCGGGTTTTACCGGTGTGATTTCCGACCTTGGTGGTCCCACTGCCAACATGTACCGGCTTACCTGCAAGGACCCAAAGATCGAAGCCAGCTGTCGACGCCCATCTTGTGTGTATCCGGGTATTTGTAAAAACCTCGGCACCAATCACCAGCCGTTGATCCGCTTGTACCGGCGTGCGCGCAAATTGCCGGGTATCAAAAAGATTTTGATTGCTTCCGGTTTGCGTTATGACCTCGCAGTGGAATCACCGGAATATGTCAAGGAGCTGGTGACCCACCATGTGGGTGGCTATTTAAAGATAGCCCCGGAGCATACCGAAACCGGCCCGCTGTCAAAAATGATGAAACCCGGCATGGGTACCTATGAACGTTTCAAGAAAATGTTCGATAAATACAGCAAGGCCGCAGGCAAGGAACAGTATCTGATCCCCTATTTTATTGCCGCTCACCCCGGCACCACGGATGAAGACATGATGAACCTAGCCATTTGGCTGAAGGCTAACGGTTTCCGTGCAGATCAGGTTCAAAATTTTCTACCTTCACCCATGGCCACCGCCACCGCCATGTATCATTCCGGCAAAGATCCACTGCATAAAGTGAGCTCGCGTAGTGATATGGTGCCGATAGCAAAGGGTGCGAATGCGCGACGTTTGCACAAGGCCTTCCTGCGCTATCACGATGCCAATAATTGGCCTTTGCTACGCAAGGCATTAAAGCGCATGGGGCGTGCAGATCTTATTGGCAATGGTAAACGGCATTTGATTCCGGCATGGCAGCCCAAGGGGGTGGGAGACGATGCCGGTGAGCAGAGAAAAGGAGGGGTGTTTCGTACCCAGCAGACAGGGTTACCCAAAAAGCCCAGGGCCAAAAAAACAAAGTCTGTGCATGCAAAGCTTTCGGGCAAAGGACGGTTGAAAAAGCGTTAGTCCGCGGCACCTGCGTCAAGCGCCAAAGCACATCCTTCTTTCCAAAAAAAACAATGAATTTTTAACGCAAAGGCTGTAAAGACGCAAAGGGCGAAAAGAAACGCACAATATCGTGTTATCTGTGATGAGATGAAAAATGTAAGGGATGTTTGACGCTCATTCTCTGACATCCTGCCGGCATGTTTTGCAATAAACCTTACCCAGGCGAACATGGTATTGCACACGTTCACCCACAGAGATCGCCTGTTGGCAGCTGTCACAAAGCGTTGCATCATCCATTATTATTTCATCAAAACCCTCAACGGGCAGCTCTTTACCAAACAGTATCTTTTTCCAGGGTTTGTCTTTGACGATATCTTTTCGGTATATTTCCTCGATGGCACGGAATCGCCTTATCAGGTATTCAGGTACGCCGAAACGCCTCAGGCTCGACGCCATTAATTCTTCCCGATGGTCGAGCAGTTCGTCAGAAATGACCATCCAGTGATGAGCATTGCGTGGACGTTCGCCAAAATAAACATCTTCACCTGTTAAGACCTGGCACATAAAATTATACTGTTTCTCAATCAGGCGCTGCTTGGTAACGCCCTCAAAAAAAGGAGACAGTAACGGGTCCTCGTATACATGGTCATAAAAATCGACCAGTATTTTTGACAAAAGACGCCCCTTATCGAGTCCTGTCCAAAGCTCATCATCCGGGTCAGGATAGTTGCGACGCTCCGCGCACCGGATACGTTCAGCTGTATCGCTATCTGAATCATCAAGCCCGGTATCAGCAACATCAGCCAGGCCCCAGAACGGGTCGGTGTAAATCGCCAGGGGGCTGGCACCCGCAGCCTGCGCAGTTTGTCGTGCGCTTTCCACCATTTTGGGGTGGCCACATAAATAAATCCGCCATCCCTTCAAGTCTGTATGTTCTGTCAGGGCGATATCATTGGCGCGCCCGGCCCGGTAATTTTCGGAGGCTGAGTCTCCTGAAACACATGAAACCGGATGAAAATTATCAAAACGCTCAGACAGTGTGCGCAAAACGGACTGCAAATATAAATTTTGTGAATGCCGGCTGCCGTGATACAGGTGCACGGGACCGGTATGTCCACTGGAAAGTGCATCGCGCGCAATGCCCAACAACGGAGACAAACCTGTACCGGTGCCAATTAATAGTAATGGTTGATGCTGCTCACCCGGCACATAATAGCTGCTGCCTACAGCTCCTTGGAACTCAAGTTCATCATTTTCTGACAGCTCGTCAAATATCCAGTTACTCATTTTTCCGCCGGGTACACGTTTAACGTGAATTTCCAGGAAATAATCTTCCCGTGGCACACTGGTCAATGAGTAGCTTCGTACGCCGCCTTGCGGGTTGCGGACATTAATAAATTGTCCCGCGTGATAATAAAGCTGTGTGGCCGGTTCCAGTAATAATCGACATACATCAGGCGCCAGCAATTCTTTTTTGTAAACAACCGCCCGGTTGAATAAATCAGAATCCCGTGGCGCGGTGATGCTCATGTTATCTTCGGGCACGCATTTACATGTCAGGAAATAACCTTTTTCTTTTAATGTTTCACGCAACCCCTTCTGGGCTTTCGGCGGTATGCGTCCATTGTCACAGCGCTGTAAACAAACATGGCAAATACCATTTCCGCACGAAAAAGGTACAGTTACACCATGCCGCATAAAAACCTGTAAAACGGTTTCATTTTCACGGCACTGATAGTTCATTCCTTGGAAGTGAATGGTATACATGTGTTTTAAACAGTATTGTTATTTTTATCAGAGGGGCTGTGCAGCACAGGAATTTTTATATAGTTTTCTTTAAGGATATGGGTGTTAACGGCCGTTTTGGCAAGATCGGCAATATTTTTAAACCCTTTGCGAAGTACGACTTGCAACAGAAAATCAGAATTACACTCATATTCACGACAGACTTTCGGTCGTCTTTCCCAATTGGTGCAGTGGCCGCTGTTACGGTCAAAATAGATGCAATAACCTTCAGGATCTTTATCAACAAAACCTTTGGGTGGGGTGGCGTCATCAGTTGGCTCCATTTCATCGGGTTGCAGGCGCACAAGCTTGCGACAGCAAAAAGTAGCGCAACCCATGCGCCGTCCTGCATCGCAATCCACAAGGCACGTTTTTTTACAGTTATCCATTTTTCCTCCAGGTTACCAGGGATAACTATGCAACTGATATGGCAGATTGAACTCACAAAGGAGAATCTGGTTTTTTTACGCTGTCAACCAATGTTGTCTGTTGGTCAAAAGATAAAACAAAATGCCAGTGGATTTGGGTTCATTTCTGAAAAACAAATCCACCGACATGTAATGCTGAGATTTTTTGCATCCTGTTTAAAGTGCTGCTCCAAGGGACGGCATGGAAGAACGTGACTTGGTTAAAACCATACCAAGGTTGGCAGACTTTCGACAAACAAAAGTGGCCACATGGTCTTCATTCTCTTTGGAGCGTAAAAATATATGTACCAGGTTATCGCTATTGATAACAATTTCCTGGAAATAGTGATGCCCGTCATTTTCCACACCACGGGCTTTTTTGAACATACTTTCGATCAGGCTCACATTGGTTCCCTGGAAAAGGTCTGCGGTTGCGGCGGCGACGACCTCCAGTACTTCAGCCGGATGTGAGTCTACGGTTTTGGCGCTTAGCAGCATGCCGGTGCTAAGATCCACATAACCTGCTGCAACACACTCCGGAATAGATGCGATGGCTTCTTGTAGGGCTTTATCTAATGACATTTTGTTTCTCCTTGACAGTAAATGATTCGCGGTTTATGACGACGCAACATGCCGTCTTTTGCTCAAGTCAGAATTTGCTACCGCCAACGCAAACTCTTCCAAAAAGGCCACCTGGGTTTCCGACTGTACCCAACGTGGCTCAATACTACGTGCAGTTTCCAGGGCATCCAGGGCGGTTTCACCTTCCCAGATCAATTGTGCAGCCAGCATGGTGCCGGTACGCCCCATTCCTGCCTTGCAGTGCATGGCAACGGCTTCACCCTGTTCAACCAGTTCACCGATTTGTTCACAAAACTTCAGGGCGGCCTCGATGGTGGGAACGCCCATATCTTTAATCGGAAAAGCAATTCCCTTGATGTCGTAGGTGGCAAGTTCGGTTGGATCAATTGGCTGGGTTGTCAGAGAAACCAGCACGCTGATTCCCACCCGTTGCAGGGCAGCGAGATCGTAATCCAGTTCAATTAATAATCCGGGGCGCGGTGTGCCGGCCAGATCCCCTTTCCTGAGCCAGAGAAAATTGCGTGGCCCAAAGGCGTCGCTTTTATATTTTCGGGCTTCTTCAGGAATTTCCGGGCGAACGGTTTTTTCTGACTTGTCTTCTGCTTCTGCCGCAGGACAATTCAGATGTTCATCAGGTGTATCGGGTGCAGATACGCAACAGGAGCCACTGCGAACAAAATCTTTGGCAGCCTGTGATTGAGGTGCGGCAAAAAAATCAGCTGTGGGCTGCGTTTCATGAATCCAGCCGCCTGCCAACAGCGCCGTCTGACCCCCCAGTTTGATTGCCTGTTTCTGGTTATGTACAACCACTACAACAGCGCGACGCTCGGCTTCTATCAGCAAATAGTCCAGCAGGCGGTGGGTTTCTTTTTCACCCAGTCCTGCGGTGGGCTCATCCACAAGAATCAACCTGGGGTTGGCTGCTACAGTGCGGGCAATCGCCAGGTGGCGTTGTACCCCCAATGGAAAATCCACCGCATTGTCGTTCAGACGGTCCACCAATTCCGTCAGGCCGGCTTTATTTAACAAACGTTGTGCCACATCCCGTTGCTGGGAAAGATCCAGTGTATGGCGTTCCGGCATGTCGTTAACGATATTTTCACGGATACTGGCCATGATGAGTTTGGTTTTCTGCGCAACAAGTGCAGGCAGCTCAGATTGCCCCAGGGGCATGCCGGTATATTCAGCCTTGCCCCAGGTACGCAAAGAGGGATTGGCATTGTTGCGACCGGAAAGGGTGCGCAACAGGGTGGATTTTCCTGTTCCTGCCGGGCCCAACAATACGCTCACCCCCCGCTCGGGAATGTCCAGATTGACACCGTTGAGAATAATTTTGTCGCCAAAGGCAACGCCATATTCCCGCAAAGACAAAAGTGATCCAGTCATGCGGTTTTTCCGTTCATGAGCCTTCTCCGCTCAGGCCCGGGTCCAGAGAATAAAGTAATGCCTGAACCAGCATCATGACATCATCATGCTGGCGGGCATCCACCTCAAACACCGGCGCATTCAGATCCAGTTTTGTCATGGCTGCCTGATAATCCGCAAGTTTCAGTCCCTTGCGTAATTCCATTCTTGTGATGCCAATGGCCACGGCATTGTTATGAATAAAGTCCTTAAAGGCGCCTACAAAGGCTTGCAGGTCATCCAATGGGTCCGGGTTGGCGTCATCCAGCATAATAATGACACCAAGGCTGCCGTCAGTGAGCAGGTCCCACATAAAATTGAAACGTTCCTGGCCCGGTGTGCCGTAAAGATGCAGCATTTCCCCGTTATCCAGACGCATGCTGCCGTAATCCATTGCTACTGTGGTCAATTCCTTTTTTTCTTTTGTTTCATCCGTGGCAGTCTGCTCTGTGGAAAACGGAGCAATATCACTAATGGCGGTAATGGCTGTTGTTTTACCCGCGCCTACCGGCCCGGTAAAAATGATTTTGTGTTGACCAATCATGTTTGTTTTCGCTTTTCTGGTGGTTATCTGATAACGGTTATTTACTGATGTGGCGTAAAATAGAGGCCAGCAATCCACGTGTTGGAGGTTCATCTGTTCCCTTGGGAGCGATCAGTGTATCCACTCGACGTACTGCCGGGCCTGTTAACCCTGTTGCCACTGCCGCGCTGTAAAATGAATACACATATCCCCGGTCAATATCCAAACTCTGAGCAATGCTGTCCAATGTGCGTGGGTTTCCCGCCCACAAAGAGGCAATACGCATGCCATATGGTGTATGTGGAAGACGAGGAAAATTAGGCCAGGATTGCAAATAATAAGGTATGGATAAATCCGTACCTTCCGGCACGCGGCCACGGGCTGTACGTAATGTCAGATCCCATATCAGATAATTGATGGACATGGAATTCAGGCCATCGGTTTCACTTGTGGGCAATTCTTCTTTACCGGTATGGCAAACAGGATTAATTTCTATCGTAAATTCATCGCTCAATGTGGCGACACCCAGATTTTTTAATTGGCTGTCGGTTAAATCACTGTAGACGCGATCCTGATCAGGAAGCAGGATAAGCCGGCGGTTTCGCCAGCACTGCACATGGATGATGCATTGTTGCCCGGTATTTTTTTTAATGCTGGAAAGAATGCGTCCCAGGAGATAATTGTCCGGGTGATAATAAAGTTCGGATTGTTCCTGCATGTCGGCCTGTTGTACTGATTTCAGGTCGAGACTTGTGGTTTTAAATTGAGCGTCCAGTGCACGGGCTGCTGCGGTGACCCCTGATTGGGCGGAATCCGGTTCTGAGGCTGTTGGTGAATCATCAACGGAGGCCTGGTTTCTTGCTAAATCTGTTTTTGCTGCTGGCAAGCCTGTTACCAGATCAAAAATGGACTCCCATAACAAGTCCAGTTTGGCGGGCTTGGCGACATAGATAGCTCCCTCAAGTTCCGTCGGGGTTTCTGACATGATAATGGCGGGCAAGCCGGGATATTGCCGTTGATATTTTTCCCAGGCGTTGGGCTCGCCATCCAGATCAACAATGCCCAGATGCGCATCGTCATCCTGTGCAAATTTGCAGCGCCCTTTGAAGATGATCTTGAAAATGGTATCCATTCTGGAAGTGGATCGTTCATCCATGCTGGCCAGGATAACTTTTATAGGCGAGTGCACTTCTGTTTTCACGGGTTTCACTGCCTCCTGATTTGTTACATGGCTGAATGTGATTTATAGAGCAGGATATGTGGGACACTTTTTTTGTGACTCAACCCGGGTATCACACCTATTTCTCGAATAAGTGCAATGCCCACCATTTCCCTCGGAAACGGCATCGGGTAAAAATGCAAAAACTTTAATGCCAGCCTGCAATTCGTGATAAATATATGACGCACACTTAAACCGAAATCCCAAACGCCACGGATATAAGGGCTGGCGGGGTGACTGTAATAACCAGTGGTGGACATTAAACCCGGAAGGCACAAATTCTCTGACCCGGGTTATGGCCGGTGCGCCTGTGACAGATAATCATTGCTGCGCATTTCCATCAGACGGCTTATGGCGCGTTGAAAATCAAAGCTATGCCGACGGCCGTGGTACAAATATATGGGTTCATTGTCAGCGGTAATCAGCAGTTTGACACGCCGGTCATAAAATTCGTCTATCATGTCAACAAACCGGTGTGTCCATTCTTCTTCATTTTCACCCATGCCAGGTACGCCGGAAATGAGTATGGTATGAAACCGCCTGGCTAACTCGATATAGTCAGCGCTGGCGCGCGGGCCGTGGCAGAGCTGATAAAAATGAAACCAGGCAATACCGTCAGCACGGCGCAGGCAGGTAATCTGGCGATGATTGATTTGCAGTGGCGTGTCAACCAGCACTGTGCCCGCAGCGAGGTCATTAAAGCGTTGTTCGATAGCACGTTCACTGGCGGTGTTCAGTGGTGAAAACCAGGTATGGGTCTGTTTGAGTTTGCGCAGGCGATGGTCGGTATTGCCATCCAGTCTGATAACGTCTGCATTGGTTTCAATGAGTTTGATGGCGGGTAAAAAACGTTCACGTTGCAGACCGTTTTTATACAGCTCTGCTGGCGCAAGATTGGAGGTGAATACCAGTGCAATACCCTGGATATAGAGTGCGTCGAGCAGACGATGAAGAATCATCGCGTCGGTGATATCTTCCACATAAAATTCATCAAGGCACAAAATGCGGGCGCGTTGCGCAAAGTGTCTGGCGACGATGAGTAATGGGTCGCGGTGTCCTGCCAGTTGCGTGAGCTCATCATGGATTTCCAGCATGAAATGACGAAAGTGCAGGCGCAGTTTTTTATCAAGGGGCAATGTGTCAAAAAACATGTCCATGAGCCAGGTTTTGCCACGACCGACATCACCCCATAAATATAATCCACGCTGTGTTGCCTGATGCCTGCCGAATTTTTTGCGTAACTGCGTTGTCCAGCTTTTTCGCACAGGTTGTTGCAGGCGTGTGGACAAGGCCTGAAAATATTTCAGTGCCGATAGCTGGGCCGGGTCAGGCTCGAAGTGCTTGTTGTGCAAAGCGCGCTGATATTGTGCGTTGAGGTCCATGCCAGGAAATTTTTGCAGGCTTCTGTTTTTAGTGCATCATCAAGGGTTAGCGACCGCGTTCTCGCTGGCTTTATCTGTACAGTGTTGGGTATCATGTTGCACTATGCAAAATTCAATTAAAAAAACCGTTTATTTGTGGGTAATGTTACTGGCTGCTTTTGGCTTGATGGCATGTGAAGAAAAACAACAGCGCGCCGCACCTGCGGGGGATTATGCCGTGCTGGAACAGCTGGCAGAGGCTTACCGCAAGGTCGGGGAGAATTACCCCGTGCAGCCGCGGGCCATGCCCCCCAAGGGGCGCAAGGAATTTCTGAACAAGGTTTTTGCGCAAGCCGGTTATAATTATTCGGCAACGTTGATGGCAATGGCGCAGTCTGCCACTGATAGCAGCAATCAGGAGCAACGTGATTTGGTGGAGTTGCTGTTGCTGCCGGTGAAGGGGGTGTCGCGTGAAGTGCGGGCCGATTTGTACGCCGCCGAGGAGCTGGAGGCAATGCAACGTTTGCAGATAAATTTTCGCTAGGAGTCTGTTGGACTTAGGGAATCGTCGCGAGAGAAAACCATTTTGAGTCCATTTTTTTGATCGTTTGAGGCGAATATTGGATATATTCAACGAAAAGGATCGAGAAAATGGGCCGAAATGGTTTTTTCGCAGTAGATTCACCCTAAGTCCGACAGACTCCTAGGAGTCTGTCCGGTGGCCTTGGCGTATTATCGCGCCACTAAAACCCGTTCGCGTTATCAAACTGTAAAACCCTTGGTTAAATCATGAGTTCACAACACCGCTTTTTTGCTACGGCGCCCAAAGGGATGGAAGGCCTGCTGGCCGATGAACTGCGCCAACTGGGTGCGGCCAATGTGGGTGAGACCCGTGCCGGCGTGGGTTTTCAGGGGGATCTCAGTCGGGCATACCGGGTGTGCCTGTGGTCACGCATTGCCAACCGGATATTGATGCCGCTGGCGAGTTTTCCTGCGGCTGATCCGGAACAGCTTTACGAAGGTGTGATGGCCGTCAATTGGACTGAACACCTGGCCGTGGACGGCAGTCTGGTGGTGGACTTCAGCAGCGTGCGCTCGGAAATCACTCACACCCAGTTCGGTGCACAAAAAGTCAAAGATGCCATTGTGGACCACTTTCGTCACGAGACCGGCGAGCGTCCTTCGGTGGACCGTGATACGCCGGATCTGCGCATTAACGTGTTCCTGTTTCGTGATAAGGCTACGGTGAACATCGACCTTTCCGGTGATAGTCTGCATCGTCGCGCTTATCGCCTTGAAGGTGCAGTGGCGCCGCTGAAAGAAAATCTGGCTGCGGGTATTTTGCAGCGTGCAGGCTGGGCGGACATTGCCCGGCAGGGTGGCGGGCTGGTGGACCCCATGTGTGGTTCGGGCACGTTGCCCATTGAGGCGGCGATGATTGCCGCCGATATTGCGCCGGGCATTGACCGGCCGTACTGGGGATTTTCCGGCTGGAAGGGGCACGATGCCGATTTGTGGGCCGCGCTGCTGGTCGACGCCCGCAAACGTCGTGACAAAGGTCTGAACGGATTACCGGTGATTCGTGGTTTTGACGCCAGTGGTCAGGCTATCGAAGCGGCGCAGGACAATGCCGCCCATGCCGGGCTTGCTGATTATATTGATTTTTCCCAACGCGCCATCAAGGATTGCGCATCCGCACCGGAAGGCCCGGCAGGGCTGGTGGTGGTCAACCCGCCTTACGGCGAACGGTTGGGTGAGCATGAAGAACTCAAACCACTGTACAAAGAGCTGGGTGACTGTCTGAAGGCGCAATATGTGGGCTGGCGGGCAACGCTGATTACCAGTGATGCAGAGCTGGGTAAATGCCTCGGTATTCGTGCGCGGCATATCAATACACTCTACAACGGCGCACTGGAATGCAAGCTGTTGCGCTTTGAGCTGGACGAGCGCTGGTTTATGAAGGCGCGCGGTGACCGTGCCGGCGAACCTGGCGCACAGATGTTTGCCAACCGTTTGCGTAAGAATCTCAAGCAATTGTCGCGCTGGCGCAAACAACAGTCCATCAGCTGTTATCGGGTCTATGATGCTGACATGCCGGAATACGCCTTTGCCATTGATGTATATGAAACAGTGGCTTCGGCACAAAGTACGCAGGATGCCGGGCGGTGGGTTATTGTGCAGGAATACGCCGCGCCTGCGTCTATTGATGTGCGCAAGGTGCGTGCGCGCCGTGAACAGGTGCTGGCAGTGTTGCCACAGGTGTTTGAAATACCCGAGGCGCAAGTGGTATTAAAAACCCGCGAGCGTCAACGTGGCAGCGGTCAATATGAAAAACAGAATGAGACACGCCGTTTTCATGAGGTGCGGGAAGGCCCATGTCGGCTATGGGTGAATTTTGAGGACTATCTCGATACGGGTTTGTTTCTGGACCATCGCATTACCCGTGGTTTATTGGGTGAGCTGGCGGCAGGTCATTCGTTTCTGAATCTGTTTGCTTACACCGGCGTTGCCTCTGTACATGCGGCCCTGGGTGGAGCTGTTGCCACCACCACGGTGGATATGTCACGCACTTATCTTGATTGGGCGGCACGCAATATGGCCCTCAATGGCATTCGTGGCGAGGCGCATCAGATGATACAGGAGGACTGCCTGTTGTGGATTGACAAAGCCCTGCTGCGTGGTTTGCGTTTTGGCGTGATTTTTCTGGACCCACCCACTTTTTCCAATTCCAAACGCATGGAAAAGAATTTTGATATTCAACGTGATCATGTCGAGCTGATCCAAAAAACAGCGGCACTGCTGGAGCCGGGCGGGATATTGATTTTTTCCAATAATTTCCGGCGTTTTAAAATGGACGCGAAAGGGTTGGGCGGGCTGGACGTGACAGACATAACTGCCAGCACACTGCCAAAAGACTTTGAGCGCAACGCTAAAATCCACCATTGCTGGAAAATCAGACAGGCGCCAAAATGATGGCCGCAAAGCGAAATTAGATCTTTTCCAGGCTTGGGCGCGGGTGGTAGACTTCGGCATCCCGCTTGTAAAATACACGTATTTTTATGTGGTGATTTTGCCAGCGGTTCCACATATTATTTCTAACAACGTCTTTTGTTTGCGACAAAAAACAAAGACAAAAAACTGAGGGTGTATACATGGGAGTTCTCGTAGGCCGCAAGGCACCAGATTTTACAGCCCCCGCCGTACTCGGCGATGGCTCGATTGTTGATGAATTCAATTTTTCCAGTGCTACTGCGGGCAAGCCGGCAGTGGTGTTTTTCTACCCGCTGGATTTTACGTTTGTCTGTCCTTCCGAATTGATCGCTTTTGATCACCGTCTCGATGAGTTCAAAAAACGCGGCGTGGAAGTGATTGGTGTTTCCATTGATTCTCACTTCACGCACAACGCCTGGCGTAACACCCCAATCAACAAAGGGGGCATTGGCCCTGTGGGTTACGCGTTGGTTGCCGACATGACCCACGGCATTTGCAAGGCCTATGATGTGGAAACCCCTGATGGCGCAGTGGCTTTCCGAGGGTCTTTTCTTATTGATAAAGAAGGTGTGGTACGTCATCAGGTGGTAAACGATTTACCGTTGGGCCGCAATATTGATGAAATGTTACGCATGATTGATGCTCTGCAATTCCACGAAGAGCACGGTGAAGTCTGTCCGGCCAACTGGAAGGAAGGCGAAAAAGGGATGAAGGACACCCCGGATGGTGTGGCCGCATACCTGGCGGAGAATGCCGACAAGCTGTAAAACAGGACCCTGGTTCTGTGTTTAAAAGGCCGGTCTGATGACCGGCCTTTTTTATGGCTCAATAAATTTAATGACAGGTCGATAGTTCTGCACACGAATAAAAGTTTACACAGGGCATGGTCCTGACAATTGGCAACTGTGTTGAGGTTTCATGTGCCGGCACAGCCGGTAAGGCTCTGCCTGTTAACCGTGCTGGATTTTTCTGAACTGAAGGAAGAGACATTATTATGAGCAAAAGCTGTAATATTCTGGCGGTGGATGATGATGCCCTGAATCGAGGTGTTATCGAACGCATTGTCGCCCGTAAGGGACACAAGGTGACATTGGCCAATGATGGCAAGGACGCTTTGCATCAAATCAGGAGAGGCGCATTTGATCTGGTATTGCTGGATGTCATGATGCCTGGCATCGACGGGTCTGATGTGCTGCGGGAAATACGTCATCACTATTCCATGTCAGACCTGCCAGTCATCATGGTTTCGGCATTGAGTGACAGTGACAAGGTGGTTGAATTACTGGAGCTGGGCGCCAATGATTATGTGACCAAGCCCATTGATGCAAAGGTGTTGCAGGCACGGGTAAAAACACAGTTAAGTGTTGTTACCGCAAATAAAAAGGTTTTTGCATTATCGGAGGATGCCAAACGGCGCAACAAACTGCTGCTGAATTTGTTTGGCCGTTACGTCACTGAAGATGTCGTGCGTAACCTGGTATCTTCACCGGAAGGCAGTAAAATTGGCAGTGAACTTGAAGAGGTCACGTTGTTATTTGCCGATATTCGTGGTTTTTCCAATGTGACCGAACGCTTGAGCCCTGAACATGTGCTGACGGTGCTGAACAATTATTATGATGTGATGATTGATGTGGTGAATAAGTTTAAAGGCACCATTGATAAGCTCATGGGTGATGAAATGTTGGTGACTTTTGGTGTGCCGAAAACGCGCAATGATGACGCTGAGCGTGCGCTGGCCTGTGCATTATCAATGCAGTTGGCCATGAGTGAAGTCAATGAACGCAATCGGGCGCAACGTTTGCCGGAATTACAGTTGGGCATTGGCGTGAATACCGGTGAAGTCATGGTGGGCAACGTGGGGTCTGACAAGCATGCAAGTTTCAGCGTGGTGGGCAAGGAAGTGAATTTGACAGCCTCCATCGAAGCACATGCGAAAGGTGGTGAAATTCTGATTTCAGAAGCTGTTTTTATGGGCAGTGGCGTTAAAGTCTGGACCGATGGTAAGAGAGAACTGCGTCCCAAAGGGTTCTCTCATGGCATTATGGTCTACCGCCTTACCGGCATGGATGGAAAATATAAACGGAGTCTGAATGTTGACGAAACCCGGGAGAATGGCTTGTCACCCGCATTGTCTGCTGGTGCAAATACTGGCACGTAACGGGTGTTGTGTTACTGGAAAAAAACCGGTCGATGGCTGATTTTCAGTTGATACTACCTTGATTCAACAGGTCTTCACCGGTTTTGGGGGGCATTTGAAAGTAATAACCCTGTTCGGCTAATTGTCGCATAACATTGTTTACATCGGCCTGGGCCAGTTGGCGTTTGGCAGACAGTTCCAGGCTGATGACCAGTTCCAGGTGGCCCAGCATATCCAGCAGGGCTGGCGGCACACGGGAAAAATCATCTTCGTTTTCAACGTACAGATAATGGTCGGTTTTTTTATTGCCTTTGTAAATAGCGCACTGCATAAGGGCTCCAATGAGGGTGTTTTGGCCGAAATCACGATGGGGGATTTTAGCGGAAACACCGGGGTCAATGCAGCAAATGTTTTGCTGCCATGCCTGTACAAAATTGCTGTGCTCGTCTATAGCTTAGACAGTGATGGGTAAGACAGGGGGAGGTTCTCATGGCAGTAGCAGCAACATTACGGGAGTATCTCAATCGCTGGGGTGTGGAGTATGAGCTGGTGCCCCATACGCATACCAGCAGCAGCCTGGAAACCGCAGAGGCAGCACATGTGCCCGGTGACAAACTTGCCAAATGCGTGATGACGGAAGACTACCGTGGTTATCTTATGGTAGTGGTGCCGGCCAGTCACGAGGTGGAGTTTTCCCGCCTGGACGAGCAGTTGGACCGCCGTCTGGAACTGGCTACCGAAGAAGAGCTGGCCGATATTTTTGTCGACTGCGAATTAGGCGCCATTCCACCCTTGGGTGAGGCTTACGGCATTGACGTTGCCGTGGATAGCCGTCTGGCCGCGTGTGATGATGTTTATTTTGAGGCGGGCGACCATGCTGAGCTGTTACACCTGCGAGGTGAAGATTTTCGTGATCTGATGGCCGGGGCCGAGCACGGTAATTACAGCCGGCATTTGTAGTGTCACATCGGGTGTCAGGCGTTTTTCCCACGTCGTGCACGTACAGCGGCGGCGAGTTCGTGTAACAGCGGCACACTGCTTTCCCAGTTGATGCAGGCATCGGTGATACTTTGTCCGAAGAGCATGTCCTGCCCCTCGGTAATATCCTGTCGGCCTTCCTGCAGGTGACTCTCGATCATTGCTCCTTTGATGCGGGTGTCACCCGCAGCGATCTGTGCGGCCACATCCTGGCCCACCGCAATCTGGCGCTGGTGTTGTTTGCTGCTGTTGGCATGACTGAAGTCAATCATCAGTCGTGGTGTCAGGTTATTCGCCTGTATTTCCTGTGAGGCGGCTTCAACGCTTTGTGCATCGTAATTGGGTTCACCATCACCACCGCGTAAAATAATATGACAGTCCGTGTTGCCGGTGGTGGTAAAAATTGCCGAGTGCCCGTCCTTGGTCAGTGATAAAAAATAATGTGGCTGGCTGGCGGCATGTATCGCATCAATGGCGATTTTGAGGTTGCCATTGGTGCCGTTTTTGAAACCGACAGGACAGGACAGGCCGGATGCCAGTTCACGATGGGCCTGGCTTTCGGTGGTGCGTGCGCCGATGGCGCCCCAGCTGATGAGATCGGAAATATATTGGGGCGTAATCAGGTCGAGGTATTCAGTGCCCGCGGGTACACCCATATTATTGATGTCACACAACAGTTGACGGGCCAGACTCAATCCATGATTGATCTCGAAGCTGCCGTTGAGGAGCGGGTCATTAATCAGCCCCTTCCAGCCCACAGTGGTGCGTGGCTTTTCAAAATAGACGCGCATGATAATCAACAGGTCAGCGGCCAGTTCTTCACGTTGGGCTTTGAGAAGCGTGGCATACTCCAGTGCGGCTTTGGGGTCATGGATGGAGCAGGGGCCAATCACCACCAGCAGGCGATCGTCCTTCCCGTGCAAAATATTGTGCACGGCCTGACGGGCCTGGGCCGTGGTTTGCATGGCCGCGTCGGAAATGGGGTGTTCCGCAATTACTGTTTTCGGCGCCACCACTTCCTTGATGGCTTGGATACGTAAATCGTCTGTTTTGTATTGTGTCTGCATAGCGCACATGATATCGCTGTGAAATTAGCGGTGTATTGTCGCCTAAACCGTTCCCTTCGTCGAGTTTGTGATGCAATCAGGCTTCAGGCAGACTGCGACAAGCCGATGAGCCGGGAAGAATGATGCGATTATGGATTTTGATAAAACAGCGGGCAGGGAATTACGGGCGGATACAGCTGGCGACCGGCCTGTGCCTGTTATCGGGTCTGCTGTTAAGTTTGCCTGCGCCAGCTTATCACCTGCCCAAATGGGAGTTCGGGCTGGGGGTGGGGGTATTGCGTATTCCCGCCTATCGTGGCGCCAGTGGCAGGAAGAATATCTGGTTGCCGATGCCATACATGGCCTACCGCGGGGATCGTTTTAAAGTGGATGAGGAAGGTATGCGTGGCGAATTGCTGCAAAAAAACCGGGTGCATCTGGATTTCAGCGTGGCGGGCAGTCTGCCGGTAGCCAGTGACGGAGGGGCCCGCAAAGGCATGCCGGATTTAGACCCCATTGGTGAAATCGGTCCCTCGCTGAAATTTTTTCTGGGGCAGCAAGGTTACCGTCATAAAGGCTGGGAGCAACAATGGTGGCTGCATATGCCATTACGGGCAGCGCTGTCGGTGGGGAATCCATTGATTGGCCACCAGGGCTGGGTATTTTCGCCTTATTTTAACTGGGTGTGGGTGAAGGGGGCGACGCATGCGCGTTGGCGCTGGAATCTGTCTGCCGGGCCTATTTTTGCAAGCAGGGAGTATCACGATTATTTTTATACGGTGTCCACGCGTTACGTCGATTCAGACCGGCCTGCCTATGATGCAACGGCCGGGTACAGTGGCCGTCGGATGACGCTGGGGTTGTCAGTGAATTCCAAAAAATGGTTCGCGGGTGCTTTTGTACGCTATGACGATTTACGTGGGGCGGTGTTTGAGGACAGTCCGCTGGTGGAGACCCGCCGCTATCTGGCGGTAGGGGTAGGGGTTTCGCGGGTATTTATGCAGTCCAGCGAGCACGCGCCACATGCGCCTCACGCCGCAGGAACGTTGAACCCGGCAATCCCCTATTGAATGAACTTCTGGTAATGAACACTGAAGCGTGTTCCCCGCGTGATATCAAAAACCTGCACCATACTTGTCGTTATGCCCGTAACGCTGAAATAACATTTACGGAAAAACGATAGGGTCACTGATCAGATACCAGCGCTTGCTTTCGGGAAAGTACTTCCATTCCTGGCGCTGCTTCAAACTGCGTTCACGCAAATCATCGGTATTGTAATAACGCAAGGTGATGGTTTGTTTCATGATCTGCTTTTGCTGGTCAAATCGTTGGTTGGATGATTCGTATTTGGTAACGCGGATATTCTCCATACTGGCGGGAATGCTGATTTCCTGGTTTGCCCCCCATTTGTGATAGGAGTAGGCGGCGTCAAACTTGGCCCAGCGCACGGCTTTTTCATAACCACGCAGGGTTTTGTTCAGATTGTCCATCATTTCGCCCTGAGTGGCGCAGGCGCTGAGCAGCAGGACAGCAAGGCTGAACCCGCACCAGCGCAGGAAGGATGGAAAGTGGTTGCGGTGTGCAATCGGCATGTGACGGCTTCCTTTATTTGGCGTGGTCGAAAATAATGGTTTTCCAACGGTGTGATAATGACGGGGAACGCTGTTTTGAATGATTCATGGCCGTGCCCGCAAAATTCTGCGTCAGCGTAAACCGGCTAAATATCCAGATTGCCCCATCGGTTTCTCAAAGCCTAAATGTAGCATGAAGCGCGTTGATGCGGGTTTAATCCCGGACGGGCGTGGATGAAAACCGGCAATGCCGGCCCCGAATGATTTGCGCTTCAAAACAAAAGATTCGTTATAATCGGGCGTTGATTGGTCAATAATACGCAGGGTGTTAAGGGAATTGTGTGCCGGGATGAAAAATGTGTTTCAAAAATATGGGGTTGGATTAAATTTGCTGGCACGGTTGTTGTTGGTTGCACTGATGGCGATGGTGCTGACGGCTTGTGGAGGTGGCAATGACCGCAACAGGGGCGGCGCTGTCCCGCAGGTGCCGACACGGGCTGTGACGATCAATGTGTCCAGCGCTTTGGTAACACCGACCTATACCCTGAACGGTGTGGCATTTGAACAGAATGAATACAATGATGGTAATTTTGTATTGCGTAATACCCTGTCCGATGGCGATGCGCTGATGCTGGGTTCCAGCCATGATGCCAGCCCTGCGGCGGTGCGGGTTATACAGGGTACATATGATGTGCTGTTTCAGCACGAAACCGGTAATGGCGTACCGCAGAATGTGGATACACCGGTGCAGGCCGGTGAAATTGTCGATGGTGACCGCCTCCTGCCCATTAATGTGCTCGCATGGGAAATAACCCCCTCGTTTGCGCAAAACGCCAGCCCCTTTCCGCTGAATGAATATGATGCCGGTGCGTTTTATTTGCAGCCTGCTGCCGGGGGGGAACGTATTTTTATTGGCGGCAGCCATATGGCTTCACCAGCCCCCGTGCAGGTGCTGCAAGGTTCCTACGATGTAGTCTACTCTCTGGAAGCCGGAGGTGAGCTTGTTCCCGGCAACCAGGGGGCTGTTGTTATGACGGATGTGCTCGTTGAGGCCGACAGGCCCCTGGATGTGGATATCACCAGTGTGCCTTTTGAGTTCAATGCCACGCTGGACTCGGCGGCCTTTCCGCCCAGCCAATATCAAAAAGCGCAGTTTTTCCTGCGTAATTCCGATACGGGAGACCGGGTGGCGCTGGGGGCGAGCTTTGAGCTGCCGGTATCTTTGCTTGTAGTGGAAGGCACTTACGACATTGTCTATCAGTATGTGCAGGGTAATGCTCTGCCCATTAATACTGACGCCGTTGTGGCGCGCAACGTTGTTATTGGCGCTGCAAATTCATCGGTAACCATCAATATTGAAAGTGTGGCTATTACCCCTTCGTTCACCCTTGATGGCGATGCTTTTCCTGAGGATGAATATAACGATGCCAATTTTTATTTGCGGGCCGTCAATAATAACAATGACGCCATGTTCCTGGGGGCAAGTGAAGTTGCGCCTGTGACCGTGCGTGTGATCAGCAGTGATATGGATACAGGGGCGGCGGTACTGGGGGCTTATGATGTTTTATACCGGCATGAATCGGGTAAAGATGTGCCACAAAATGCCAATGCGGTGGTGCGTGGCAACGTGATGATAAACAGTGACGCATCGCCATTTACTGTGCCGGTGACCTCGGTCAGCATTACCGGGCGTTTTACCCTGAACGGTAATGATTTTCCTGGTGAAGCCAACAATAGCGTGCAGTTCCTGTTGCGTGATGCTGATAACGACAGTGACGCGTTTTTGTTTGGCCTCAGCGATATCACTAATGAGCCGGTGAAACTTGTGCCGGGAACCTACCATGTTGTAATGGATCATCTTGATGGTGATGCTGTACCCCAAAATGAAATGCATGAAGTGGATTTCAATAACGTATTAACCAGTGATCAAACCTTACAGGTGAATATTCCAGCAGTACGTGTCGATCCCAGTTTCACCCTGGACGGTCAGGCCTTCCCGGCCAGTATTTATCAGAGCGCCACATTTTATTTATACGACTTCCGTACCGGGACACGTATTTTTCTGGGGCGCAGCGATAAAAAGAACGCCCCGGTGATGGTGATCAAGGAAGATCATGAAATAGTTTATGAGCATTTGAGTGGTGGTGATGTACCACAGAACACGAATAATAATTTAGGACTTATTGATTTGTAGCGTGCGGGCTGCGAGGGTGTTTACGCAGAAACGGGGCGTGTATGTCCCTTTAATTGCTGGAGAACTGAAATTCTTTGCGGGGGTGTTGCGATAGCTCATTCAGCATCTGGTCAACGTCATCACTGCCATCAATGAGGAGTTTCAAAAAGGATTCGTGATGTGGTGTGTCGGCAGAGCTGAATTGCAGGCCGATACCATCGTCTTTGCTATGCGCGATGGTGCAACTAAAAGCAACACGCACCCAGCCTTCTTCTGCCTTGATGATGAGTTCAAGATCGCAGGATTGACCAGATTGTACGCCGGGGGGTGGAATAAGCAGGACGAAAGCGCCGTCCATGCTGATGTCTGCGGTTTCGCCATAAAGCCGGCTGCCATCTTCCAGTTTGACTTCCACAATAACATCGAGGGGCAGGCGGGTAAATTTCCGATGGTCTGTCATGGCTATCCCGGGCGCAGGTTTAAACAGTGGTGACGTTCACAATCACCCTGAGTTTAGTCTGCTTATATCTGTTCGTCATCCTTGATACGGCTTTATGTCGTCATGATGAACAACAAATGCCGGCAAATATAAAGACGCGCCCTTGTTAAAAAAATATCGGGCAGGGCACAGCGTATTGTTGCCGGTTTTCTCAGCAAAACCACTGATTAGAACCAGTAGTTGTTTGCCGATGATAATTTTGATTCCGCTGGTGCCGGTTGCTCCCACCCTTTATCCTATGGCCTCTTTTCACCAGGGCCTCTCAATTTAATGGCTGCACTATTACAGGTGACCAATCTGGTCAAACATTTCGATGCGGTTATTGCCGTCGACGGCGTTAGCTTTGCGCTGCAAAAAGGCACTTGTTTTGGGCTGTTGGGGCCTAATGGTGCGGGTAAAACCACCACTATTGAGATGCTGGAAGGCATCACCGAACCCACTGGTGGTGAAATTCACTACCGTGGGCAACGGGTGGATGCCGGAGCGGCGCGTGAAGCATTCCGCAACGATGCCGGTATTATGTTTCAGTCCACAGCGTTGCAGGATTACATTACCGTGCGTGAGGCATTGGAGATGTTTGGCCGCCTCTATCCCCGTACGACAGACCATGATGAGTTAATCGAGATCTGTGCGCTGGGTGAATTTCTTGACCGTGACACACGCAAGCTTTCCGGTGGGCAGCGCCAACGCCTGTTGTTGGCCATGGCGCTGGTTAACGACCCCCAGGTGGTCTTTCTTGATGAGCCCACCACGGGGCTTGATCCCCAGGCGCGGCGTAATTTGTGGGCGCTGGTGAAACGCATCAAGGCGCAGGGCAAAACGGTGCTGCTGACCACCCATTACATGGAAGAGGCCTATGAGTTGTGTGATGAAATCGCCATTATGGATCATGGCAGGATTATCGCCCACGGTTCCCCCAAGGCCTTGCTGGCAGAACATTTTGATGAGGTGGTGTTGCAGCTGCCGCGTTCGGATATCCTTGGCCCGCTTGAAAATCTGCCACTGAAGTTGAAGGTGCAAGACGATATCGTGGAAATTCTTAGCGCTGATATCAATGCCGCAGTGCGGACTTTGCTCGCCCATGATGTTTCCCTGGCCGGTTTACAGATTCGCCCGCGCACCCTCGATGACCTGTTTCTGGCCCTTACCGGCGCGGCCTTGCGCACATGAACCTGCGCCGCTTTCTCACCGTATTGGCTGCCCGTAACCGGGAGTTTATCCGCGACCGTTCGGCGCTGGGCTGGAATATCCTTTTCCCGGTGCTGATAGTGGCGGGTTTTGCCTTTGCCTTTTCCGGTAAACCGCTGGATCAGTACAAAGTTGGCATATATGGAGAAGCGCCGTTACAAAAACTGGCAGCCGCCAAAGAAGCGCGAGCATTTTTTCGCACCGGCTATATCCAGTTCATCCCGGTTGTCCAGCTGGATCAAGCCATCACCAAGGTGGAACGCCATCAACTGGACATGTTGTTTGATCTCGACAATAACCACTACTGGATTAACAGCGATTCGCCCAAGGGTTACATGCTGGAGCGGGTGTTGTATGGTGCAGCGATTGTAGACGCGGGTGGAGGGGGCGCAGCAGCGGCCCTGGCGACCGATGGATACCAGCGCCAGACCGTCAGTGGCCGCGAAATTCGTTACGTGGACTGGGTTATCCCGGGAGTACTGGCAATGAACATGATGTTCAGCTCCCTGTTCGGCGTAGGTTATGTCATTGTACGTTATCGCAAAAACGGTGTTCTCAGGCGTCTTCAGGCAACACCGCTCAGCGCGTTTGAGTTTCTTTCTGCACAGGTTGTTTCGCGTCTGTGGCTGATTATGGCCATCACCATCCTGGTCTATGTGGGGGCGGACCTGTTTATTGACTTCACTATGTTCGGTGCCTACGGGAACTTGTTGCTGGTATTTACGCTCGGCGCTGTCAGTCTTATCAGCATGGGCCTGCTGGTGGCCGCGCGTATCCGTAGCGAAGAACTGGCGGGTGGTATCCTCAATCTTGTTAGTTGGCCGATGATGTTTCTCTCCGGGGTGTGGTTTTCACTGGAAGGGACAAACCCGCTGGTGCAGAAGCTGGCGCTGATTTTTCCACTCACTCATGTTATCGACGCGGCGCGGAGTATCATGATTGATGGTGCGAGTCTGATGGATGTGGGCACGCAGTTGTTGGTGCTTGCGGTGATGAGTGCGGTTTTTCTGTTGTTGGGTGCGGTATTATTTCGTTGGAAATAATGTATGTCGCGCCAACGTCATGATGTTTCTACCCACCAAAGAACGCGCATGCTTCTGCGTGTAATCGCTCATTGGTTACGTGTAATTACCCATTAACTATGTGTGGTTTAGTTGATACTCTAATCACTGATCAAGTTCGTTTGTCGCGTAGATATGCGTAATAACAATCACTTTCTGTCTGATATGCCCGTAGCGTTTGTTTTTGGGAAGTGAGTCGTAACAAAACCACAAAATAAAGAACTGAGGCAGGTTGTGTTACCCGTGAAATGGATTCAGGGCACTGTTTGAATTTATCTTGAGGCTGTAGCACGGTATGCGCCATGTAATACTGACAGTTAATGATAAATATTTTATAAAGGATTATGAAAAAATGAAAATACGCACCCATATCGCCATAACAATATCGCTTTTGGTAACCTCAGCCGCTTCGTTTGCGGGAAACTGGAGTTCGCCCGTGGGCGTCAATGTACCAACAAGGGAAACTTACCTGGAAGTCCAGGATTCACTACCCATCAACTGGGTAATTACAGGATTAGGCTTCAGGGCATATGGCGGAGCAGTAACCACAATGTTGATAAACGCCAGTGAAGTTACCCCCACTGGTTTGCAAGGCAGTATGAAAAGGCGTAGTGGAAGTGCGCCGAATAATCCACTGGAAGTAGAGGCAAATTGCCCGATTGGTTCAGTGGTTACAGCCGTCGCCATGCGGGAAGCAAACGATAACATCACCAATTTGCGGCTGCGGTGTTCCAGATTTATTGCTGAAACCCAACAGGTAGACTACTGGATATTTCAGTATGTTGAAGCTTATAGCTCCATGGCTCATTTCGGGGCGCTATATGAAATCGAGTTTTCTTTTGACAATCTGGTCTCTTTTGGTGATTACGGTAAAGTTTTTTTGACGGGCTTTGGCGCACGGGACAAGAGTGACAGCATGAAAAATGTATGGGGTCAGGTCAGGTTGCTGCACCCATAAAAAGCGGCGCATCGTAATGTTGCCAAATCGCGCCATGAACGGTGATTGTTAACACCCCTCCCCTCCTGGCGGCTGAGCCAGGAGGTTGTGAACAGAACAGGCGTACCAGCCAATTGATTGCTTGATATGCTGTAACCCTGTTTTTTCTGCCCGTACGATAATTTCTTGCAGATTTTTCATCCCTTCCTTTAATCTTTTGTTGCACGTTCTTTGGCTGGGACAGCCTTCCAAAATGGTTATAAAACAAGAATGCCCGGGAATAAAGCGAGATGAATAAAAAAATAAAAATGCTGATTATCCCGCCTGTGTTGGCAGGCGTATTGTTGGTGGCAATATTTATAAATTATGAAAAAGATCGTCATAATATTTCCCGGGATATTGAAAGTGATATTTCTGTGGAAAATGATCTGGTTGAAATTCATGCGACTGAAAACAAGAATGATGTTCAACCACATAATGATTCTCAAGTGATAAACGCGGCGGCAAAGCAGCAAAACAATGAGTTTCAAGACGCGCATGAAATGGGCTCGCTGGTCGACTGGGTCAATCAGATTGATAACATAGTATCCAGTAAAGCATTGGATGCGGACTCAAAAGCCAAAAAGATAGTTGGCTGGTTGAGGGACAGTAATACCCCGGATGAAATCCGGGTAAAATTATATCGGGCGCTGGTTCAGTTAAAGCCGATAGATCGCATAGAAGAAATATTCTCATTAATCGAAGGGGAAAGTAATCCCGGTACCAGGCTGGCCGGAATAGAGGCGTTGGCTTTACTGGGAAAGCAGTTGATTGTATTGGGATATACCGAGGGCCAGCTCGTGATTAATTTACTGAAAATTGCTGATCAGGAAATGCAGGAGCCAGCAACCAGTAAAAAGCTGAACAGCCTTATTGTTTATATGGAGGATGCGTTGGCGGGCGATAAAAATGAAATGATTGAAATAGAATATCTGACGGGCAAGGATTCTTATATCTGGGATTTAAGCGCCAAACTGGAAGACAGGGCCAATCTCAAATCCGGGCTTGGCAGTTTGCTCAATGATGTATCGGTGTTGGTTGATCAGGATAAAGAGCTGTTAAATGAGGAATACAGCAAACTTAACCTGGCATACCTGGATTATTTTGCTAATGGCTTCAAGGGCGACATACCGGATTATCAGGACATGGCTTATTTTTTTGAACAGATAAAGCCAAAGACCGAAGAGTTCACCATGGGGGCCGTGTCCCGTTACCGGACATGGCTGGCCGCTTATTCCTATTCCAGTGAGCGGGACTCAAGTGACTATAACAATTTTATTCTTAATGAACTAAAAGAAGTTGACTCTCCGGTTGCAGCATTGGTGCTTGTTGAGGGTGGAATAAATGTAATTGATCAACTGGATCTGCCAACCAGAGAAAGGCTGGTGAGTCTGCTGGCAGAAAATGATGTGGCGGCGGAAGGGGAGCTGAGTGGTGAAGTGGCTGAAGCCCTGGGTTTTTTAATGCCGTGATGCCTGGATATGATCAGGTGATTCGGGCGTTATCAAGTTTTTTCTTCGGCATGCTTTCCAGAGTAACGTAAATTATCCTTTTTCCTGCCCGGGTTTTCTGGAGGATAAGCAGAAAAGCGGTTTCTTTGTCGGCCTTTATGCCAAGCTGCTGTCGAAACAATATACATCATGTCTGCTGATGCCGGGTTTTTACCCATTAACAAGCTGTAATTTAATCTATATCCTCACTAAGAGCGGGCACATTTGCTGCCTGGGTGCGCGCAATAACTTTTGCCGGATGGCTGTGCGGGTGTGTTTAGCCAGGGTGATTACTGCTGGCTGGGTCGTTTAAAATTAAAATAAAAATAAAAAACAAGGGATTGGAGGTCAGGATGTCATGTCGGTGAAATGGATTCAGGGTATTGTTGTTTCTGTGTCGTTGTTGTTGGGAGCCTGTGGCGGGGGAGAGGACCCCAATGGGGGGGATGCGTCTGGCCCCACACCTGTCGCCACCATCACCAGCCCGATGACGGGAAGTGTTTACCCTGAAGGCAGCGATATTTCCTTCACCGGCACTGGCGAGGATATTGAAGGCGGCGCATTGGATGGAACCAGCCTTGCGTGGTCCTCCGATGCTGATGGTCAACTCGGCACCGGCGAAACGGTATCTTCCATGCTTTCCACGGGCAGTCACACTATTACGCTGGAAGCGACGGACAGTGGCGGAGCGACGGGTACCGACACCATTACCATTACGGTCAATGCAGCGCCGGTTATCGACAATATGGTGACGAGCCCGGCCAGGGTGAATGTCAGTACGCCAACCGCAATTAACTGGAGCATCACTGATGCTGATGGTGATACGCTGACCTGTGACCTGGATATCAATGCAGATGGCTCAAACGAGCACACCATTGACGATTGCGCCAACAACACCTCGCAAATACATACCTATGCGCAAACAGGGGATTATCAGGTACGTCTGACGGTTACAGACAATGTGAATGCGCCGGTACAGCAGGTTATGAATGTCACCGTTATGGATTTGGGCGCCATACCGGAAGTCACCGTTTTTTCTGCAACTCCTGAGGCCCCGGAAACCGGTGACCCCGTGGCCTTCGACTGGGATGTCAGTGATGGTGACGGCGATACACTGACCTGCAAACTGGATGTCGATGCGGATGGTTCGTATGACTATACGATCAGCGACTGCGCCAGCAACAACTCACAGGAACACACTTATACGCAAGCCGGTGTTTACCAGGTTCGCCTGACGGTTGAAGATGGTGCGAACTCACCAGTGCAGGCAACGATTGACCTGACGGTGTCATCAACGTCGCCGGTTACTCCCGAGCCCCCAGGGGGGCCGGTAGACCCGCCTCCCCCGGCAGCAAACTGGAGCGCACCCATAGGTGTCTATATACCCACAACGGAAACTTATCTGGAAGTTCAGGATTCGTTGCCGGCTAATTGGGTAATAACAGGGTTGGGGTTCAGGGCATATGGGGGAGCAATAACCACAATGTTGATAAGCGCCAGTGAGGTTACAGCAACCGGCCTGCAAGGCAATATGAAAAGGCGCAGTGGCAGCGCGCCCAACAACCCACTGGAAGTGGAAGCGAATTGCCCGTTTGGTTCAGTGGTTACCGCCGTTGCTATGCGCGAAAAAAACGGCAATATCACTAACCTGAGACTGCGCTGTTCCAGGTTTGTTGCCGACACTCAACAGGTGGACTACTGGATATTTCGATATGTTGAAGCCGTCAGCTCAAGGGCGCATTTCGGGGCTGGATATGAGATCGAATTTTCTTTTAACAATCTTGTTTCTTTTGGTGATTACGGCAAGGTTTTTCTGACGGGTTTTGGCGCGCGGGATAAAAGCGATAGCGTGGAAAATGTATGGGGGCAGATTCAATTACTGAATCCGTAATCTAAATTTTCACCACTGCTGTGCTGTTGACAAAATCTTGGCTGTGGTGCGGTGAAATGGTCTGTATACGGGGCAAGTGGCGGCGGTCAATGCTGTTTGAGACATGAATTTGAGCAATCCCGCTTGTCAGGATTCCTTACATGGAAATTCAGTTGAATTGATACGTCGGCAGGGAAAAGCTGAAGGTTGTTCCTTTGTCAGGTTTACTGGCAGCCTGGATGGTGCTGCCATGCAAATCAATAATGCGCTTGGCAATAGACAGCCCTAGCCCGGCATTGGTGGCGCTGGCCGCGCGATTTTTTTCCAGTCGATAAAAGCGGTCAAAAATGTGGTCAATTTCATTGGCGGGAATACCTCGTCCGGTATCAGCAACTTTGACAATAATGTTGTCATGCGCATCGGCGAGTGACAGAGTGATGCGTCCCCCGGCGGGTGTGTAGCGCAGGGCATTTTCGATCAGGTTGTCCAGTACCCGTTGAATCAGACCAATGTCACCGTAGGCAAAAGGCAGATTATTCACAAAGTTTGCCTGAATACTGATGTTGCGTTTTTCCGCTTCCAGTTTGAATTTGTGCATGATGTCATGCGCCAGCTCAGTCAGTGAAAATGGTTCAATGTTAAGCATTGTTTCGCTGGAATCCAGTTTTGCCAGTTCGAACAGCTCTTCAATCAGCTGTCGAAGCCGCATGCTTTGCGCCGTGGCAACTTGCAGGTATTGCCGCCTTTCTTGTACCGATAATGAATTGTCTTTTAATAACAGGGTTTCGAGATAGCCGTGCAAAGAGGTCAAAGGCGTACGCAGGTCATGCGATACGTTGGCAACCATTTCGCGGCGTTTGGCGTCATTTTGTGCCAGCTCTTTTAGTTGCTGGTCAATACGATCCGCCATCTGGTTGAAGTGGATGCCAAGCTGGTCAATTTCATCAGTGGATGTCTCTGACACAGGATAACGCTCGGTCACCTGGCTTGCCGGTGTATGTTTTGTGGCAGTACCATAATTTGACATGATGCGCGTCAGCATGCGCAGACGGTGTGTCAATAATGCAAATGCGGTGAGTCCCGCAGCCAGTGCAAGCAACAGGCTGGCGCCAAGACCGGTGGTGGTAAAACGTAAAATATAACTGCCTTTTACCCTGTCAGTAATGCTGTCAAAGACCTCACCTTCGAGGATGACGTAAAGATAACCGGCAGGCTTGTCTGCGGTGTCGCCGGGAATAACGGCTGCCGAAAAAACTTTTTGCCGTGAATACTGATCATCTGTTGCGCGCGGGTCATCACCGGTCAGTGGATATTCTTCTTTACCGGACAGAAATTTTTTGATGGGCAAGAGTGAAACCTGTTGGCGTTTGACGTGGCCTTCGGGCGCGGAAAAGGCCAGGATTTTTCCATGGGCATTTAACAGGTATAGCTCGATGCTGGGATTAATGACCATCAGCCAGTGAAAAAGCGATTTCAAGGCCTTCTGATTAACCTGCTGCTCAGTGAGCAGGGTTTCCTCATTCACAATATGTTTTGCCAGGGCGGCATTGAGTTTTTGGGTCAATTCCTGTTGGTACATTTCTGATGAATACAGCACCATGCTGTAAACCACGTAGCCCATCAGTAACACCAGCGTAAACAGGACGGCAGCAATCCGGCTGTAGAGGGTGCGAAACATGGTATTCAACTTTCGGAGAGTTTATCGGAAAATTTATAGCCCACGCCCCACACCGTGAGAATGTAAACAGGGGATGAGGGGTCCTGTTCAACTTTGGCGCGCAGCCGGTTGATGTGTGAGTTAACGGTGTGCTCATAACCGTCGTGACCATAGCCCCAGACACTGTCGAGTAACTGACTGCGGGTAAAGACCTGACCGGGGTGGGTGGCAAAATGCCAGAGCAGATCAAATTCGCGTGCGGTGAGCTCGATTTCGTTGCCTGCTGCGCTGACCCGTCGTTTGGCCTGCTCAAGAAAAAGGGCGCCGGTCCGCAGGTTACCGTTGGCGCTGGCAGGTGTGGTTTGTGTATCGACACGCCGCAAAATGGCCTTGGACCGGGCCACCAGTTCACGCACACTGAAAGGTTTGGGCAGGTAATCGTCGGCACCCATTTCCAGGCCAACGATACGATCCAGCTCTGCGCCTTTGGCGGTCAGCATCAGAATGGGGGTGTCATTGTTGGTACCGCGCAGTCGGCGGCAAATTTCCAGGCCGTCGATACCGGGCAGCATGAGGTCGAGGATAATCAGGTCAAAACGGTTTTCTTGTGCCAGTGAAAGACCGGAGTTGCCATCGCTGGCAATTTGCACTTCGGCGCCCAGGTCTTGTAAATGCAGGGAAACCAGGTTGGCGATATCGTGATTATCTTCAACGACGAGAAACTGTTTCATGGGCGGTGCAGCCAACGTTTTATTTACTACGATAAATGTAGTCTACGCATGAATTGTCACAGAACCATCACGTCCGGGGAGGTCTGTTCCCCGGTTTGCGTTGCTCCGGGCGTAGCCGGGGGGTAAAGTACGATTCAGCGATATCAGGGTCAACCGGCTTCTGTTGCCCATCCACCAGCGGGTATTCACCGTCATTCCAGCCACGCAGGCCGGTTTTGAGCGAACGTACTTTATTGAAACCCATTTGCGCCAACGTGCAGGCTGCCAGTGCGCTGCGCCGGCCGGAACGGCAAATAAGCACGAGATCACGGTCTCGTCCAGCGGCAAGTTCCGGTACGGTTTCGTCATAATCATATTCACAGGCCGATTCCAGAATGCCGCGTGGAATGTTCAGTGAACCAGGGATATGGGCACATGAAAATTCATAAGGCTCGCTGACATCAACGAGTAACGTGCCGGGATTTTTAGTGAGTTCATCGGCCAGATCCCAGGGGAAGACCTCTTCGATATGGGGCAGACATTTATTGACCAGGTCATTATAACTTTTCATCATGTGTTTACCGGAAAATTGCAGGCGCAGGTACTTCGGGGCTGCTGTCAGGGGAGGGGGCTGCGTACGGCAGTTAATACTGTAGGATAAGTGAGATACACGTCAAATTGAATCTCACTTAATAAGGTGCGATTGCGCACGTCTGAGCGCCAGAAACCCAGGTAACAAAGTAAATTGATCTACAGCCCGAATGTGTTCTTTATGGAATCACTCAACGTTTTTTCATCCTGCGAGCCATACAACACCCGCATTTCTTCGCCATCATCTGAATAATATATGGCGCTGCCCGGTGTGGCTTTGTGGGTGCGGATAAAAGTATTGCCTTTAGGGCTTGCTACATCTGCTATAAGGAATTCAACCAGATGCTCGTAGTCATGACGAATTGCATTATACCCTTTCATCAAATCAAGGCTGTTGCCATTTTCCATGTCGTATATCAGCACGACGGCAGGTTTTCCCTGGCCAATAAGATCAAGGTCGGTGCTGAATGATGAGGGCAGTATTGTCCAGGCGATAATGGCAAAAGCGAATATAATAAACAGGGTGATAACGGCATTTTTGCTTATACCACCAGATTGGTGTTGGCTTGCGGGCAGGTTGGGTTTATGTGTCAACATCATGTTTTATGCATCCGGGGTACAGGTTGGTTTGGGGTGTTTAGTGTTGAATGGTATCTGAAAAATGCTGTGTTGCAGGGCGGACATTCCCGTCTGCAACAACGGGAATCCGGTAGATTTTTTTACTGATTATTGTTTTCAGGCTCATAAAAATAATGCTCATCATCCGGGAAGGGCAGCGCGGTGCGTGGTTTATTGGCAAGTTCGAGTCCGTGAGCCAAAAGACCCGGAGATGATGCGATCTGAAACAGTCCCGCTCCAGCGCGTGGATGAAAGCCTAAATCAAGAAAAACGGCTGCTGCAAGGCCTGTGCTTAGCCAGCCGATATTGTGTTTGTGTAATGGTTTTACAAATGCATTTGCCCAATCCAGTGCCGGGCCTTTTCCGGGTAGCGTCATCAGCAATGCCGCAATGCGCTCGGGGACAATATCAATACCACCAAAACGGGAGCCGAATCCTGGGGTGATGTGCCAGTCTCCCTCGTCAGGTTGTTTATTCTGGGTGAGCCGTTCGCGGGCGACCTGTTCAGGTGTGTTTTTGCGATTCTTCCGCAGGAATGTCATCGCGGCACTGACTTCACCGCCGCCGAGGTGTTCACCACTCATGACAGATTGGGATATGGGCAAAATGTGGGCCGGGTTGGTTTTCCCCACCCCTGCATTCATGGCAGCCCGGGTTGCTGGATGCCTTGGTCCGGGATTGCTCAATGCAACCAGAAGGGTTTCAAATAGTTGTGATTGCTGCTGGGAGGGGAGTTCACCTGCGTGAAGGAGGAATATAACATCGGAAAAGCTGCGTTTTTCCGCAAGCGCTAAAATGTCATAGCCATGGCATTGGCAGGTTTCGGCGATATAGGGATTATGGGCGGAGGGTGTTTCTCGCCATATGCGTGTAGCGACACGATCAACAAAGGGTTCATTCCTGCTTTTAATGACGGGTTTTATATTTTTTGTGGTCACGTTCGTTTGCCTGTGTACTTGTTTTTTTTTAATCCAGTGCCCGCACTGTTTGTGGTTTACCGTTTTCGTCAATGGCCACAAAGGTGAGTGTTGCCTCGGTTACTTTTACCACTTCGATCTGCTGACGGTCACGTTCTGCGTATACTTCGACAAATACCGTGATGGACGTGTTGCCCACTTTTTTGACGGCGGCATAACAGCTGATGAGGTCTCCAACATAAACGGGTTTTTTGAACTGGAACGCATTGACCGCCACGGTAACTGCGCGGGTGCCTGCGTATCGGTGGGCTGCAATGGATGCAGCGATATCCACTTGCGACATGATCCAGCCACCAAAGATATCGCCTGCGGCATTGGTGTCAGTGGGCATGGCCAATACCCGGGTGGTCGGCATGGCTGCGGGTAATATGTGTGCAGTTTTGTCTGCTGCCGTATTTTTTTTGTTGCTCATTGTGGTTAACCTGGGCAGTGGATTTAGTGCCCTTCGTACATTTTTTCGATCTGCTCCTTGTTTTTTTCCATGATGACGGAGCGTCGTAGTTTCATCGTCGGTGTCATGGTGCCATCATCAATGCTCCATGGCGTATTCAGCAATGTGACGGCACGAACCCGGGCATAACCGGGAAAGTCTTTCAGATAGGGTGTAATGCGCTTGAGTATCCACTTACACATCGGTTTACTGTTGAGTACAGCGGTATCATTGAGGTCAAACCCCTGAGCTTCAGCTTCAGCCTTCCATGCTTCCGGGTCCAGTACCACGATAACCGATAAATAAGGTTTGCCTTCGCCAACAACCAGGGCTTGTTCCACCATCGGGTCCAGGGAAATAGCCATTTCCATATCGGCGGGGGGGATCTTTTCACCGTTAGACAGGACGATGATTTCCTTGAGCCGACCGGTAATATAAATGTGGTTGTTTTCAATGCGCACTTTGTCGCCGGTGTGCAGCCAGCCATCTTCATCAATCATTGCCTGTGTGGCTTCGGGATTATTCCAGTAACCTTGCATGACTGATGGGCTGCGGGTCAGCAGTTCATCATTTTTGCCCATTTTGATCTCAATACCCGGCAATGGCACACCCACGCTGGCAGGGTCATTATCATTTTCCGGGTTGCCACTGATAACCGGGCTGGTTTCGGTCAGGCCATAACCCTGGATCAGATTCAGGCCCAGGCCAATAAATGTTTTTGCCACTTCTGATGACAGCGGTGCGCCACCACAAATTGCCAGCCGCAGATGTCCGCCCAGTTTGTCCATGATTTTTTTTGCCACCAATGCTTTTAAGATTGGCCAGCGCAAGCCGCCACCGCCATTGTTCTGAAAGCGTTGCCACCCTGTTTCCACGGCTTTATGAAACAGTGATTGTGCAAAGGCGGATTTATTCGCCACCTGCGCTTGAATCTTGTTGTAAACACGTTCGTAAATGCGTGGCACGGAAATCAGAATGGTGGGTTGTTGGCTGATAAGGTCCTCTGCCAGATCCTGTACCGAGCGCGCAAAGGCCACGGTACTTCCTGCCATTATCGGGATGTAACAGCCCAGGGTGCGCTCGAACATATGCGACAGTGGCAAAAACGACAGTAGCCGATCCTCGCGGTAAATAGGGTACTGTTGTATTGCAGCATCGGCATTGAACAGGATGTTCCGGTGGCTGAGCATCACACCTTTTGGGCGTCCGGTGGTGCCTGAGGTATATACCAGTGTTGCCAGTGAATCGATATCCAGCGTCACCGCTGAAGGTGTTTCATCAAAAATCTGCCAATCCGCCAGCAGGGTTAATCGTGAAAAGTCTGCTGATGGCTCGCAGGCCTGTACGGAAACAACGCGCAGCAAGCCCTGCATTTGTGCGCGGATAGATGCCAGCTTCAGTAATGTTGCCTCACCTTCCACTAACAACAATTTGATTCCCGCATCCTGTAAAACGTATGACACGTTCTCGGCGCGGTCGTCAGTGTACAGCGGCACCACTACCAGCCCCATGGCCAGCGCGGCCTGTTCAAAGAAGATCCACTGCGGGCAGTTGCGCAACATGATGGCCACGCGGTCACCTGCTTCCAGATCCTCTTTTTCCAGTGCCGCCTGTATTGCTGCAACCTGTTTCGCCGCCTCTGCCCAGGTAAAATTCACCCATTGGGATTGCGTGGTATCAAAGTGGCGATAGGCTACGGTCTCCGGTGTGCGTTTTACACGTTGCTGAAAAAGACCGGGCAGATTCCCCGCTTCTTCGATGGAAATAACATCCAGCGTTTGGTTGGCCATTGTGATTGTTTCCTGTAAATATTTCCCGTGACAGATATCAGGTGATATTAACCAACGCTCGTCCAACTTGCATCGGGTGCAAAGCGTTCACCGTGGCTTTCGTGCATATGACGCATTTTTTCCAGTAAGGCTTCGGTGTTCTGGTTTTCAATATAATGTATGGGGCCGCCGAGGAACGGCGCAAAACCAGTGCCAAAAATAATCCCCACATCCAACAAGTCACCATCGCTGACCACGCCTTCACGCAAACAGGCACATGCTTCATTCAGCATGCGTAACATCAGGCGGTCTTGAATGTCGGGGGGGAAATAATCGCCTCGCCCCGGTTTTTCGATATCCGGCTTGCCTTTTTTCTTCGCGGGATAATGATAAAAACCCTGTCCGGATTTTTTACCCAGCTTGCCGCTTTCCACCAAACTGCGCAGGCGATCCGGCACCTCCACATTCATGGATTGTGACAGCGTTTCCGCCACTGCCAGACAAATATCCAGGCCTACGGTATCGGCCAGTGCAATGGGGCCCATGGGCATGCCGAAATCCAGTGCGGCTTTGTCGATAACCTGTGGGCTGACGCCTTCAGATTCCAGCACGACCGCTTCCAGCAAATAGGGCATTAACACCCGGTTGACCAGAAAACCGGGTGTGGATGTCACCGGCAGGGGCAGACGGTCAATCTGCCGCGTAAAGGCAGTGGCTTTGGCGACCACTTCAGGGTCGGTGTTTTTGGCGCTGACAATTTCCACCAGTTGCATTTTCGCCACCGGGTTAAAAAAGTGTATGCCCACCAAGCGTGCCGGATCAGCAAGGCAGTCACTGAGCACATCCAGGGGAATGCTGGAGGTATTGGTGGCCAGCAAGGCATCGGGTTTCATTAGGGGCTCTATTTCCCGATAGAGGTTTTGCTTGGCTTCAACATTTTCAAAGATCGCCTCGATCACCACATCCGCCTGTGCGATACCCAGGCCGTCTTTATCCGGTGTCAGACGATCCAGCACTTCTTGCACCAGGCGCGGTTTTTTCAGTTTCTTTTTATACAATTTGGCGGCTCGCTGGATAACTTTCGCCAGTGTTGCGTCCTGGCGATCCTGCACGGTGACTTGCATGCCGCGCAGCGCACACCAGGCCGCAATGTCGCCACCCATCACGCCACCGCCGATGATATGCACCCTTTTTGCTTTAAAGGGGTTTTGGGTCAGGGATTTGAGTTTTTCCTGCAAGAAAAAAACCCGGATCAGGTTTTGCGCCGTATCACCCAATACCAGTTTCGCTACTGATAACTCCTCGCCCTGCAACATGGCCTGTTTGTTGCCGCCATGTCTGGCCCACAAGTCGATTAGCGCATAAGGGGCCGGGTAATGATTTTTGGGTGCTTTGGCGGCGACTTTTTTGCGCAGTATTTTTGCCAGCAGCGGGCGCACCAGCCCATGATTGGTGGCTTTTTTCCAAAAGGGCAGTGGTTTTTTATGCGGTGGTTTTTGCACCACGCTGCGGGCGGCATCTTTCAGTTGCCGGTCCGGCACGGCAAAATCCACGATGCCAAGACGTTTTGCCGCACGGGCGCTGATGGCTCTACCGGATAACATCAGATCCATGGCCGCCGGTGCGCCAATCAATTGTGGCAAGCGTGCTGCGCCACCAAAGCCCGGATGGATGCCCAGGCGTACTTCAGGCAATCCCAGTCTGGTTTTTGCGCTATCTTCCGCGATGCGGTAATCGCACCCCAACACCAGCTCCAGTCCGCCGCCCAGGCAATGGCCATGAATCAGCGCCACCGTGGTAAAGCGCAGGTTTTCGATGCGATTGATTATCCCCTGGCCACGCTGAATCAATTCGCGCGCCTGTTGGGTGTTTTTAATCGTGGTAAATTCATTGATGTCTGCGCCGACAATAAAACTGCCGGGCTTGGCGGAAAGGATCACCAGACCTTGGGGACGTTCGGTTTCCAATTCATCCAGTATGCTGTCCAGCTCGTCCACCAGTTCACGATTCAGCGAATTGGCGCTGGCCCCCGCTTTGTCGATACTCAGCCAGACAATATTATCTGCATCAGTTTCCAACTTGAAATGTTTATAGTTTTTCTGTGTCATGGTCAAACCCTCTCCACCAGCATAGCACCGCCCTGTCCACCGCCGATACACAGGCTGGCCATGCCTCTCTGTGCTTTATTGCGTTCCAGCACATGTAACAAATGCAGTACGATACGTGCGCCACTGGCGCCCACGGGGTGACCAAGACTGACGCCCCCGCCGTCCACATTGAGTTTCGATTCGTCCAGTTCTCCCATTACCCCTCGCATGTGCAGTTCTTCACGGCAGTATTTTTTCTCATTCCAGGCCGCAAGACAGGCCTGTACCTGGGTGGCAAAGGCCTCGTTGATTTCCCAGTAATCGATATCGTCTAACGTGAACTTGTGACGTTTCATAATGGGGGTCATGGCATGCACCGGACCCAGCCCCATTTGCGCTGGGTCCAACCCCGCCCATTCGCTGTCCACGATGCGTCCCAGCACGGGCAGATCCCATTTGTTCACCGCCGTTTCGGAGGCCAGTAATAACAATGCCGCACCATCGGTCACCTGCGCACTGTTGCCTGCCGTCACTTTGCCAAAGGGGCGGTCGAACACCGGTTTCAGAGCGCCCAGTTTTTCGATGGAGGAATCGGCGCGCACACCATCGTCTGCGCTGTAAAAATTACCGTGGGTATCGTATAAGGTTTCGATCTCGCCCATATGGCCGGCTTCCTGTGCTGCGGTCAGCCGCTGGTGTGAACGCACTGCGTAGGCATCCATTTGTTCTCGTGAAATGTCAAAGCGGTGAGCGAGGATTTCTGCTGTCTGGCCCATGGAAAGGCCTTCCAATGGATCACTGAGGCCGCGTAGCAGGGCGATGATGGGTTTGAAATACGCAGGACGTAATTGCCGTAATGCCTGTAGTTTGGCCCCGGTTGTACGTGCGCGTGCCCAGTCGCCCAGCCATGCCACCATTTTTTCCGCCAGCAATACCGGTGCGTGACTCATGGATTCCACACCCCCGGCTAATATCAGGTTGGCATGTCCATAAGCAATGCTTTGCGTTGCACAATCCAGCGCCTGCATGCCGGAGGCGCAGTTGCGCTGCACGGTCCATGCCGGGATATGCTTATCGCACCCCAGGCGCAACGCCAGCAGCCGGGCGATATTTGCTTCATCCGGTCCCGGCATCACACAGCCCATAATCACTTCATCAAGATCGCCCGGCTCAAAGGCCTGCCGCGCCATTAGCGGGCGGCCCGCCCCCATGGCCAGATTGGCGGCATTGAACATACCCGGTTTGCCTCGTGCTTTTAAAAAAGGAGTACGCGCACCATCCACCACATAAACAGGGCGTATCATTTTTTTTACCGGGCCGGGTCGTTTTTTCTCGCTCATGCATTGCTCCCTTTTTTACGATTTCTCCTTCCCGTCAAAGAAGAGGAGAGATGTACATCATGCCAGTTTACCGTGACAAGCCAGTGCTGTTTTATCAAATTCATCCACAGAGATTGCTGTTAACCGGGCTGCATCGGCGGCCTGCCATTGTGCAAATTCTTCATCATTGATCACTTTTTTATTGCATGCCTGTTGCCACAGTTCGGCTTCCGCCGCAGGCAGCAGTTCCCCGTTTTTAAGCGCAGCGCGTACTTTCTTTTCCAGTGGCGCCAGGGCTATTTGCAATTCAAGGGCATGTTCGAGGTTGGCCAGTGCCTGCCCCGGTTCCGTGGGTACGTACAGACCCTGGGTAAGCCGGTCCCGTGTGTCCGAGGGTGACAATAACAAATCTGCACATTGATGGCCGAGCTGATCCGTAGGCCCGGAAAATGGTTTGCCCAACGGGAATACCAAAAGGCGCAGCAGCCATGCCACCGGGCGATTGGGGAAATTCTTCAACAGACCATCAAGGCTGTGCTGCATTTTATAAAGTGCGTGCTCACACACCCAGTACAAAAGTGGCAAATCTTCGGCGGGGCGATTTTGATCTTCAAAACGTTTCAGTGCCGCAGAAGCCAGGTACAGATAACTTAGCATGTCTGCCAGGCGGCCTGATAGTTTTTCCCGGCGTTTGAGGCTGCCACCCAGTACCAGCAGGGAAATGTCCGATGCCAGCGCAAATACCGCACTCATGCGTGTCAGTTGTTGATAGCAGCGCCGTGACGGGCCGCGCACGGGTGACGGCGCCAGTCGTGCGCCGCTCAGGCCTAACCACAAACTGCGGGCTGCATTGCTGATTGTAAAACCCACATGCCCGCTAAAGGCACGGTCAAACTCTGCGGCATCATTTTCGGCTACCGCCCGCATTTCACGAAACACGTACGGGTGACAGCGAATGGCGCCCTGGCCAAAAATAATCAGGCTGCGGGTCAGAATGTTCGCACCTTCCACGGTAATGCCAATGGGAATGGATTGGTACACACGGCCCATCAGGTTTTTCGGCCCCATGCAGATGCCATTGCCACCGTGGATGTCCATGGCGTCATTCACTACGGTGCGCATACTTTCCGTTAGATGGTATTTGACCACAGCAGAAACCACCGAGGGGCTTTCACCCAGATCCACGGCCGCAGCCGTTAAGGTGCGTGCCGCATCCATCATGTAAGTCAGGCCCGCAACCCGCGCCAGCGCTTCTTCCACGCCTTCAAAACGGCCAATGGGGGTTTTGAATTGCTTGCGCACCCGCGCGTAGGCGCCTGTGGCGCGTGATACCAGTTTGCCTGCACCGGTAGACAATGCAGGCAGTGAAATGGAACGGCCAGCTGCAAGACATTCCATCAACATGCGCCAACCCTGTCCTGCACGTTTTTCACCACCAATAATCCAGTCCAGCGGAATAAACACATCCTTGCCACGATTGGGCCCGTTCATGAAGGCCTGGTTCAGTGGGAAATGGCGGTTGCCGATTTCCACACCGGGGGTATCTGTCGGAATCAATGCGCAGGTAATGCCCAGTTCTTCTTTGTCGCCCAGCAAATGTGCAGGGTCATACAGCTTGAAGGCCAGTCCCAGCACGGTGGCCACCGGGCCCAACGTGATATAGCGCTTTTCCCAGTTCAGACGGATGCCGAGAATGTCTTTTTCACCGTTAAAATCCCCTTTGCAAATAACGCCGCTGTCGGTCATTGCCGCAGCGTCAGACCCGGCCTCGGGTGAGGTCAAGGCAAAACAGGGCACTTCTTCACCTGTGGCCAGCCGTGGCAGATAGTGATTTTTCTGCTCATCGGTGCCATAGCGCAGCAGCAATTCCGCCGGACCCAGAGAATTGGGCACCATGATCGTCACTGCGGCGGTAATGGACCGGCTGGAAATTTTCAGCACCACGGATGAATGCGCCAGCGCAGAAAAC
>DROS01000032.1 GCA_011321815.1 Gammaproteobacteria bacterium
ATGGAGCGGAGAAACAAGGAACTGGAAACCCATTGCTGAAGTCAATTTGAATCCGGTAAAGAGTAAGCAGAAACAGAAAGAGGCGGCGTAAAAATTTTAACTTGAGGCGTCAACTAGCTTGAAAAACGCCGCTCACGAGATAAAGAGTTCATACGAGTGGTATCAAAATCAGGCTGAAGGATTGGGGGAGGACTTTATCGAAGAGCTAGAGTCAGCATATGAGGCAATAACAGAACTTCCCAGAACATGGCCAAAATTCACAAAAAACTGTCGTCGGTTTTTGCTGAGCAAATTTCCATTTTCAGTCATCTATCAGGTAACTAATAATTCTATTTTTGTGTTGGCCATCATGCACAACAGCAGAAAACCGGGTTACTGGGAAGGTCGCACATAACAAGGTGCTTCAACTCGGACAGACTTCCGCATTGTTTGTTTTGTGTGGCCATTACGCTACGCTGCATTATCACACAAAACAAACAATGCTCCAGTCTGCCGGTTAAGCACGACGTTGAACTAAACCGCTTCGCGGTAGCTTTTTCCCCACCCTTTTTCGCCTTAATTCACTTCACGTCATCATCAACCACACTCCTTAAAGACCACTACCGGTCTTTCGCCCAAGGAGAAGATGATGACTCCCTTACGACAAAAAATGATCGATGCCATGATACTGCGTGGATTTGCCGCACGCACTCAACAAAGTTATCTATATGCTGTTACCCAATTAGCAAAACACTATCATCAGTCACCGGACAAGATCAGTAACGAAGACATTCTTGCCTTTTTTTTGTATCTCGCCAAAGAGAAAAAACTCGCCGGTTCCAGCTGCCGACTTCATCTGAATGCACTGCGGTTTTTATACCGCGAGGTATTGGGGCGCGCTGATTTTGGCCGTGAGATTAAAACACCGAAAAAACCACAGCGTATTCCTGAACTGCTAACCCGTCAGGAAGCCTTGGCCATTGTGAATGCACTGGCCAACTTCAAACACCGGATGTTATTGATGACCTGTTATGGTTGTGGTTTGCGGGTCAGCGAACTGGTTAACTTACAAGTCAAGCACCTGGATCACGAGCGACAACTGATCCGGATTGAACAGGCCAAAGGCGCCAAAGACCGTATCGTACTCATGCCGCCCTCACTGGCACAGGATTTAGAGGACTACCAGCGCTCGCATCGCCCCGCACACTGGTTATTCCATGGTCAGCAAGTCACCCGGCGTTTGAGCATTACCTCCGCACAACGGCTTTTCCACAACGCCAAACGGCGTGCCGATATCCACAAACAGGGCGGCATCCACAGCCTGCGCCATGCCTATGCGACTCACCAACTGGAAGCGGGGATGCCGGTACATCAGCTCCAACGCCTGCTGGGTCATAGCGATGTCAGAACCACCATGCGCTATATACACTGGATACCCCGCCATGATCCGAACGCAGGCGTCGATTTATTGGTCTCCCGAAGCGAGTTAGCCGAGGAGCAGGCCCATGAATAAACACCCCACCCTGCAAGGCATCCTGTCACAGTTTGTGGGCAATTACGCCCAACAGCACAGCATCAGCCCCGCTCGCTACAAAGTCATCCGGCAGCTAACCGCCTGCCGCACCCCGGCACTGGGCGGACAATTTGTCCACTGCGATAGCTGTGATTTTCAACAACACCGCTATCACTCATGCCGCAATCGGCATTGTCCCAAATGTCAGCAAAAAGCCACCCGGCAGTGGTGTGAGGAACAACAAGAAAAATTGCTGCCCGTGCCGTACTACCATCTGGTCTTTACCGTGCCCCATGAGCTGAACCCCTGGGTGCAATGCCACGACGATGTTGTCTACCGGTGTTTGTTTGCAGCGGCATGGCACACCCTGAAAACCTTTGCGGCAGACAAAAAGCGCCTGAACGGTGAATTGGGCATGACGGCGATCCTGCATACCTGGGGACAAAACCTCAGTCGGCACGTCCACCTGCACTGTCTGGTTCCCGGAGGTGCCCTGTTGACCGGCCAGCCATCGACAGGCGGGGACTCCGCCGATCAACAACCAGAATGGCACCCGGCAAAAAGCCATTACCTGTTTCCTGTCAGAGCCCTGTCACGCCACTTTCGGGGCAAGATGGTCAGTGCCCTACGACATGCCTGGCAACAAAAGGCATTGCCTCGTTTGACGCCTGCCGACGTTAATCAAACCCTGAACACGGTAATGGCAAAAGAGTGGGTGGTGTACAGCAAGGCTCATCTCAAACAGCCCGACACCATTGTGCGTTATCTGGGCCGCTATACCCGAAAGATCGCCATCAGTGAATCGCGCATATGTACCGTGAGCGAGCACCATGTCACGTTTGATTACAAAGATTATCGTGACGACAAAGACAAACAGATGCGGCTCGGTGGCACTGAGTTTCTGCGGCGTTTTTTACTCCACGTATTGCCACAGGGTTTTATGCGCATCCGCCACTACGGGTTTTTATCCAACCGCAGTCGA
>DROS01000033.1 GCA_011321815.1 Gammaproteobacteria bacterium
ATTAACAAGATCAATACTGTGTTTACGGCTGCGCAAGACACGCATACCCCGTTTCGGGCTTCTCAGGACAGCTGAGCTGTGGGCCATGCTGCGGACTTCACTTTTGTACGCTGTGCTGAGTTTTTCGTGGGCCGGTACCACCTTCCTGGTTTTGATTTTGTCACGCTGTTTTTTGGGGGCGTTTTTCCATTGCACCAGGCTGTCGTTGTACACTTGCAGTGCCTCAAGGTAGCTTTTACCCCGAGCCCGGGAGGCGCCCAGCAGCCCTCCGGCAAAGGCTTTGAGCGTATCTTCATCCTGCGGCAAAGAGTCTACAATGTGGCTCATGGCCAGGACTTCATCGCCGCTGTATTGTTGCAGCAGTTTGCTCAAAACACCCGTTTCTTCCGCGCTAAACCATGGCCCTCTGCCATTTACCCGGGGTATGCTGCGTTTGAGTTGCTGCTCCAGGTCATCGGGAATGGCCAGGCATTCATTGGCAAACAGGGGCCGGTTGGTGTAGTGCCCGTTGTATTTCGCAAGCATTTCACATAGGGACTTTTGTTGCGCGGTTGTCGCATCAGGGCAATGTCGGGCAACAAAATCAGGTAATTTTTCGAGTCTGTTAATGGCATGCAGTGTCGGCATGGGGCTTTTTCCTTCAACGTGGGCTGGAACGGATGTGATCGTTGCCTGATAGCAAAGGTGAAAATCAATGATTTGAATGATCCCACACTGCTGCGATTAATGGCAAGCCTGGGTCTGAGAACCAGGGTGACTGCATACAAATAACAATAAAAAAAACAGTATGTTATCGTAGCTGCTATCATTCGTGTTACGAATCAATATCGTGTATTACGCAAACACGACCACTAACAGGAACCAGATATCAAACCGGGTATTTTTATCATGAACACCACTGAACATCCTTTTGCACAATACGTGCGCATCCTCGGCAAAGGCAAAAATGGCTCTCGTCCGCTGACCCAGGATGAAGCTTTTGATGCCTTTCGCATGATTCTGGCGGATGAAGTCTTGCCCGAACAACTGGGCGCTTTCCTGATGCTGATGCGTGTCAAGGAAGAAGAACCGGAAGAACTGGCGGGGTTTATTCGCGCCGTAAAAGAAAGCCTGCTTATTCCTGCTGGCGCGCCGGAAATCCACCTGGACTGGTCCAGTTATGCGGGGAAGCGTCGCCACCTGCCGTGGTTTATTCTCTCAACATTGTTGCTGGCGCAAAATGGCAGTAACATTTTCATGCACGGCGCCAGCGGCCATACCGCTGGTCGTATATATACCAAAGATGTATTAACAGCACTGGGCATTGCCCCCTGCACCTCGTTGCAGGAGTCCGCAGAACGTATCCGTGAAACCGGTTTTGCCTATCTGGATTTAGCACACCTGAGCCCCAAACTGCACACGATCATCGAACTGCGCCCCATTCTCGGCCTGCGCTCTCCTGTGCATACCATTGCACGCATGTTAAATCCGTTCAACGCGCCATACATGATGCAAGGTATTTTCCATCCCGGTTATCGCCCCATGCACCAGGAAACTGCCCTGCTGTTGAAACAGCCGCATCTGGCGGTGATTAAAGGCGATGGCGGCGAGATCGAGCGTGATCCCGATGCCGCCTGTTTAGTGCAAAGTGTACACAACGGTAAAATGTCTGATGAAGAATGGCCCGCCATGTTTGAGAAACGCCACATGAAAGATGCCGGGCTGGATGTACAGCGTCTGCGCGCTGTGTGGCTGGGTGAAGACAATGATGAATACGGTATCGGCGCAATCATTGGCACCACCGCCATTACTTTGAAAATGATGGGGCGTGCAGATGACATAAGCTCAGCCGAGGCACAGGCCAAAACCATGTGGGAAGCCCGCAACAAAGATAACTTTGGCGCTGCGGCTGTTTAGTCATTCGCACAAATCCACAACATGGCCCACCTGTTTATTTCCGCCGCCCACAAATCCTCGGGTAAAACCACCCTGAGTATCGGGCTTTGTGGTGCATTCCACCAACGCGGACTCAGCGTGCAGCCCTTTAAAAAAGGCCCGGATTACATCGACCCCATGTGGCTGTCCCGCGCTGCCGGAAAAGATTGTTACAACCTGGATTTCCACACTCAAAGCCATCACGAGATACTCAGCGCTTTTGGTCACCGCACTGATTCGGCGGATATCAGTGTCATCGAAGGCAACAAGGGGCTCTATGACGGCCTCGACCTTGACGGCAGTAACAGCAACGCAGCACTGGTCACCCTGCTTGATTCACCGATCATTCTGGTCATTGATGCTCAGGGCATGACTCGTGGTATTGCCCCACTGATTCTGGGTTATCAGGCCTTTGAAAAAAATATCAATATTGCGGGGGTGATTCTCAACAAACTGGGCGGCAGCCGCCACGAGGCCAAACTGCGTGCTGTTATTGAACACTACACGGATGTACCCGTGGTGGGTGCGGTACACCATGACCCCATGCTGGATATCCAGGAACGGCACCTGGGTCTGATCCCCAGTAACGAGGCAGCCTCCGTGGAAAGACAAATCCGGGCCATTGCCGATGTCATTGCCCAGCAGGTGAATCTTGATCAATTGCATCACATTGCCAGCCGCGCCATCACACCCCTGCATCAACCCCTGCCTGTCACGGTGCCCGTCGTCCCGGATGTTCGTATCGGCATCGCACAGGACACAGCCTTTGGGTTTTATTATCCCGATGACCTTGCCGCCTTTCGTCGTGCAGGTGCCGCACTGGTGAGTATCGACACTTTGCACGATGCGCGTTTACCGGAAATCGACGGCTTGTTTATCGGTGGCGGCTTTCCCGAAACCCAGATGCAGGCGCTGGAAGCCAACGTCACATTGCGCAATGACATACAGGCCGCCATTGAAAAAGGATTACCGGTTTATGCCGAATGCGGTGGCCTGATGTATTTGTCGCGCAGCATGCAATGGAACGAAAGCACATGCCGTATGGTGGGCGCATTGCCCATGGATACCCGCATGCACCAGCGCCCACAGGGACGTGGTTATGTGCAGTTAAGCAAAACACACAATGTTTTGTGGCATGAGCCTGCCGGCAGCAATGAATTTATCAACGCCCACGAGTTCCATTATTCCTCAGCAGAAAATCTCGAAAAAACCACGCAATTCGCCTATCGGGTATTACGTGGACATGGAATGAACGGCAAACACGATGGCATTGTGTATCGCAACGTACTGGCCAACTACAGCCACATGCGTAACGTGAAAAACAACCCGTGGGTAACCCGGTTTGTTGACTTTGTTCGCAGACAAAAAACCGGAAAACAGACAAGCAAATGTTAAAATAATGGCAACTACGCAGTTTGAATTCTTTAAATACAACGCAAGAGTTTATTTTGCAAGCAACGGGCGTTAGACATAATGGTTATTCCGGGATTTAATGTCATATTTATTACTGAGTATTGAACACAAAGTTCGCGAAGGCGCAAAGAAAATACAAACAATGACATCCACCTAACTTAAATAACCCGGTATTTTCAATACAAAAAATATCACTGCCAGAGAAAACACGACATATGAACATTATCAGCTTTTCCCCCGCCGCCATCGCACAGATAAAAATCAATATTCAGGCAAATGAATTCGACGCCATGGCATTGCGCATTGCCGCCACCATGACCGCAGATGAGACCATTAACTATGGCATGGGTTTTGATGAAGAAAAAGACGACGATGTGCAATTTACCGATAACGGCATCCAGTTTCTGGTCAGCCCGGATTGCCTGGAGCTATTAAACGGCACACACGTTGATTATGTTGAAATTGAAAAAGGTCAGCATCATTTTATTTTCCTTAACCCCAATGATCCCAATTACAAAGCACCTACAGAAGAAGATACACCAAAGTAAGCCCGGGCCACATAAACCTATCTTGCACCATGCCAAAGCAAAGTGAAAACAATGGTGGAAACAGCGAGCCCTTTCGGCCACTGTTAATCGGCCTGGCCTCAGTCCTGTTTGTAATATTGCTCTCCGCTGTTTCCACCCTCTTCTGGCCACAATACCAAACCATCCTGACGAGCGGCCAGATTGCGCTTGTCATCATCAGCTTTTTTCTCATTTTACGCTGCGTAAAATGTATGAAAAACAATTTACTCCTGCCTCTGGCACAATTGCGTGAATGGGCGCAACGCATGCGCAAAGGCGATCTTTCTGCCCGCGTTCCACAAGCCGGACAAGGTGAATTTTCAGCACTGGCCAATGATATTAATAAATTCAGCGACTCGTTACGCACATTGACACGCGACATGGATGAACAGGTCAATAAACAAACCATTATCCTGCAACGAAAAACCCGCTCACTGGAAATCCTGTATGACGTTGCCGCCCGCAGCAACTCCGCAAAAGACATTGATGAACTGCTCGTCGCTTTCTTAAATACCCTCACTGAAATTGTTTACGCTCACGCAGGCACAGTTCGCCTGATGAACGATAACCGGCAAATGCGTCTGGTGGGCAGTGTGGGGCTTGATAATAATATCATCGAAAAAATCCGCCTCGTACCCATTGAACATTGTTTATGCGCACAGGAATTTTCCAAAAACATGCTGTTATGCCAAAACCACTTTGAACGCTGTCAAAGCAATGTCAGCGACCTGCTGTTTTCCGGTGATAACCTGGAAAATATCGCCATCCCTCTGCGCTACAACAATCGCACACTGGGCATTTATAATTTGTTTGTGGAAAAACTCGGGCTTACCGAGCGTGAAGATATCAAGGATATTCTCACCAACATTGGCCAACATCTCAGCATGGCCATTACCAAATCATACTGGGACGCAGAATCCCATCGTTTGTCCATCATGCAGGAACGTACCATGCTGGCCCACGAGCTGCATGATTCACTGGCGCAAACGTTGGCCAGCCTGCGCTTTCGCGTCAACCTGTTGCAAAAAACCCTTTCCCAGGAAAACGCCCCCTCAGATGATAAAGATACAAATGCACAAAAAGAGGTTGAGCAAATCAAAGTCGGGCTGGATGAAGCCAACTTTGAACTGCGTGAATTACTGTCTCACTTTCGTATTCGCATGGATGAACGCGGCTTGATCCCGGCAACTGAAGGCTTGGTGGAGCGTTTTAAAAATGAAAGTCACTGCCAGATATTTTTTCAGAACGAATGTCCCGAATTAAAACTGCCACCCGTGCTTGAAGTGCATATTTTACATATTATCCAGGAAGCACTGGCCAATATACGTAAACACAGTCATGCCAATTATGTGCGCATTTTAATGAGCAGCGGAGAATCCCCCTGGTTCCGCCTGCTGATCGAAGATGACGGCAGGGGCATTGAAGCTGAAATCAACAATACCGTACCCGGTGAACATGTAGGGCTCACTATTATGCGCGAGCGGGCACAGCGCATTGGTGCTGAACTCAGCATTGAAAGCGACCCCGGCGAAGGTACCCGCATTGAACTGCGGCTACAGGATGTGCAGAATGATGAAAAACAACGCCAATATCTGCGATGAAACAAGGAACGCATATGGAATAACTTGTACAATTACACTACAGGGTTTTGCGTCTGCTCAAACGATATCACCGGACACACAGTAAGCCTGTGCAACGATTAAGATCATTTACGCATGGATAAAATGGGCAAATCAGAATGTACAAATTATTTCATGACCAACAACAGGCACTTAAGACACGCTGGTGAGGTATTAACATCATAACGTCACCTCGGCCAAAAACATGCCGGAGTACCCAAGGCGCTTCGTGGAGCAGGCTCAAAGAGATTAAATTCCGCTAGAATCGTTGATATATGAAAGTCCAACTCATTGATGACCATACCCTGTTTCGCCTGGGATTAAAAAACCTGTTGGAGCGTAGCGGTATTGACGTAATTGCCGCCGCCAGCACTGGCCAGGAAGGGCTGGATATAGTCCACGAAACCAAACCGGATGTTATTTTGCTGGATATGCGCATGCCGGATATGGACGGACTGGAAGTGTTGAAGAAACTACGTGATGCAGGTGTTACCGCCCCCATCAGCATGCTCACCACCAGCGCTGAAGAACGCGATCTGGTGGAATCCCTGCGCAGCGGCGCTCAGGGTTACCTGCTGAAAGACATGGACCCGGAAGAACTGGTTGCCGCTTTGCACAATATTGTAAAAGGTGAAACCGTGGTCGCACCACAACTTGCCGGCACCCTGGCCCGAGTCCTGCAAGGAAAATCTGCGATACCCGAAAAGAAAACGCCCTTATCTGCACTCACCCCCCGCGAACTGGAAATCATTGAACACCTCGCCTTTGGACAAAGCAACAAAGTCATCGCCCGTGAGTTAGGCATTACAGATGGCACAGTAAAATTACACGTAAAAGCCATACTGCGAAAACTGGAAGTCAGCTCACGGGTGGAAGCCGCCGTTATTGCCGTTGAACAGGGATTGGGGCGGCGGCGTATTTCCCCCTCTTGAATCCATACCGCAACCAGCCTTCACTATCACAGACATTCTCCACACGGGAACACAAAACGGAATAAAAACCGTTAAGAAAGGCTCACAATATTCCGGCTGATTTTATCCCCCTTTGTTGGCCGATGACTGGAAATATCAGCACGGCTCAAATTTGTCCATTTGACCTTTTCATCCATAAGGTCACCTGCTGTATGCTCTTTTAATAAAGTCAGGCATGCATCATTTATATCAGGCTCTTGTTCAAGTCTTGCAGTTCGCCCTCCCCCCCTTTTTCCGGCTAATGCAGAATGCAGAATGCAGGCTGCCAGGCTCTGTCGTTCACCACTTGCCTTGCTCGTTGTTTGGCGTGCTATCATTCGTTTAATTGAAATACGTTGGCTACATGAAGCCAAAATAATCTGACATGAAAATATGGGTAGATGCGGACGCCTGTCCCGTGGTGATCAAAGAGATTTTGTTTAAGGCAGCAAACCGTACCGGGGTGGAGACAACATTGGTGGCCAATCAATCAGTGCGTATTCCACCGTCACCGCACATTAATATGCTGCAAGTAAAATCAGGCTTTGATGTAGCGGATGATGAGATTGTCAAACAAGTGAATGCGGGGGATTTGGTGATTACTGCTGATATTCCGCTGGCCGCAGAAGTCATTGAGAAAGGTGGCCTTGCGCTGAACCCTCGCGGCGAGATGTACACGGCCGATGACATCAAGGCCAAGCTGAACATGCGTGATTTTATGGATACGATGCGTGCAAGTGGTGTTAATTCCGGCGGGCCACCGCCTTTGAGCCAGAACGACCGGCAGGCATTTGCGAACCACCTGGATCGGTGGCTGACCCGACAGGCTAAAAAATCATAGCGGGCGGAACACCATGACTTTTTGCCACTCCAATTCACTCCCGGCCCTTTGTCGCTGCCACTCAATCAAGCATATACCCGTCGCAATTGAGATTCGGGTCTGATTGCACGCCCCGCTTCCGCCACGCAGAAAATATGACGCATACTTCAGCCTGAATCCCAAACGCCACGGGGATATCTGGCTAAACCTGGTGTTTTGTAAACGCAAAAATCACCAAGGAAAAGCTCTGCGCCTCTGTGTAACAGATGCCATGTTTTTGCGCCCCCACGCATGGGGCATGGGGACAAGAAGCAGGCTCAGTCCTTTTGTAGTTTTTTCCGGGTGCTTTTTTTCGGTTTTTTATCTTTGTTCTTCGTTTTGCCTTTTGGCTTGCTGCGTTTTTCTGTTGCGTTATCAGCAGCCACAGGCTTTCCATCAGCACCTACCCGGGAAATTTTTAATGCCTGCCCTGCCACCCGGGTCTTGATCAAGTCCTGAAAGACCTCTTTGGGCATACCTTCGGGCAAATCCACATAGCTGAAGTCGTCATGAATCTTGATGTGGCCAATGTGCTTACCATCAAGCCCTGCTTCATTGGCTATGGCTCCCACGATATTGCCCGGCTGCACGTCATGATTATGGCCGACTTCAATACGGAAACGTTCCAGCCCTTCAGCTGGCGGCATTTCCTTTTTCGGCGCCCGTTCTTTGCGTGGGCGCACCCTGGCTTCGCCGCCACTTTTGTTGTTGTCACGTTTGTTTCCGCGCTTATCACCCCGCTTATTGAAAGCAGGCCGGTCATCCTTGTCCCAGTTGTCACGAGACTGGCGCTGCGGTTTATTTTGTAACAACAATGGTGTGTCGCCTTGCAGCAAATGCGCCAGTGCAGCGGCAATTTCCAGCGCGGGTACATTGTGTTCTTGCTGGTATTGTTCGATAAGCTGATAAAAGATACCCATTTCTTCGGTAGCCAGGGTATCTGTGATGCGCTGTTTGAATTTGTCGATACGTTTGTCGTTGATGATTTCCGTGGATGGTAATTCCATGCGTTCAATCTTTTTCCGGGTGGCCTGTTCAATGGAATACAACAGGCGTTTTTCACGCGGTGCAACAAACAAAATGGCGTCACCTTGTCGACCGGCACGGCCGGTGCGACCAATGCGATGTACATAGGCTTCGGTATCGTAGGGAATGTCGTAATTGACCACATGACTGATGCGTTCCACATCCAGTCCGCGGGCCGCAACATCGGTGGCCACCAGAATGTCCAGTTTGTTTTTTTTCAGGTTATTAATGGTGCGTTCACGTAAATTTTGCTGGATGTCGCCATTAATGGCAGCGGCGGCATAACCACGGGCAGACAGTTTTTCAGCCAATTCCACTGTGGCGGTTTTGGTGCGCACAAAAATAATCATCGCGTCGAAGGGTTCAGCCTCACAGATGCGGGTCAATGCGTCGAGTTTGTGCATGCCGCTCACTGGCCAAAAGCGTTGCCGAATGGTGTCAACGGTGGTTGCCTTGGTTTTGATGGTGATTTGTGCCGGGTCGTTTAAATGACGTGTGGCGATACGCCGGATTTGCGTTGGCATGGTGGCAGAAAACAGGGCGATCTGTCGTTCATCCGGCGTCTGTTCCAGTATCCATTCCACATCATCAACAAAACCCATGCGTAGCATTTCGTCGGCCTCGTCCAACACCATGGCGCTGAGCTGGTCCAGCTTCAGCGTGCCACGACGCATGTGATCCATCACTCGTCCTGGCGTACCAACCACCACATGCACGCCACGTTGCAGGGCACGAATTTGCCCACGGTAATCCTGGCCGCCATAAACCGGCAATACATGAAAACCTTTCAGGTGTTTGGCATATTTTTGAAAGGCCTCGGCCACCTGAATGGCCAGCTCGCGGGTGGGCGCCAGCACCAATACCTGCGGATTTTTTTGCTTGAGATCGAGATTGGAGAGCATAGGCAGGGCAAATGCGGCGGTTTTGCCTGTACCGGTTTGTGCCTGCCCCAGTACGTCTCGGCCTTTCAGCAACAGGGGAATGGTTTCTGCCTGGATGGGCGAAGGGCTTTCGTAGCCCACTTCATCCAGAGCTTTAAGAATAGGTTTGCTCAGCGCCAGCTGATCGAACGCGGTTACCGTGTCGGTAGTCATGTGTGTGTGCCTGTACTTGAATGATTAAATGCGAGAAAAGCCCGCTTTTCAAAAAAGTAAGAGCCGGAGTTCGCGGAAATGCCTGTCGTTCCCACCCGTGAATACTGCTGGGCGGAGCCGGAAAGGGCGCGTAGTGTACAGGTTTATGCGCCACAGCGCATACTTTCTGTACAAAAAGATCATCGACTGACATGCCGATTTCCCCGGAAAACCCGGTTGGCTCAGAAAAGCCATGCAAGACATTGATGCGTATCGTGAAATAAACCAACCCTTAACACCAACAGTAGGCGATGATTAAAGCGAACTGACTATTAGTAACGTCACCCCAGCGGGGCTTGATCCGCTGACCGGCCATTGGCGGCCCCGGGATTACTTGCTTTCCCGACGTTTATCCGCCTCGATCTGGCGTTGGTAAGCAATATTTTCGAGACGCAGTTGTTCTCTGACATCCGCTTCACGTTGCAGCAAAAAGACGATGGGCGCGCGCTGAAAAATCAGCCGCTCATCCATGCGCATACGCATGATACGCAAACCATTCTTGTCAGCCATGGCTTTGACACGGGGAATGTTGTCAATATAGCCAATCTGATAATAAATTCGCCCGTTGGGCTTGAGGTGCTGCCGGACCTGCGCAAAAAAACGCTCGTGAATATCCCACCAGAATTGAGTGTACTGATTGGAAGGGTAATCAATGTTAAACAGGATGACATCAAAACGCTCATTGGGTTTGATGGGAGCAAACAGGTCGCCAAGGCGCACTTCAATCCTGTCTTGCAAACCAAAGCGCCGGACATTGAGTTTGGCGGTTTCCACCGATCTGGCCGAAATATCAGTGGCCACGATATGGTCACTTATTTCCGCAGCAAAAATCGCCTGCACACCCGAACCCGTCCCCATATCGAGCACGCTCTCCCCTGGTTGAATTTGCCAGTGCGACAAAAGGTACACACTCTGTATGGAAGGACGGGTAACACCTTCGGGCACCAGAAAAGCGTGGTCATTGACCTTGAGCGTGCCATATTCAGGGTTTTCCGGCGTTGGCTCAAAATACTCCAGCGCGTAGGGGGTTTCAGTGGGCGGGGCCCGAAGCCCGCCTTTGGCCTTTGGAACATCTGCCGATGGCTGTACAGGCGGCTGTTGTGACGAAGGCCCGCAGCCGCCCATCAGTAGCGCAACAATGATACCGGGCAACAGCATTTTGCGAGAAGCAGTACCAACAAACATAAAGGATTCTTTGCCGGGTTCTACATAAAAAAACGTACCAGGGGCGCTGACGTTTATTTCTTGGCGCCCGGTGGTTTGAAACCTTCCGGCAGGCTGCCCATTTCGCCTTCCTTGAAGAAAAAGCCCCGCATGTGCTTTTCAATCATTGCCACACTGGCAGGATCAGCGGTGGACAACCCGTTTTCATTGATAATCATGGTTAAACGTTCCAGCCACTGCTGCCAGCCCTCTTTCGAGACATTTTCGAAAATGCGCTGACCCAGTTCACCGGGGTGCGGTACAGTATCGAGCCCTTCGCCCAGCTGGTTTGTGACTACACATTGCACCATCCTCGTCATGATTTTTCCTCGGCCTGCTTTTCGCCATTAATTAAATACGGTACCAATTATACCCGAGTGCCGCGCCGGGTTGATAGTTTTGCCGCAAGACAGGCTGACACAGCTTTTTTATGTGTTATCTGGTTTCGTCTGCTCATCACTCTGCCCTGCCTCACCAACATCCTGTTCCTCAGGCGCAGCCACCTCGGCATCCTCTTCGGCTTCCAGCCGGTCCAGTTCGGCATCCATTTCAGCCTCAGTCAGCGGCTCATACTCTCCATGACCGGAATCATTGGCGTCTTCATAGTCATCAATATCACTGTCGCCGGCATCACTCTGTCTGGTTTCCGGCTCATCTAGCGGATCAACAGAAGCAGATTCCACGTGATTTTCTGTTGCCGCTGAAACCGGGGCTGCCGCCGCTGCTGTCGCAGCTCCTGCGCCTTTCGCCGTTGGGGGCGCCGCCGAAACAGTATCGCCTGCGATATTGTTCTCTTCTTCCGGCTTGGTATAAAAGCGCGAAAAGATCAAGCCCAGCTCGAACAAAAGCCACATCGGAATCGCTAACAGGGTTTGTGAAATCACATCCGGTGGTGTCAGCAGCATACCAAACACAAAAGCGCTGACGATGACGTAAGGCCGTTTGGCGGCAAGTTTTTCAGCGGTACTGATGCCGCTCCACACCACCAGGATGGTGGCAATGGGCACTTCAAATGCCAAGCCAAACGCAAAAAACATTTTGATGGCAAAATCAAGATAATAAGTGATGTCGGGTGTAACCGACACACCCTCCGGGGCAATGCCGGTAAGAAAACCGAACACCAGCGGAAATACGACGTAATAGGCAAAGGCCATGCCTGCGTAAAACAAAGCCGTACTGGACAATAACAGGGGATAAACCAGTTTTTTTTCGTGCTGATACAGCCCCGGTGCTATAAAACCCCATGCCTGATAAAGAATAAAGGGCACAGCAATAAAGATGGACAGCACCAATGCCAGTTTAAAAGGGGTCAAAAAAGGCGACACCACCTGCGTGGCAATCATGCTGGTGCCTTCCGCCATGTGCTGCAACAGCGGGTCTGCAAGGTACGTGTACAAATCGTTGGCAAAGGCAAACAGGGCAAGAAACAGCACAACAATAACCAAAACCACACGCAACAGGCGATCACGCAACTCCAGCAGATGTTGTACCAGAGGCTGTTCGTTAGGGGGGGGGTATTGCTTCGGCTTAGACATGCTTGTTATTTGGGGAACGGTCTGCGGCAGCGGTGTTGTCATCATTGGCAGCCGGCGTATCGCCGCTGGCTGCTTTCATCGGGGTTTCCGGCTTTTGTGCTGACAACGTTTCTTGTGGCTTGCTTGCAGTTGGCTGCTGCCTTGAAGGAACCGCTCGCGGGACCGGCTTGCGATCATCCGGCTCTGTCGGGGTTTGTTCCAGAATCTCATGCAGGGATTGAATCCGGGTTTGCTCTTCCAGCAGGCGTTTCAGTTCATCGGCTTTGTTCACTTCCAGATTGATGTCGGCCTGTATCGAACTCACAAAACGCCGTGCGCTGCCAATCCACTGACCGACTGTTCTCGCCACACCGGGCAGACGTTCGGGGCCGATAACCACCAGGGCAACCACGCCAATCAACGCCATTTCCATAAAACCTATATCAAACATACCGTCAGGGACTCGTCAGGAATGGCGGGTCACTAAGGATTATCAATCTCTGTAACTCGACATTCACCATGCAAATCAGACTTTGTCTTTGTCTTTTTCTTTGTTGGTAACTTCACCTTCGATGACGTCACCCGCATCCTGTTTCAACTGGCCCGGCTCATCAGGTTTTTTTTCTTCCTCACTCATTGCCGTTTTAAAACCTTTGATGGCTGAACCCAGATCACCACCCACGTTACGCAGGCGTTTGGCGCCAAACAGCAGCAACACAATCACCAGAATAATTACCAACTGCCAGATACTGATACCCATTTTTTTCTCCGTTTTGCCCAGATGGCGCTTACCTTTCAAGCATTTAAAAATACGCCAGAATTAACGTTAACTGAATCCGGGAAGTCTCCCACCACCCAGAATATGAATGTGTAAATGAAAAATTTCCTGTCCACCACCTGACCCGGTGTTGATAATCGTTCGGAAACCATCATCCAGCCCATGCTCTTTTGCCAGTTTTGGCAGCTGCCGCATCATATGTGCCAGCAACGCATCATGCGCCACATTTATTTCATCCAGGCTGGCAATATGCTCACGCGGCACCACTAACAAATGTACGTCGGCTTTTGGATAAAGATCCTTGAACACAACGATTTGATCATCTTCATACACTGTGTCAGAAGGAACTTCTTGCGCCACAATTTTACAAAACAGGCAATCACTCACGTTTATTTCCTCTACCGGCTTTTTCATCCAGACCGGACAAACCAAAGCGTCGTGAAAGTTCGTCCAGCACCTGCTGCGGGCCTAATCCTTGTTGGGCCAGTAGCACCAGGGTATGAAACCACAAATCTGCAATTTCATATACAATCTTGTCTGCGTCGCCATCTTTGGCGGCCATCACTGTTTCGGTGGCTTCTTCACCGACTTTTTTCAGGATCGCATCCAGCCCTTTGCTGTAAAGGCTGGCGACATAAGAACTGTCCGGCTCTGCGCCTTTGCGCGCTTCCAGCACATCTGCCAATTGTTGCAAAACCTCATTCACACACTTTCGCTCCTGAACAACATCCAAGCCAAAACCATTCTCCCCCGTAAAGCGGGTATCGCCCACCAGTTACACTTTACTCAATCATTACGGGTGGAAAATGTCATTTCTTGTAAAAAGACGCCGGGTCTTTCAATACCTCATCAGTTTCAACCCACTGGTCATCCTGATACTGCCGGTAAAAACAACGTTCACGACCGGTATGACAAGCGATACCACCCAACTGTTCTACGGATAACAACAGCACATCTGCATCACAGTCGAGGCGCAGGTCTTTCAGTTTTTGCACATGGCCGGATTCTTCGCCTTTGCGCCATAACTTCTGGCGTGAACGCGACCAGTAAATGGCGCGGCCTTCGTCTACGGTCAGCTGCAGGGATTCCCGGTTCATCCAGGCCATCATTAACACTTTGCCACTTTGTGCATCTTGTGCAATGGCGGGCACCAGGCCATCGGTGTCCCATTTAATGCTATCCAGCCAATCCATCACGCGATGATCCACGAAAAAAGGTTATTCACAATCGCACCTCCACACCAGCTGCCGCCATGGCACGCTTGGCTTCTTCGATGCTGTGTTCACCAAAGTGAAAAATACTTGCGGCCAATACGGCATCGGCACGGCCTTCCGTCACACCTTCGGCAAGGTGCTTCAGCTCACCCACACCACCGGAGGCAATCACCGGCACGCTCACTGCGTCACTCACTGCGCGGGTCAGTTCCAGATCAAAGCCAATCTTGGTGCCATCACGATCCATGCTGGTGAGCAGGATTTCACCAGCACCATAGTCCACCATCTTTTTTGCCCATTCGATGGCATCAATACCCGTGGACTTGCGGCCGCCGTGGGTAAAAATTTCCCAGCGTTTGTTTTCGCCACTCCCTTGCGAAGCGTCGCTCACGCACTTGGCGTCGATGGCCACCACAATACATTGTGAACCAAACCGGTTTGCGGCTTCACGCACAAATTCGGGATTAAAAACCGCTGCGGTGTTGATGCCGACTTTATCCGCGCCTGCATTTAACATACGCCGGATATCTTCTACGCTACGGATGCCTCCGCCGACGGTCAGGGGAATAAACACCTGCCCTGCCACTTCTTCCACCACATGTACCATGGTTTCTCGGTCATCGGAACTGGCGGTAATATCAAGAAAGGTGATTTCATCTGCGCCCTGTTCGTCGTAGCGTTTGGCGACTTCCACCGGGTCACCGGCATCGCGGATGTCAACGAATTGTACGCCTTTGACGACACGGCCATTGTCTACATCGAGACAGGGAATAATACGTTTTGCCAGTCCCATTGTCGGGCCTCTATTTTTCGCTAGCCAGATCATCGGCCAATTTCTGGCCTTGCACAAAATCCAGCGTGCCTTCGTAAATCGCGCGTCCGGTAATGGCGCCAACAATGCCTTCATCGGCCACCTGGCTTAACGCACGGATGTCATCAAGGTTGGTAATACCTCCGGAGGCAATCACCGGAATTTTAATGGCTTGCGCCAGTTTTACGGTGGATTCCACATTGACGCCATTCATCATGCCGTCACGGGAAATATCGGTGTAAATGATGGCTTCAACACCGTCTTGCTCAAAGTGTTGGGCCATGTCGATAACATCGTGATGTGACAGTTTTGACCAACCATCAATGGCCACTTTGCCGTCTTTGGCATCCAGTCCGATGATGATATGACCGGGAAAACTCAGGCAGATATCGGATACAAAGTGCGGCGCATTCACAGCCCTGGTACCGATAATGACATATTGCACACCGGCCTCCAGATAAGTCTGAATCGTGTCTTCATCACGAATACCGCCACCGATTTGTACCGGCACATCGGGAAATGCGTCAACGATGTCGTGTACGATATCGGCATTCATGGGCTTGCCCTCGAAGGCGCCATTCAAATCCACCAGATGCAAACGTCGCGCACCAGCCTCTACCCAACGGCGCGCCATGTCGATGGGGTCATCAGAAAATACGGTATCGTCTTCCATGCGGCCTTGTTTGAGGCGCACACACTTGCCATCTTTAAGATCGATTGCAGGAATCAGTAACATTATTATTTCCCGTTAAAAACACTGTTGAATTCAGGGGTACGCGCCAGCATCACTTTTGTGCCAACCTCATCATCCCTCACCCTCTCCCGGCTCCAGTAAAGGGAATTTTTGTTTTCCAAACGCTGTGCGGCAACGAACACCACTTACACCTGACCATCCCAGGCCACAAAATTAGCATACAACTGCAAGCCCGCCTGAGCACTTTTCTCCGGGTGGAACTGCACGGCAAAAATATTATCCCTGGCAATGGCCGCCACAAACGGGAATCCATACACCACCGAACCGGCCACCGGCTCCGGCCCTGCCGGTTGTGCGTAATAGCTGTGTACAAAGTAAAAGCGTGTGTCCGGCATGATGTCTTTCCACATGGGATGCGGCATGGTTTGGTCTACCTGATTCCAACCCATATGTGGCACTTTGAGGTGCTGGCCATTAAGTGGATCACGCAGATCGCTACCAAAAGGCTCCACTGTACCGGGAAAAAGTCCCAGACACTCGACGCCGTCATTTTCGGCGCTGCACTCCAGCATCGCCTGCATGCCTACACACACACCCAGCAGCGGGCGGCCACTGTGAGCCACCTGCTTTACCACTGCGTCCAGTTTCAGGCGTTTCAATTCACCCATGCAATCGCGCATGGCGCCCACACCGGGCAACACCACGCGGTCAGCGGCCAAAATCTGTTCGGCATCAGAGGTCACCAGCACACGATGATCGCCCGGCACATGCTCCAGCGCCTTGGCCACCGAGTGCAGATTACCCATGCCATAGTCGATTACTGCAACAGTATTCATTATAGCAATCGACTCTTACAGCTTGCCTTTGGTTGACGGCAGGATGTCGCCCATGCGTGCATCCACCTCCACCGCCATGCGCAGGGCGCGGCCAAAGGCCTTGAAAATGGTCTCGGCAATGTGGTGCGAATTTTTGCCGCGCAGGTTGTCCACATGCAAGGTAACCTGGGCATGGTTGATGAAACCCTGAAAAAACTCCACCAGCAGGTCCACGTCAAAATCACCCACGCGCGCGCGCGGATAGTCGGCATGATGTTCCAAACCGGGACGGCCAGAAAAATCAATCACCACACGCGACAACGCCTCGTCCAATGGCACGTAGGCATGACCGTAACGACGGATACCTTTTTTGTCCCCCACGGCCTCGGCAAAGGCCTGACCCAGCGTGATGCCCACATCTTCCACCGTGTGATGGGCGTCGATGTGCAGATCACCTTTGGCGGTGATGTCCAGGTCAATCATGCCGTGGCGCGCCACCTGATCCAGCATGTGGTCGAGGAAGGGAACGCCGGTATCCACCGTGCAGGCGCCTGTGCCATCAAGGTTGATGCTGACCTTGACCTGGGTTTCCAGGGTGTCACGTTTTAGGGTGGCTTTACGATCAGCCATGGATTTTTCTCCGGCACCGCTGGTGCTGTTTATTTGTTGAACCGCGTAGCATAACGTTTCGTGCCAGTTGATTGAAGCAGAACCTTGTTTTCCTGCACGCCTACTCTTCTGGTGCAGGCCAGGATGACGTTATTTGATGGCGAGAACCAGTGCCCGCAAAAAGGCGGTATTTTCCTCCGCTGTACCCACGGTAACCCGCAGGCATTGGGCCAGCGGACCCTGTTCTGCGCCCATATTTTTGATCAACACACCCTGTTCTTTCAGTGCGGCAAACACCGCTGCGGCCTGCGACACTCGAAACAGAATGAAATTGGCACGGCTGGGAAAGGCCGTGATGCCGTCCAGTGCCTGCAAGTCCGTCATCAGCTTTTCACGGTCTGCGCAAATCTGCCGGGTCTGCTGGTCCAGCACTGCACGGTGAGTAAGTGCAAACTCTGCGCTTACCTGGGTCAGCACATTGATGTTATAGGGCAGGCGTGTTTTGTCGAATTCAATCAGCCATTCCTGCGGCCCTGCCAGCAGACCCAGCCGCAAACCGGCCAGCCCCATTTTGGACACGGTGCGCATGACCAGCAGATTATCGTATTTGCCTAGCTCGCCCATGAAACTGTCATCTGCGAAGGCGTGGTAAGCCTCGTCCACCACCACCAAACCGGGGCTGGCTTCGATTATCGCGTTAATCGCTGTGCGCTCAAACAGATTGCCGGTGGGGTTATTGGGGTAAGCAAGAAACACCACTGCTGGCTGGTACTGCTCAATGGCCGCCAGCATGGCCGCCAGATCCAGCGAAAAGTCGCTTGCCAGCGGCACGCCCACGTAGTCCATGCCGGTCATGGTGGCAATCATTCTGTACATCACAAAACCGGGCTCAGGGGCCAGAATCGCCCGACCCGGTTGTGCCAGCGCCAGGGCGATCATCTGGATCAGCTCGTCGGAACCGTTGCCCAGCAATACTTCCTGACCCGCCGGAACACCCATGGCCTTGCCCAGACTGGTTTTGAGTCCTGCGGGAGAGGGATCGGGATAGCGATTGAGGCTGACTTCGCGTAACACAGCGAGCCATTCCTCCACCATTGCTTGCGGCCAGTGATAGGGGTTTTCCATGGCGTCCAGTTTAATGAAGTCCGCTGAGTCCGGCACATGATAGGCCGACAGGTCTCTGATTTCAGCGCGTATCCAGTCTGCCACTCTGGTGTTGATATTTTGAGCCATGCGTTTTTCGCGTTGCATACTCGTCACTGTAAACATTAACCTTTGATCCGGTATTCTGCCGAACGCGCATGGGCCTCCAGCCCTTCTCCACGCGCCAGGGTCGAGGCTACCTTGCCCAGCTCCGAAGCACCTTCCGCCGAGCACATGATCAGGCTGGAGCGTTTCTGGAAATCATACACACCCAGCGGTGACGAATAACGCGCAGTACGCGAGGTGGGCAGCACATGGTTGGGTCCGGCACAGTAGTCGCCCAGCGCCTCGGCGGTATAACGCCCCATAAAGATGGCCCCGGCGTGTTTGATGTTTTTGGCCATGGCTTCGGGGTCCGCCACGGAGAGTTCGAGATGTTCGGGCGCAATGTGGTTGGTTATCGTTACGGCTTCGTCCAGGTCTTTTACCTGAATCAATGCGCCACGGCCCACAAGCGAGGCGCGAATGATCGCCGCACGCGCCATGTCGGGCAGCAGTTTGTCGATACTGGCCTGCACCCGGTCGAGGTAAGCGGCATCGGGGCACAATAAAATGGATTGCGCGTCTTCGTCATGCTCGGCCTGGGAAAACAAGTCCATGGCGATCCAGTCCGGATCGGTCTGGCCATCACATATCACAAGGATTTCCGACGGCCCGGCAATCATATCAATGCCCACAGTGCCGAATACGTGACGCTTGGCAGTGGCCACGTAAATGTTGCCGGGCCCGACAATTTTGTCCACCTGCGGCACGGTTTCAGTGCCATACGCCAGGGCAGCAACGGCTTGTGCACCACCCACGGCAAATACCCGGTCTACGCCGCAAATAGCGGCGGCAGCAAATACCAGTTCGTTAATTTCACCGTCCGGTGTGGGCACCACCATAATCAGTTCGGCCACACCGGCTACCCTGGCGGGAATGGCATTCATCAGCACCGACGAGGGATAGGCCGCTTTGCCGCCAGGCACGTACAGGCCGACACGCTCCAGTGCTGTGACCTGCTGGCCCAGCAGGGTGCCATCGGCTTCGGTGTAACGCCAGGAGTCCTGTTTCTGGTGGTCGTGATAAATACGTACACGATCAGCCGCTTTTTGCAGGGCGTCGCGTTGATCCGAGGGCAGACCGTCCAGCGCCTGTTGCAGACGTTCTTTTGGAATTTCCAATTCACCCATGCCGCTGGCCGACATGCGATCAAAACGATTGGTGTATTCCACCAAAGCGGTATCACCACGGCTGCGGATGTCGTCAATGATGCCGGTGACAGTATCGTTCACTGCTTTGTCGGAAACAGACTCCCAGGCCAATAAGGCGTCAAGGTCTTGCCAGAAACTGGCATCGCTGCTGTTGAGGCGTTTAATATTCATACCTTAATTCCGTGTTTTTCACTGACTCTGTGTGTAATTAACGCAAAGGTCGCAAAGACGCAAAGAACGCAAAGCTTTTTTAATTTTCTTTGTGTCCTTTGCGTCTTTGCGACCTTTGCGTTTACAACACCCAGCTCAACCATGTACATCCACAGCTTCGCTGATTTGATCAATCAACGCCTTGACCCGTGCATGCTTCATTTTCATCGCCGCCTTGTTGATAATAAGCCGCGAACTGATCTCGGCGATATGCTCAAAAGGCTCCAGACCATTGGCCCGTAACGTGTTACCGGTGTCCACCACATCGACGATGCGGTCGGCAAGACCCACCAGCGGCGCCAGTTCCATGGAACCGTAAAGTTTGATGATCTCCACCTGCTCACCACGGCTGGCGTAAAAACGCCGCGTGCTGTTGACGAATTTGGTGGCCACACGCAAGCGCCGGCCGGGGGTCACATCCTGCTCCCCCTTGCGCCCGGCGGTCATCAGTTTGCAGCAGGCGATCTTCAAATCCACCGGCTCATACAAACCTTCGCCACCGTGCTCCATAAGCACATCCTTGCCCGCCACACCCACATCCGCTGCACCGTATTGCACATAAGTCGGCACATCCGTGGCGCGCAGAATCAACACCTTCACGTCGTCATGATTGGTGTCGAGAATCAGCTTGCGGCTGGTATCAGGGTCGTCCACCAGCTCAATGCCGGCATGTTTCAGCAGCGGCAGGGTTTCCTTGTAAATGCGGCCCTTGGAAAGGGCGATAATCAGGCTGTCGGATTCACTCATATTTGGTACATTTCAAGTAGGGTGGGCATCTCCCACCGGAATTATTCCAATGTCATCAAGTTAACAAAAAACAACGTACCGCAGGTTGGTGGTGAGCTTGCGAACCCCAACGGAATCGGCAATGTTGGGGTTCGCAAGCTCACCACCAACCTACAACAAACTCAGCTTAACCTAACGACACCAGGGTTATTTCAGTTCGGCACACGGCGGATGGTGGCACCCAGCTGCTGGAGTTTTTCTTCAATACGCTCATAACCCCGGTCGATATGGTAAATGCGATGGACCTCGGTATCCCCCTTTGCCACCAGTCCGGCCAACACCAGACTTGCCGAAGCGCGTAAATCGGTAGCCATAACCGGTGCGCCGGTCAGCGCTTCACCGCCGGTAATGATGGCAGTATTGCCTTCCAGTCGCACATTCGCGCCCATGCGCTCCAACTCTTGCATGTGCATGAACCGGTTTTCAAATACCGTTTCACGAATCGTGCTGGTGCCCTCAGCAATCGCATTGAGTGCGGTAAACTGGGCTTGCATGTCTGTGGGAAACGCCGGGTACGGCGCAGTATGCACATCCACGGCTTTCGGGCGCTTGCCATGCATGTCCAGATTGATCCAGTCCTCGCCGGTTTCGATTTCAGCACCGGCATCACGCAGCTTGGCCAGCACCGCATCCAATATTTCCGGGCGGGTGTCCTTGACCATAATGCGCCCACCGGTAATCGCGGCAGCCACCAGATACGTGCCCGTCTCAATGCGATCCGGCAGCACGTCATAACGCACACCACTGAGTTTTTCCACGCCCTCAATCGTAATGGTGGAAGTACCTGCACCAGTGATTTTTGCGCCCATTTTGTTCAGACAATTGGCCAGGTCCACCACCTCCGGCTCACGGGCAGCATTCTCCAGTACCGTAGTACCATCCGCCAGCGTCGCCGCCATCATCAGGTTTTCGGTGCCTGTCACCGTCACCAGATCCAAAACAATCGTCGCGCCTTTAAGGCGTTCCGCCCGCGCCTTGATGTAACCGTTTTCCACAGTGATATCGGCGCCCATGGCCTCAAGACCCTGAATATGCAGATTCACTGGCCGGGCGCCAATGGCACAGCCACCGGGCAGAGAGACTTCGGCCTGACCAAAACGCGCCAGCATGGGGCCCAGCACCAGAATCGAGGCGCGCATGGTTTTTACCAGCTCATAGGGAGCCGAAAACTGCTTGATAGTGGATGCGTCCGTCTCAATAGCCAGCTTTTCGTCGATGACCAGCGTAATGCCCATGGCCCCCAACAACTCCATGGTGGTGGTCACGTCCTGCAAGTGCGGTACATTACCGACGGTCATCGGCCCATCCGCCATCAGCGTGGCGCACAGCATTGGCAGGGCCGCATTTTTGGCTCCGGAGATGCGGATCGTGCCATCCAGAGTCGTACCGCCGGTGATGATTAATTTATCCATGGTGTCTCATTTTATTTGTGCAAGACTACATTACGCAAAACGTTGGCATTGCTATCTGCCTGGCCGCAAACGCCTGCTTACAAAAGAAAAAGCCACCCGGGATGCAACAGGGTGGCCATTGTTACTGTGCGAATACTGTCCGTTAACCAGCGCCTACCTGTAATTTGCTGGCCCTTTCCCACTCCGCAGGCGTATGAGCCTTGATGGTAAAGGCATGCAACTCACCACTGGTGATATGCTCATTGACGGTGGCATAAACCATTTTCTGTTTGGCTACGAGTGATTGACCTTCAAAAGCATCAGAGATCACTACAGCCTGAAAATGGCTGCCGTCACCGGTAACGGTAACCTGTGCGCCGGGCAGTCCGGCTTCGATCAGAGCTTGAACTTCGTTGATTTCCATTTTTTGCCTAATTTCGCTGAGTTGGATTTGGATAATGTCATTAAAGAATCACGCCAAAATAGTAAATACCTAACCGGCAGTGGCCGGACAATACCATTCATTCCCGGATTTTATAACCCTTGTGCAGCATCAGCAACGCCACCGCACTCAGCCCAAACAAAAATACCAGAGTGACACCCAGACTGAGCATGGGCTCCGCATCCGACTGGCCAAAAAAGCCGTAACGAAAACCATCAATCAAATAGAAAAACGGATTAAACTGCGACACGGTTTGCCATATGCCCGGCAGGGAATGTATGGAATAAAATACCCCGCTCAAAAACGACAGGGGCAGGATGAAAAAATTCTGGAACCCGGCCAGCTGATCAAATTTTTCCGCCCACACTCCGGCGATCAACCCCAGCACCCCCAGCGTCGCACTGCCCAGAACAGCAAAAACCAGCACTGCCCATCCGGCTTCCAGCGGCAGATCAACAAACAGGATCGCCACCAGATAAACAGCCAGCGCCACCAGCACCCCGCGCACCACAGCGGCGGCGGTAAAGGCAATAAAAAACCCTAAACTGCTAATGGGTGATAGCAAAACAAACACCAGATTACCCATCATTTTCGACTGAATCAGGCTCGATGAGCTGTTGGCAAAGGCATTCTGAATAATCGACATCATCATCAGGCCCGGAATCAGGAAGGCGGAATACGTCACTCCCTTGTAGACCTCAACGTTGCCTTCCAGCGCCTGACCGAACACCAGCAGGTATAGCAATGCCGTTACCACCGGTGTCAGTATGGTCTGCACAAACACCTTCATGAAACGCCATATTTCTTTGGCAAACAACGTGTAAATGCCGCGCAGGTTGGCGCTGTTCATGAACGTGCTGTCTCTGCGGGCTGGTCAGTGGTGAGATCAAGAAACACTTCTTCCAACCCTGATTCTTCTGTACGCAAATCAGTCACTTCAATACCGGCTGTTTGCAGGGCCTTGAACACGTCCCCCATATGATGGTCAGTCTTGTGCAGACGCAATGACAAGCAGTTGCCCTCTGCTTCTGTCACCAATGCCTGTAGCGATTCGGGCAGGCGGTAATCGCTTTGTGCCAGGGTGAGCCGCAGGATGCGATAAGGACAGCGTGCCAGCAATGCCGTTTTGCTTTCCTGTGCAACAACCTGACCGCGATTCAGAATGGCGATTTCTTCGCACAATGCTTCGGCTTCTTCCAGGTAATGGGTCGTCAGCACGATGGTGCGGCCGTCGGCGTGCAAACGCCGGGTAAATTGCCACAACGCCTGACGTAGCTCAACATCCACTCCGGCAGTAGGCTCGTCCAGCACGACTACATCCGGTTTATGCACCAGCGCCTGAGCAATAAGCACACGGCGTTTCATGCCACCGGAGAGATCGTGCAAATTGGCATCGGCCTTGTCGGCCAGACTCAGGGTCTCGATGAGTTCGTCGATCCAGGGCTGGTTTTCCGGGCCGTGGCCAAAATAACCTGACTGCAAACGCAACACTTCACGCACCGTGAAAAAGGGATCATAAACCAGTTCCTGCGGCACCACACCCAGCGCATGCCGGGCTTCTCGATAAGCACCCGCCACGTCGTGACCCATTACCGACACCGTGCCCGCATCCGCTTTCATCAAACCCGACATGATATTGATCAGTGTGGATTTGCCCGCACCATTGGGGCCCAGCAAACCAAAAAAACTGCCTTGCGGGACGTCCAGTGAAACACCGTTGAGGGCATGCAATTCGCCGAAGTGTTTATGCACACCCCGGATGCTGACGGCAGTGGACATCTCAGTTCAGTGCAAGCAGTTCATCGACACCGCTGAGGCGAGCGATGGCCAGCATTTGTGCAGGGATATTTTGAAAGCGGACAATCTGTTGCTGCTGACGGGCGGTTCGCTGCCATTCGATGAGCAAGGCGACACCGGCACTGTCGGCACGTTCAACATCTTGCAGGTCAATATCAATGTCGCCGGAAATATCACGCAGGCAGTTTTGCGCCAACAGTGCCGGCACGGTTTTCATGCTCAATTCACCGGACACTAACAGACGACCATCATCGGATTTTTTTAGCTGAGTATGCAATCGAGTCTCATCCATTATTTGGCAGTGTCTGCCGCTTTGGCAGGCTGATTACGATCAGCCAGCCGGGCGATGAGTTTTTCCAGTCCGTCTTTGCGGATTTCCTTGGCGAAAGAACTGCGATAGTTGGCCACCAGACTGATACCATCGACACTGACATCGAAAACCTTCCAGACACCATCCTTGATGTGCATTTTGTAACTGATGGGAATGGGAAACCCTCCGGATTGCTGAATCTCGGTACGCACGGTCACCTGCTTGCCATCTTTCCTTTTACGTGACGGTAACATGTCGATCTGTTTGTCGTAATTATCATTCAGCGCTTTTGCGTAAGTACGTACCAGCAAGGTACGAAATTCCTGGGCGAAACGGGCTTTTTCTTCAGGCTTGGCCTTGCGCCAGTATTTACCCAGCACCCAGCTGGACATGCGTTCAAAATCGAAATGTGGTGCGACAATGGCGTCAACAATGTCCAGCAAACGGTTCGGGTCGGCTTTGATTTTGTTCTGCTCTGCACGCAGCACGCTGGTGATTTTGTCTGTGGTTTCCTTCACCAGTACCTGTGGTTCCTGGATAGCGGCTGTCACATTGCCCAACAATAATGCGCCGACCAGTAATGCACCCGTGTATTTTATCGCGTCTGTTACATTAATCATTCAATCTCTCCCGTCACCACCCGCAGCTTCGCCACATGTAAGTTGTAATCATTGACCGTTTTCAGGTAATCGCTGTAGGCCTGAATATAGCCCAGAAAGGCACTGATCACCTTGTCGGCCTGCTCCACCCCGGCTTCAAAATCAGCATAGCTGCTGATCATCCAGCGCCGCCCGCTGCGGCTGCCTTCGTAAAGTTTTTGTACCATTTCATAGTGGGCATGCACCGTGTGGTACTGCTCGGCCACTTGAAACGGAATGCCTCGCTGGGCAAAGGTGCGCAACGCCAGTGTCGATTCCATTTCCGCCCGTGCCTGGGCTACCTGAGCCGGCTGGCGGCCGCTGGCCCATTCCCATTGCAGCCCCAGAATCGGCGTTGCACCCGCAGTATTAAACGGATCATAGGCGCTGACACTGGTAAGGTCATCACGTAACGGGCTGTAAGAAATGATGCCCGCCAACCCAGTATACAGGTTGGGGTTGGCCTCACTTTTTTTCGCCAGCATCCATTCACGGCGGGCTTGCAGACCTGCTGCCAGCTGCCGCATTTCAGGCCGCTGCACCAGCGCCCGTGCCTGCAAGGCCCTCAATTCGTCTCCGGGCAACTCAACGGGTCTCAGGCGTTTGTCGGCCAGCTCCAGTTCATCGTCCGGCGCTACATTGGTCAACAAGCGCAGTCCCGCCAGGGCAATATTCTCAAAGCCCGCAGCCTCGGCAACATAACGCTGCAACAGAGCAACACCGGTTTGCAGCGCAAACAAATCAGACTGCTTGGCTTCACCCTCGCCGTCATCCAGCCACCCCTGCACCAACGCCAATGCTGCTTCCATTTTTTGTGCTGAGTCCTCCAGCAAAAAACGGGTATCCCTGGCTGCGAGATAACCATTGTAGGCGCGCGTCACTTCCAGCAGGGTCTGTCCGCGCCGGATGGCCACATCCCCCTGTTTGACCTGAATATTGCCCGCCGCCGCTTTGGAATAATGTTTGATTTTGCCAAAGGTGTGCAGTGGCTTGATAAACGAAAAATCCACGTAATACCACGGCGAAAGGCCATCAATGTCAAAAGCATTATCCGGGATGCCCACGGCTCTTTTTCCCGAGCTGTCAGTGGTCTCAAACAGGCCACCACGCAGGGTGGGCGAAAAACCCACAAAACTGTTGACATTAAACAACCAGTCATCCGCACCGCGGGCCTCGGCCAACAAGCCCCGCGCCGCTTCCACCAGTTTTTCCTTTTCACTGATACGCGCATCGGTTTTCAGCGCCCGCTCCACAGACTGTGACAAATCCAGCACCACAGTCGCGGCCTGCACTGTACCCAGTGCAAACAGGAAACAAACCGTAGTGATATAACCGACAATTGAGAAATGCATCTTGTTGTTAAGCCTGAGCCCCATCCTTGACCTGATTATTTTGCGTGAATAAACCTCACGAGTAGAGCCGGATAATACTATTTATATTGTGTTCACCCAAGCCATGCTCCAGCGCGTCATTGAAAACACTATACACTGCATTCACTACAGGCACCTCTGATTGGCATGAATGTGACATATCTAACGCGTAACATAGATCCTTTTCCATTAGGCGGACCGGAAAAAGCGGATCAAATTTTCCAGCACTGATCAAGTTACCGATCCCTTGTAATGCAGGGCTGGTAGTGGGCAGCTGATTAAACACACCGATGCTTTTTTCTTCAGCAATTCCTGTTTTTTTCAACAAGCCGATAATTTCACTCAGGGCAGATACCTGTGCACCAAAAAATGCATTAATGGCCAATTTCATTTTAACTCCCGTACTGTTTGCCCCGGTATAATGAATGGCAGATGACATGCATGAAAGCACAGGCATTACCTTGTCCAACACCACACGCTTTCCACCAACCAGAAAAATCAGGGCGCCTGAATCGGCCTGTGGCCGTGAACCCAGAACCGGAGCATCCAGAAACGCAATATCCTGCGCATTAAACTCTTTTGCCAGTTGCGTGATGCAGCCCAGAGACAATGTACTGGATTCAATCGCTATTGTATCTTTTTTCAATCCGGCAATGGCGCCCGAGGATTTATCCAGCCATGCCGTTCTGGACGCTTCATCGTTCGTTAACATGCTGATAACAATATTGGCATCCCTGACAGCATCAACAGGAGTAGCGGCAAACCTGGCACCTTCCCGCGTTAATGGTAAAGCCCGTTCACGGGTGCGGTTGAAGACAGTGACGGAATATCCTGCATCAAGCAATCGCTTTGCCATGCGCGCACCCATCGCCCCCGTACCCAGTATTGTGATATTGGTCATTTTTGCCCCTTTTTTCTTCTGACTGTGCTTGATGAAATGTTGCCTGGTAAATCAAGCACGCCGTCCCGGCAATGATGGACGGGGCCATATGCTATTTTGTTACAGTGACAAGACAAGTAAATTTTCCACATCCCCTGTGGAACTATTGAACGAACACGCCAAACATTGCCTGCAATTCAATTCTTTCCCGACAATCACCAGCAGCAAGCCTATGATTCCGTTTTTGGCAACCACAAATATTACCGACGCCAGGGGTTCCACAGAAAAGCCATTATAAAATCCATGGAAGTCGTTTAGCGCCCAAACCTGTTATCCATTGGCCAAATACACAGTATTCCATTAACACTGCTCAATAAACGCCATAGAAAGAAATTCATATTTGCGTATAATGCAAAAATGGACATTGAGGCTTTGGAGATATTTTTAGACGTCATGCGTCAGCGTAACTTCACTGATGTTGCGCGTACACGCAATCTGGCCCCATCTTCAATATCCCGGACAATGACTGCTCTGGAAAATGAAATTGGTATCAGGTTATTTCAGCGCAGTACACGCAAGCTGGAACCTACAGAAGCGGGCAGGGTTTATTTTGAGCGGGTTGAGCCTATTCTCGATGAGCTGCTGTCGGCCAGACAAGTGGCAGCAGATTTAATTGAAGAACCCAAAGGCATATTACGGGTCACTGCATCAACCGTATATGGCGAGATGTACATCGTGCCATTACTGCCCGAGCTGTCAGAAAAACACCCGTTACTGTCTATTGAATTGATACTCATTGATGCTTATATGGACCTGATCGAAGAAAGGATTGATGTCGCCGTCCGGCTGGGCACACTTCAGGATTCCACTTATATTGCGAAACAGATCAAAAAACTAAAATTCTATGTTTGTGCCAGCCCTGAATATATTGATCAACATGGAAAACCCGAGTCCCCGCAGGAAATCAAAAATCATAATTGCTTGCTGTTCCCCCGCACAGGGCATAACCTGAATTGGTTATTCAAAAACAAAGCGGGCGAAATAACAGAAATACCGATTAACGGAAAATGTCTGGTCACCAATTCTCGGGCAATAAAACAATGTGCAATGGCTGGCATGGGACTGGCGCTTTTACCAGACTGGCTTGTTTGCGACGACATTCAATCCGGTGCGCTCATCCGGCTATTCGATGAATTTGATGTCACAGCCACCAATTACGATGGCGCAATATGGCTGTTGTACCCATCCCGTGACTACACTCCTGTAAAGGCACGGGTTTTCATGGATCATTTAATCGAAAAAATCTGATACGCCATTTTTCAAATGGCCTTGGGGCGTTAACGCCCTCTGATTATTTATTCTTTGTCTGCCTGACTCACCAGAAACTGGCCGATAATCTGTTCCAACACGATGGCAGACTGGGTCAACTCCAGCTCGCTGCCTGCCTTGAGCACCTCTTCAGCACCACCTGCTTCCAGACCGATGTACTGCTCACCCAGCAGACCCGCGGTAAAAATGCTGGCACTGCTGTCTTCGGGAATATTATCGTATTCATTCTGTATATTCAGGGTTACCACTGCTTCATAGGAATCCTTGTCAAAACCGATGCTGGCCACCCGCCCCACCACGACACCGGCCATAGTGACTGGCGAACGCACCTTAAGACCACCGATGTTTTCAAAATGAGCGCTAACCTCATATCCCTCAGTCTCGGTGAAGGCGCTGATGTTACTGACTTTCATGGAAAGCATCAGCAATGCCGCCAGGCCCGCCACCACGAACAGGCCTACCCAGATTTGTACCGACCTTGAATGCATCATTTGTTATTTCTCCAGACCAATGTCGCGCTTCGACGACAAATACCATTTTATATCCCTGCAATATAATGCAGAGTTCGCAGAGGCGCGGGAGCGCAGAGAAACAAATCTTTAACATTGCTTTTCTGCGCATCTGCATTGCCTCTCAGGGTTTTGCTATACAGCACCTAAAGGCGAACCTCGGGTTTAACCAAACATCAGCGCCGTTAATATGAAATCCAGTCCCAGCACGGCCAGCGACCCATGCACCACCGTATTGGTCGTCGCCCGGCTGACGCCTTCTGATGTGGGCACGGTGTCATAACCCTCAAACACGGCAATCCAGGTCACCACAAAACCAAACACAATACTTTTAATGACGCCGTTAAGGATATCTTCGTGCAAATCCACCTTGGCCTGCATCTGCGACCAAAAGGCGCCATCATCCACACCCAGCAGGCCCACCGCCACAAAATAGCCACCAATGACACCCAGCGCGCTGAAAATCGCGGCTAGCAGTGGCATGGCCAGAATTCCTGCCATAAACCGCGGGGCCACCACCCTGTGCAACGGGTCTACCGCCATCATTTCCATGGCCGACAATTGCTCGGTGGCTTTCATCAGACCGATTTCAGCGGTCAGTGCGGAACCTGCCCGCCCGGCAAACAACAAGCCGCCAACCACCGGGCCCAGCTCACGCACCAGTGACAATGCCACCATCACCCCTAGGGATTCGGTGGCGCCAAAGTCCACCAGTGTGTTGTAACCCTGCAAAGCCAGCACCATACCCACAAACAGGCCGGACACAGCAATAATCAGCAGCGATAGCACACCCACCGAAAACAATTGGTTGATAACCAGACCAAAACGCGGCAGCAAGGCCGGAAACCCGCCCAGCACATGCCACAGGAAGAGATGCCCACGCCCCAGCCGTTCCGCCACCCCCAGCGCCGTCGCCCCCAGTTTTTGCAATTGATCCAGCATCAGCTGCCCCCGCCAAGCAGGTCATCGGCGTAATCAGATGCCGGAAAATGAAAAGGTACCGGACCGTCTTTTTTGCCCTGAATAAACTGCTGCACCCAGGGTGACTGCGATTGGCGCAGGTCATCGGGGCTGCCATGTTCCACCACCTTACCCGCAGAAATCACGTACACATAATCTGCAATGGACAGGCTTTCCTGCACATCGTGGGAAACCATCACTGAGGTCAGTCCCAGCGCATCGGTCAGCGTGCGCAGCAGTGAAACCAACACGCCCATGGAAATGGGGTCCTGACCGGTGAAAGGCTCGTCGTACATGATCATCATCGGGTCCAGGGCAATGGCGCGCGCCAGCGCTACCCGTCGCGCCATGCCGCCGGAAAGTTCGCTGGGCATCAGGTCTCGCGCACCGCGCAGGCCCACGGCATGCAGCTTCATCAGCACCAGATCACGCACCATGGTTTCGTTAAGTTGCGTGTGTTCGCGCAAAGGGAAAGCGACATTATCAAACACATTGAGATCCGTCAGCAGGGCGCCGTTCTGAAACAGCATGCCCATGCGCTTGCGCAATTCATAAAGCGACCGGTAAGCCAGTTCAGGCACCGACTGGCCATCGACATGCACCGTGCCCGCATCCGGTCGCAGCTGGCCGCCGATCAAACGCAGCAGGGTGGTTTTACCGGTGCCGCTGGGCCCCATGATGGCAGTCAGTTTGCCGCGCGCGATATCGATATTGATACCGTCAAAAATGGCACGCTCACCACGACGGTACACCAGATCACGAATCTGCACCAAGGGCTCATCAACAGACTCGTGACTCTCTGTCTTTATATCAGGATTGGTCATCAGGGATTATAAGCAGTTATTTTCCGGGATTGATTATGCGAGAGCATTACACGAAATATCGCTACCCGCGAGCAAAACCCTCTTTTAACTCTCTTTTTATTTTGTCCGTCTCTGCTCTGACGTTACCGCCATGCAATTGGTTCAAACGCTGATTCCGTTAAATATCAGGAATCACCAGCATGTCACCAATCATCATCGCCGCCCGTAACGCATCAGGCTCTGGTGACTCGTGCTCCACCATCAGCAACACCTTGCGTCTGTCGCTGCTCTTATTACCACAGCGCAGACAAGCTTCAATAGTCTCACGCCACTCTTTGGGAGTGTAGTGATTATTACCACTTACGCGGGCCACTACAAAACCGCCACCACGCCAACCCGGTTTTCCTTCGTGGACATTCCAACACAATTCAATCCCGTGTTGCGCCAACAGGTTTCTGCCGTTGTCGCTGATTACCACGCCCTCCGGCAGCAGCACACAAACCGGAGCCAGTACCGTAGCCGCATCCAGGCTGGGAGCAATCATCGCCAGGTCCTCATCCACGGTGAGTGGGCGCAACAAAATACCCTTCAAATGTGCCCCCAGCGGTTTGGCGGCTTGCGCGAACTGCGCCCAGTCAATAAACAAATCCGTTACTTCCAGATAAAACTCAAAACCCTCAACAACATCTTCCACCCAACGTTCAACTTCCACCGGGTCCACACCGGCAAATTCTGCCGCTGGCACCATCACAGCCCGAAATTCATTGCTGTAATAGGCCAACTGCCAGTCTTCCGGTAAGTCGTCTGGATAAAAACTGTTACTCCAGGCCGGATATGACCAGCCATGCGCGGCAACAATGATGTCGGTGTGTGATTTTGTCATGTGGGAGATATTATCTGTTTTATCATAGCGCTGCTGACAAGCGATAACCGCCTCATCATCAAATGATGTTATTGTTTCTCTGGCACCCGGATATCCAGAGCTGTTACCAAGAACGGCAAAAAACGACAAATCCTGAACACATTTTTGACACATGGCCGACATTCTTCCCTTCAAACGTCCCACATCCCGTAAACCCAGTGACATTCACAAGGGCAAAACCCTGTGCAAAAGCGGTTTTCACAAGTGGGAAATCTCTAAAGACAAACAATTCGACAGTCGCCAGGGAAAGCTGGTGACGCTTTACATCTGCAAACGATGCAAGGCAACCAAAAGCAAAAGCCTTTAAAACACCGTCTTGAGTTTATCGTTGGCATGGGTAAAAAATGATATCGGACATACGGCATCAGGCCTGCTCAAACTCATCAATTTCACGCCGGTTAACCGGCCTTGAGCAAGCCCTTGCCGGGAAAACGAACCTCCATTGACTGAGCAATCTACGTCACTTTACCCAACGGATTTCCTGCGCCGTATATTCACCGATCACCACCTCACCCAGCCCCTCAGCCTGTCGAAATTGTGTATTACTCAGTGGTACCCGGCCAGCCATGATTTCTGCAAACTCCTGGGGCAAGAGCGGTTTCTTATCCGGTTCTGCATAACCGATGGGGAAAACAGGCCGGTTCGTCTGCGGATCATATTTATCCGTCGCACCTACGGTGTGCAGTAATTCATGGGCAATCACAATATTATTGCCCGCCGCCTGATGCTGGCTGGCAAAGGCATGCACCACGCCCAACAGCCCTTTTTGTAATCCCAGGGAATGCGCCAGTCGCGGACTGGTTTGTGGGTCGTGGTAAAGCACAAACATCTGGATATTGGCCGGTGGTCCCTTATCTCTGCCCACTTGCCAGGCCCACCAACGCATTTTCAGGCTCCACCACATGACTTTCAGCGGATTACGGCTTTGCGGTGGCGCAGGCGGGCGCTCATCCAGCACCGGCCCCAGCACAATGTCTACCGGTTGCTTTAACGCCAGCCGGAACTGCTCGGCCTCATCCACAAAGAAGGTTTCGATATCGTCAAAGGTATCCAGCGACAAATTTTCGATATACGTTGCCGATTGTGTACTGCCATCACCATTAATGGGGTAAATCGCAACCACCAATGGCTTTTCCCAACTGGTGCTGCGCCACTGGGTCAACCAGGTGCCCGCCGCCACCAGAAACAGGATCAGCAATAGAAATAAAATCCGCAGTTGCTTGAAAATGCTCACGGGTGACTTTTTGACAAAAGGCTAAAATATGAATTAAGCACTGAAAACACCCTACTTTAAAAAAACCACTGAGTATTTAACACAGAGGGCGCAGCGTTTTTGATGTTTTTCTCTGCGGCCCCTGCGCCTCTGTGAGTTCTGCGTTCATAACACGCCATTTGTCAGCATCACTAAACATAATTTCCTCATACTCTGGAACGCTTGCCCGGGGAGAAAACCTCTGGATTTCCGGCTGGAAACAGGCCGAAATGACGGTATTTTCAGCAACATAAAGGGCAAACAGAAGGCTACCGACGGAACAACCAAAACAACAGTGATAACACCAGACTGACAATCAATGACGTCATCAGCGGAAAATAGAACCGGCCGTTCTCCCGCTCCACCACAATATCGCCGGGCAAACGACCCAGGCCCAGCTTGGAAAGCCACGGCCACAACAACCCCACCACCACAAGGAGGACACCTAAAGTGATGAGCAGTCGTGGCATGGCTGGCGTAGCCTACGTGAGTGTTTTGACGCCCTCGGGCGTACCTAACAGCAACACATCTGCCGGGCGCACCGCAAACAGGCCATTGGTGACCACGCCAACAATGCCATTGAGCTGATTTTCCAGCTCCACCGGATTCATGATTTGCAGACCGTGTATATCGAGGATGACGTTGCCATTGTCTGTGATAAAACCTTCGCGATAGGCTGGCTGACCACCCAGCTTCACAATCTCCCGCGCCACGTAAGAACGCGCCATGGGAATCACTTCGATGGGTAGCGGAAATTCGCCCATGATATCCACCAATTTGGATTCATCGGCGATACAAACAAACTGCTTCGACACCGCCGCAACAATTTTCTCGCGGGTCAGCGCGCCCCCACCCCCCTTCATCAGATGCAGGTATTTGTTGGATTCATCAGCACCGTCTACATACACGTCAATGCAGTCCACCATATTGAGGTCTTCCACCAGAATGCCATGACCCTTGAGTCGCTTGGCTGAGGCTTCGGAGCTGGCCACAGTGGTTTCAATCTGGCCCTTGATAGTTGCCAGTTCGTCGATAAAAAAATTGGCCGTGCTGCCGGTGCCAACACCCACAGTCATGCCCGGCTTGATATACTCAAGAGCAGCTTTGGCCACTGCTTTTTTCATTTCGTCTTGATTCATTTTTTGTATGTATCCTTAGGCTATATCCAAAGGGGTATAAATTTGTCTCTCCATCATTATACAGAATAACAGCAAGCTGCTACCGTACCCCCCATGTTCGAAGACTACGCTAAAAAAATCCGCAACGCCCGCGTTTATGACGTGGCTAAAAAAACCCCACTGGAAATTGCGCCGGGGTTATCGGCACGCCTCAACAATCGCATATTGCTCAAGCGAGAAGACCTGCAACCCGTGTTTTCGTTCAAGTTGCGCGGCGCTTACAACAAAATCGCTGGCCTCAGCAAAACCCAGCAGCAAAAAGGCGTCATCGCCGCCTCAGCAGGTAATCACGCCCAGGGCGTTGCACTGGCGGCACAGCGCCTGGGACTGGCGGCACTCATCGTCATGCCCAAAACCACACCGGACATCAAAGTACGCGCCGTTGAGCAACTGGGTGGCGAAGTGATTCTGCACGGCAATGCCTACGACGATGCCTTTGAACATGCCATGGAAGTCGCCAAACAACGCAGCATGACGTTTATCCCACCCTACGATGATCCCGGCGTGATCGCTGGCCAGGGCACGGTGGCCATGGAAATTCTCGAACAACATTCCTCACCCATCCACGCCATCTTCGTGCCCGTGGGCGGTGGTGGACTCATCGCCGGTATCGCCGCCTACGCCAAAACCCTGCACCCGGAAATCAAAATTATCGGCGTTGAACCCGAGGACGCCCCCTGCATGCACGCTGCACTGGCTGCGGGCGAACGTGTATTGCTTGACCAGGTGGGCATTTTCGCCGACGGCGTCGCTGTACGTCAGGTAGGAAAAGAACCGTTTCGCATTGCCCGCAAAACAGTGGACGAAGTTATCCTCGTTAAAACCGATGAAATTTGCGCCGCCATCAAAGATATCTTCGACGACACCCGCTCCATTACCGAACCTGCCGGAGCATTGGCCGTCGCCGGACTGAAAAAATACGTCGAACGCGAAGACATTCGTGATCAGGATCTCGTCGCCATCGACAGTGGCGCCAATATGAACTTCGACCGCCTGCGCCACGTCGCCGAACGCGCCGAACTGGGCGAACGCCGCGAAGCATTGATCAGCGTTACCATCCCCGAACAACCCGGCAGCTTCCGCACATTCTGTAGCATCGTCGGCCTGCGCGGCATCACCGAATTTAACTATCGTTATGGTGATGCCACGCAGGCCCATGTCTTCGTCGGGGTACAAATGCACGGCGGTGACGCTGAAAAAGATGCGCTCATCAACGAACTGACGAAAAGTGGCTACTCAGTGTTAGACATGACTGACAACGAAATGGCCAAAGTGCATATTCGTTATATGGTCGGTGGCCACAGTGCCGGACATGTCGCCAACGAGCGCCTGTTTCGTTTTCAGTTTCCCGAACGACCCGGCGCATTGTTACGGTTTTTGACCCGCATCGGTAAACGCTGGAATATCAGCCTGTTTCACTACCGTAACCACGGTGCCGCCTATGGGCGGATTTTGACGGGCATTCAGGTACCCAAAGAAGATACCGACGAGTTTCAAATATTTTTGGATGAGTTGGGATATAAGGCCTGGGAAGAAACTGACAACCCGGCTTATCAGTTGTTTTTAAGCTGACGGTTTGGTTGGCCTGTCAATCCTCGTTCAAAAGCCCGCAAACATTGCAGCTTAACGACGTCATTATCCCAAATTAATCAGATTAAACCCTGAATCATAAAACGATTACGTACGCGCTCCCTAACTATCAGATTTTTCGTTGCTCCCGTCATCCATCAGAGTCAGCGCCTGCTGACCATGAGCCAGACTGGCTTCAGCCAGTGCCGCAATGGCCGGGCTGCGGATGATGCGCCGGATCTCTGCAATATAATTTTCGCCACGCGCCGAATAACGGTGCAGATGGCCCGCCAGTTCGTAAGCACGCAGCGGCTTACCGGCAGCACGGGTGGCAGCGCGAAAGGTGCGGAATTCGTGATAGGCATTACCGGTGTTGAGATTACGCATATAGGCGCGCACCGAGGCACGCAGGTCGGGGAAGCTGGCAACCAGATGCGTCGCGTCAGCGTCACGGTCATTAGGCGTCAGGCCGCCGGTTTTAGCAAAAGTCCACTGTCCGAACAGGCTGTTACCTTCCAGCGCAAAACGCGAACTGCCCCAGCCGGTTTCGATAGCGGCTTGCGCCAATGCCAATGCAGGGGGAATTTCATCCAGGCGCAACAGAATTTTTTCGCGCACAGCCGGTTCATTAAGATCGCCACGCACCCGCAATTGTTTCGCCAGTTTATTCAGCCAGTCACGCATGGGACTGCCATCCGCAGGCAACTTGTCTTCCAGCAACCAGCTGGCCAGCTCCCTTTGCTCCCGCAAGCGCTGATTCTCGATGAGGACAATGGGCAACAAGGCGCGCAAAAACAGTTCGCGGCGCTTATCAACACTGAGTATCTCGCCAAAATCATTGGGCAATTTGTTGAGAACCAGTGCGGGCACGCCCTGCGGATCAGCAGGCGGCCAATTGTAGTCGATATTTTCAAACACGCTGTCCAGTGCGCGCACCGTATCGGCGCTCACATCCTTAACATGAGTGGCCGCAGGTATTTCCACACTGGACACTACATGCGCTGGGGTTTGCGTGGCCACCACCATCGCCGTAATCAGCACCAATACCAATAATCCAAGGCCCAACAGTGCAATAGCGTGTTTTTTCATAAGTGTCCAAATATGGGATAACATTAAATGTACAGACAACGACTCGTTCAGAATAATCCAAGCCCTTGAAAATGGTGTCATTTTAACTTATTTCAAGCTGGCTTCCGAACTGTTTGCCGGGGGATATTACCAGAATGCAGGAGAACCACAGCCACCGCGCCAACACAGCGCGCGCTCATTAGCCGCGAGAAAGCAAACAATGAAAAACCCCGCCGACAGCCTGTTAGCAGGCCAGCGACGGGGTTTGTTTTGTCACTGCAAAGCAGCGTCAGGTTTTGATGACGTGCGGTTTACATCATGCCGCCCATGCCACCCATGCCGCCCATGCCACCCATATCCGGCATACCACCAGCAGCACCGGTATCATCGGAAGGCTTGTCAGCCACCATGGCTTCAGTGGTGATCATCAGACCAGCAACCGAACCGGCATTTTGCAATGCAGTGCGGGTAACTTTGGTGGGATCAAGAATACCCATTTCCACCATGTCACCGTACTCGCCAGAAGCAGCGTTATAACCAAAGTTACCTTTGCCTTCGGCAACCTTGTTCAGCACGACAGACTCTTCATCACCCGCATTGGCAACGATCTGACGCAAAGGCTCTTCCATGGCGCGTTTGGCCAGGGTAATGCCAACATCCTGGTCATGGTTATTGCCTTTGATATCTCCCAAAGACTGCAAGGCACGCACCAGCGCCACACCACCGCCAGGCACCACGCCTTCTTCCACTGCGGCGCGCGTGGCGTGCAAAGCGTCTTCGACGCGGGCTTTTTTCTCTTTCATTTCCACTTCGGTGGCAGCACCCACCTTGATCACAGCAACACCGCCGGCCAGTTTGGCGACACGTTCCTGCAACTTCTCTTTGTCATAATCAGAAGTCGCTTCTTCGATCTGTGCGCGAATCTGGTTGACGCGGGCTTCGATGTCCGCAGCATTACCGGCACCATCAATGATGGTGGTGTTTTCTTTGGTGATGCTGATTTTCTTTGCCGTACCCAGGTCATCAACTGTCGCCTTGTCCAAAGACAGGCCCACTTCTTCAGAAATCACTGTACCACCGGTGAGGATGGCGAGGTCTTCCAGCATCTGCTTGCGACGATCACCAAAGCCCGGCGCTTTCACAGCAGAAACCTTGACGATGCCACGCATGTTGTTGACCACCAGTGTCGCCAGAGCTTCACCTTCAACGTCTTCGGCAATAATCAACAGTGGCTTGCCTGCCTTGGCCACACCTTCAAGAATGGGCAGCAGGTCACGGATGTTGGAGATTTTTTTGTCATACACCAACACCAGGGGACCGTCCATTTCGACGCTCATGCTTTCCTGATTGTTGATGAAATAAGGAGAAAGGTAACCACGATCAAACTGCATGCCTTCCACCACGTCCAGCTCATTTTGCAAACCGGAACCTTCTTCCACGGTGATTACACCTTCTTTGCCCACTTTGCCCATGGCTTCGGCAATAATGCCGCCAATGGCTTCATCAGAGTTGGCGGAAATTGAACCAACCTGGGAGATGGCCTTATCGTCTTCGCAAGGTACAGACATATCTCTCAATGCTTCGACCGTGGCCGTAACCGCTTTATCAATACCACGCTTCAGGTCCATGGGATTCATACCGGCGGCCACGGCTTTCATGCCTTCGGCCAGAATGGACTGGGCCAGTACAGTGGCTGTAGTGGTGCCATCACCGGCAGCGTCAGAAGTCTGCGAGGACACTTCCTTCACCATCTGCGCGCCCATGTTTTCGAACTTGTCTTCCAGCTCGATCTCTTTGGCCACGGAAACACCATCTTTAGTGATGGTAGGAGCGCCAAAAGCCTTGTCCAGCACCACGTTACGGCCTTTGGGACCCAGAGTAACCTTAACGGCATTGGCTAAAACATTAACCCCGGCAACCATACGGTGGCGGGCGTCATCACTGAATTTCACTTCTTTTGCGGACATGTGTGTAATCCTCTATTTTGTCTGTTTATAACTGAATTTGATGGGTGACTGCTCGTTCAGCGAACGGAATTAGCCTTCGATAACGCCTGTGATATCATCTTCGCGCATCACCAGCAGCTCTTCACCTTCCACCTTCACCTCGGTACCGCCGTATTTGCTAAACAGCACCTTGTCGCCGACCTTCACATCCAGGGGACGCACATCGCCGTTCTCAAGAATTTTGCCCTTGCCCACAGCGATCACTTCACCCTGGGCAGGTTTTTCAGTCGCCGAGTCGGGAATCACGATACCACCAGCACTCGTACGTTCTTCCTCCATACGGCGAACGATGACTCGATCATGCAAAGGACGAATATTCATTTACTATCTCCTTGAATTAGCTTTTGTTTTTCAATTCATGGCAACACTTTTTTTCGTCGCCGGAAAATTTTGCGATTAGCACTCGCGTTAAGTGAGCGCTAATGATAGGGGTGAAAAAAGGAAATTCAAGTCTTCGGGGAAATTTTTTGCTCATCTGCTCCAGATTACTTGCCAGGCGACGACACCTGCCGTTGCAGGGAAAACCGCTGACATTTCCCCGCCGGCTTATATCGGTCTCCGGTCAATCTGCTACCGCGCCGGTCTCTGCTGTTCAAGCCGGTACGCATCCAATGGATACAACACTGTATCTGCAATAAAACTAAAAGGCGTATCAATCACGTACAGGTAAACCTGACCGTAAATGTCGTAATGCTGCCAGGATTTTTTGACCTTTTTTATAGCGGCTTTTGTGCCGGCATAGGGTATGGGGGTTTCTTTCTCAGAGTGCGCGGCAATAGTGGAACAGCCACTGACAACAAAAACAAAGATGAATGACAAAATAATTTTTGTGTATTTTGATCTGTTCACATCACAACCCCAGAAAATTCACAATCCACCCGTCAAATCTGATGCATCAATTGAATGATAGCGAGAACGGCCATGGTGCTGAAGATTCAACTGATTAGTCCAGGTTTAACACCAACGTCCCTACCAATTGGGACACCTCTGTTAATTCATGCCGCTCCATGTAATCCACAATACCATCATTTATCTTTTTGCAGACCAGCGGGTCATAAAACAGTGCTGTGCCCACACCCACGGCGGAAGCACCGGCAATCATAAATTCAATCGCATCGTTGGCAGTGCAAATGCCACCCTGGCCAATAATGGGAATACCGTGTCCTTTGCACACCTGGTAAACCTGATGCGTTTTTAACAAGGCGACAGGCTTGATGGCGGGACCAGACAGACCGCCCCGGTTATTGCCGATAATGGGCGTGCGTGACTCCACATCAATGGCCATGCCCATGAGCGTGTTGATAACGGCAAAACCATCGGTGCCTGCCTCGATGCAGCGCCGGGCATTTTCAGCAATGTCTGTTTGATTGGGCGAGAGTTTGGTAATCAGCGGTTTATCGGTTTCTTTACGGCAGGCTTCTACCACACGCGCAGACATGTCCGGGTCATTACCAAAAGCAACCCCACCTGCTTTGACGTTGGGACAGGAAATATTGATTTCCATGGCGTCAATGTCGGAATCATTAAACAGGCGCGTCACTTCCGCATAGTCTTCCACTGTGGAACCGGCAATATTGGCGATAAAACGGGTTTCTTCAAAATCCAGTTTGGGCAGAATGTCATTAACCACATGTTCAGCACCAGGATTTTGCAAGCCAATGGCGTTGATCATTCCGGCCGGCGTTTCAATCACCCGATGCGGCGCATTACCGAGACGCGGCTCCAGCGTGGTGCCTTTGAGACACACAGCCCCCGCATCACGATTGGTAAAGCCTTTGACCCGTGTGTATTCTTCCCCGAAACCGACACAACCGGACAACAACACAATGGGGGTATCGAAACGCATGCCGCAAAATTCGGATACCAGCATGTTCTTTTGTGATTTGTGCACCATTGATTTTTTTACCTCATTAACGCCCACTTGCGGAGTATGTTTGCCAGCCTATGTTTCACGTCGTTCTTTTTCAACCAGAGATTCCACCCAACACCGGCAATATCATTCGCCTTTGCGCCAATTGCGGTGCGCAGCTACACCTGATTCGCCCACTGGGTTTTGATATGTCGCACAAACAACTGCGCCGCGCGGGACTGGATTATCATGAATTTTCCAAGGTACAGATTCATGACACGCTCGAAGCCTTTGTGCAAACAGTTGAACCGGCACGCCTGTTTGCCTGTTCCACCAAGGGTCAACAGAATTATACCGGGCTTAGCTATGCAAAAGGCGATGCTTTTTTATTCGGGCCGGAAACACGGGGACTGCCTGCGGATATTCTGGACTCGCTGCCACGCGAGCAACTGTTGCGTATTCCCATGCTACCCGACAACCGCAGTTTGAATCTTTCCAACGCGACAGCGATTATTATTTATGAAGCCTGGCGGCAGCAGGGTTTTGTGGGAGCAAGTGCGTAGGTTGGGGTGAATGTTTTTTTATGAACCCCAACATGCCAGAGCAACAAACCATCTCCAAAGCCATATTCAGGCCACCACAAATAAATTCGCCTCAACAATCAAAGCCAAAAATATTTCTACCCCATGTTATGAACATGTTGGGGTTCGTGCCTCACCCCAACCTACCGGGCTGAATCTTTCCAATGCAACAGCAATCATCATTGTATGAAGCCTGGCGGCAACTGAAGTTTGCAGGGACAGGTTGATGCCCGCCGCAGAGTCTGCAAGCCCCGGAGTTAACCCAGCTCCGCCTTTTGATCACGGTTCAACAGAGCCTGCACAGCATCTCTTGGCTTGCGCGCCTCGTAGAGTACGGCATAAACCTGTTCGGTGATGGGCATGTCCACACCCTGACTCAGCGCCAGATCATGTACTTCGCGTGCAGTCTGCACGCCTTCCACCACCTGATCAATGGCAGCAAGCGCCTCCTCCAGACGCCTACCCTGCCCCAACGCCAAGCCGAGTTTGCGATTACGTGACTGGTCATCGGTGCAGGTCAGCACCAGATCACCCAGGCCTGCGAGCCCCATGAAGGTCTCACGCTGGCCGCCCAGGGTTTCACCCAGGCGCATCATCTCCGCCAGCCCCCGAGTAATCAATGCCGTGCGGGCATTGGCCCCATAACCCAGGCCATCGGCAATACCCGCAGCAATGGCGAGTACATTTTTCACTGCACCGCCAACCTCCACACCAGCAACGTCATCGTTTGTATAAGCACGGAAGGTTTTACTGTGCAAACGCGCCGCCATGTCCGTGGCAAACGATACGTCAGTGGACGCCACGGTCACCGCCGTGGGCAGACCTTCGGCCACTTCGCGGGCAAAGGTGGGGCCGGAAACAACGGCGGTGGCAATATCTTTGCCCAGCACTTCCTCAGCCACTTCGTGCAACAGCTTGCCGGAACCGGATTCCAGCCCCTTGGTGGCCCACGCCAGCCGGGCATCACTTTTCAGCAACGGTCGGAGTTGGGTAAGCACAGCACGAAAGGCATGACTGGGTACGACGACCAACACATCCTGTACATCGGCCATGGCCGAAACCAGGTCTGCGTTAAGTGACAGCTGTTCAGGCAACGGTACGCCGGGCAAATAACGTTCATTACAACGCGCCGCGCTGATATCGGCGATCAGTTCCGGCTCGTGCCCCCACAGGGTCACTGAACCACCGGCACGACACAGCTGAATGGCCAGCGCAGTACCCCAGGAACCAGCACCCAGTACGAGGATGGGACTGTGCTGTTTAGTCATTCATCACATCCGTATGAGTAACATCGTCCCAAAAGTTGCATGTGCAATCAATGCACAATCTCTTTAGCCGAAGCTTCGGCTTGTTGTTTGTGCTGCGCCAGCAAAGCATCAAAATTGACGGGGGCCAATAACAGCTGCGGAAACCCTCCTTTGCTGACAAGATCAGAAATGGCTTCGCGCGCGTACGGAAACAAAATGTTTGGGCAGTAACTGCCCTGCATGTGGACCCGTTCGTCGTCGCTGAAGCCTGCTATGGTGAACACACCGGCCTGATGTGCTTCGGCCAGATAAGCCGTTTTGTCACCCAGCTTCGCAGTGACAGTCACCGTGAGCACTACCTCCATCACTTCATCAGTCAACGGTTTGCCAGCGGTCTGCAATTCCACATTGACGTCCGGCTTCCACTCTTCGGTGAAAATTTCAGGGGAATTGGGGGTCTCAAAGGAAATATCTTTGAGGTAAATTTTTTGCAGAGTAAATTGCTGCTCAGCTTGCTTGTCGCCTGCGGCGGCATTTTGTTCTTCTTTATCATCTGACATGAGTGGTATTCCAAGTTAGGCCCAAAACGGGCGGAAAGAAAAAAGATTTTAACGGGTTACGGATATTTGCGCACCTGCTCACCAACCCAGGCCAGCAGGCCAGACAAGTCCAGAGCACCGGACATGCGCGCAATTTCTTTACCCTGCCTGAAAATCAGCAGCGTGGGAATGCTGCGGATGGCCAGTTGTGCAGACAGTGCCTGTTCCTGTTCTGAGTTAATTTTCACCAGGCGCATGTCAGGTTCGAGTTGACCGGCTGCTTCGGCAAACACCGGTGACATCATCTTGCAAGGGCCGCACCACGCGGCCCAAAAATCCACCAGCAGGGGCAGATCATTTTTGGTGAGATGGCGCTGAAAACGGGCCTGATTGAGATTAAGCGGCTCACCCGTAAACAGTGGTTTGTGGCAGACACCACACGAACCACCGGCGGCCAACTTCGCCTGTGGCACCCGGTTGATGCTGTCACAGTGGGGACAGACAATGTGCAAACTATCTTTCATGAACGTTGTGTGGGGCCGATGAACGGCTAATTCAAGCCCCGCCTATTGCAGTCCCAGCAACGGATCAAGCTCATCATCCATATCCAGCTCAACCAGCTCGTCAAAACCACCGATGTGTTGATCGCCAATAAAAATCTGTGGCACGGAATCACGCCCGGCACGCTGCTCCATTTCCTCGCGCTTACCCGCCACCTCATCAACACGGATTTCCAGATAATCCACGCCCTTTTTTTCCAGCAGGCTTTTTGCTCCCGCGCAATAACCACAAAAGGCGGCTGTATACATAACCACTTGGGGTTGCTCGCTCACAGTTTCGCCCATGTCTTCCGGCACATGTGCATCACTTGGTTTCCGCATTGTCCGGCTTGGATTTTTCAGATTCAGATTCAGCCCCGGATTCAGCCTCGGGTTCAGGCTCAGATTTACCCGGCTCGGGCGGCTTGCCGACCTCAGTTGTAGTCGGCAGATTGATGCGTTCCCAGGCCAGCATGCCACCACCGATGTTATGTACATTGGTAAAACCCTGTTTTTTCAGCTTGGTCGCCGCTTGTGCAGAACGGGCACCGGAACGGCACACCAGCACTACCGCATCATTTTTGTACGCCTGCAATTCCTGAATGCGGTCATCCAGCACACCTAATGGGATATGAAGCGCATTCATCACATGACCCTGCTGGTATTCCTTTTCAGTACGCACATCCACTACCAGCGCATTCTTGTGGTTGATCAGCTGCACCGCCTCGCTGGCCAACACCATGACCACTGCGCTTGGCCCAAACCAGGTACGCGCCAATAAAAACAAAATAATGGCCAGGGCAAGAAACAATTCCCAGTTGCCGCTGACAAATTGACCAAACTCCTGCATAACACTCTTTTAAACCTGTATTTTGAATTGTGCGCTGAAAACCGGATGGCCCAGCGCCACATTAATTGCACTACTCAATGAGCACCCTCGTTGAAGCGCGTCAAGCACGGTGGTGGCTCAAAGCCCCCATCAGCCAAGCATTGGCTGGGCACTATATAGACAGAGATCAAAAAAGAAAAGTGCCTGTCAACAAGGTTTCAGGCAAGAACAGGAATCCGTTAAAAACCCGGAAAATGTCCGGAGCAACGAGAAAGGCGGTGCTCAACGCTTAATCCGGATTACAGAAGACCTCACGCATCATGCTGATCAGGCGCAAAGTACGCCCATCACCCACCCGGTAAAAGACGCGATTGGCATCTTTCCGCGACACCAAAATACCCTTGTCACGCAGTATGGCCAGGTGCTGGGAAATATTGCTCTGCGAGGTACCGACCATGGCAACAATATCCTGCACACTGATTTCCTGATCCCCCAAAGCGCAGAGAATTTTCAGCCGCAGCGGATGCGACATGGCCTTGATGGAGCGGGAAGCCCTCTCAATATCTTCATCACGCGTAATCAGATGTTCCATCGTATTCATACATCATCACCATAAAATCAAATGCATTTTAATAGGCTGTCGAAAAAGACATCCTGCCCCTTTCAAAACACGAAAAGTAAAAGCTTTGCAATCTTCGATTTTACCGACACATCCATATTATCGGAACAACCCGTTAAAAAGTCGCGCACCCCGCAGAAAAACGTCGCCATACCGGGTAACCTGACACTACTTCTCACTATACAGCATCCCGCAACTTGGACAATTAATAATATTCGCATTAATGTCACAGGCACACCAACATCCCGGCTCAGACCTGAATCCCCCCACCAAAACCGGTCCTCAAAAATATTTGGGGTATTAAAGATCAGGCGGCACAGCAAATACTTTTCACAAATCGAAAAAATCATTTAAAATGGCCTATTCACATCCACCTCATCCTTAATTCTAAAGAGCAAGCCTGAGTACATGCCAAGCACACCAGCGCCCGTGATGACCATCATCCTGGATGGTTGGGGTTATAGCGAAGACCCTGAATCCAATGCCATTGCCAATGCCAATACCCCAACATGGGATGCGCTGTGGGCGAAATACCCGCACACGCTGATCAAGGGCTCCGGCCCGGAAGTCGGCCTGCCCAGCGGACAAATGGGTAACTCCGAAGTCGGCCACCTGAATCTGGGGGCAGGGCGGGTTGTATATCAGGAGTTCACCCGTGTCAGCCGCGCCATTCGCACCGGCTCGTTTTTCACCAACCAGACATTGACCGATGCAGTGGATTTAAGCATTAAGACCGATCGCGCCGTACACATCCTCGGCCTGCTTTCCGACGGCGGCGTACACAGCCACGAAGAACATATCTGCGCCATGGTCAAACTGGCTGTGGAGCGTGGTGCAAAGCATGTTTACCTGCACGCCTTTCTGGATGGCCGTGATACCGCACCCAGAAGTGCAAAAACCTATATTGTCGCCATGCAAAAAACCTTCGATGAGCTGGGCGGTGGACGCTTTGCCTCTATCATCGGTCGTTATTACGCCATGGATCGAGACCACCGCTGGCCCCGGGTGCAGGCTGCGTATGACCTCATCACCCAGGGGAAAAGCGAATTCGAGGCGCCGACTGCCCAGGCTGCCGTAGATGCCGCTTATGCCCGCGATGAATCCGACGAATTCATCCAGGCCACACGCATTGTACCGCCGGGCGAAACCCCTGTGGAACTGCGTGATGGCGACGTGCTGGTCTTCATGAACTATCGTTCCGACCGGGCGCGGCAAATTACCCGCCCCTTCATTGAACCCGATTTTGACTGTTTCAAACGCACCGTTACCCCCAGACTGGGCGCCTTTGTCAGCCTCACCGAATACAGTGCAGATTTTGATGTTCCCGTCGCCTTTCCCCCGGAACGGCTGCATAACGTATTTGGTGAGTACATCGCCGACCTCGGCCTGCGCCAGCTACGCATTGCCGAAACCGAAAAATACGCCCACGTCACCTTCTTTTTTAATGGCGGCCGTGAAGAACCCTTCGACGGCGAAGACCGCATTCTGGTGCCCTCGCCGGACGTGGCCACTTACGATCTGCAACCCGAAATGAGCGCACCGGAACTCACCGATAAACTGGTGGAGGCCATTCTCAGCAAAAAATATGACGCCATTATCTGTAACTACGCCAACCCGGATATGGTGGGCCATACCGGCAATCTCAAAGCCACCATCCAGGCCATTGAGGCGCTGGATACCTGTCTCGCCCGCGTCGTCAACGCGCTGGAATCTGTCGGTGGCGAGGCGCTGATAACCGCCGATCACGGCAATGCCGAATTGCTCAATAATAAAGAAACGGGACAGGCACACACCGCCCATACCTCCAACCCGGTACCACTGATTTATCTGGGTCGTCCCGGCAGCCTGGCTGACACCGGCGCACTGTGCGACATCGCCCCTACCATGCTCAAACTCATGGGGGTAGACATCCCCACCGAAATGGGTGGACGCAACCTGGTTACGCTGGCCACGGACGATAATGTGGCGGGAGATGAAAACACTTAACCCCTCCCGTCGTTCCACTGGTGTTCCGGCAACCACTGCTGGCGGAAAATTCGCCGCCTTGCTGTTATTGCTCACATTGGGCAGCTGGCCACCAGTATCACTGGCCGATAACAGCGGTCCGGCAGACAGTCGAAAACTGGAACAGCTACGACAGCAAATCCAGGTATTGCGCAGCGAACTGGATTCCGACGTGCAGCGCAAACAGGGGCTGCAATCCAGACTGCGACGCAGCGAACGCCACATCGGCAAAGTCGTCGCCCTGCTGAAAAAGCTCAAACACCAACTGCGCACGCAACAGCGTGAGTTGAAAAAACTCAACACCCGCCGCAACAAATTACAATCGAATCTGCACAAACACCGCGTTGCACTGGCCCGGCAAATTCGCGCGGCCTACACCATCGGCCAACAGGAATACGTGAAAATCCTACTCAATCAGCAGGACCCCGCCGCTGTCACCCGCACCCTCACGTATTACGATTATTTTCATCGTGCCCGCCTGGCGCGCATGCAGGACATCGACAAAGCTCTCGCCGAACTGAGCACCCTGGAAAAAAGGATTCAGCAAAAAACCCGGAAGCTGGAAAAAAACCGCGAGGAACAAAACCGCGAAAAGACGCAACTGGAAAAAACCCGGCAACGACGCACCAGCGTACTCGCCAAATTGCAACAACAAATTCTTGCCAAGGGTGAACGTCTGTCGTTGATGGAAGAAGACAAACGCCGCCTGCAACGCCTGCTGGATAGTCTGGCCACCGTTTCACCCCCAAGCCCGGCATCACCGGACGGCCGCGAATCAGGGCTGTCCTCTGAAGGCAGCGAACACATGCCTTTTGCCAAACTGCGCGGGCAATTGCGCTGGCCATCACGCGGCCGGCTGACCACCCGCTACGGCAGCCCACGCAAAATCGGCAAACTCAAATGGCAGGGCGTCAATATCAGCGCCCCTGAAGGCACAGAGGTAAGCGCCATTTCCTATGGGCGTGTGGCGTTCTCCGATTGGCTGCGGGGCTTTGGCCTGCTCATCATCATTGACCATGGTGACGGTTACATGAGTCTGTACGGCGGCAATCAAAGCTTGTTCAAAGAAGTGGGGGACTGGGTGGAAGCGGGTGAGGTTATTGCCAGCATGGGCAAAAGCGGCGGGCGCAAAGACTCCGCCCTGTATTTTGAAATTCGCCACAATGGCAAACCCAGCAACCCGCTCAAGTGGTGCCGAAACAAGCCGAAGAGAATCTCAGCACCTTCGTGAAAAAAATGGTAAATATTACATAATTCACAAGTTAGACAGAGTCCTGCATAATCAGGCTGAATTTTTCAGTGTAAACATCATCAATACAACAACTATTTATTATTTCTTTTTTTGAGGCCGGTTCTTCCGGTCTGCGGAGCTATCCATGAATACAAATTTACGCACCCTGCTGGTGCTGACTATCGGTCTTACCCTCGGCATAACTCTGGCCATTGGTCAGGGCGTTTTTGCAGACAAGAACGCGGGCAAGGCCGTTAGCGCCCTGCCGTTGGATGAGCTGCGCACCTTCACCGAAGTATTCGCCCGCATCAAAAAAGATTATGTGGAAGAGGTGAGCGACAAAACCCTGCTGGAAAATGCCATTCGGGGCATGTTGTCCGGCCTTGACCCGCATTCCAGCTATCTTGACCCCGAGCACTTTAAAGAACTACAAGTGGGCACCTCCGGTGAATTCGGCGGCCTGGGCATCGAAGTGGGCATGGAAGACGGCTTTGTCAAAGTCATCTCTCCCATAGACGATACCCCCGCGCAACGCGCCGGGGTAAAAGCCGGTGATCTGGTGATTCGCCTCGACGAAAAACCTGTGAAAGGTATGACGCTTCACGACGCCGTAAAAATCATGCGCGGCAAAGTCGGTACCGATATCGTCCTCACCATCATCCGTGAGGGTGAAGAAAAACCCCTGAAAATCACCATTACCCGCGACACCATCAAGGTCAAAAGCGTACGCGCCCGGGATCTGGGTGACGGCTTTGGGTATTTGCGCATTTCGCAATTTCAGTCACGCACGGGCGAAAATCTCGCTGAGGCCATCGAAAAATTGAAAAAAGACAACGATGGCAAACTTAACGGCATGGTGCTGGATCTGCGCAACAATCCCGGCGGCGTATTGAATGCCGCAGTGGAAGTCAGTGACGCTTTCCTCGAAACCGGCCTCATCGTTTACACCCAGGGCCGTATCGCCGACTCTGAAATGAAATTTAATGCCACACCACGTCGCCTGTTGGATGGTGCGCCGCTCGTGGTATTAGTAAACGGTGGCTCGGCCTCAGCATCTGAAATCGTTGCCGGCGCACTACAGGATCACAAACGTGCAGTGATTATCGGCACCCGCACCTTCGGCAAAGGCTCGGTGCAGACCATCCTGCCGCTCAACGAAAAAACGGCGCTTAAACTCACCACTGCGCGTTATTACACACCTTCCGGGCGCTCCATTCAGGCCGAAGGGGTAACCCCGGACATCATGCTTGAACCACTCAAGATCACCAAGCTGGAAGGCTTGGGAGAACGCGTCAAGGAAGCCGACCTTTCCAGGCATCTGGATAATGGCAAAAATGACAACGACAACGGCAAAAAAGATAAAAAGAACGCTGAAAAAGAGGATGAACCTGAGTCATCCCTGGCCCAGCGGGACTACCAGCTTTTTGAGGCGCTCAACGTACTCAAAGGCATGAGCATCGTCCTGCGACAAAATTAAGCCGCAATTGAAGCCACACATGCACATAGCATGACGGCATCGCACTCAGCCACACGAACAGCAGGACGTATGCACGTCCTGCTGTTGGCGATGGTGGTAGGTGGCTGGATTTCAACAACAGCGGTATTTGCAGTAACGCCGCCTGACCAGCCAGCCCATAACCACCAGCCCGCTATCGGTATCATCATTGATGACATGGGCAATCTTGCACAACGCGACAAACGCGCCCTGCAATTACCCGGCCCAATCACGTTTGCCTTCCTGCCCCACACACCTCACGCCCGCGACTTGGCTGAACTTGCTCACCGGCTTAACAAAGAAATCATGCTCCACCTGCCCATGCAGCCCATGGAAAATGACAAACCTGGCCCGGGAGCACTGACATTACACATGACGGCCCGGCAATTTGTGCAACAGTTAACGTTAGATTTTGCCGCCATTCCGCATTTCATCGGCATCAACAATCACATGGGCAGCCTGCTCACCCAGCACCCCGGCCATATGCAGTGGCTGATGACCGAATTGAGCAAACGTAAAGACCTCTACTTTGTTGACAGCTACACCAGCAAAAACAGCATTGCCCAACAACTCGCCAACGAAAACCGTATACCCAATATACGGCGCGATGTGTTTTTAGACCATGACCGAAACCCGGACACGATTCGTTTTCACCTGCAACGCCTGATTGCCAAGGCACGCCAAAATGGCACCGCATTGGCCATCGGCCACCCCTTCCCGGAAACCATCGCCGTACTGAAAGAAGAACTCCCCAAACTCCGTGCACAAGGCGTTACCCTGTTACCGGTATCACAATTAATCCACCGAAACCTGGAGAGATCAACATCATGGCAAGCGTACTTGTCCCGTTAGCACAAGGCTGCGAAGAACTGGAAGCCGTTACTATTATTGATTTATTGCGCCGTGCAGATATCGAGGTAACCACCGCCGGGCTCGATGCACACCCTGTCACCGCCAGCCGTGGCGTTGTACTCATCCCCGACACCACACTGGATAACGCATTAAAAAAAGAATACGACATGGTGGTATTGCCCGGCGGACTGCCTGGAGCCGATTACCTTGACCAGGATAAACGCATCCAAAACCTGTTGAAAAAAATGGCCGGTGATGGAAAATTCACTGCTGCCATTTGTGCCGCCCCAAAAGTGCTTGCCAACGCCGGATTGCTCCACGGCAAACGTGCTTCTGCATATCCCGGCGCCCTGGAAAAATGCCAGCTTGATAACGTCACACTGGAACCCGCGTCCGTAGTAAAAGACGGCAACGTCATTACCTCGCGTGGCCCAGGCACCGCCATGGATTTTGCGTTGGTATTGATCGAGAGCCTGGCCGGACTGGAAAAACGTAAAGAAGTAGAGGCGGGATTGGTGCGCGGGTGATCAATCACTTTCGCCCCAGCGCAGCGACTGCATACGGGTGCACGTCAGCTGCGGTGACTCGGCCAGGAAAACAGCAAGACAAAACCACCCAGCCCACCCAACATCCAGGTCAGGAAAGGCGCATTGCCCAGCATGGAAGTGGTTGTGGGATCGGCATAAACATAAATGATGGAAGCACTGATGACAAAAGCAGAACCCACGATGGCGCGGAACAGGCGGCGATTGGCGCGGCGAATTTCCCAACGTACTGCGGTTAATTCCTTTAGTGCATTGCCGGAATCACCACCTGCTTTTTGACTGCCGCGATGCTCTGTTTCCTGAGTCAACCATTGGTGCAGCAACACAGGAATTTCCGGCAGTTTTTCGCTCCACTCCGGTGCGTTGCGACGCAGCGAACGCATAATCGAACGCACCCCTATCTGTTCACTCATCCAGCGCTCAAGATAGGGTTTGGCGGTTTGCCACAAGTCCAGATCGGGATATAACTGCCGACCCAGGCCTTCGATGTTCAACAGGGTTTTTTGCAACAATACAAGCTGCGGCTGTATTTCCATATTGAATCGCCGTGCCGTCTGAAACAGGCGCAACAATAAAAGACCAAACGAGATATCTTTCAAGGGGCGTTCAAAAATCGGTTCACACACAGTGCGTATCGCAGCTTCAAACTCTTCCACCCGGGTATCTTCCGGCACCCAGCCGGATTCCACATGCAGCTCGGCCACCTTGCGGTAGTCACGCTGAAAAAAGGCCAGAAAATTGCCCGCCAGATAGTGCTGATCATCATGGCTCAGCGTACCCATGATGCCAAAATCCACGGCAATGTAACGACCTCCAGGCTCGACAAAAATATTGCCGGGATGCATGTCGGCATGAAAAAAATTATCGCGAAACACCTGGGTGAAAAAAATTTCCACCCCGTACTCAGAGAGCTTTTTAAGATCAACGCCCTGTTCTTTCAGCATGTCGACATTGCTTACCGGAATGCCGTAAATACGTTCCATCACCATCACATTGCCGCGTGTCAATGGCCAGTGAACCTCCGGCACATATAACAAATCAGAACCCGCAAAGTTACGCCGCAACATGGATGCCGAGCTGGCTTCACGCATCAGGTCCAGCTCATCCAATATGGTTTTTTCAAATTCCTGCACAACTTCACGTGGGCGCAAACGTCGGCCATCCGCCCAGTAACGCATTGCCAGTCCGGCAATGGTGTGCATCAGGGCAAGGTCACGGCGAATGGTTTTTTCAATATCGGGGCGTACCACTTTGACGACCACTTCACGACCATCCAGCAGGCTTGCTGTGTGCACCTGTGCAATGGAAGCCGATGCCAGTGGCTGCTCGTCAAAACGTGCAAACACTTCCGCCACTGGCTGACCGAGACTTTTTTCGATAATCATGCGCGCCTGGGCCCCCGGGAAAGCTGGCACATTGTCTTGCAACTGTGCCAGCTCATCGGCGATGTCATCGGGTAATAAATCACGGCGCGTGGAAAGTATCTGGCCAAATTTGATAAAAATGGGTCCAAGATCTTCCAGGCTGCGACGAATACGCGCACCCCTGGGCAGTTTTTCGCGGCGAAACCAGCGCCAGGGGGAAAGGTATTGTAAAAACCGCACTGGGCGAAACAGGTGGGTGGTAAAAATGATTTCATCCAGTCCGTGGCGGCCCAAAACATTATTGATATACAACAAACGCAATGCCTGCCGGAACCCGATCACTCTGTTTCTCCATTATTGTCTGGTGCCAGCTTACGCTTCAGGTCACTTTCCAGCCGTCGCACACGCGCTTCCATGCGATCCACATCGGCGCGTAACACATCCACTTGTGATACATAATTTTCCACTTCATCATGGTTGGGCAGCGTTTCACTTTCTTCCTGAAAATATTCTGCAACATCCTGAGCCAGCGTATCCACGGTCTGCTGCCCCCAGGACACAGCGCCGCGAACCATATTACCCAGCTTGTGCGCCACCAGATCGCCGGTGACATGTGAGAGGTGTTCTTCCCAGTCAATATCCAATGCATCAAGGATTTCGCTGAACTGTTGTCCCAGTTCCACGTCGCCGCTGATTTCCACGTCACCTGCAAACAATACATCACCCGCATGCCTGACCAGCCCCATGCGCATCAATGCCACAGGCGTGCCACGCAACACCGTGTCCGGCTCACCTTCAAAACGACCATAAACGGATAATTTACCGGGACCGGGAATCAGATACAGCGGCACGTCCAGTCCACGCACTTCAATGGCGATGACTTTTCCCTGCAAGGCTTGCAACCGGGCAAGAACATCTTCATCCAACTGCAAAACACGGTTCACGGCCATTTCAATACTGGCGGTGATAACCGTGGGCAAGGGGCTCACCGCAATTCACCCATTAATTGTTTAAGGCTTTTTTTCGACTCATCATCGGACTCAATGCCTGATTTATACAACACTACAGTGTTGGCAATTTTGTCGTGAAAGGCCTGCTTGCGTTTGTCCCACGCCACCCATAAAAACCCCAGAAAAAAAGGCAGGATGGAGGCAAGGTACGCAACATAACGCAAAGAAGCCTGCTTGACTGACATGGGTTTAAAGCTGTCAGCATCCACCACCTGACAATCCAGCAACAGTTTTCCCGGTGTGCCAAGAAACTTGAGCCATAAAATAACGGTTAACAAAAAACCTGCCGTTGTACGCAGCAAACCTTCAACGGTAAATAATTCTGCATCCAAAATAACCGGGCCCATCAACAGGCCAACGATAACCGTAAACAGCACACTGTCGATCAGTGTTGCGCCAGTCCGCCGCCAAAAACCGGCATATTGCGGCGGGGCACAGGACAACTCGACATTCACAACTTGTAGCCCCGATGCAAGGCAACGATGCCGCCACTGAGGTTAAAATAATCACAGCGTTCAAGGCCTGCTGTTTCCAGCATTGTTTTTAATTCATCCTGACCGGGATGCATACGAATGGACTCGGCCAGATAACGGTAACTTTCTTCGTCTTTGGCCACCAGCTTCCCCATCAGCGGCAACAACCTGAATGAATAAGCATCATAGATTGTGGCTAGCCCCGGCGCCACGGGTTTGGAAAATTCCAGCACCAGCAATCTGCCACCCGGTTTGAGAATGCGCTGCATGGAGCGCAGTGCGGCATCCTTGTCGGTGACATTTCGCAAACCAAAAGCAATGGTGATGCAATCAAAATAATTGTCGGGAAAAGGCAGACATTCGGCATTGGCCTGTACATACTTCATGTTAGACAGCACGCCGCGATCAATCAGCCGCTCGCGCCCCACCCTGAGCATGGATTCATTGATATCCGCCAGCACCACTTCGCCACTGTCGCCCACCAGTGCGGAAAATTTTGCCGCCAGGTCGCCCGTACCACCGGCAATATCCAGCACGCGTTGACCGGCACGCACACCACTCATTTCAATGGTGTAACGCTTCCACAGGCGATGCACACCCATGGACATCAGGTCATTCATGACATCGTAACTGTCGGCCACGGAATGAAAGACCCCGGCGACTCTGCCTGCCTTTTCTTCGGCGCGCACCTGTTCATAACCAAAGTGCGTGGTGTTTTCTACGGGTTCATTTTTTTTATCCGCAATGTTATCGGCTGTATTCGTCATATCAATGATATCGCCTTTATTTATCTGGGCTATCTATTCAGCCTGATTTTACAAATATGAATCAAGAACTGATTTTGCAGGCATATTATGATGTGTAGGCATAATGGCTCTTCCAGCGTTTAATTCAAATTTGTTACTGAGTATTTAACGCAAAGTACGCGAAGTTTGTAGCGTTTTTCTTTGCGCTCTCTGCGTCCTTTGCGTTTACAACACCTGGCCTGATAGTGTTACACACCTCTAAAAACCAGGTTGAGTTGTTATTCTGGGTCTATGGTTTCCTGATACAGTCACGCCTTGCGTTTATACCCGGCCTTTTCCAGACGATTCAGATATTCGGCCCACAATTCAGATTTATCACGCCCTAATGTATACAATATGTCCCAGGAATAAATGCCGGTATTGTGGCCGTCATCAAATTCCAGTTTGATGGCATAATTGCCCACCGGCTCAATACCGGCAATGTTGACATTTTCCTTGCCCGTTTGCAGCACTTCCTGGCCAGGGCCATGCCCCCGCACTTCCGCCGATGGTGAATACACACGCAGGTATTCGCAGGGATATTTAAAATGACTGCCATCATCAAAAACAATGTCCAGTACGCGCGATGCTTGGTGCAGATTGATATCTACAGGCTTTGGGGCCGTGGTCATGATGGTCCTCCATTAATCAGCTTTTGTCATTACACACGGTTATAAAATATACCGGCTCAAATCTTCATTTTTGGCCAGTTCACCAAGGTGCTTGTCCACATATTCAGCATTCACGTTAACACTGGTTCCACTTTGGTCTGCGGCGGTGAATGAAATCTCTTCCAGCAGACGTTCCACTACGGTGTGCAATCGACGCGCACCGATATTGTCCGTGCGTTCATTCACTTGCCAGGCAACTTCAGCGATGCGTGAGATCCCGTCCTCGGTGAAGGTGAGCGTAACGCCCTCGGTGGCCAGCAGGGCGCTGTACTGTTCTGTTAATGAGGCATCGGGTTCGGTAAGAATGCGTACAAAATCTTCCACACTCAACGCACTCAGTTCAACACGAATGGGCAGACGCCCCTGTAATTCGGGAATCAGGTCCGATGGTTTGGACAAATGAAATGCACCGGAGGCAACAAACAAAATATGGTCTGTTTTTACCATGCCGTATTTGGTGGACACCGTGCAGCCTTCCACCAGAGGCAGCAAATCCCGTTGCACACCTTCACGCGATACATCCGGCCCAGCGCTTTCGCCGCGCTTGCAGATTTTGTCCATTTCATCGAGAAACACAATACCGTTTTGTTCGACATTATCCACGGCGCATAATTTGATTTCCTCTTCGTTAAGCAGCTTGCCGGCCTCTTCATCCGTCAGCAGTTTGAAGGCATCCTTGATTTTCAGTTTGCGGGTGGTGGTGCGGCCACTGCCCATATTCTGAAACAGTCCCTGCAACTGGCTGCTCATTTCCTCCATGCCGGGTGGCGCCATGATTTCCACACCCATGGGACTGGCGCTTAATTCCACTTCAATTTCCTTGTCGTCGAGATCGCCCTCGCGTAATTTTTTGCGAAACTTCTGCCGGGTGCCGGATTCTTCGGTGGATCTTTTTTCCTCACCATCATCACCCGTGCCAAAACCAAAATTACTGCTGCGTGCCGGGCGCAACAGAATATCAAGAATGCGGTCCTCTGCCGCTTCTTCAGCACGGAAGCGCACTTTTTTCACTTCCTGTTCACGCACCAGTTTGATGGAAATATCAATCAGGTCGCGAATAATGGATTCCACGTCGCGTCCCACATAACCCACCTCGGTAAATTTGGTGGCTTCCACTTTCACAAACGGCGCATTGGCCAGTCTGGCCAAACGTCGGGCGATTTCCGTTTTGCCCACGCCGGTGGGACCGATCATCAAAATATTTTTCGGGGTAATTTCGTTTTTCAGCGCATCATCCACCTGCGAGCGCCGCCAGCGGTTGCGCAGTGCAATGGCCACAGCGCGTTTGGCGTCATCCTGACCGATGATGTGCTTGTCCAGCTCCTGCACGATTTCGCGAGGGGTCATTGGCGAACTGATTTCTGTTGATACTTTTGACATTAGCTTGCTTTCCCTTTGCCTGACTCACCCGGATATAATTCTTCGATGGTGAAATTATCGTTGGTATAAACACAAATTTCCGAGGCAATGGTTAATGCCTTTTCGCACACAGCGCAGGCATCCAGCTCGGTGTTTTGCATCAATGCGCGTGCGGCGGCCTCCGCAAAAGAGCCACCGGACCCAATGGCGATCACATCGTGTTCGGGCTCGATCACATCACCATTGCCGGAAATCACCAGCGAGGCGGTTTCATCAGCCACCGACAACAGAGCTTCCAGCCGACGCAGCATACGGTCAGTACGCCAGTCTTTGGCCAGCTCCACTGCGGCCCGCGTTAAATGCCCCTGATGCTTTTCCAGTTTGCCTTCAAAACGCTCAAACAGCGTGAAGGCATCTGCCGTGCCCCCGGCAAAACCGGCGATCACTTTGTCGTGGTACAAACGCCGCACTTTGCGCGCATTGCCCTTCATGATGGTATTACCCATGGAAACCTGACCATCGCCGCCGATCACTACTGACCCGTTGCGACGCACTGAAAGAATGGTAGTGCCGTGAAATTGTTCCAACGTGATTCCTCGTAAGCTCGATAAAAACAGGGCAGAAAGTTTACACCATATCGGCTGACAACAGGTTGTTCAGCCTGGGCTCAGGGTCATTTCCCGGACTTTCCCTTGTGGTTGGCCCTGGGATGCGCCTTGTCATAGACATCAGCAAGACGCTGAAAATCCAGGTGTGTGTAAACTTGCGTGGTACTGATATCAGCGTGGCCCAGCAGTTCCTGTACTGCGCGCAAGTCTCCGCTGGATTCCAGCAGATGACTGGCAAAGGCATGACGCAGTTTATGTGGATGCACCCGGCTGGCAATACCCTGCTGTATACCCCGCTGACGAAAACGCTGCTGCACGGCACGCGGCGTGAGTCGCCCACCACGCTGGCTGACAAACAAAGCCGATTCATCTTCATCGGCCAGTCCGCCACGTTGTTTTTGCCATATTTGCAGCGCCTTGCGCGCATAACGTCCCACGGGCACCACCCGTGTCTTGTTACCTTTACCCAGTACTTCGACACTGCCATCGGCCAGATCAATCTGCCCCACATCCAGCGACACCAGTTCGGCCAGACGCAGCCCGGCGGAATACATCAGTTCCAGCATGGCATTATCCCGCGCGATAAGCGGATCATCCGCATCGCCCGTCGCCGACAGTAACCGGGTCATCTCATCCACGTCCAGTGGCTCGGGCAATTTACGTGGAGCCTTGGGCGCTTTCACCCCTTGAGCCACATTTTTTTGCAGGCGGCCTTCACGCATCAAGAAGCGTAAAAAACTGCGCAGGGCGGACAATGCCCGCGCCAGACTCCGGCCACCGATGCCCTGCCGATGACGGGCCGCCAACCAGCCGCGCACATGCTTGGCATCCAGTGACGGCCAATCCGCTACCCCGGAAGAATCGCACCAGGCGACAATGCCTTGCAGGTCACGCTGATAATTACTGAAAGTATGCGGAGACAGGCGCCGCTCGGTTTTAAGGTGGAGCAGGAAATCATCCATCCACTGCTGTGCGGCGTGTTGCATCGACACAGCGCCTTCGCGGCTAAGCCCCTGTACCCAGGTATTTACCCATGGCAACAGTAATCACTTCCGCCAGATTATCCAGAAAACTGGTATCCATGTTGGTGTGATAACGGTCTCTTTCAAAACTGCCAATGGCCAGCAATCCCAGATCACCCTGTTTGCCCAGAGGCAGCACAGCACTGGAGGCAATACTCTCAGCCTGCTCGCCAAACAGGACCGCCAATTGTTCACCGCTCAACCGCCCACAATAAGGCTTGCCTGCACTGAGTAAACGACGAAACAGACCACGCAAAGCATCGGCATCCGCAGAAAATTCGTCACGGGAAGCCAGTTTGCCATCATTTGCCCCAACCAGCAGGCGCAACGCCACCAGACTGGCGGAAAAATTGCGGCGCAGCTGTTTGTCGATCAGCGTCAACAGGGCATCAAGCGAATCATTTTCGATAATCTGTAGCGTAAATTTATGCAGCTGGGCATTCAGCTGGTTGTTTTCCCGGGCCACCTGCACCAGCTCTTCCAGCTGCTTTTGCAGACTGGCGTTACCTTCACGCAGGACGGCTACCTGGCGCTCCACCAGAGACACCGCCGGCCCCGTAGCATGGGGTACGCGCAAATCCGCCAATAATGTTGGTTTGTCTTCAAAAAATTCAGGGTGACGCCGCAGATAATCGGCAACGCTCTGGTCGTCTGGCTGCAAACGGGTATTTGTGGGTTTTGATGCCGTGGTCTTCTGGTTGCTCACGTTTAATTCTCACTCTGTTTAGGGATACACCATCATGCACTGAAGTACATCACTCATATTTTTATCATCCCTGTAAACACCGTTTGCGCCGGACCGGTCATCAACAGGGGGGACTCCCCCCCCGGCCAGTGAACCAGCAACTGCCCGCCGGGCAACTCAACCGTCACTGTATCATCCACCATTCCCCAACGCCGCGCCACTGCCACAGCAGCACAGGCACCGGTACCGCAGGCCTGAGTCTCACCTGCGCCGCGCTCAAACACCCGCAAACGTATCTGGTTACGCGACACTACCTGCATGAAACCCGCATTCACCCGCTGCGAAAACGACGCATGGCCCTCAATGGCAGAGCCCAGGCGAATAACCGGCGCGGTGG
>DROS01000034.1 GCA_011321815.1 Gammaproteobacteria bacterium
CCCAACGACCGTTAAACTGGCCAATTTCATTGGAGACGAACACAAAGGCCAACCCGAAGGCATTGCCTTTTCATTCCCGGATTACCTGGAACTCGTGGACTGGAGCGGTCGGGTAATACGCGATGATAAAGCCGGAGCAATTGCCGACAACCTGCCGCCCATATTAGTCAGACTGGGGATTGAACAACACGGCTGGCTGGATATGATCAACCACTACGACCAGCGGTTCTTCCGGGCTGTAGGCGCGATGGACAAACTGAAACAGTTTGCCCACCGGCTGGGACAGTGTTGGATAAAAGGGCAGTCTGCGGACAAGTATGTTTATAAGCGGCTATTACCCACGTAGTTTCCCACTCACTTCATTTTCCCTTTTTCAAGTCGCCTGAGAGGATGCGAAGACTTCCTGTTGTCTGCGGCTCAGAAAATCAGTGTGTTTGTCGAAAACACCCTGTTTTCTCTATGCCTGGAAAAACTAGAAATTCCTAATCATGTTTTTACACATACTTTCTGGAGAATGGGTTTGAGTAAGGCTTTTATTTGATGGGTGTCTTTCTTTTCCCTTTCCTTTCTTTACTATTGACAATATGTAAAGAATTATCTACCTTTGACATAGTCGCGGAATAAGAGAGGTGTGATATGCCAAAGGTTAGTTCAAAACGACAAATAACATTACCCATTGAGCAATGTGAGGCTTTGGGGATTGAACCCGGAGATGAGATTGAAAGCTTCGTAGCAGACAACAAAATTACCATTGTTAAGAAGTTAAAGGGAGCGGCTAAGGGGCTTCTAAAACAAGTTCGAGGCGATTCATCTATAACGGATGAAGAATCTCTGCAAAGCACTTTGAAATGATAGCAATAGATACTAATGTGTTGTTACGTTATCTATTGGATGATGATGTAGAGCAATCATCAAAAGCAAATCACTTGATTGCTAATAAAGGGAAAGTGCTAATTACGGATGCGGTATTGGTTGAAACCATATGGACTCTTAGAGGTAAAAAATATCAACTCAACAAGTCAGCGTTGGTAAATGTGGTCCAAGCATTATTCCAGGAGCCGAATATCCGCTTTGAAAATGGGCAAGTCGTATGGATGGCGTTAAACGACTACATAAATGTTAAGGCAGTAAAAGGTAAAGAAGCTGACTTTGCAGATGCACTGATTGTTAACAAGGCTCGATATATCTCAGAAAATCAAGGCTATAGTTTTGATGGGTCTTATACATTTGATCGCGCCGCACAGAAAATTCCAGGAGCAAAAGCACCTTGAGGAATTTTTTGTGATTTTGGAAAAGCAACAGCTAATGTCGCACAAAAATCATTCCGCGTTTGTGGGCCGCTGATGGCTGAGCGTTAAATTTAAAAAATACTGAGAAAACAATATGGAAGATACACCTAAAGCCTTTATATCTTACTCACATGATAATGATGAACATAAGGACTGACCGAGATTTTCCTTAACCCTATATTTCCGCAATACAACACCTCCATGAGCTTCTCCATTTTCATTAGTCGCTTGGAGTATTCTTGAAACTCAGGGGGGGGTTCATACCATCGGCTGGAACGTTTTGTCAGGCAATAGTATAATAGCATTCACCATACCATATACGGAGATATAAATGCCAACAATATCAATGTTTTATGGAATTATTATTCGCCTATACTATTTCGATAACCAGAAACATAATACACCGCATATTCATGTACATTATCAAGATGAGTCAGCAGTGGTTGAAATACCAACCGGCAAATTGCTTGAAGGCTCGATTAAATCGAATAAATTTAAATTAGTGGAAGCATGGATTGAGATACATAAAGATGAGCTTATGGCTGATTGGGAATTAGCTATAAATGGCGAATCTGTATTTAAAATAGAACCATTAAAGTAGAGATAAACCTATGAACCCATCAGTAGTTTCAGTTGAGCCAAGAAACGATTATAAACTAATAATTACATTTGATAATGGTGAGAAAAGAGTATTTGACGCAACGCCATTTTTAGATAAGGGAATATTTATTGAATTAAAAGACATCAATTATTTTCGTAAAGTTAAAGTAGCCTTTGGTTCAGTAGAATGGCCACATGAGCAAGATTTTAGCAAAGATACGTTGTACATGCTTAGTGATATTGCCGCCTAACGTTTAGCACTCTCCATTACCCACATCTCATAATCCAATTTTTGCAACTTCAAGAGCGCATCAACATAAAACAGAAAAGAAAAGGGGTCAGGTCTTGTTTCTTGCTTCTTGCTTCTTGCTTCTGAATTACAATAGTGTTCTATGGACATCCATAAAATAAAAATTAATTTATGGGTGTTTTCGTTTGCTAACACAGAGGCGTAAAGAAAAACCAATAAAAATATTGTGTCTCTGCGATCTCCCCTGCGTACTAGCACCATGTTTCTTGTTTCCTCATGCTGTAGCATATATTGAATACCTGAAGAACAATTATCGTTCCTTAATACTCCCGGGTGGAACAGCCAGGGCCGAACCCATTAACCATTTCTAGCGTACCAGCTTTGCTCTTTGCCAAATCACTACGATCCCGTTCTATATCGGTTCCAGTCATCTTTTTTGCGGCAGATGGTTTACACTTACCTTGTGAAATTTTTCAAGACTGGTGAAAAAGATAGGCTTTTTTATCACTCCAGTATCAGAATGCCGGTGTTCATAATAAGCTGCGGTAGTTTATTCCCGATTTAAAATTCACAATCAGGCCAAACATCCAATGACAACAAACAATTCATCAATCAATGCCAAGGCCGATCCATTGCTGCGTGAGATCGCCGATTACGTTATTGACTATCACATTGACAGCGATACGGCTTATGACACGGCAATTTATTGTTTGCTGGATGCGCTAGGCTGTGCGATGGCTGCTCTCAACAACAGGGCATGCCTTCAACGTCTCGGTCCCATCGTGCCCGGCGCCATTTTACCGGGTGGCGTACGGGTGCCCGGTACAGGCTTTGAACTCGATCCGGTACGCGCCACTTTCAATCTTGGCTGCATGGTGCGCTGGCTGGATTTCAACGACACCTGGCTGGCAAAAGAATGGGGGCATCCGTCCGATAATCTGAGCGCCATTCTCTCTTGTGCGGATTTTGTTAACCGCACCCGCTGCAATCAAGACCGGGCATTGACCATGGGCGCCGTGCTGGATTATTTGATCAAGGCCTACGAGATTCAGGGCATTCTCGCTTTGGAAAACAGCTTTAACCGCATTGGGATGGATCACGTAATTCTGGTTAGAGTGGCATCAAGTGCAGTGGCCTCTGCGCTGTTGGGTGGCAATAAAAATCACATCATCAACGCGCTTTCCAATGCCTGGCTGGATGGTGGCGCACTGCGTATCTACCGCCATGCACCCAATACTGGCTGGCGAAAATCCTGGGCAGCGGGTGATGCCGCAGCGCGTGGTGTGCAACATGCACTGGCGGCGGTGAGCGGTGAAGCGGGTTACCCCACAGCTCTGTCGGCACCACACTGGGGACTGGAAGCTGTGTTCTATGCAGGTCGGCCACTCAGGATTCCACGCACCCTGCAAAGTTACGTGATGGAAAACATTCTTTTTAAAATTGCGTCACCCGTAGAGTTTCATGCCCAGACCGCTGTGGAATGCGCATTGAGCTTGCATAAACAAGTGAGCAACAGGCTCGATGACATCGGGCATATTGTGCTGGCGACCCAGGAGTCGGCGCTGCGCATCATCGATAAAACCGGGCCATTGCACAATCCTGCCGACCGCGATCACTGTTTGCAATATGCCGTCGCCATCGCGCTGATTTTTGGCGAGCTGAACAGTCGGCACTATGAAGATGACACAGCAAAAGATCCCCGTATTGACCGGTTGCGCACCAAGATGAAGGTGGTGGAAGAGCCGGCCTACAGTCGTGATTACCTGGACCCGGGCAAACGTGCCATCGGCAACCGGGTCACTATTCATTTTAATAATGGGGAGACCGTGCAGTGCGCCAGTGACTATCCACTGGGCCACCCCCGCCGACGCACGGAGGCATTGCCATTGCTGATCGACAAATTCCGCGCAAATCTTGCTGGCCGTTTTTCCGGGCAATGGATTGATGACATGTTGCAAATTTTCACAAACCGGGAATGCCTGAAACAAATGCCCGTGCATACGTTTATGGATTATTGGTACAAGCCCGGGGTAAATTGATTCAGGAATTAGAAATCAATTGCCGAAGCCGGTGGGCACTCACAACCCTTTTCGTACAATTCGTCACGCCGCAAACCAACTGTCAATGGTTCCCGGTCATGCCCGGCTAGCACTTGGAAAACATTGATGCTGCCTTCATCAAAGTAGTGGGCAGACCCTGCCATATACAGACGCCACACCCGGTAGGTCGCTTCGCCGACAATATCCACCGCCTGTGCCTTGTTTGCTTCCAACGAGGCAACCCAGCGACGTAAAGTGATGGCGTAATGGCGACGTAGCCCTTCCACATCAACAATCTCAAAATCGGCGTCTTCCATGGCATCAATAACATGACCAATGCGCGTCAGCTCACCATCCGGAAATACATAGCTATTAATGAAACGAGTGATCGGTGTGTCTTGCCAGCCGGTGTCGTTGGTAATGCCGTGATTGAGAAATAACCCGCCCGGTGCCAGCACTCGCTTGATGGTGCTGAAATAAAGCGGAAAGTTGTTCACTCCGATGTGTTCGAACATGCCGACACTCACTACACGGTCATAGCGGGCATTCTCAGGCAGGTTACGGTAATCCCGCAATTCGACGGTCACCCGATCTTCCAGCCCTTCCTTGCGTATCCGTTCCCGGGCGTAAGCGGCCTGCTGCTCACTCAGGGTAATACCGTGGGCTTTCACGCCGTATTGCCGTGCGGCCCAACAGACCAGCGCGCCCCAACCACAACCAATATCCAGTAACGTCTCACCTGGCGCCAAGCGTAATTTGCGACAGATATAGTCCAGTTTATCCCGCTGAGCATCATCCAGCGTCTGCTCGGTATTGGTGAAATAAGCGCAGGAGTAGACCATTTCCTGATCCAGCCATAAACGATAAAAGTCATTACCCACATCATAATGGTGGGCGATGCTTTGTTTGGTATTGTGCCGCTCGTCATGCCCGGCACGTATCGCCTGAATATCCTGCTCACGATGATGGCGTGGCAATTTGAAAGCCAGGCGCATCACCTGCAAGCGGGTTGACCAGGGTATGACCAGATCCCGCATATAGGTAACCAAGTCAAACAGCTGCTCCGCATCACCCTCGATATTGCTCTCATCCGCCAGATAGGCCTCGGCCAGACGCACCACATTCCGGTGCAAAACCAGTTGGCGCAGTACCGAGGGCTGACTGAAGACCACTGTGCATGGTGCATCAGCCTGTCCTATCACCCGCTCTCCAGTCCATATTTGCACGGCGACCGGACCATGGTAGTCGACCAGGATTTGTTTCAGTATCTGCTGTCCCGCAGCAGCTGCTTGTTTATCATCATGGTTTTTATTAAACATAGACGTAACCTCCAATAGAATTCAATAAAATCTCATCAACATCCAATGTTGGCTGTGGACTGCAATCACAAGAGGCGCATAGTGAGTCTACGCAACGATTGAGCTCGTTCGACCAGGCGTAAAAAGACAAGTCAGAATGCCCAAATTATTTCGTGCAGGTTCACAATAAAGCTTAACCATGAACACAACATTCCCCTCTACACCAGATGCAGTGGCAATCGATGTGATCACAGGTAATGTCTTTTCGACGGCTTTCGTAGCGACGCGTAGCCCATGGGCCCAACAGACGTTTGAGTGGCGTCATTTGATACTGCCGACACAGCAACTGACGCAGATTTGGTTTAGCGAGTTGATGACGCAAAAACCAGCCATAACCACGATTGCCCAGCAAGGAAAACAAGGCGCGATTGACCACCGCAGTCTGCATCTGTGGTAGCAGCGCCCGTTGCCAAAGCGTGTCGTAGTTTTCGCCATTCAGCAGACTTTGCGCTGCCAACACGCCAGAGTGAATCGCCAGCCGCATGCCAAAGCCCCACAGCGTGTCCTGAAAGCCGGCTTGCTCACCCACTTGTGGATGAGGACCGCTATAGGCACTTTTTGGTATACGAAAATTGCCGCTACCGCCGTGGGGCTGAGGGTTTTTCATTGACAGGCCAACCAACTGTTCAAATGCTGCCACGGTCCGTTTGACGTAGATTTTCTCCTGCTTGAAACCGGAAAACATGCAGCTTTTAACAGTGCCCTTGCCGTTCATTACCAACAGATAGGCGTAACCCTGTGGGGCGAGTTCGTCGTCACAAATCACCCAATAACCATTCTCCATATCCGTCTCAAAATGATACCCCACCGCAATAGCGTCGGCGGCACGCGGTCCAGCGGCAAGAATACCCTCGCCTGCCATGTGACGCAGACGGCTGTTGAAATGCACAGTCACTCCCAAAGATTGCGCCTGCTGCAACAAAGCGCTATCGAGCGTGCCGGGGCCGGGGCCGCGTTCAATCAAATAAAAGAGAGGTTCATCACTTTTAATCTCATAGGCGTTTCGGGCGGGATCAAACACTGTGCCGTTGCGGCCGGGCATGGTGATAAAACCTGTCGTTAAACCCAGGGATTCGAGCACCTTGAGCACATCCTCTTCGGTGGTCCAGTTTTCCAATCCCTGGAAATCACCACCAAAACGATGACCAACCTCTTTGTGTGTTTCATGCACGACCACTTGGCGTCCTGCATGGGCCAGGGTGATCGCCGCCGCCAAACCAGCCGGGCCAGCACCGGCGATCTCGATTGGGGTTTCTGCATGCGTTGTGTTATTTGTTGTCATTGTTGCCCAACTTTCCGTGCCCGCCACGCATGAAAACTATCATTGCAATACAACACACCACTAACAAAAATATTAACCATTCCATATTGATCTTCCTCGTGTGTTTATGAATCCTTTTAAATCCCCCTCAATCCCCCTTTTTCAAAGGGGGGTTAGGGGGGATTTAAGGCGTTCAGAAGAAATTTAAAGAGCTATGGGGAATTTCCCAACCGCTCCTCAACAACTTCATCAATCACCGCCATCACACTCTCCATCTCCATCAACACCTGTCGATTATCAAAACGCAGTACACACAAACTCCGTGCTTCCAAAGCGTTATCTCTCGCTGCATCTTTCTGTTGATGCTCCGGCTCAAAATGTTGTCCACCATCAAGTTCAATAACCAAATGCGCTTTGGCACAATAAAAATCGACAATAAAATTGAGCAAAGGCTTCTACCGATAAAACTGAACACCCCTGATCTGTTTACGCCGAAGACGCTGCCACAATGCTTGTTCCGCATCGGTCATCTCTGTTCTAAGCTGGCGTGCGTTCTGTTTTAGTGAATATTGGCAGGGTTCCATTTCATTCTCGGTTTTTAAGTACCTAAATCCCCTTTAGCTCTCCTTTTTCAAAAGGGGGACTTTAGAGGGAGAGGGGTATCTTCTCCATATCAATATGCCCACAAGGACACTCCTGCGCACAGATACCGCATCCCTTGCAATAGTCATAATCAATTTCATAGCCACCCTCTTTTTTAACCACCGCCGCATCAGGACAAAAATGCCAACAGTTGTCACATTCAAAACAGACGCCGCAACTCAGGCAGCGTTTTGCTTCGTGCACCGCATCATTGTCAACCAGGCCGCTAACAACCTCTTTAAAACCATCAAGCCGTTGTTCGCTCACTTCACCTTCGTTGCGAGGTTGTTTGGGGTAATAATGCAACTGCATCTCTCTAAAAGTGATTTTTGCCCTTTTGTGATCATCAAAAACCGGCAACTCACCTCTCAAACTCGCCAGCATCGACATTGCAGCCTGATAACCACTCCCCACGGCGGAAGCAGCCAGTTTTGACTTACTCACGGCATCGCCGCCGAACCAGACACCGTCACTTTCTGCGGCCTGTTCAAAACTCTCCAACCCCCGCCAATCTGCTTCTTGACCAATGGCGAAAATCACTAGACCAGCGGCGATAAACTCTTCGGTGCCATCAAAAAATCTGGGGTTAAAATTACCCTGTCTGTCATGCACATGTTCCACATGCGCAATTTCAACCCCCGACAAATGCTCACCGCTGCGCACCAGACGACGCACGCCAACACGGTAGATCAACTGCACGCCCTCAGCTTCGGCTTCGATAACTTCGGTTGAAGAAGCAGGCATTTCTGTGCCCAATTCTTGATGATGACTTCCATGCGGATCTTGCGCACAGATCACGGTGGCTTCAGCGCCCAGGCGTCGAACACAACGCGCCACATCAATGGCAGTATTGCCGCCACCGACCACAGCCACCTGCTTCGGTAGCGCCACCGGCTCACCACGATTTAGGCGGTGTAAAAATTCAAGGCCGCTCATGACACTGTGGCTGGACTTTTCCCTGCCTGGATATTGGCGCGGCTTTTGGGTACCGATGGCGAGGAAAACGGCATCAAACTGATCGCGCAATTCAGCTTCATTCACACGGGTGTCAAGACGTAACGCCATACCTAAGGCGAGAATGGCGTCGATCTCTTTGGCCAACACTGACTTGGGCAAGCGATAATCCGGCACAGCGCTATGCAGTGTGCCACCGGGCGCTGACTGTGCATCGAAAATGGTGGCCAGATAGCCACGCCGCGCCAGTTGAAAAGCACAGGAAAGACCAGCCGGACCTGCACCCACAATCGCCACGCGCCGGGATTGAACTTGGTCGTAATACGACTCATGCTGCCAGCCCTGGGCAATGGCCATGTCGCCGAGATAGCGCTCCATTGCATGGATGTTGACAGCACTATCGAGGTGGTTACGGTTACAGGCCAACTCACAGGCGTGATAGCAAATGCGTCCCATGGTCGCTGGAAACGGATTGCGCTCGGTGAGTTTGCGCCATGCCGCTTGCCATTGCTTTTCACTCGCCAAAGCCAGCCAGGCCTGAATATCTTCCGAAGCAGGACAGACCCGGCTACAGGGTGGCCATTTGTCGTGATAAACAGGCTGCCGGGTACGCCAGTCTCCAGTGTGATAAGCGTTACTGCTGCCGGGTTCGATGTCGAGTTTAACCATTATTTTTACCCCCCGAAGCATACCCACCCCGGCCATGACGCGCGCTCTGCATCGCACTCTTGGTATCCCATTGCGTATCGGCATCAAGTAAGCCATAACGGCGAATGCGCATATCGGCCAAGGCTTGAAGATGGCGCAGTTCCACCGCGCCTGCTTTGCTGGCGAACAGATGTTTGAAACGCCCCTGTGGGCGCAGATACTCCTCCACTGGCTTCTGCTCGGCCAGACGCATCACGCCAGTAAGTTCACCGTGCTCCAATTCCACCAATGGAAACAGTCCGGTCTCCACCGCCAGTCGCGAGACAGTCACCGACAGCGCACTGTCGTGTACCCAGCCCAAAGGACAAGGCGATAAAACGTGAAGAAAACGGGGTCCCTTGATACCCATCGCCTTTTCTACTTTGGCTTTGAGATCAGGAAAATAGGCAATTGTCGCTGTGGCTGCATAGGGCATGTTGTGAGCCGCAATAATAGAGATCACATCTTTTTTCAACTGTTGTTTGCCCTGACTGAGCCGTCCTGGCGGTGAGGTACTGGTACGCACTGCGTGGGGCGTGGAGCTGGAACGCTGCACGCCAGTGTTCATATAAGCCTCGTTGTCGTAGCAGACAAAGAGCACATCGTGGCCGCGTTCAATCATGCCGGAAAGGCATTGCAAACCGATGTCAAACGTACCACCGTCTCCAGCTTGTACGACGACGGGGGTCTCTTTACCCCTGGCACGCAAAGCCGCCTCTACACCCGAAGCTACAGCAGCGGCATTGGCAAACACTGAGTGAATCCACGGTGCCTGCCAGGCGGACTGCTGGTTATGGGTAGTAAAGACTTGCAAACAGCCGGTAGCATTGATGTAGATCGCATCGGGGCCGACCAGATCGGCAACCATACGGGCTGCCATCGCCTCACCACAACCGGAACAGGCACGGTGGCCGGAAGTCAGCACGTTATGGCGAAA
>DROS01000035.1 GCA_011321815.1 Gammaproteobacteria bacterium
GGGATTCAGCGTTCCTGTGGTGTTTCGCGGCACCAACAGTAGGCGCTTTAGGCGAGGCGCAGTGCGCAGGCAATGGTTGCTCCCTTGTCAAGCACTGCACCAACAGTAGGCGCTTTAGGCGACGCCGCAGCGGAACACCACAGGAGCGCCCGAAGGGTTGGCCTGTCAGCGTCCATGGCGGCGTTGCTCCTCTTGCAAAGGACGATGGCCATTCGCTGCGAGGAGCGTCTTGCCCTGAACGCTGACAGACCAACTGAATCCCAATTTATTACCTTGAAAGAGTACTAGATTCCGTTTCCTTATCCTGGAACAGTCATGCCGTTTTTTTTGGACGCTTGGTTTACTTCACAAAAATCAGTGGTTTTACTTTATCACTTTCACGAAGTGGCGCCAGGATTGTCAGGTTGTTTGCATAAGGGAATATCGGGAACTCAGGAAGCGGCCGGCCTTTCTGGGTTCCGGCCTTCGCCGATGACAAAAAAACCGCAGAGTGGGCAGGCTTTTGTGCCTGTGCCTGCACTGACAGGGTGATTTGCCCTTAACTCACATTGAAACGCATGGACAGATCCACTGCGCGTACATCCTTGGTGAGACTGCCTACTGAAATAAAATCCACACCCGTCTCTGCAATGGCGCGTACACGCTCAAGACTGACGCCACCAGAGGCTTCCAGTCTGGCGCGGCCATTATTTTTTTCACGGTTGAGCGCCACCGCTTCGCGCAAAGCAGCCAGTTCCATGTTGTCCAGCAGCAGTTGATCGGCCCCTGCGTCCAGCGCCTGCCGCACTTCATCCAGGTTTTCCACTTCCACCTCAACCTTCAGCTCTGCGTGCTGTTGCCGGGCGCTGGCCACAGCGGCGGCAATGGAACCGGCAGCAAGAATATGATTCTCTTTGATGAGAAAGGCGTCAAACAACCCCATGCGGTGGTTGCTGCCGCCGCCACAGGCCACCGCATATTTTTGTGCGGTACGCAGACCGGGCAGCGTTTTGCGCGTGTCGAGAATCGTCGCACCAGTGCCACTGATCGCATTCACAAATTTACGGGTCTGCGTGGCCGTGGCGGAAAGTGTCTGTAAAAAATTCAGCGCGCTGCGCTCACCACTGAGCAGACTGCGGGAGTTACCCGTAAGGCTGCACAGGGTTTGATTGGCGCCAATGGTATCTCCATCCCCGGCCTGCCAGTCAACCACAATGTGGCTATCCAGCTGCCGGAACACTTCGTTAAACCAGGCAGCGCCGCACAGTACGGCATCTTCACGGCTGATGACCTGTGCAGTGGATCGGGCATCGGCGGGAATCAGCGCGGCGCTGATATCACCGTCACCGATATCCTCGATCAACGCGGTGGTCACCGCAACGGCGAAATCGTGCGGCAATTCAGGCATCACGTTGCAATACCAGCAAACGATAGGTTTTATAGCGTTCAAACACGGCCTGGGTGCGGTGGCCGGTGAAATATTTGTATTTTTGTTTTTCGATTTTTCTGCCAAAAAACATTTTGAATACAGCCTTGATCAACCGCCAGGTACGCGGATAGTTTTCACGCAAATAGCGATCAAGTGTCTGCCCGGCAGGCACCAGCCGCAACATCAGCGTTTCATCCAGCAATTTGATGTTGGGGCTGACCTGCCGGGTAATATCAATGTCTTTCAACAGGCTAAAAGGATGTTTGCCCAATTCGGTATAAAACTGGTGCAGTTTGTGGCCACCGCCAAAACTCTTGTCACCGGGCTGACCATCACCGGCATGCTCAGTTTTGAAAAAATCACAGATCACCACCAGCCCGCCGGGCTTGATGATTTGCGCCAGAATGGGAAACGAGGCGGACATGGGGATGTACTGGTAACTTTCACTGAACAATGCAGCATCGTAATAAGCGCGGCGTTCGTCGATGGGAAATTGCTCGAAGGTGCTCTCAAATAATCGCGCCGGTTTGTCGCCGTGTGCCGCGAGACGCTGGCGCACCTGCTCGGCAAGCTTGGGGGCAGGCACCAGACCGTCCGCCACAAAACCACGGTCCAGCAGCTGGGAAAGAATATGTCCCGTGCCACAACCGATGTCGATGACTTTTGTTTCCCCACCCTCTGCCGCAGGCAGGGCATTGATAATCTGATCGGTGTACCGCTGCTGCGCCTCAGCCAGATTGCTAAACCCCAGCGGCAGATCATCCGTCCATAGTCCGTAGTGCAGGTCATCCACGCCGAGGAGCTGCTGGCCCAGCACCAGCCCCAATTCCTTGCTGTTCATTTTTTTACTCGACTGACTCACATTCGGGATCTCACTGCATATTGTTGGCTGGATAGATACAAAAGCGGCGCCCTGTGTGGCGCCGCGTAGCGGATATTAAAGGCTTCGCGATGACCATACAAGCTGTACACAATTTTTGACTGCGTCCAAGCTATCCGCAAAACCCCCGCCTGTGTTAAAGTAGCCATCGAATTTAAGAGGGCATATTCCATGAGACAATTTTACATTCTGGCGCTGAGCGCCACCCTGCTTGGCCTGGTGGCCTGCTCCGATTCTGACGATGGCAAGTCATCGCAACCAGCCGCTACGACCCCGGCGCCAGCGGCTCCGGCGCAGCAGACGCAACAGCAGCCAGCAGGCAAGCAACTCAGTCCGGCGCAGCAACAGGCCATAGATGACGCCAAAGGCATGCCCAAGCAGGGCGTCGTGAAGGAAATGATGCACTCTTCAGGTTATACCTACATGAGCGTGGACACTGGCAGTAATAAACCCGTGTGGATCGCTGCCACGATGATGCGCATAAAAACCGGAGACAAGGTGCAATGGGGCGATGCCGCCGTCATGCGCAATTTCAAAAGCTCCGGCCTGCATCGGACTTTTGATGAAATCCTGTTTGTCTCCAACGCCTCTGTGGTGAAATAAACAGGCGGCAACAAACACAAGCGGCGCTACAAGGGAGTCCTTTTCAGGCTCCCTTTTTTTATGTCCTGCCCACAACCTCCCTGCCTTTTTTCCAGTGTCGCATCACGAGCAGGACACCCATATTCACGAGCAGGACACCCATATTTTTTCCGGTTTCTTGACCCATGTGCGGCACACAAATGCTATAAATTAAGCGGGTTCCAAAGAATTATCGATTGCAATGGATGTGAATTACCCGCAAGAGATAACTCCACAAAGGAACGTAAAGGAGGTGTGTCATGAACGAGCAACGATGGCAAGACTGGACAAATATCCTGTTGGGCACATGGCTTGTGCTGACGCCGTTTTTTGGCATTGGCGGTTTTAGTGATGTGGCCGCAATCAACTCTTACCTGACAGGCGCGGCGGTGGCGGTATTTGCAATCGCGGCACTCGCCCGCCCGCTGCTGTGGGAGGAATATATCAACCTGGCTCTTGGCGTTTGGTTGATCTCCGCGCCGTTTATCCTGGGTTTCTCAAGCCAGACAGGACCGACGTTGAATCAGGTGATTGTGGGGCTTTTAATCGGCAGTATCGCCCTCGGCGCCACCTTGCAAAATAAGGAGACAGCAGGAGGCGGTCACGGGCATGGGCACGCTTGACGGGCTCATACTGGACACAAGAGACGGCAATAACCCGAATCCCGGCGAGGACAGGAGGCAGGGGCGGCACAGCCTCACATTCTCCTGACACCAACCGGGGTTTGGGACGGTCGTACCGCACAGGCTGCCGCCGCCCCATGGCCGGTTATTCGTCAATGGTGCTGACTTCACGCAACAGCTCAGGCATGTCTGCATCATCCAGCGGGTCAGTGCGCTCAATATACAACCGGCGAAATAATTCGAGCATTGATGCCTTCCCGGATTCAAGCTGCCGGCCCAGCTCCCAATCAAGTTCACGCAACAGGCTCAAGTAGCCGTTAAACACACACATGCGATCCACCACATGGCGAATATGCAGGCTGGCATAGTCAGCATCACTCGTGAGCAGTCGTTCAATATCTGCTGTCACCTCATCCAGCAACCGGGCTGCGCACGAGCGCTGCGCTTCCAGTGAGTGGTGAGTGATTGTCGCAAGCAGCTCGCGCATCTCGTCCAACCAGGGGCGATGTAAATCACGGGTGACAAAATCACGCAGCACCTGGGCGCACAGCGTATTGTGCGTACCCTCCCAGCTTTCCAGCACAATGGCATCACGATAAAGACGCGGCAGCACGGAAAACTCCTCAATGGTGCCATTGCCACCCAACACCTCGATGGCGTCACGGATCACCCGCGTACACTGAATCGAGGTCCAGTATTTATTGATATTGACATGGGTGCGACGGGCAGCCCTGGCATCACGCGAAGACTCGCCACTCTCCAGCCGGTCAGTGGTTGCAAGAATACGAAACGTGGTGGCCACCGCAACGCTGGAAACCACCTTCATGCGCGCTAGAATCTGTGCCACGGTAAGATGCTCAATAATGGGTTTGCCAAAAGCCAAACGGTGCCGGGCATAGGCCTGTGCCTCAAGACAGGCGCGCCGCATCAGGCCACAGGTGGCGACGGCATTGTGCACCCGCGAGGTATCCAGCACGATGCTCACCAGGTTTTTAAACCCGGCATCCAACGGGCCAATGGGTTCGGCCAGTGCAGCAGTGAAGTCCACTTCCGCCGAGGCCATGGAGCGTGTGCCGAGTTTGTATTTCAGGCGGCGAATATTAAAATTATTTACCTTGCCATTTACCGTGCGTGGCACGAGAAACAAACCAAGCCCCTGGGTTCCCGCTGATGCCCCTTCCGGCCTTGCCATCATCACGAACATACCGGCATCAATAACCGAACAAAACCATTTTTCTCCGCTGATGCGATACAGCCCTTTACGTTGGGCATCCGGCACGGCGACACAGCTATTCATGCCGACATCTGAACCGCCTTGCACCTCGGTCACAAACTGCGCGGCATGCAGACGCTTTGCATAATCCGTTTCAAACAGCCGGGGCAGATATTCTTGTTGCTGCGTCGCCGTACCAACCCGCTGCAACAGCTTGATCAGCCCTGCGGTGCATGCAACCGGGCAGGCATGGCCCGCCTCACCGTTATGGGCAATAAAATAGGCCAGTGCGCCGCTGAGCAGCTCATTACCGGGTTCTGCCAGCACTGCCAGTACACCGGTGTCCCAGACATAAGCGCCAAGCTGATGATAATCCGTATGAAAAACCACCTTCTCGGTGCGCTCACCAATGCCGTCGAAACGGCTCAGGCGTGGCAGGTTTTCATCACGGTTGGAACTGATGGCCAGCCCGTCCATACTGCCAGCCGACAGACTTGCAGCCTTGCTCAATAAAGGCTGATGGCGTTGATAGTCCTCCCCCAGATACATGTGCAAAACATGCTGGAAATTGGTATCGGCCTGCAAATAGTCTGCGGGCCTGTGCGCCCGCCACGCAGCAAGTGAATCACGAGCCTGCTGGTTTTTGTCTTCGGACATGCCTTGCTCCCCTCTGCGAATTCAACAGGCACAAACCACAACGCCATTAGTAGTGTTTGTATTGATAGTGCTTATAACGGTAATTAGAGTCTAGTACATCAACCGGTTAAATTAATGGCGCTTCACCACCTTGCAGGCCACTGGCTGCTACACTGGCTGCAAGAACACAATATAACGCTGCGAGTCATTACCCGAATGGAGTTAATTTCCGAGATCATAAAACCCCTCCTGACGGCAGCGAATAACTATGAACCAATGCTCGTAAAATACGGGATGGTTATCATCTTTGCCGCCATCCTGGCAGAGGGTTTTGGCATACCCACCCCAGGCCAAAGCCTGCTGATTGTGGGCGCCTTGCTGAGCACACGCGGTGAATTTGATATCCGCCTGTTACTGATGTCCGCCTGGTTTGCCGCTGTCATCGGCAATACGCTGGGTTATTTTATCGGCAGAATCGGAGGACGGAAATTACTCCTCCGTCTGCCGCTCAACCCCTCCCGGCTCGAACGTATGGATACTTTTTGCCAACGCCACGGCATGCTGCTGGTCATCCTCTCACGCTTCATTGACGGCCCAAGACAACTCACCGGCATCTTTGTCGGCAGCCTGCAAATGCCGGTTATCACATTTCTTCTGGCAACCAGTCTGGGCGCCCTGCTGTGGGTAGGGTTTTGGGGACTCGGTGGCTACTATCTGGGCCAGCATATGCACATCGCTGCACAGGCTTTCAAATCCATCGCGCCCTTTACCTGGGTGGCAACGGGATTTCTGGCTCTCGCTTTGTGCATTTATCTGATCCGAAGGCATAACCACCAAAAACCCCCGTCCGAAAAACATTAAAAAACGGTAACCACATCATCCAAAAACCAGAAATTATGTTGACAAACCCTTCACTTTGCCACAGGCAACACAGTCACAATGTTTGTCTTTGTCCATAAACATCAACAACGCGGGCAACAGCAGAAAATCCATTACCAGAGCGACACTGACCACCATAGCGGTGAGAATGCCCATATCCACATTCAGTTTGTAACTGGAAAAAGCCAACACCAAAAAGCCAGCCACCATAACCACGGTCGTCACCCACAGAGCCTTACCCACATGGGAAAAACTGTAACGGATGGCATCGTGGGTACCGAGATTATGTTCACGCTTGGCATGTCGGTATTTGCTGAGTACATGCACCGTATCATCGACGATGAGCCCCATGCTCGAAGCCGTAATCATGGAGGCAATGATGCCGATCTCACCAACAAAAACCGCCCACAATCCAAAAGTGACAAGCACCGGAATAAAGTTCGGGATCAGGCTGATCAGGCCCAGGCGCACACTGCGCAGGGCGAACATAAGGGTCAGGGAAATCAACACAAAGGCCAGTACGGTGCCACCCAGCATGCCAATGATATTCCGCATGGCAAGATTCACGAACATCACAATCGTGCCGGTGGCCTTGGCCTGCATGGCAGGCGGCATGTTTTCCGCCAGCCATGCCTCGCTGCGCTTAATAACATTGATGATCCGTTTTTGCGGCAGGGTATCCAGGGTCACCGTCAACCGGGTTGCAGATTTATCCAGATCAATCTGGCTGTTAAGATCAAGCCCGTAAGGCAGAGACATTTCATACAACAGCAGGTATTGAGCAGCCAGGTCACGTTTGTCAGGCAACCGATACCAGTCAGGGTCATCACCGTGCATGGATTTATTCAGCCGCTTCATGACATCGGTAAAACTGTTGACGTGGGTAACCTCAGGCTGTGCGCGCAACCAGCTTGCAAAGGTTTCCAGCTGTTGCAGATAACCTGGTTCCGAAATACCGCCGGACTGACCAGAACCGATGGAAAACTCCAGAGTATATGGACCTGTCAGGTTGGCCGTCGCAAAATCTGTGTCAACACGAAACGGTACACTTTCGTCAAACCATTGGATGAAACGGTCATCCAGTGACAGACGGGGAATAAAGGAAATGACAACGAGACTCAGCAGCAGCATGCCCCAGAATAATGGCACACGCCGCTCAACCACGAAGTCACCAAAACGTTCCATGGCCAAGCGCTGCCTGACCTGTGGTCGAACGCGCACCGGCAGGATCGACATCAGCGCCGGCAAAAAGGTCATGGAAAAAATCCACGCTGCCATAACCCCCATGGCAGTGATATTGCCCAGTTCGTTAAAAGGCGGGGAGTCAGAAAAATTGAGGCTCAGAAA
>DROS01000036.1 GCA_011321815.1 Gammaproteobacteria bacterium
CATAGCCGTCACTCACTGCTTCATTTTTCTGTTTTCAGGTCGCCAGAGTAAATGGTGAAGGATTCCTGCTGTCCTTCATTCGGAAAAACAGATTGTTTTCTGGAAAACTACCGATTTATTTCCTTGTCTGGCAAAAACTATCAATTTTTGATCATGTCGCCGCAAACGCAAATATTTCTGGGAGGAGTGTTGAATAAAACTTTCATTTTATGGGTGTCTGTATTTTTCGTGTATTTTTTCGATGGGGAAGATCGGGCTATCGCAAGCTCAGACGACTTGGCGTCAAACGCCAACTGGCGTGGAATGCCGCCAAATCAGCGCACGGCCCGTGGTGACTGAGTAAGAGTCTGGCCCTTTATTATGCCTTGCCAAACAGATACTTTAGAGGCTTGGGGCTGACGAGCTTGGTAGCATGATATCCACCGACAAGATAATGAGCCGCCTTGGTACGTGATCCGTATGCCGTGAGGCATCCCCCTATCCCGATTATGAAAAAACAAGGAGGAAATTAGAATGTTAGCAATATTCAGCGGCGTGATTAAAAATCAACCCGTGAAAATTAAAACAAGAATCATTCCAAATCTTGAGCATGGAATATTAGGAAAAATAAATTCCATAGTAATACACAGAACCGCTGCACCAACAGCAGAATCGACACTTAATGCATGGAAAACAAAAAAATCAGGCGCTCATTTTTTAATAGATAAAAGTGGAAAAATATATCAAACAGCAAGGCTTGATAAAGTTTGTTGGCATATGGGTTTGGTTCATGCGCGGTGCCGTTTAGAAGAATCATGCACCAAGAAAGACGGTGAAATAATAAAAAATATATTGCAGGGTAAAGGCTCATTCGCAGAAAGAGCACGTAAAGTATTGGCGCATGAAAAGAAGAAAAATTACCCTGATCGATACCCTATGAATACTGACAGTATTGGTATCGAGTTGGTTGGAGTATACCTTGGAGGAAAAAGCGATAAAGGACTATTCGAACAGCTCACCAAACTCCAGTCAGCAAGCTTTTTGTGGTTAATCACAGAACTGACTGTGAAATATAACTTGTCCTTTGATAAAGATATTTATGCTCATGGTGCTGTGGCCATAAAGAAGGAAAATGAAGGTGTCACTTCTCTTGAATGGCTCAGGAGTAATTATAAATGATTAAATATTACTTGTGCTTCATTTTTGTTATTTCATTAACATCATGCACAACAGAAAATAAAAACCATGAGCGCCAAATTATTAGTGATATAGAAATTTTAACTCAAGGTAATATTTCAAGAGAAGAATCCTATTTTCAAGATTTATGCGGAGACTTTAGGCTAACAAAGGAACAAGTTAAAATTTACTATCATGAGTCTCGTCTCAGCAATGAGCAAGAGGTGCATGATAGGTTTAATTTATTTCCTTGCTACTCCACAGGGACAATAAGGATTAATGGTGAGAAATATATGTGGAAAATCAGAGCTGGTGGGGTTAGTAATTTCTACAATGAAAATGAAATGTTTTTGAGGGTGTGTGATGAAAAATGCTGTAAACGAACAAAAGGAATTTGTTAAGTCTATAAAATAAGGATAACTTTTTATGATTGATTGTAGTTTTAAGTTAAATGATAAGCCCATGAGTAGCTTTAAAATAGGTGCTCCGTCATTTCCGGCATTTTCCGGTTTAGGAAAGCATGTAAATCGCGCCATATCACAATGTATTTCTGATGGTGCTGAAAATACTTATGACTTGTATACGTATTCAAATTTTATATTTTCTTTTATTATTTCGTGCATCCTTGCAGCACTATTTTTTGCGATAAAAAAGCGCTAACAAACAAGGATAAGTCGCGTGACTGAGCCGCGACTTTATCATCTGGTTGAACAAGCTTGCCCAGTTGTTTTTTTGTGCTTATCTATAGCAAACATCGCGTTTTTGCTTTTATTAAAGTGGGCAAAAATACCTTCAATAGTATCTGTATCCGACGCAATGTGATTTTGGCATTGCCGTGTAAAAACCCGAAATCCCTGACGCGCCGAAAACCTTTTGGTAATGCATGCTGAAAGACCCGCCAGATAAAATGTTCACCTTTGACGCAGCGTGTCTTCCAATCGCCCGATTGACTTTCACGATAACGAAACGTGATGTTTGTGCCGTCATCGGGAATAATATTTTTCTCGGAAATGACACCGTGATACAAATACCGGGAAAGGTATTTGATGGCAGAAAGGCCCCGCAATAATAGTGCCTTGCTTTTTTTGTGCCGAACGGCCAATCATTTTTTGCCAACCAAAACCCCATTCAACCACCGCTCCTGTTTCCGTTCAGGTCGGCGGTCTGCGGTTACCCACAGTTCTTTCACTGCCAGTATTCCACTCTCTCTCGCTAACATTTTCAACCCAGTCTCATCCATATCAGTAAACCAGCGGCCTTGTTTTTCATGTTCACCCTGGCCGTATTTGAACGAGCAGTAGATCATGCCTTGCGGCTTTATTGCTTGTGCCAGCCGATGAAAAACATTGGCCAGTTCTTTGGCTGGAACATGCAGTAATGAAGCACAGGCCCAAATACCGTCAAACTGGTTTTGATATTGTATATCTTGCAGGCGTTGTACGGTGACCGTTTGGCCTGTTTCTCTTTCTGCCAGGGCGGCAATTTTGGTGGAGGCGTCGAGGGCGGTGACTTTATAATCCTGCGCCATAAAATATTTTGTATCCCGGCCAGAGCCGCAACCGGCGTCCAGTATATGTGCCTGTTTTGGCAGCAAGGGCAAAAATCGTTGGTAAAGTGGCTGCATGTCGATCAGGCGGGTCGATGCTACAAAGGCTTTGGCGTTATTTTCGTAGTAGTCCATTTATCACCGTTGTTTTTGTTGTGCGGATCAATAAGCAAATAATACTGCTGAGGTTTGCAAGCTCACCGCCAATCTGCACGAACAGGGGGACAATGTTTTACTGGCCCAGTGTTAAAAAGGGTTTGATGGAAAAATACAGAATTACCAGCACAATGCCAATGTAGACGGTGATTTTTAGCGGTTCTTCCTGAAGCAATACCCAAAAAGTGCGGTGTTTGCCTTCGTGCTTCAGTTGTTTATAGATTTCGCGCTGCTGTACGGTACGTTTGGCTTGGTAGTCTTCGATGAGTGCTTTGGCATGTTGTAGCTGGCTGTTATCCCGCAACCAGATTGCGGGCATTGAGATCCCCCAGTTGCCGGCTGAGGTTTCGTAGAATTCAATGGCGTTGTCGGTTAGCAATGTGCGGATGTCATTGGCTTCATCATCCGGCACACCTCGCAGGGGAAATAGTCGTACTGCCATGGAGGGGCTACTTTTTGTCCAACAGACCTTTCAGGTCGGCGAAGGGGTTGTGGGTGGCGCCCGAGGCAGTGCTGGCTGCCGAGCCTGTGGTGCTGCCTTGGCCCTGTGCTTCCAGTTGTCGCTGGTGTTCGTTGTCGTGGCAATAAAGGCATAGCAGTTCCCAGTTACTGCCATCGGCGGGGTTGTCGTCGTGATTATGATTGCGGTGATGCACGGTCAGTTCGGGAAGGTTGGCGCGGGTGAATTCCCGTTCACAGCGGCCGCAGATCCAGGGATAAAGTTTCAGTGCCTGTTCGCGGTAGGTTTTTGCGCGTTCATCCTGGTGACGGCGGGCATCGCTGACGATTTTATCCAGTGCATCAGTGTTTGTTCTCTTGCCGGGCATTGGTTTGCTAGTCCTTTTTCGCCAGTCGCTGGATGTAGTCCTGCATGTTGACTTTGAGCATTTCGCGGAAATCATCGCAGAGCATGTCAATTATCTGGGCTTCGTCTTTTGCCAGGTCTTTGGTGCTGAGTGAGGCTTCAAAGGTGTTGTAACGTGCGGCGGCATAACGCAGGGCGGTGCCGACGTTGGCTGAGCCTTCGGTCTGAGCCAGTTTGTTGGCAAGGTCAATGAATTGATCGGCGATTTCAAAAAAGGGGGTTTCCTGTTTATTGTCTGACATGATGTTTCTGTTGTCCTGTGGGCGTTTTGTCAAAGTATGTGCTTGCATACCCTACGCTAGCCGGTGTTGTCTGCCAACTGCAATGTTTTGATGGGGTATCGAAATGTGAGTGAAAAGCTGCCTGTTAAAAACTATTGAAATCAATGGGTTAAATGTTATGTATGTTGTGTTTGTCATACAGTGCTGTGGACCGTTTATTTCACATTTAGCGGGGCGGCGATGTAAAACAGGGGTTCTGTGTCAGTCGGTATTTTCTGCCAGTTCCAATGTTTCGGAGGCTTCCAGCCAGTCATTTTCGGTTTGTTGCAATTGCTGCTTTAGTGCCGCTTGTTGTGCCAGCCGCTCTTTCAAAAGGTCTTTGTTGGCGGCTTCATAAAGCGAGCTGTCTGCTAGTTGCTGTTCGATGTCTTGCAATTGCTGCTGAAGTTCACCCAGCCGTTTTTCGCTTTTTCGCACCCGATCAATGTAGGGCTTGAGCTGTTGGCGGCGGGCGGCTTCCTGTTGGCGAAGCTGGCGTTTGTCGATGCCGGAGGGCTTGCTTGTTGTGCCGGTCTTTTGTTGAGTGTTGCCGCGCCGATGTTCGTTCAGCCATTGTGCGTAGTCGTCAAGGTCGCCGTCGTAAATTTGAGCGCCGCCGTTGGCCACCAGTACAAACTGGTCACATACGGTGCGCAGTAGATGTCGGTCATGGGAGACCACCAGTAGTGCGCCTTCAAAACCCTGTAGTGCGAGAGTCAGTGCATGACGCATTTCCAGGTCGAGGTGGTTGGTGGGTTCGTCGAGCAACAGCAGATTCGGGCGTTGATAGATGAGCAGCGCCAGCACCAGCCGTGCTTTTTCACCGCCGGAGAACGGACCCACCGGGTCGAGCGCCTGATCACCGGCAAAACCAAAGCCGCCAAGATAGCTTCGCAGTTGCTGTTCGGAGGCTTGTTTGTCCAGGCGCTGTAAATGCATGAGGGGGGTGTCATCCGTCTGCAATTGCTCAAGCTGGTGTTGCGCAAAATAACCGATGCGCAGGTTTTGTGCTGGCGCATGTGTGCCTGCGAGCAGGGGCAGTTCGCCGGTTAATGCTTTGATGAGTGTGGATTTGCCCGCACCGTTGGGGCCCAGCAGGCCGATGCGGTCACCGGGTAACAGGTTGATGCTGATATTGCTCAACAGGGTTTTATTGTCGTACCCCAGTTGGGCATCGGTGAGTTTCAGCAGGGGGTTGGGTATTTGTTTCGGCGGCAGAAAGGTAAACTCAAAAGGTGAGTCTACGTGTGCGGGGGCGATTTCTTCCAGCTTGGCCAGTGCCTTCAGGCGGCTTTGGGCCTGTTTGGCTTTGGTGGCTTTGGCGCGAAAGCGGTCGATGTAACTGTGCAAATGCGAAATCGTGCGTTGCTGTTTTTGGTGCGCGGCCTGTTGTTGTTCCAGGCGGCTGGCATGTTGTTTTTCGTAAGCGCTGTAATTGCCGGTGTAGGCGTGCAGGGTTTCTTCACTGAGCAGGGCAATGTGACCAACGCAGTTGTCGAGAAAATCGCGGTCATGCGAAATCAGTAATATCGTGCCGGGGTAGTTTTGCAGCCAGCCTTGTAACCACAGCACGGCATCGAGATCGAGGTGGTTGGTGGGCTCGTCGAGCAGCAAAATATCAGAGCGGCACATCAGTGCCTGGGCCAGATTAAGGCGCATACGCCAGCCGCCGGAAAAATCCGCTACTGGTGTTTGCAATTGGGCGTCGCTGAAACCCAGGCCGTTCATAAGCCGTGCCGCACGCGCCGGTGCGGTGTAGCCGTCGATGGCTTCCAGCTCGCCAAACAGTGAAGCCTGTCGCTCCCCGTCAGCGCCGTCATCTGCGCAAGCGGCGAGTTGTTGCTCCAGTGCGCGCAATTCGCTGTCGCCGTCCATCACATAGTCAATGGCGCTGCGATCTGTCGCGGGCGTTTCCTGTGCGACATGGGCCATGGCCAGATTGGCCGCCAGCTTTACTTCGCCTTTGTCCGCATGCAGGCCGGTGGCATCCCGGATACCGAGCACCAACGCCAGCAGGCTGGATTTACCACTGCCATTGCGGCCCACGATGCCCCAGTGTTCACCTGTTTGAATAGTGAGATCAACGTCTCGCAGTAATACGCGGGTGCCGCGACGCAGGGTGACAGATTGAAAACGTAGCATGAGGGGCGGCCAGGGGTTTTCAGTTGGATTTTTTGACGAACCGGGTCAGAATGACGATTTGCTGGCCGTTCACACGACCTTCGATATGTTCTGCGTTGTCCGGCACCAATGAAATCCCCCGCACGGCGGTGCCACGCTTTGCGGTAAACCCTGCACCTTTCACATTCAAATCCTTGGTCAGCGTTACCGTATCGCCAGCGACAAGCACAGCACCGTTGCTGTCCATGTGTTTGACGGTATCCTCGTTATGCTCATCAGTGCCTTTGCCGGTGGCTTGTGCCCAGGCAAGTGTTTCCTCGTCCAGATACAGCATATCCAGCAGGTCTTGCGGCCAGCCTTCTGCACGCAGCCGGGTCAGCATGCGCCACGCCATCACCTGCACAGCAGGCACCGGATTCCACATGCTGTCATTGAGGCAGCGCCAGTGATTGGCATCAACCGTATCGGGGTTGTCGAGCTGTTCGCGGCAGGTTTCACAGGCCCATATGCATTCATCCGGGTTATCAGCAGTGTGGTGAGACACCGGGTAAGCCGCCAGATTTTGCGGTGCAGCACATAATTCACACTTGCCTTCGCTACGGGTTTGTAAAGCCTTTTCGATATTCATGGGAATGTTTCTCAAGCGGGGTGTTGCGGTCGGGTTCGCCGGGAATAGCGGATTATACGATAAATTGGGTGTAAAATGTCTGGCTGACTCACTCTTCGGCAGACGTGAAAGACCCCGATGAAAAAATTACTCAGAAAGCTATGCTCACCCATTTTGAATATATTTGAAGCAGGTGATGAGCCTTATTCAGTCAAGCCATTGAACCGGAAAATACTCATTGTTATCGGTGTGCTTTTTTTGGGGCTGGCATCCATCGTGGCTTATCTGGCGTTTGATATGGGGGATGCGGGTTTTATGATTCCTGTTGTTGTGTTTTGCAGCGTGTCGCTGGTTACTCTGGTCGTAGGGTTTTTGGGGACTGATCGTGCAGTGGCCAAAATCTGGGGTAATCGTTAAGTTGTTTTATTCAGTTATTTTTTACGACTGAAGACCCAAAGGTTATCTTGAGATAAACGCTTGTTGAATGCATAACCCTCTTCGTTGAATGTTTTGATATCTTCCGGATTGGTTAGCTGGTGTTTGATAATATAACGGCTAAGCATACCCCGTGCTTTTTTGGCATAAATACCAATTACCTTGTATTTGCCGTCTTTATAATCTTTAAAGGCAGGCGTAATAATTTGTGCGTTTAATGCTTTGGGTTTGATTGCTTTAAAATATTCATTCGATGCCAGATTGATCAAATGATCCGATTTGATTTTTTTCAATTGTGTATTCAACGCCTCGGTAATAATCAAACCCCAAAACGCATATAAATTCTTTCCACGGTCTGTGGACAGCCTTGTGCCCATTTCCAGGCGATAAGGCTGCATCAAATCCAATGGCCGCAGCAGGCCATACAAGCCCGAGAGAATGCGCAAATGCTTTTGTGCAAAGTTGAAATCTTTACTGTTAAAGGATTTGACATCAAGCCCGGTATAAACATCGCCCTTGAATGCCAATATCGCCTGTCTGGCGTTTTCCTCGTTAACGGTTTTATTCCACGCTTTGTAACGATCAAAATTGAGATCGGCAATTTTCATGCTGACCTTCATCAGTTCGCTGATGTCGAGAGGTGACAGCTGGCGCACACGGTGGATTAATTCCTCGGAATCATCAAGATAATCCGGTTGTGTGAAAACCTTGGTTTTGACAGGTGTTTCGTAATCCAGGGTCTTGGCAGGTGAAATGATGGTCAACATGGCAGCGGGATATTCCGTTGATAAAAAATTATTGTATCAAAAATTCAGGTTAAAGCTCCCATATGCCTGGACGACATATGGGTTGATCTTTTACACACCTCCTTAGCATTCAAGGTGAAATATGATGGAAATATCTGGAGTATCATCCGCCGCTGCGAGTACCAGCACTACTGTTGCCATTGAAATTCAAAAGAAAACCCAAAATATCCAGAAGGAAACAGCGGCCACGTTAATCGGGGCAGTGCCCGATCCCATGTCATCTCTGGGACAGAATATTGATACCAAGGCTTGATCCCAGGAAGATCCAAGCCACATTGTCGAAATCGCACTTTCATGATGAAGCAAGAAATATGGGGGCGGATACGCAGAGGCACAGAGTGTTTATTGGTTTTTCTCCGCGCCCCGGTGACCTCTGCGTTGATGAACGCCATGTTTGGCCAAATTCATCGGTTCCGGTCGATGGTTTTTTGTTTTTAGCGTGAAGCCATGATTTTTACACCGCTGGTTTTTGCCTGTCTTTTTTATCCAACAATTCTTGACGCAGCCGATTGAGTTCATCCCTTACAGATTTGGGGATTTCAGTTGTGTCACCTTCTACAGACCAATTATTTTGTTGCGCATACTTTCGAATAGCAGCAATACGGTTTTGATTCAGGGGGTGGGTGGTAAAAAACTCGGGTACTTTACCCCTGGATTCTCCCTGTTGCTGATTCAGCAATTCGAATAATTGTATTGACCCACCGGCATGGCCATAGCGTTTTGTCAATGCGGCCACTGCCAGCTTGTCCGCTGCACTTTCCTGGTCTCTGCTAAAGTTCAGGGTGGTTAACAGGCTGGTGTCTCCTATCAGTTTCGCTACGATATCATTGCCGGCAACGCCTGCCACGGTTGCGACGGCAATACCCACAACCATTCCACGTCCCAGTGCCCTCAGAGGATGACGGAGCTTGATGTGGGCTATCTCGTGCGCCATGACCATGGCCAGGGTGTTCTCAGTGGGTATGGCATCCAGCAGGCCGGTAAAAAATACAACATTGCCGCCCAGTGTGGCAAAGGCATTGACGGTATCGCTGTTGATCACGGATACCGTAATCGTCATGTCTTCCGGTAAATCCATGTGCTGACTTAAATTATCCGCCAGGGATTGCAGGTAATCGGGCACTGTTCCGGTATCACTTGCGGGTGTATCAATGTTCACTGTGCGTACCAGTGAGCGTTCGACTTCAAAGGGGATGTATTGGGTAAGAGTGTCTGCGAGGAAGCTCAGGGCAAGTATAACAACGGTGATAACCACGAGTATTCCCCCACTTAAAAGAAAAAACTCTTTCAGCGGGTGGGTTTTGGTGGTGTTGATATCTTCAGCGGGCTGTGGGTTTGAGATATCCAGGGTCAGTCTCCTCGGGAGCTGTTTTTTTGCGCAAAAAGGCTGTGCCATAGGCGAGTGCTTCCACTGAGCCAATATTGTTGCGCCGCCCTTTATAGATAGAGCACATTTCATATTTTACATTGAGTATGACCTCCGCCCCGGATGCTTTGGCTTCTTCTTTCATTCTCAATATGGCTTCTCTGCGTGCCCGGTCAATCAGTGTCTCGTAGGGGGTGACACGCCCACCCACAAGATTGCGTAGCCCGGCGACGAATCGTTTGAAATAATCCACGGAGATCACAACATTGCCGTTGACCAGAAAGGTTTCATGGTCTGAGGAAAAAGGGGAGGGGATGATTCTGGTTTGTATAATCAGGAGATCTTTAAAGGCTTGTTCGCGTTTACGGATAGAGCGGTAGTGGCGGCGTTCAAACCATTGGCCAAACCCGTATCCAAGGGCTAACAGCGTTAAAAATGTAATAATATCAAACATGGTATTTATTCCATGACGACTGCGCTGCCGTAGGCGAAAAGTTCAGCGGCTCCCGATGTTATTGATGATGTTGAGAAACGCACGTTGAGTACCGCATTGGCGCCAATGGAGCTGGCCTGTTCAGTCATTCTGGCAATGGCTTCTTCACGGGCGTCTTGTAATAGCTCGGTATAACCCTTGAGTTCCCCGCCAAAAATATTTTTCAGTCCCGCCATAATGTCGCGGCCAACATGTTTGGAACGGACAGTGCTGCCTTGTACCAACCCCAGATGTTTGGAGATGCGCTTGCCGGGGACCAGTTCAAGATTTGTTATCATCATTAGGGTATCCTCGTTAAACCAGTTATTTGTGAACCATACCAGAACTGACAAAAAAGGCGCATAGGAAAATTCTGTGCGCCTTTGTTTTAGTGCAAAGGGTGGGCAATGCCCACCCTACGAACTTACCGCCATGACGCGCTACAGTATGAGGAAACAAGAAACATGGTGTTTATTGCACAGAGCCGCAGAGTTTTTATTGGTTTTTCTCCGTGCTGTTTTTTATTTATGGTACTGCGCACTCAGTTCATGCACTGCGTTAATAAACGCACCTACATTTTCAGGGTCGATTTTCGGATGAATACCATGGCCGAGGTTGAACACATGGCCGTTGCCCTTGCCATAACTGGCCAGTACGTTACCCACTTCCTCACGGATGCGTTCCGGGTTGGAATAAAGAATGCACGGGTCCATGTTGCCTTGCAGGGCAATGTTGTCGCCAGCGAGCTTGCGGGCATCGCTAAGGTCTATGGTCCAGTCCACGCCGAGACAGTCGGCACCGGTGGCGGCCATCTTGTCCAGCCATTGTCCACCGCCTTTGGTGAAGAGAATGACCGGAACTTTGCGGCCATCGGCTTCGCGGGTGAGGCCATCGATGATTTGCTGCATGTAGCGCAATGAGAATTCTTGATAATCGCGCGGGGTAAGTACGCCGCCCCAGGTATCAAAAATCTGCACGGCTTGTGCGCCTGCGGCGATTTGTCCGTTGAGGTATGAAATAACGGATTTTGCCAGCTTGTCGAGCAGTTGATGCAGGGTGTCAGGCTGGTCAAACAGCATGCCTTTGATGTTGCCGTATTCTTTGGTGCCGCCGCCTTCCACCATGTAGGTGGCCAGTGTCCACGGGCTGCCGGAAAAGCCGATGAGCGGTACACGGCCATCCAGTTCTTTGCGTATGGTGCGTACAGCGTTCATTACATATTGCAGTTCGCCTTCGGGCTCGGGGATGGGCAGGTTTTTCACATCCGCTGCGCTGCGCACGGGGTGGGCAAACTGTGGGCCGTGGCCGGTGTTGAACGTCAGCCCCAGGCCCATGGCGTCGGGAATGGTGAGAATGTCGGAAAACAGGATGGCGGCATCCAGTGGATAGCGCTCCAGTGGCTGGATGGTCACTTCGCAAGCCAGTTCGGCGTTGCGGCACAGGTCCATGAAGCTGCCTGCTTTTTTACGGGTGGCGCGATATTCGGGCAGGTAGCGTCCGGCCTGACGCATCATCCATACGGGAGTGACATCGACAGGTTCACGGTTCAAGGCGCGCAGAAAACGATCATTTTTTAATGTTGTCATGTTTTGTGTTTTTAACGCAGAGGCCGCAGAGGCGCAAAGGCACAGAGAAAAAGAAAATGATTTTCAAAAATCTCTGCGTCTCTGTGTCTCTGCGATCTCTGCGTTTCTCCTTAGATGTCTAAAAAATCCAGAATGCCTTCAGCAGCCTGGCGACCTTCGTATACAGCAGTCACGACCAGATCAGAACCACGCACCATATCACCACCGGCAAAAATCTTCGGATTGGTGGTTTGGTATTGGTAGCTGTTTTGAGCCGGTGCAATAACGCGGCCACGATCATCGATGTCGATATTAACATCAGCGAACCAGTCAGCGGGGCTGGGGCGGAAACCAAAGGCGATGACTACGGCATCCGCCGGGATGATTTCTTCCGAGCCTGCGACAATTTCCGGGCGGCGACGCCCGCGTTCATCGGCGTCTCCCAGTTTGGTGGTGACCAGTTTGATGCCTTCTACCTTGCCATTGCCCACTATTTCCACAGGTTGACGGTTCCACAGAAACGCCACGCCTTCTTCTTTGGCGTTGGCTACTTCACGTTTGGAACCGGGCATATTGGCTTCGTCACGACGATAGGCGCATTGTACGCTTTGTGCGCCCTGGCGAATGGATGAGCGATTGCAATCCATGGCGGTATCACCACCACCGAGCACCACGACACGTTTACCCGCCATGTCGATGAACTCGTCAGCAGATTTGGCCCAGCCTTTACGGTGGTTGATGTTGGCGATGAGAAAGTCCAACGCGGCATGCACACCGGGCAGGTCTTCGCCGGGGATACCGGCCTGCATATAAGTGTAGGTGCCCATACCCAAAAATACGGCATCGTATTCATCCAGCAGGGTTTGCATCGGAATGTCTTTGCCGATTTCGGTGTTGAGTTTGAACGCCACACCCATTTCTTCCAGAATCGCCCGGCGGTTTTTAACAACATCCTTTTCCAGTTTGAATTCAGGAATGCCAAAGGTGAGCAGGCCACCAATTTCCGGGTGGCGGTCAAATACCACGGGGGCCACGCCGTTGCGCACCAGGATGTCGGCGCAACCGAGACCGGCCGGGCCCGCGCCGATAATTGCAACACGTTTTCCTGTCGGCTTAACATCCGACATGTCCGGCCGCCAGCCCTGGGCAAAGGCGGTATCGCTGATGTATTTTTCAATGGCCCCGATGGTAACAGCGCCAAAGTCGTCATTGAGTGTGCAGGCACCTTCGCACAGGCGATCCTGCGGGCAGATGCGGCCACAGATTTCCGGCAGGGAATTGGTGCGGTGCGACATTTCTGCCGCTTCTGTCAGGTTGCCTTCTGCAATGAGCTTTAACCAGTTAGGAATGTAGTTATGCACGGGGCATTTCCATTCACAATAGGGGTTGCCACAGGCGAGACAACGGTCTGCCTGTTCAGTCACGGAAGTGGCGTTAAAATCACCATAAATTTCGGCGAATTCCTGGCGACGCTCGGCCGCTGGTTTTTTAGCCGGATCGCGTCTTGGAACATCGACGAATTGAAAATTATTTGCCATTTTTTAACTTTTGATTGTAGGTTGGTGGTGAGCTTGCGAACCCCAACGTTATGCACCGATTTGTTGGGGTTCGCTACGCTCACCCCAACCTGCCTTCTATTTTCTCGCTACTATTTCAGGCTGCCCGACGTTGCAGGTCATCAATCAATGAGGTCAATGCTGCCGCCTTGGGTTTGACTAACCAGAATTTGCCCACCATGTCGGCAAAGTTGTCGAGAATGTGTTGTCCCCATTCGCTGCCGGTTTCGTCAACAAACTCCTGAATCGTGTCACGCAGGTGCTTGGCGTGGGAGTCCATGTCTTCGGTGTTCACACGATGGATTTCGATGAGTTCATGATTGTAGTTATCGACAAACTGTTTGTTTTGGTCCAGCACATAGGCAAACCCGCCGGTCATGCCCGCGCCGAAGTTGACGCCGGTGGGGCCGAGTACGGTGACAAACCCGCCGGTCATATATTCACAACCGTGGTCGCCGATACCTTCCACTACGCTATGGGCGCCGGAGTTACGCACGGCAAAACGTTCACCGGCCAGACCCGCAGCAAACAGTTTTCCGCCTGTGGCGCCATACAGGCAGGTGTTGCCGATGATGGTGGTTTTATTGGATTTGAAATGGCTGCCGCCGGGTGGATGAATCACCAGCTTGCCGCCCGCCATGCCTTTGCCCACATAATCGTTGGCATCGCCCGCGAGGTGTATGTGCAATCCTCCGGCATTCCACACCCCGAAGCTTTGTCCGGCAGAGCCTGTGAGTTTGAGCTGTATGGGGTTTTTATCCATGCCCAGATTGCCATGACGTACCGCGATTTCACCCGACAGGCGCGCACCGATGGAGCGGTCAGTATTTTTGACGGTGTAACTGAATTCACCACCGGTTTTGTTTTCGATGGCAGACAAGGCATCGGCCACCATTTGCTCGGCCAGTTCGCCTTTGTCGAAGGGTTCGTTTTTCTCGCTGATGCAGTACTGCGGTTTGTCCGCAGCGACGCCGCCATCCGACAGGATGGGGGATAAATCCAGACGTTTCTGCTTGCTGGTTGTGCCTTCGATGGCTTTCAGAAGATCAGTACGGCCAATGAGGTCTTGCAGTTTACGCACCCCCAGGCTGGCCATGATTTCACGCGCCTCTTCCGTGATGAAACGGAAGTAGTGAGTGACCATGTCCACTTCACCGATGAAGTATTTGGAACGCAGCACGTTGTTTTGTGTTGCCACGCCCGTGGCGCAGTTGTTCAGGTGACAGATGCGCAGAAACTTGCAGCCCATGGCCACCATGGGGCCGGTGCCAAAGCCAAAGCTTTCGGCACCGAGGATGGCGGCTTTCACCACGTCCAGACCGGTTTTGAGGCCGCCATCGGTTTGCAGGCGAATCTTGCCGCGCAAATCGTTGGCGCGCAAAATCTGATGGGTTTCGGTGAGGCCCAGCTCCCACGGACTGCCTGCGTATTTCACCGAGGCCAGCGGGCTGGCTGCGGTGCCGCCGTCATAACCAGAAATAGTAATCAGGTCTGCATAGGCTTTGGCGACGCCAGCGGCAATGGTGCCCACACCGGCTTCGGCCACCAGCTTCACCGATACCAGACCATCGGGATTGACCTGTTTGAGATCGTAGATCAGCTGTGACAAATCCTCGATGGAATAAATATCGTGATGTGGCGGTGGGGAAATCAGCGATACGCCGGGTTTGCAGTAACGTAACTCGGCAATCAGTTTATTGACTTTTTGTCCGGGTAACTGTCCGCCTTCACCGGGTTTGGCGCCCTGGGCGACTTTGATCTGCATGACTTCAGCAGAACGCAGATAGGCCGGTGTGACGCCGAAACGGCCGGAGGCCACTTGTTTGATTTTGGAGCGTTTATCGGTACCGTAACGTTTGGGGTCTTCTCCCCCTTCACCGGAATTGGAGCGTGCGCCGAGACGGTTCATGGCCATGGCCAGCGTTTCATGTGCCTCGGGCGACAGTGCCCCCAATGACATGGCTGCCGAATCAAAACGTTTGACGATTTCCGACATGGGCTCCACTTCATCAATGGAGATCGGCTCAATGTCCGAGCGCAATTTCAGCATGTCACGTAACGCCAGCGTCGGGCGCTCATTAACCAGTGTTGCGTATTCCCGATAGGCGCTTTCGTCACCGGTTTTTACCGCACGTTGCAAAGCCTGCACGACATCCGGATTGTAGGCATGCTCTTCACCGCCATGGACAAACTTGAGCAAACCACCTTGTTCAATATTCTTGCGGCTGTTCCAGGCCAGCTTGCTCAGGGCACGCTGGTCAAGATCGAGGTCTTCAAAATGTGCGCCTTGCAAACGGTTGGTGGTGCCGGTGAAACACAGGTCCACCACGTCCTGATGCAGACCAACGGACTCAAACAATTGCGCACCGCGATAACTGGAAATAGTGGATATTCCCATTTTCGAGATGACTTTAAACAGCCCCTTGTTAATACCTTTGCGGTATTGGTGCATCAGCTCGGCACAGTTGGCTTCAGGAATTTCGCCGGTGCGTTGCATATCCTGAATACAGGCATAGGCCAGATACGGGTAGACCGCCGTGGCACCATAACCAATCAGTGTGGCAATGTGATGCGGGTCACGGGCAGTGCCGGTTTCCACGATGATATTGGCATCACAACGCAGACCTTCACGAATCAGGCGATGATGCACGGCACCTGTGGCCAGCAAGGCATGCACGGGCACCCGGCCGGAAGCAATATTGCGATCAGACAACACCAACAGCACGTTGCCATCATTTACCGCCGCCACGGCCTGATCAGTGATGCGTATGATGGCCGTTTGCAAATCACTGTCTGTATCGTAATGCAGGTCGATGCGGGTACTGGCATAGTGGCTGTCATCCAGCCCGGTGAGTTGGTCAAACTTGGTGGTAGACAACACCGGCGAATTCATCAACAGACGCCTGGCATGCTCGGCAGACTCTTCAAACATGTTCATTTCGCGGCCAAAGCAGGTTTCCAGCGACATGACGATCTGCTCACGAATCGGGTCGATGGGCGGATTGGTCACCTGCGCAAACTGTTGGCGGAAATAGTCATACAACGAGCGTATTTTTTGTGACAACACCGGCATGGGGGTATCGTCACCCATGGAACCGATGGCCTCCTGACCCGCCTCGGCCAATACACGCAGCACCTGATCACGCTCTTCAAAGCTCACCTGAAACAGCTTCTGATAAATATCCAGCGCCTTGTCGTCCATGGGCAGACCACAGATTTCACCGTCCAGCGAGGTGGTGATGCGCTGGGCGCCCGCAGTAAGCCACTGCTTGTAAGGCTGCGCATCTTTCAGCTGGGCATCCACATCTTCCGGCAACAACAGCTCACCCGTCTCGGTATCAGCAGCCAGCATCTGACCGGGCTTCAAACGCCCCTTGGCCACCACATCTTCCGGCTTGTAATCATAAACACCAATTTCCGAAGCCAAAGTAATGTGGCGGTCTTTGGTGATCACCCAGCGCGCAGGACGCAAGCCATTGCGGTCCGTCGAGCACGCAGCATAACGGCCATCAGTCATCACGATACCAGCCGGGCCATCCCAAGGCTCCATATGCATGGAGTTGTACTCGTAAAAAGCACGCAGATCAGCATCCATATTAGTGACATTTTGCCAGGCGGGCGGCACCAGCAAACGCATGGCACGGAAAATATCCATACCACCCGCCAGCAAGGCTTCCAGCATATTATCCATGGAATTGGAATCCGAACCGGATGCCGATACCAGCGGACGCACATCGGCCATGGGAATGGCTGGGGTTTCAAATTTGTGGCCACGGGCAACAGACCAATTGCGATTGCCCTGTATCGTATTGATCTCACCGTTGTGAGCGAGATAGCGGAACGGCTGGGCCAGACGCCACTGCGGCCAGGTATTGGTGGAAAAACGCTGATGAAACACCGCGATGGCTGTTTCCATGCGTTTGTCTTCCAGGTCGGTGTAAAATTCCGGCAGATGCGCAGGCATCACCAGACCTTTATAGGAGATCACCCGCGAAGACAGACTGGGGATGTAAAACACATCATCATGGGGCTCAATAGCCTTCTCGCAACGGCGGCGGGCAATATAAAGGTGTTGCTCAAAACTTACGGCATCCATTTCGCCCGGCGCATTCACAAAAATCTGCTCGATAACCGGTAAAGAAGCCAAAGCCTCATCACCGCAGGCCGCAGTATCGGTGGGCACCGTACGCCAACCCAACACCTCCAGACCTTCCGTACGCAGCTCCGTTTCCAACCGCGCACGCGCGGCATTGGCAAGGGCATCATCGGTATTGAGGAACACCATGCCCACTGCATAATGCGTGGCCAGCGTGAACCCCAACTCATCAGCGCACAAACGCAGAAAACCATCGGGCTTCTTCATCAGTAAGCCACAACCATCACCGGTTTTCCCATCAGCAGCCACCGCACCGCGATGGGTCAGACGCGCCAGGGCGCCAATGGCGGTTTGCACCAGCCAATGGCTGGGTTGATTGTCCATCTGAGCGATAAGGCCAAAGCCACAATTGTCTTTTTCAAAACCGGGACGGTAGAGACTGTGGGCACCGGGAGGCTGGTTGAATATTTTTTTCACGCTGTTTTTCACTGATGTAGTCACAACTCGGGTTGTTTATTCAAATTACCGACAACGGCAATATTGTTTTTATAATCAATTGGATAAGGCCGTTTCCAGCGCACAACCAATACTTTGCCACAGGCAAAATGGCCCAGCATTATACCGGCGCGCCAGATTGGGTTCAATGCGGCGAAAAATCAGTGTTTGTGGGGGCTTTGTTGAATCGGGAAATTGCAGGAGTGTTTGAAATGATACCAAGAGCAGTGAATGGGTATCTATCTGGAGAAAATGCATCCCGAGAATGAAGGAAGGCATGAAGTAGAAGAAGATGTATTCTCTCAGTCAACAGCAAAGAAAGCGAGTGACTGGTGAAAATATAGGCAAGCCTGATCTGTCGGTAGTTTTGTTGAAAATTACCGGTAATATTTATGGTTATGGTTATGGTTATGGGCATTGGCCTGGCTGTTATGTTGATGTCCGTGAAAGTTTGAATACGGATAATGCGCGTTAAAGTGACGTGTTTGGCTATGTATTTTGTACTTTGATGTCGACTTGGCGTTAGCCACAAAAGGGGACTTGTATGCATGATTATTCAATTGATAAGCACCCGAAAGAAAAAATTCTTTTCTTTTTTTGGCGCTAATCGCGATTACAACGGATATTGGCCGCTTGTTTAGACTATTGTCATAATTTACAAGCTGATTCAGTTTTAAGAAACATCAATTGATGTGCCTGATGCCCACAGAAAAGTATTCTCAGAAGGTCATGCGACTGTATCCGGTTTAAATCAGCTAACATCGGAGCTTGAGAGCCTTTCAAATGATGTATTGAGAGAAAACTACCGGTCGTTCAAAAAGCTTGCAGAAGCAAGGTTGGAATACTAGAAAAATGGCTAATAATCGCATAAACACGGACCGCAAAAAAACAGGGACAGGCCTTGCAATCAATAAAAATAAGGGGTCAGGACATTTTTTCGCAGTATCCAAAAACTATAATTTGAGCATTAGAAGGAGAAAAGAATAAATGCTGTTTGAATGGGAAGATGAGAAAGATCGAATAAATCGCCGCAAACACGACATGCCGTTAAAGGCAGGGATTTCTGATTTTGACGATATTAATGCTATTGAATTCGAGGATAATAGATATAATTACAGTGAAAAACGATGGGTTCTCATTGGTCATGATAGTCGTACCAAATTATTATGCGTGGTATATACGATGAAAGAGGTGACAAGGCTCATATCTGTGCGTAAAGCAATCAAAAAAGAACGCGATTTGTATTATAAAGGAGGATATTAAATATGGGCAAAATAATCAGAACGGAGCATTCCAAGGAGAACCCTGTTGATAACAGCGATATTGATTTCACCAAAGCTGATCAGCTGACTGATGAAGAAATGGAAAAAAAGGGCAAAAAGTGATCCCGATTCTCTACCGTTTACGGATGAAGAATTAAAGCATATAAAAATTAAAAAGAGGCATAAAAAAGGTGAGTAAAATCATTAGAATTAATCACATAAAAGGTACAAATACTGTTAAAAATAATATAAAGAAAAAAGAAGAATTGTATCTGAATATGCTCTGTCAGTGATTAAAGTTGCTCTTAAAGAGTCAGGCATGAAAGCAGCAGTGATTACATCAACACTTAGAACACCCGAAGAACAGGCTGCCATAATGCTTAAAAATGCGAAAATAGATTTAAAAAAAACAGTATCGCTTATATGGAAGAAGCGGTGATACAGTTTTAAAGATTTATGATGAAAATAAAGGCAAAGCTGATGATGAAATACTTGAATTAATGATTAATCAAATTAACCAGCTGGAAAAGGAAAACCGCAGAGTTTCAAACCACTGAATTTCTATAGATGACTATAAAAAGAAAAACGTCATTGACATAGGATTAAGTTCAACAAGAAGTGCAAACAAGACATTTTATAAGAATAAATTTACAGAAGCATTGGCGAGCCTGGCTAAAGAAGGATACATAGACAGATTTATCGATGAAACAAACAAATCCAATCAATGTTGGCATATCGAAATCATGCCCAATAAGAAAATTTTAAGTGATTATAATAAAGGATCAATTTTAAGCCAAACAATATTCATTAATGGTAACGCTAAATGAAAATATTATTCCTTTGTTTATTATTTGCTTTACCTATATTTTGCGATGCAAAAGAAATAAGCTGTAAATATAATTCGTCATTTATTGAGGAAACTATTCCAACAGATAGCAGTATTCAGAGCTTTAAATGGGAGGAAAAATTGATACTGACAGTGATGAGCATATAAAGAAGTTAATAATAACCTATAAAAATAACGATACGGCTATAATCGAGCATAAATATTGTGATATTTATAATTTTGAATACATATATTCCACAACCAAAAATCCAGCCTCACTCAAAAAAGAAGATGTTATTAAACGTATTACGAAAGGGTTCAAACAATCAAAAATAAAACCTGCATTTAGGATCAAGTTGGACAAGATTATTTCGCAAGCACTTAACAAACACGGATACAGTACTAAAGAATCTTTTTCTATTGGGCTTCCCGTAGACCAAGTTATATATCATGACAATATAGAATATGGTCTTGAGTATACTCCGGGTAAAAATGGAGTCGCCGCTTCAACTCTCATTTTTTACATGTCGATTGGTGGCAATGAGTGATTTAGATTTGACGAATAGAAATAAGAGGAAAGGCATCATTTAATAATAACAAAATTAGAGGGGGATTAGCTCTCGTATTATGCACTTTCCGCCACTTAAAACTTTTTGTGCTTCCATCACGATCCCCTAAAAATCTATGGTGGCTTTGTGGTTAAATCAACGAAAATAATCTTTTAATCACAATTTCTTGAATGCCGCTGGCTAACCTTTGGGCGCTTGCCTTGGCGCCAACCGTTAACCTGACTTCCTCAATCTGTGTAAGTATTTCCATTTTTTTTACCAGTTTTTTATATCCTGCTACGGTAAGTTCTCCATCTGCAAGCATAATTGTCCACCGCTCAAAACTTTCTGCTTGAAGGCGTACAAAATCAGACGTGTTATTTTTTGATGTGAGGATTAATTTCTTTAGGGCATTTCTTTCCAGCAATTTATTTTCATCAAAAACACTATCAACAAAATCCGTAAATTTGCTCATAAAACCCTCCTAATGTTTATTTTTTAAATTCTCAGTAGCAATCGCAATATCAAATGCTTTCCCCAGAATGACAGAAGCGCCCCTTGCTGATGGGATAAATATTTTTTTCAAGTATGGTAAAGATTTTTGCGGATTAATTAATTCTATAACTTCAGTAAAAAAATATATGTGTGTGGCCCCTTATTCTTTTTAGTCAATAATGGAATGGATTATTTCGGTAAATCATTAGGTTGTGTGATTTTTTGAGTGGGCGATAGTTGCAGTGCAATAATTATTGTTTTTGTTCCGGTGACGAAATATTACCAAATGATAAACGAATAACTAATGCCTCATTGCTAGAGTATTGGGGACGACAAAGTCAATTTTATTCCTCAATGGTAAAAGTTCATAGCTGATTTGATTGAAACGGGTTTTACGGTGTTCATCACGTCAATTCAACATCTGCTGACTTTAGGATTAACGATTATGTTATTAAAAGATAAATCAAAAAAGTATCTTATTTTTTTCTCTTTATTCGCTATAATTGCGACGCTTCCGTATATTTGGCATGTATACTTTAACTATCGCTTCGCGGTCATCTCTGAGAACAAAGTTTATAAGTCAGGGGTAATTCCTTCCGAGAAAATTGCAAGTTATATTAATAAATATAAAATCAAAACAGTTATTGATCTGAGGCATCCTGGCCTTCATGACCCTTTAAATCCTGGAAAAAAAGATGGTATTGATTTAGAGAGAGCCGCAATTGAAAAAATTCCAGGCGTTAAATACGTCAATATCCCATCTGATCAGGTCCCGACAAGAAATAACCTGAATAGTTTTTTTAATGTAATGGATGACAGCGAATCATATCCAGTGCTGATTCATTGTTATCATGGTATTGGCCGCGCAGTCATTTACTCAGCACTATATAGAATCGAGTATGAAGGGTTCTCAAATGAGGCGGCAAGAGCAAAAACCAGAGTTGTTCTAAATGGAAGCAGTTTCGATGAAGGAAAAAGTAAGGGTGATTTTCTGATTAACTACAAATCAAGAAAACATGGTGGCGCCAGCACGCTTGCTACGCTAAATTATACCCGTGGCGTTTGAGCCTGGATTTAAGTGTACGCCATATTTGTCCCGTGGCGAGAAAAAACAACACGTAATACCCGGTTTATTGCAAGGCTTTCAACATGATCATGAAAAAAGAAGGTACGTTAGATATGTAATGCCTTACATAAAGCTAGTGTTATGCTGGTAAGGCCTGTGGGATACGTCAGGGCAGAGTTATTTTTTCTCTTCTAATAAAATCGAATTAACGCTTCCTTTCACTGCTTGCAGCTGCTTCAATGTTTATGTCGCAAAATTGCCAGTTTCTATATCAAATAAACAGTTCCAGGATAAAATAAAGATGCGCATAAATTAATTGACACACTAATCGCTCTTCGTTAGATTGCGGGGCGCAATATTTTCATGGAATGAAGAGGGCTCGGATGCCAGTATCTCGTAAAAAACCAAATTTTCTTGGATTCAGTTCCGTGCTACCGTTGTATTTATTATGCCTTTTCCTGTGGTAAGGATGGGTGTGGTCCGGACAGTTTTTATTTTCAGGTTATCAGGCAGGGTGGAGAGAATCCTCTGTTGCCTCTGCTTCAGAAGCGCAGTTTTTGTTGAAAACGCTTGATTTGTTGCCCCGTCTGGAAGGGTCATCAATTTCTATCTAAAGCCTTCAAACTTTACACGGTGATGAGCGTATTTCTATTCCATAGAAACGAAACATGTGGATATTTCCGGGAGAAATAACAGTGACTCAAAAACCTAAATAATAAGATTATGGCTAACTGTCGCTGTTTCATAGGATCGGTATATAAAAATGCTAAAATGAATCAAGCCTCAGAAAATAGTTGATAACTTTAATTTCGGGGCAATGGTTTATGAAGTTGTATTATTTTCATTTTGAAAAAGTGCAAATATGTTGATTGATTTTTTTAAAAAAAGATAACGGATCAATCTGATTTATGCGACGTAACTCAAGGATTAATTTTGTAAAAAAATAGCTTTTTATTTGATGATTATTTCGTGATTTAATTAAAAATTTATTGTTAAGTAGTTATAAAAAAGAGCGGCCCAGTGAAAGAATCAAAAGTCAAATATATTTTAGTTGCAGCCATTTTGTTTGGTTTTTCATTATCGTCAGTAGCGGAGGATGCGCTGCCTTCATCGTCCATACATAACATGCAGATTGCTGTTGATACTGCGATGAAAACCAAGTTAGAGGCGCGTTTAGCAGAACTTAAAGCCGTCTATGAGGCTGATCAAAAAGCATTGGCTGAATATAAAACCAAAATGCAAGATCTTGCAGATACGCTTACCCGGATATCAAGCGAAATACAGGTGTTGGAAGATGAGATTAATTCTAATGAAGCATCATCCAGTGACGCTGCAATGAAGGCCACTTTAGAGGCGCGTTTGGCAGGGCTTAGGGCAGACTCTGAGGCTGGCCAAAAGATGTTGACTGAATATGAATCCAAAACACGGGATCTTGCAGATAGCCTTATCCGGGTGTCGGGGGCAATGCAAGTGCTGGAGGATATAATCAATAAAAATTTATCTTAACAGCAATATCGTGGCGGAGATAATATTGACACTTTAAGTATGGATGCTGTCTAACGTTTCCGGCTTGGGTAATTTGGTATATACCTGTGGTGATTGAAATTCAGACCTGATTGGCTCCCGGTAGACAGCCTTCAGTCCGAGGCTGGTGAATTAATGTGTTGGTACCAGGCCTGAAACATTAATATTGTCCAGAGTTTCGAATAACTTTTGTTATTGTTTTGTTGGCAATCCAGCCATAATTGCCGCACTGGTTTTGTGTTGAATACACCATCTCTATTCAAACGCTCTTCTGACAACAGGTCTTCTGCCCAATCTTTGAGAGGCCCGTTGATCCAGGATCGTACAGGTGATCCAAATCCCTGTTTTGGTCTGTCGGTCAATGTTGTTGGTACATATTTCCCCAATACTTTGCGTAGTACGTGTTTACCTTTATTGTTTTTGAGTCTGAGCTCAACGGGAAGGCTCCAGGCAAATTCCACAATCCGATAATCAAGAAGCGGGTTTCGTACCTCCAGACTCACCGCCATGCTGGCACGATCCACTTTTACCAGTACATCGTCTGTGAGGAAACTGGTGAAATCCAGTAACATCATTTCAGCTTCAGGATAAGGTAAACCGAGTGATTTGATGCGGGAGATATTTTCAAAAATAGGATTATGGCTGTTTTTTACCAGACTGTCGGGATTGATAAACTTACATATCCGGCTTTGGTAAAGATCCAGAATGTGGTTTGCACGCATAGTGGTAATGTGTTTAAGCAATTTGTCTTCACACTGCGTCAGGTTTCCTGCTGTAGCCATAAAGTCAGCCAGCGGTGTACGGATAAAACTTGGGAGGCTGCGATTTATGCCCCACAGTTTTCTGTTGCTTAAATAACGCTTGTATCCATAAAACAATTCATCACCACCATCCCCGGTCAGCGCCACTGTAACCTTGGTTTTGGCTAATTTAGAGACAATATAGGTAGGAATTTGTGATGAATCGCCGAATGGCTCATCAAAAATATGGGGGATTTTTGGGAGAGTGTTCAGTGCATCAATTCCACAGACATGCAATTCCGTATGGTCTGTCCCCAAATGTTTTGCAATTTTTTTAGCTGCCGCTGTTTCGGATTTATTGCAGCCTGAAAAGCCAATCGAAAAACTTTTTACCGGGTCTTTGCTTTGGGTCTGGGCAATAGCGGTTACCGTGGATGAATCAATACCGCCGGACAGTAATACACCCACTGGGACATCCGATATCATGCGCATTCTGACTGAGTCGCACAATAATCTGTCCAGCATCTGAATGGCGTCATGTTCAGTTCCCAGAAAGGGGTTCGCCATGCATGATTTGGCTGTAGTGTAGGGTGACCAGTATTCTACAATTTTTTGATGTAGTGTTGGGTTTTCAACAAGGTCATTATGCGTTACCGATACCATGCAACCCTGTGGCAATTTATAAATATTTTTATATATTGAATAAGGTGCGGGTACATAGTTGTACTGTAAATACAGGGACAATGCATCAGGGTTGATACTGTTATCGAACGATGGATGCCTGGTCAGGGCCTTAAGTTCGGAAGCAAAAACAAACTGGCGGCCAGCCCAGCCATAATAAAGTGGCTTTTTGCCAATACGATCTCTCACCAGGGTTAGTATTTGTTTCTTTTTATCCCAAAGTGCAAAAGCAAACATGCCATTAAAGCGTTGTAATGATTCCTCAATACCCCAAAATGAAATTGCGGCAAGCAAAACCTCGGTATCTGAATGTCCGGAAAATGTTGTGCCAAGGCCTTCGAGTTGTAATCGCAGATCTGAAAAATTATAAATTTCGCCATTAAACGCCACAACATATCGATCACATGGCGAATGCATTGGCTGATGACCACATGCTGATAAATCCTGAATGGATAACCTTCTGTGGGCCAATGCCAAACCGCTTTCACTAACCCAGACACCACCATCATCAGGGCCGCGATGGGTAAGCGCGTTGGCCATTGAGTGAGCAATGGTTTTTAATGAAGATGCTGTTTCAATGCCAGGGCATTGTGACAGGATGCCCGCTAGTCCGCACATATTATCGTAGCAATAACAAATAATATTATGCAGGGTTTGGGTTGCCCTGTCTTAATTTGAAACTCCTGAGTTTTTCCTTCTAATCATGTGTCTACTCTGCAAACGTCATATGTGTGAAATGTGGAATCAAAATTTTTTTGATTATGGTATGGAAAAATCCATTGTCCTGAAAAAAATCTGCTATGTTGTCGAAATATTTCGTGTCACCATAAACAAATCCGGTTTATGTGAAAACTAAAGGGGAGGTCCTACTAATAGCCATTTGTTGTACTGGTTCTCAAAGCATTTACTCGGCTAATAAAAGATACTTGTAATAAGAAAATGGTTAAAATCAGTATTGGTGCTAACAGCCTGGAAAATAGTAACGGTATGGTGCATGCGAGCCTCTTGTCGTGTGTTACAGGGTCGGATCGTCCAAACACAAATAACACCCTCGGAAAAAATATTTCGTTATTTTTCGAACTCTATCAATGAGGCATTAACCTTTCCATTACCATTTGGTAATGTTGATTATTAAAAATAATTTGCACGCCATCAGGAAACGCTTGTCTATGGTAAGAGTTACCCACAATTATCGTATTGTTATCCACAATGTGGATATTGTTTAACGGGCTGAGTAAACCATATAAAAATTATGAAATTACTATTGATTGAAGATGATGAAAAAATATCCGCATTTATAATCAAGGGAATGAGGGCGGCTGGTTTTCTGGTGGAACATGTCAGTAATGGCGACCAGGGGTTATCCATGGCGCTGACAGCTAAATATGACGCTGCAATAATTGATATCATGTTACCTGGTCACAGCGGTTTGTGGGTGATAGACGAGTTGCGCCGAAAAAATATTACCTTACCTGTTATCATTTTAAGTGCAAAGCGTACGGTAGATGATCGAGTGATAGGATTTCAGTTGGGCGGTGATGATTACCTGACTAAGCCTTTTGCTTTTTCGGAGTTGTTGGCCAGAGTTCAGGCATTGATTCGGCGGGCCAATAATGTCACGGAAGTTTCACATATTACCGTGCATGATTTGTCTATAGATTTAGTAAGCCGAAAGGTAACCCGGGGAAAAATCAGAATTGATTTGCAGCCGCGGGAATTCAGACTGCTTGAGTATCTTATGCGCCACGCTGGGCATGTGGTTTCAAAAACCATGCTTATGGAAAATGTATGGGATTATAATTTTGATCCATATACAAATGTGGTTGAGGCAAGAATTTGTCGTTTACGTGAAAAAATCGACAAGGGCTTCGACATAGCCTTGATCCATACTGTACGTGGGGCCGGTTACGTTCTGAAAGCGGGGGATTAACAAAACTATGCCGACTGCTCTGCGTCTGACTCTTTGGTATGCAGGTATTTTTACCATATCATCGTTGATTGCGTTCATCATTTTTTACTTTTCCATTGAAAAAACCATCCGCAGTCGCACCGATGATGATCTTATGGAAGACGTTGAAGAGCTTGCTGTTTTATTTAAGGAGGGCGGGCTAAGCGAACTGAATCGTGAATTTAACGAGGATATTGCCTCTGATGGAACCGATAAGGTTTTTTTCAGGGTGATTGGGCCGGATGCGAAAACACTGCTTTCTACAGATCTTTCAGCCTGGTTTGGTTTGCCGCCGGCAGACAGTGTTCGTGATTCGATGCCTGAAAAAACCGGGTTCTCACTGAAGACAGTTTCAATTGATGGGTACCAATATCCTGCACGAATTATTACGGCATTTATCGGTGATGGCAACATCATACAGATGGGTGAGTCACTCGAAGAGAGTGGGAGCTTCTTAAAGGAATTTCGGAATGTGTTTATTGTAACAGTTCCGGTAATTGTTGTTATTGCCTGCCTTTTTGGCTGGTTTATGGCTCGTAAAGCATTGCAGGGTATTCGAGAAGTTACTGCGGCGGCTATTGACATCACGAAAGGTGATTTGCAACGACGTGTGCCGGAAACAGGTCGTGGCGATGAAATTGATATTCTGGTTAACACATTCAACACGATGCTTAACCGCATACAGTCACTTATAGCGAGCATGCGGGAAATGACCGATAATATTGCCCATGACCTTCGCAGTCCCCTTGCACGAATGCGTGGAATTGCCGAAACAACCTTATTAAATGATTCTACTGTTAATGACTTCAAGTGGGCTTCAGGCAATACCGTCGAAGAGTGTGACCGGTTGTTACATATGATAAACACTATGCTGGATATTACAGAGTCAGAGACTGGAATATTAAAAAGAACAATGACGGTTGTTAATATAGCCAATATTATCAATGATGCCTGTGATCTGTTCCAACCGTTGGCTGAAGATAAGAATATTCAATTGACTTGCTGTAGCAAGGAAAATATCACGGTATACGGCAGCATACAGCACTTACAACGTATGATCGGCAACCTGTTGGATAATGCCATAAAGTATACTGACAAAGGTGGCAGTGTTACGCTTGGTCTGTATCAGAAAAACAAGCGCGTTGTTATTAATGTTTCTGACACCGGTGTTGGTATTGCCGAAAAAGATTTCCCCAATATTTTCAAGCGGTTTTATCGCTGTGATCAAAGTCGCTCGCAGCCTGGCTCCGGCCTTGGCCTGAGTCTTGCCCAGGCTATTGCACGTGCACATGGGGGTGATATTTCTATCGTCAGCGCAATACAGAAAGGCAGTACGTTGACCATCAGTATTCCCCTGCACACTTCTTCCTGACAGTACAGAGGTCATTGGCGCATTTTTGGGCGAGACAGTTGTGTTGTATGAGATAAAATATAATAGAGCGAAACACGTATATTAAAGAGAGGTTTGTTCCTGACGTAATATCGCCCCAATGGCAGGTAAGCAATGCGCTTGTTGGTATTCTGAAAGGGGGGAGGCGCAGTCCACAATTTCATTGATATCCAAATTCCGGATTGATAACCCCAGAGCGCTGTGCAAGTATTCAGCCAGGCCCGGAATTGGTGTTTCGGTAGGGGCCAGCACCACCCCGGCTACCGGTGGCTGCGAAAAATAACGATCATAATAGTCCAGTGAGCGCTGTATCTCCAGCACCAGGCGGTCAAACCCGGCATTGTTTGCAATGTTGCTTTCAGGATTCAGGTCAGTGTTGTTACTTATACTTTGATTTAGGTATTCATAACCAAGATCCAATGTGCGGGCAAAATATAATGTGGATTGACGCGCCACCACTACCAAGCCTCGTTCACGGGTGAGATAGATCATGGCCACGCCTGCTTCATTTTCCGGCAAGCGTGAAGTAATGTTGCGTAACACCAGCTCAGGGATATCAATTGTGGTGAGATTGATGTTAGCATTTTGCAACTGATCGACATGTTTCCTTACTGTGGATGTGCGTGAGGCAACTACGTATAGTTTGTTTTTCTGACTGTGCGCACTATTGCCCGGCGCATCAAATACATCAATTACTGCATCATCAATATGAAAATCGATCAGATCTTTCACTTGCCAGCGTACCGCAGCCCGTAATTCATTAGGTGGGACATCCGGTGCTTCGATGCTTAATATACTGTATTCGCCCAGTTCCATGATGGTGGTGCAATTATGTTTTTCCAGTGAAAATGCTTTGGCTTTTTGTAGTAATTGTTTTTCATGCTCACGATTTTCGTCCCAGGGTGAAAATTCACAAACTTTCAAGCAGGGTTTTTCGCTGCCGGGGATTAGTGTCGCTATGGAAATGCCTGTTTCATTTGGCACAACTGCGGTAATTAATGATTTTTTATTTTTTCCCGGTAATAAAAACATGGAAGCAGGCTCCGTTGTGTGAATAAATGGCCGCAATAAAATCAAGGCATATACTGGACGACTATTTGTCGTTGGGTGCGTGGGTTGCCGGGTGTGCCTCCTGCCGTACCCGTGCTGGTAATGGTGTAGACATTATTGCTGCCGTTAATTGTCAGTGTATTTACCGTTGTGGTTACCCATACCTGTCCGCTTTGTACGGTGCTGTTTGTGCTGACGCCTGCGCCGCCATTGACTGTTAAATCCCATATTGCCCAGTCTACGCCGCTTTCTGCGGCATAGAGCGCTTGTGATGAATACCATTCATCAATGGTTTCTTCTGAGCCCAGCACCAACATTTGTGTCATCAAGGCACCTAATGCAGCCAGTGCAGTGATGACAAAAATTGCCGCAATCAATGCTGCCCCGCGCTGACGGGCTGGGTTTTCTTTGTTTATTAGCGGCAGGGTGGCCGTTGGCTTTATCTTTGTTATCACGGTGTATTCCTCACATGAATTTCACGATAAAGCCGAATGGTTTCGCCGGTGCCCGCGTCAGCAATTTGTAAATCCACGCGTAACACACCTGTGGATTGCGGTGTGCCCGGAGTGTAAAAAAATGTCACCGCAGCGACGCCGTCTATTAATAAAGGATCACTGTTGCTCCAATCCACCGCGCCGTCATAATTTGTCAAGCCCGTGGCGGTGAACCAGCGCAGGTTGCTGCCACTCAGGCCGACTTCCACGGTTTGATCGATGATAGAGAAATGTTTTCCCGGGGATTCCATTGTAAATTGTTGTCCGCTAAAACTCAGAATCTGGCCATTGGTGGTGCCGTCATTTCCCGGGCCCACCGCTGTTGTTGCTGTGATGCCGGATATTGGTGTCGCTGTGTTTCCCGCCTGTAAATCGGCCGGCGATGTATTGGCAATTACCAGCACATCACCGGCCACATAATTTAAATTCGTGCCGACGATGTAAAGGCGGGTGAGATTGGCGTTTTTACGAAAGCGAAGATTGATGCGCGAAAATTCTGTACCAAAATTATCAAAACGTTCCACATAACGTCCTCCGGCACGGCTGCGGGCAAATTCAACACCCGTGCCGCCAGAAAGTACGGATAGGCTATTGGGCACAGCCTGGTGTACTTCACGGGCCAGTCTTTCCAATGCCAGGCGTCCTTTGGCCACCAGTTCTGCCCGTGCCTTGCTGTGTGTGTAAGCCTGCATGGCTTTGGCGATAAACGGGGTAAGAAGGCCGGCAATGATGCCCAGCAATACAATCACGCTGATCATTTCGATAAGTGTGAAAGCCTTTTGTCTGTTTTGTCGGAGTGGCATCAGAAATTTATCCGATAAGCTGAAACAGAAATGGTTTCGTTGCTGGAAGAAGTGACGCTAACGGTAATCAGGCGTACATCTGCGGCAGGCACAGTATTCCAGTTTGCACCGGGCTGCACTACACTGACATCCACTGTATAGCCAGAATAACCGGGCATATCAGTGCCCGATGAATCCTGCGGTGGACTTTGATTAAGTCCGTGGTAGTCATCAATGTCATCATAAGTGGCGCGTGACTCGCCATCTGTGCCAATGGCTATCACGGCTGGTCCTGTGGCGCAGGCGCCACTGGCGGTATTGACGCAGCCGCCGCCAAGCGGTGTTGCTTCATTCCATTGTTTGCGCAGAATTTCATCCATAAAGGCATTGGCCACTGCCTGTGCCTTTTGCCGCAGATACGGGCGATGGCTGTTGGCGATGTTATTCATAAACAGCGCTGTCATTCCTGCCATCATTGCGCCTACCAATACGATAACAATGATTGTTTCGACCAGGGTGAAACCGGTTTGCCGATATTGTTTGTTCATCGTGCAAACCCTGTAACATCTTCCACGGTTATGCTGTCGCTGTCCGATCCTTTGCTCAGTGTAATCGTCAACGGCGCACTCAGGCCCAGTGGATTTCCATAGGCATCAAAAACAATTGTGGCGGTGGTATCCAATGTGATGTCGGTCCAGGTTTTTGTGTAGCCCGTAGCACCGGTTAGCGGATGGGTAATTGCGGTACCGCCCTGAGTTACTGTATAGCCAGTGCCGTTAATCGCAATTTGATAATTGCTCGCCCCGGAATGGCTCATGGATTTGCCCTGCGCATACCGGATGGCTTGCACCAGTTCGCCCGATGCGGCAACCACATCAAAAGTATTCCTGTTGAATTTACTGATGGCCAGTGCCGATAGTGCGCCCGTGATTACGATAACCATAATCAGCTCGACCAAAGTAAAACCGGACTGTCGCTTGTTAAATTTCCTGGCCATCAGGGGGATTCGCGCCAATATAAATAACGGTCGTCGCCACGAAAAATACCAAAGGTGGCTGTGGCCGAGGGGTTGTCGTCATAAAGGTTGCCGTCCAGAAGTTGATCGACTGCGTCGTAATCGTATTGCAACCAGCCGGGCCAGAGGGTGTTGATAATACTGCTGCCACCGGGGCTACCTGTGCCGGTGAGCGTCAATGTCAGGTTGCCTGCGCCGTTGGTGAGCGTCACCGGGCTCGCAGGGGTGGGTGTGGCAGTGATGCTGGTATCGGTCTTGGTATAACTGTAGCTGGAGCAGGCGTCATCTGTGTTCAGTGTCCAGCCGCCACTGGCGTTAAAAAACCAGCTGTTGATCGGTATAAGCAGGCTGTCACCCAGCTGGCTCATGGTGCCATGCACGTCCTGCGCAGATGCGCGACCAAAGCGTTGCAGATTACCGATGGGGTTGATGCTACGCGGCGTATCATTGGCGCTGGCTTCGCCATCGTTGACTGCGGTCAGCGAAATCGTCAAGTCGCTGGTGAAGGGGGCGACTTGCCCGGCGCGGCGCGCATAAACAAAGCTGTCTGCACTGCTGCCCCCAAGAGTAAAGGTCAGTGAGCCATTGGCATTGTCAATGCGAGAGAGGGTTCCCGCTGTTGCGGTCATTCCCAGTGCCAATACGCCATTTTCGTCTGACTGTGAATTGTCGGCAGTGGGATAACTGAGGTTGATGCCACCGATGGTCAGCCTGGCCCAGGCGCCTGTGTAATTGGCAGTCGTCGTATTTACCGCGCTTTCTGCCGTAGCGGTGACGGTGGGGTTACCCAGATAGCCGAAATCTTCACCCAGATAAGTAAACGCAGTACTGCTTGTGCAGGTGTTGGCAAAGCTGCCGTTGGTTGTGCTGGTAACAAAATGGTCCGGGTAAAAACGGCCCACGTTGGCGCTGGTGGTTCCTGTAACATCCCCGCCCCCCAGGTAATCGCCGTCGGCCACATGGGGGGTAAGCGTGATGATGCCGACTTCATCCCACCGAAAATCGGTACCGGTGTCGACGCCGGCAACAAAACCATCAAAACCGGTGATGAATGCAATGGCTGGATTATTCATTGCACCGGCTGCCACCAATACCGGTGTTAGTGCGACGGACTCCGCAATGTTTTCCTGGCCGTAGTTTGGTGTCGCATTGCCCAGTGCATTCACGGCGGTTACTGTTACCGAAAAGGCATCCCCCGCCGCCATAAATGCAGCCCCGTTTTCGTCAACAGCGGTGCCAGGGTTTGCAAAATTGTCACTGCTGCGTTCAATTGAACTCAATATAAAATCAGCAGGTTTGACCACAAAGGCGTCACTGATGCCGCGAATGCCCGTGGGCAGGTCAGCTGTCACAGAGTCATCTTTCATGGCCAGAGTGATTTGTCCTACATCCGCATAATTAACGGTAACCGCTGCCTGGCCGTTGGTGAATGTCACGGATTGTGCTGAACCGGCATCGGCGGTTATTTCATTGGCAAAGGCATTCACTGTATTGACAGTCACGGGCAGAGTGCCTGTGCCTGGATTATTGTATGTTGACCAGAATTTGAGATTCTTTGTGCCAGTGTATGCTTCAATAATGCCGCATACCGGGTCAGTGGGTGTGACACCATAGGCTGCCAGATATAATGGAAAGTCACTGGCTGCCGTCTGTGCCGGAATCGTGGTATCAACAACACCTGAGAACGGTACGGCCAGTGGTGATGCAGTGACGGTAAAACCATTGGGTGAAAATATCAGATTTCCTTCGGTATCATCATCACGGATGACGCCATCATAGACATCAACATCAATGCTGGCGGTACCACTCTGGTAATCGAGATCAAAAATGGCCACGCCATTGTCTGCCACATCAAATGTGTAAGTGGCCAAACCATCGTTGGCGGTGGCATCCGTAAAATTAGCTGCCGTTCCGGTATTCAGTGTCCAGGTACCAGTGCCGCTTTGTGTATCCAGTGCAATATTCCCGGTATAACCGGTATAAGTTGCACCACTGGATAATTTGGCGGTAACAGTAATGGTTTCTGCCAGACAATTAATGCCGGTGTTGTTATGTGAAATAACAAAATGATCCAGTGTTGAGCCGCAAGGATGCGTGGCGTTCATATCTGCCTGGATTTCAGCCTGGCTGCGCACGGTATTGTAAATACGCGCCTCATCAATGGAGCCATTGGCCGAATTACCCGTCATGGGGCCCACTACGTACGAACTGCGATTGTCACCAAAATACAATGTATCCATCTCGCCTAATACGCCGTTGGTGGGGTAAGTCTGCGAGACATCGAGATTGCCATTGATGTAAATTTGCAGCCGGTCGTTTGGCAGGTCCCAGGTAACGGCGATGTGCACCCACACATTGGCAGCAAAATTATTATTACCGCCTTCAGGTCGCCAGTCACCATCCACACTGTCTTCCAGACCAAAACTCAGGCGGCTGTTATTTTGCAGAGAGAGATAAAAATATTTTCCACTACTGGCAAGGGAGGCATCCATTAACTGGCGATCACCATTGTTGCCACCCCAGGGAACATTGCTTTTGTACCAAAAATCAATGGTGCCAACATTGCCAACATCGTTGTTGATATCAACGCCGGTATCAACAGCATCATAAACTGCGCTGGAGGTATTGGACGGAATATCGCCATAACCACAAGTACCCGGGCTGCCGGCAACGACCGGGTTTGTATTTGCCGGTACCGCCGCGCCAACGGCGACACCATGGTTAGCATTACCACTGCTGTCTATTACACTGCCCCAAGCCACATCATCCATGGCGTAATAGGCCAGCGCATAGGTAGGGCAGGGGCGTGTTTCCGCCATGGCAACACCGACCTGTGCAGCACTGAGGGCTGCATTGTAAATACGCACTTCATCAATCATGCCGTCAAACTCACGGCCACTAAAACCCTGGTCGGCGCCAAATTGCAACGGGTCATTATTGTTGATGAGATTTTCAGCATATGACCGTGATCCACGGTTAACGCCATTAATATAAATCACCTGGCGGCCACTGTTGGAATAAACAATGGCAATGTGATACCAGGTTCCGGGAGTCAGTGTTATGCCGCTGCTGTTAAACTGGCGCGTGGCGCCATTGGCATTTTGCCACCACCAGTTAATGTTAGCACTGCTGTTGATGTGAAATTCATAATTCTCATCTTTGGAGAGAATACTCATCAATCCACTACCCGGAATCGAGTTCGGTTTGATCCAGGTCATTACCGTCAGGCTATCAGAGATATCCAGTAGCGCATTATCGGCAACTTCCACGAAATCGGTGCTGCCGCCAAGTGCCGCACCATTGCACACCCGTGCCGGCGCCGTTGTTGCAGAAGAGCCGATGCGTACGCCATCGAGCCCATTGCCGGTACTGTCAATCACCTCGCCCGCCACCCCCGCCCAACCAGCTTCATCCATACGCCACTCACCAACGGCAGAGGGCAGGGTCACGGGTGGTGTGCCATTGAACTCCACAACAAACCAACCGATATCTGCCCGTTGTCCGGTAAAATTACGCCGCATGTCAATGGCGGTTGATGATAATCCCAGCGTTACTGAGCTGACACCAGTAATGTCATCGCCATTATAATTGTTCATGCCCATGTTCTGCCCGCTATAAGCTTGCACGGATGCAAATGCCACTGAACGATTGATATCTACAGTACTGATCGCAACAGTATTTTGTGCGTCGCCACTGTTGAGGCGTTCACTGCCATGTTGTACAGAACTGCCATCATTCAATTCCACCACTTGCCAGACAATTTCGCTGATTCGATCACCGACAGAATCACGGTCAACGCGCAACGTTGTGGCATTAATGAGTTGGGCGCGAATCATGCGTTCATCAACATCAGGGCCGGAATCCGGGCTGCGAAAGCCCACCAGGGCAAAACTGGCGGCAGTATTTACCGCCGTTGGCAACGTGATATTAACGCTGCCAGTACCGCTGGACATGGCAGAGCTACCCGTTTGCACATTAATGTCTGCTGCATTGGTAAATTCCACCACCTGCCAGGCAATTATGTGGCTGCTATTGCCATTGCTTGCCTTGAATTGCACATTGTTATTGCTGGTCAGCCTGCCTGTAGTGGGGTCATCCGAACTCCAGATTGAATCCGTGTTGCGAGGTGTTTTTGAATACAGGACAAAAGCTTGGTTGGTGGAACTGACAGCAGTGATCGGTACGTTCAGAGTCGAAGAGGTTTGATTCACTTCGCCACGTTGTACTGACACACCGGAGCTGAATTCCATCACATACCATTGGATATTAATGGTTGACGTTTCATTGGTTACCCGCACAAATTCAACAGCCGTACCCGCAGTATTGATTCTGCCTCGTACTGTAGAACCGGGGGGGCGATTACTGGAGGAGCGGGTTTGAAACATCAAGAAAGATTTTCCGGGATCAACAGCGGTAATGCTCACCGATGTGGTACCGTTACCTGAACTGATTGCCGTACCACTTTGTACCTGATTAAGCGTGGCAGAGTTGACCGTGGAAAAAGCCACAGACAATGAGAAAAGCAAAGACACCCATAAAAGACAGACAGCCATATTTTTTGGCAAGACACCAATCTGAACGGGTCTTTCCAGGATCATTGTTTTTTCATGGCACGTAAATCGAGTCATGATATTCTTCCCAAAAAAACAAGCCAGGCAGCTTGCGCGGCCTGGCTTGTTTTCGGTAGTTTTCACGATATGGGCAACAGCGGCCCTGGTGATAAACCGGGCCGTTAATTAACAACCTGTGCCAAGAACAGCACTGATAACCGGCGCAGCGGGGGCAACTGCTTCAGTATAAGTAAAGCTGCAAGTACCTGAGCCATTGGTAATGGTTAAAACAACAGGTGGACCAGGAACGGTTGAACCCTGAAAGTCCAGTCCGGCGCCTACGTTGAGGCCAGCCAGATTGACAATTGTGGCCGCATTAGGATAACCATTTTGATATGTTACAGGTGTACCTTCGATTACCGATGTGGTGTTATCAATTAAATATGCTGCATGAGCAATGGCCGCTGCGGAAGAGACTGCACCACGTGCTCCGGCAATAGATGCGCCCTCTGCGCGGGTAGACAGGTCGGCAAATTTTGGTAAAGCCGTTGCCGCCAGAATACCCAAAATCACAATCACCATCACCAGCTCAATGAGGGTAAAACCGCTTTGTTTCTTCATGTCACTATCTCCAACTTTATGTACTTTATGCGCTAATTGTTCGGGGCGGTTGTACCCAAAACTGCGCCGCCATAGCCCCATTCGTTGTAACTATCGGTCTTGCTTGAAAAAATCTTTACATATTATTGATTATTTATTTAATAACCACTTCGGATAAATTCCACATGGGCAGAAACACACCCAGGGAAAGTACGAGTACAATGCCTGCAATTATCACTGTTAATATGGGCTCAATACGCGCACTGAGTTTGTTGATATCATTTTCCACTTCGGCCTCGTAAAATAAAGCAACTTCGGCCAGCAGCGTATCAATGGAACCGGTTTCTTCACCCACCGCCATCATTTGCATTACCAAACCATCAAACAAACCGGTGGCCGCAGCAGTGCGTGTAATGGACTCTCCACGCTCGATACCCGTTTGCATACCCAGTAAACGTTCCTCTACATAGCGATTATCCAATGCTTTGGCTACCACGGTGAGTGCTGTAATCAGTGGTACTCCAGCTTTTATGGACATGGAAAAAAGCCGCGTAAAACGTGCCAGTGTGGCGCGATAGATAATGTCGCCAGCCAATGGTAGTTTGAGTTTTTGTTTGTCCCATCGATAGCGCCCATTATCAGTTTTTATGTAGTGCCGTACACTCAGCGTAGTGACCAGCAATACGCCCAGTAATTCTGGCCACCAGGTCACACTGAAATCTGAAACATTCATCAGGACCAGGGTGGGCAGTGGCAATTCCGCTCCGAATTTGGCAAATACGCCCGCAAAAGATGGAATCACAAATAAATTGATAATGGCAATAGCGATGGAAATTGCGATGAGTACAAAACCAGGATAGCGCAGCGCAGCTTTAATCTGGTCATGTGTGCGTTTGTCACGTTCTATATAACGCGCCAGCCGGTTAAAAATTTCATCCAATTGGCCTGTGGTTTCACCGATGCGGATCATTGATACATAAAATAACGAAAATATTTTTGGATGTTCATTAAACGATGTTGCCAGATCCCGGCCGGATTCCAGGCTTGTTGTTACACGGCGAATGGCTTCTGTCAGTGTGGTGTTTCTGGTGGATTGTGACAAGCCATGCATGGCGCTTAACAATGGAACACCGGCTTTGGTGAGACTGTGCATTTGTCGGGAGAATTGAATGATATCGGTGTCCGTCACTTTTTCAGTAAAAAATTTACTGAAATCAATTTTAGTGGATGCCCCGGTTTTTGCTGAATTGATGTCGATAGGAGTGATGCCATTTTCCAATAATTGTGAAGCCACCGCATCTGAACTCACCGCCTCCATAGTGCCCTCAATGAGATCACCCCTATGACCACGCGCCTTGTATTGAAAGAATGGCATCGTTTAAACCATCAATGCTCAATCAATCCAGCCACTGATACGGATAACTTCCGCAATAGAAGTTACACCCTGCTCAGCCAAGGTCAGGCTGTTTTTTAAAAGAGGAACGAATTGTTCCTGAGTCAACGCATGTTTTTTGAATGTTGCATAATCCTGATGGCGCAAGGCATCGGCAAGATCACCGGTAATATCCAGCATCTCGTGTACGGCGGCGCGCCCCCGGTAGCCGGTGTGTCCACAGGCAGAGCAACCGGTACCGTATTGGAATTTCATTTTTATGGCGCATTCTTCACCTACAGCCGCCTTCAGCCAAGCCAGTTGACCTGCGTCCGGATCATGGGCCGTAGTACATTTATCGCAGATACGCCGCACCAAGCGTTGCGCAACAATGGCGTGTACCGCCGAAGCTACCAAGAACCCTTCTACTCCCATGTCGACAAGCCGTAACGCCGTACTGATGGCATCATTGGTATGCAATGTCGACATCACCAGGTGACCGGTAATCGACGCACGTAACGCGATTTCTGCCGTTTCCTGGTCACGAATCTCACCAACGAGAATAATATCCGGGTCTTGCCGCAATGCGCTGCGCAACACCCGTGCAAAGTCCAGTCCCACCTTTTGATTGATCTGCACCTGATTAATACGAGGCAAACGATATTCCACCGGATCTTCCACGGTAATGATTTTTTTTTCCGGTGTGTTTAATTCATTTAATGCGGCATAAAGTGTCGTGGTTTTACCACTACCCGTCGGGCCGGTGACCAACAATAAACCGTGAGGGCGATGAATGGCTTTTCTCAGGCGGATTCGAATATCATCCGATAAACCAATTTTATCCAGCCCCTTTACACTTGTGGAATGATCCAGCAGCCGCATTACCACGGCTTCACCATATTGTGTCGGCATAGTGGAAAATCGCACATCCACAGCCTTGTTTTTTAATTTGATATTAAAACGGCCATCTTGTGGTAAGCGTCGCTCGGCGATATCCAGGCCAGCCATTAATTTCAGACGCGACACCAATGCAGGCACAATGGCTTTTTCATCCATCACCTGCTCGTATAAAGCACCATCAACGCGACGGCGAATGCGTAACACGGTTTCGTCCGGCTCAATATGAATATCAGAGGCATTGGTTGCCATGGCCTCCTCAAATACAGTCTCTATCAAGCGTACTACTGGTGCGTCAGACTGGCTGACGACTTTGTCCAATGCCGCCAGATCAAAGACATTTTCCACCATGTCTTCGCCGATTTCTGTGGCAAGATTCTGTATTTCACTACCGTGCTGATAAATCCTGTCGATGGCGGCGACCAAATCCCCCTCTTTTACCACGGCAACCTTAATGGGGCCTTTTATCACCCGCACCAGATCATCGTAGGCAAAAATATTTGTCGGGTCGGCCATACCTACCAGCAAACCATCCGGTGTATCTTCCAATGCCAACGCACGGAAACGACGGGCTGCCGTTTCCGGAAGTTTTTTCACTATATCCGGTTTGAACTGAAAAGTGCTTAAATCCACAAAAGGCACATTAAGCTGACGAGATAACAAATCAAGTACGTCATCCTCTTTGACGTAACCATTTTCGATCAAGACACGGCCAAGCTTATGACCGGTTTTTTTCTGTTCATCCAGGGCCGCTGTCAATTGGCCTTCAGAAATGAGTTTGTGCTCAACCAGCAAGTTACCCAGGCGAATACGCTTTATCTGTGCGGGCATGCTTATTCCTCAAACTCATTCAGATCATAATCAGTATCAGCAAACACGGGCGCCATGGGTGTCAGTGCAACGATACGCGCCTGTATATATTTCAACACCGCATCGCCCAGGCCTCCGGCACGTTGCGCACGTTGAAAAGCGTCCAGTGCGAGGCTGGCTTCGCCCATGGCATCCTGAGCCAGGGCCAGGCCCATCCACCATGACGCCACTCCCGGGCGCTGTAATAAAATTTGTTGGTAGGTGTGTGCTGCCTGCGCATATTTTTCCACCTGCTGGTAAAGGGCCGCCAGTAAGGCATGATATTCGGGGTCGGTTGCCACAGCTGGGCGCGCCCGCTCCAATACCATGACGGCAGCAGCGGTATCACCCTGATCCACCAGAATACGCGCATACAATTTTGCCAGTGGTGCAGCCGTCGGCATTAACTGTAGACCCTCACTTAAAATACTCGCCGCTTCGTTCATACGCCCGGTATTTAATAAAATTGCCGCCAGTGTTTCACGGGCCTGAAAATGAACCGGCGAAAAGGACAACGCCTCCTCCAGTGCACGTTGTGCATCCTGCTGGTGATTGCGGGACAACATGTGTATCGCATGCTGAAAGGCCAGTTGTGCTTTCTGTTCACCGGTCAGCGGATGAATGATTTTGTTGATATTTCCCTCGGGGCTGACGGGGGTTGTTTCAATGATGTTCTCAACGCGCGGTTTTATTGCCTTCGGTGTGATTTTTTTGGCAATGGTTTTTACCATTGTTTTCCTGGCCTCCACAGCGGGCTCAGGTTTAGCCGTTATGAGCGCAGTTGTGATGCTTTTGGGCAAGGTGTCTGCGATAAAGTCCGGTATTTCTTTTTTAGGCGTGACAATCGCTGTGTTTTCTGTTGCCACAGTTTGTTGTTGGTTACCCAATAAATACGCCATAATCACCGCGCTCACAAAAACCCCTGCCACAATGACAGCCAAAACCCTATAATTAATTGAACTTCCCGCAGGCTGTGCTACTGAGCCGCTGGCGCTAAGCCCGCGCAGCGGGGATGATCCCATTCCCGGCGTATGGCGTTGTTCGAGATCGTGCAACATTTGATTGATCAGACTCATGCGTCAGGCTCCCAGGCTCATTGCCGCAGCCGCTGCGGCCGCACCCATGGCAGAAACAACCGCTGCCCCCATGCGGGCAAAACTGGAAGGGGGCAATGGTTTTATGCCATCAGTATCCTCTGCGGCCAACTGCAAATGTTGCAAGGTGATATTTGAGGCGCCCTGGCCATAGGCGGCCATCAACATTTTATGTGCCAATACGTTGATTACCCGTGGCACACCCTGACTGATATGATGTAAACCCTCCACGGCATCCCGGTTAAACAACGGTTTTCCATGATAACCGGCAACCAATAAACGATGTGCAAGATAGCCCTCGATACCGTTAATATCGATGGTTTTCAGCTCCTGGGAAAAAGTAATGCGCTGACGTAACTGACGCAGTTTGTTTTGTGACAGCCGCTCATCCAGCTCAGGTTGCCCAAACAATACCACTTGAAGCAGCTTGCTTTTTTCGGTTTCCAGATTGGTTAACAAGCGCAAGGCCTCCATGGAATCATCCGGCAAGGCCTGCGCCTCATCCAGAAACAAAACCACCCGTTGGTCTTCGGCGTTTAACTTAATCAAACGATCATTAATCAATGATAAAATTCGATGCTGACCCATGTTGCGGGAGTATTTGATACTCAGTTCATCAGCCAATGCCATGCGCAAACCTGCCGGTGTTAAACAGGGGTTCGGCAGGTAAGCGGTCACAAAATCATCATCCAGAATATTCAATAATTTACGGCACAATAATGTTTTTCCAGTGCCCACTTCACCACTGATTTTTATAAACCCCTCTCCATTGCGCAGTGCTACCAATAGAACATTTAAAGCTTCCTGATAACTCCCATAACAGTAAAAATAACTGGTATCGGGTGTAATTGCGAAAGGCATTTCCTTGATGTCAAAATGTTCCAGGTACATAGGATTTTACCGTTGTTTTCATGTTTATTCCGCAGCCTTGTCACTAACATCTGGCGGCGAGCCAAGGTGGGTGATTCTTTCGAAACGCTCTGTTACCTTTTGCATCTCATCAGTCCACACATTATCACTGTCGACAACAATCGGCCGTAATAAAATGACCAGTTCGCTTTTGCGGGTTATTTTCTTTTCATGCCGAAACAAACCACCTATCAATGGCAAATCACCAAACAAGGGCACCGACGTTTTTTTATTTCTGGTCTGGTTTTGCATCAAACCGCCAATCACCACCACCTGGCCGCTGCGCGCGCGCACAATGCTGTCAGATTCCCTGATCATACTCAGAGCCAGTGGGACACTAAGTTGGCTGATTGAAGACAGGCTGATTTGTTTGACACGCTCGGTAACTTCACTGACGGACGGATGAATGTGCAAAGTCACCACATCGTCTTCGCTGATCTGTGGAATCACATCCAGGGCTACACCTGAAAAGAAAGGAGTCAATTCAACATTAACGGATTGATTGGCGCTGGCTCCACCCAATGCGGTGTTGGTATTCGTGTTGACATCGGTGACAAAAAACTCGTCAGTTCCCACTTTGATAACGGCCTTTTGATTATTGACTGTGGACACCCGGGGGCTGGAAAGCACATGTACATCACCCTGTGTTTTAAGAAATTCCAGGAAACCGGTGAAATCACCAATATTGAGACTCATGGCAAACATACCACCAAAGGCTGAAGCGACATCCGAGCGCAGACTGGCCAGGTTGGTTGGATTCAGGGCATCGGTCTGCCCCTGTAAATTGCTGACGCCTGAAGTGAATACGCTGGAACCACCAAACTGCCCGGCAATAACGCTATCCCCATTTTTACCTTTACCCAGCGCAGACCAGTTGACACCTGACTGGAAACCATCGCTGAGTTCCACTTCAAGAATTTTTGCCTCGAGAATCACCTGGCGCTCAATAATATCCTGTGTCGTCCGTAGATATTGTGATACCGCACGTAATTCTGCGGGCATGGCGCGAACCACCACCATGCCCGACTGTGCATTTATAATCACCTTTCGTCCTTCTTCATTACCAATAATGGCCTGCAATGCCACCGTCAATTCTGTCCAGAAATTGGATACCGATCGGGTGCTCACCTGGCTGCCGGAAACCGCTGTGCTTCTGTTCGATGAACTGCTGTTATTTGTACCGGATCTGCTGCCTGTTCTGCCTGAACCCGAACGATTTTTTTGTGATGTCTGAACCTGTCCAGAGCTTACGCGGACATTTGATAATCCCGAGCGCTTTACATTGAGATAATCAATTGTAAATATTTTCGATCGCAGTTTGGCGGGCAACACCTCATAGCCATTGTTGATGCGATTGAATTCATAACCATAAATATTGCGCACGGTATCCATGACTTCATTAATGGTGGCGTTTTTCATGCTCAGGGATATTTTTCCTTTAATGTCAGGATGGGTAACCATGTTGTAAGGTGTATCTTTTACCAGGCTCATAAAAAATGTACGGGCATTGACATGATCAACCGTAATATCAAATCTGCGTTCTATTGGTTTCTGATTAATGCCGGAAAACTCAATATTCAATGGAGGCATTAACGCAGCAGATACTTCTGGTGGCAAGATTTCAGGCTTGCTTTTTGTGGTGGATTGCCGGGTGTTTTTTTGCAGATTTTTATTGATTTCATCTGCAACGCTTCCCCCGCGGGGAAGTTGTGACGCACATGATGTTAACAATAGTGCGGTAATTATCATTAATACAACATGCTGAATGGATTTTTTTCCGTGTTTCATTTTTATTTCCCTTGTCTCAGTGACGCTGCCCGAGACAATGACTTAATATTTTTTTTCAACATCATTAATGTGATATCCCGTCTGCCGATACGTAGTCGTACCGCAGATGGTTGAATGCTTATTATTTTTGCCCCGTTAATATGCTCACCACGAGACACCACTTTGTTATTGATTACTGCCGCACGTCTTTGTGTGGATATCAATGTGGATGTCAGTATCCAGCGAGGTCGCTGGGTTTTATCAGACGATTTGGACGCTATTGTCGTTGTGGTGGGCGGACGTGTAGGATCTTCCAATGCCGCTTGTAATGGCATAACCAATAGCAACGTTATTATGATGACGATGGACTGGATTCTCTTTAGAGGTTTACACACCGATCCAGCCCTCATGCAAGCTCAGAGTATGCACTGTGATCGCCACGCTGGCTTTTGGGTATTTTGTGACTTCGTATTCCACATTATCCCAATACAGGCTCCAGGACATATTTTCCAAGGCATGTAAATAATTCAATGTTTTGAAATAATCCCCCTCAAACACAATGCGTAAACCGTGTTTATAAATCTCCGGCTGATGTGTGCGGCTACGGTTTTTTTCATTTTCTGTTTTATTGCCCTCTTCTTCCGGAAATAGTGGTTGTACACCCAGGCTTTCCAGGCTGGTCAATACCAATCCACTTTCTGCGTGCAGCATATCGCGCAATATGCCTGCCATTTGTGTTGGCTGAATAAATTCGATGGTCAGGTTTTTTTGTTGCTGCTTTAATTCTTCCAGCAGTGTTTGCAGTTCACTCACGCGGGCATTGATATGTTTGACTTGACTACCCTGTAATGCTGCGGACATTTCCCGGATTTTTCCGGTAATGGCTTCAGTTTGCTGACTGGTGTCATACATTTCGGCAATAATCTTTTTTTGCTGAATTTCCTGTGGGCTCAATAACAATGCATCCCACAGCAAAAACAGCACGACAATAATTCCCACCGCAATCAAGCTGCGCTCACGTAGCGAAAAGGTTTCAAAGCGCTCCCCCCAGGCTGTAAAACGATCTTTCATGGTGACACCTCTGTCAGGGGGCGGGCTTGTGGTGGTTCCGTGCCGGTATATACGACGAAATCAACAAAACGGGCATCAGGTTCTTTACGCTGAATTTGCAACAAGCCAAACTCGGTGCCACTCAATGCGCGCTCACTGGAGAGTTGCTGTAAAAATGTCGGCACCAGCGCCGCCTGCAAAGACCGGCCACGAATAACCAAACCCTCGCCACCTGCCTGTACGGTAAAACCTGTAAGCCATACCCCTTTGGGAGCCTGACGGGAAAAACTTTCCAGATAATTTGAGACGCCACGTGTGTAACTGTCTTTTACCCGCGTCAAAGCGACGACAACTTTCTGCCGGGCCGCCAGTTCCTGCTCCAGACTGGCCAGAGCCAATTGCGGTGCCGTGTCTGTTTTCATTCCCGCCAGGCGCACACTCACTTCCGCCAATTGTGTGGAAAATTGTGTCTGTCGCTTTTTCAGCTGTGCCAAATCAGTTTCCATTTGTTGGGTCTGTTGCACGCTCCAGCCGTACATCATGATCAGCACCACCAGCACTGCTGCACAAGTCTGGATTAATACCCTGAACGACAGCAGTTTCCGTTCTTTGCGGAAGATGGGCTGAAATAAATTGACCTGCTGGTTGATCATGCCTGCTCTGCATCCTTTTGAAATTCTGTGTAGCCATTTTTGCGCGGAATTTTCTTACCCAGAAACGTGCCCAAATTATTCTGTGCACGTTCCTAACTCATTGAACCTCAGTCGAATAGCGAAAATTCTATGGCGTAACCCAATAGCGACACCCTGGCTGGCAAGCTTGAGTGCACTGTGCGCTGTGTCACAAAACTTAAATCTGGATCAAGACAGGGTGTTTCAGCTTTACCACTGCTGAAACCCATTTTTTTCGTCTTGAAAAGCAGAAGGAAAATATCTGCATTTTGATGTCCGTCACCCAATCTGGAATCACTCGGATTTCCCGTAAAACTTGATTGGCTATGCGGATATACGTTCAGGTGCGCATATTTTTTTGCAGCCGGGAACAACAAAAAAGAGCGGGTATGAAATTAGCGACATCTGCCCCAAACCGGATACTTTGCCGAATCGAAACCAGTGGTTTTTGATTTGTCCCGGACTTTCCAATTTGGAAAACGAGGGAACCTGATAGTGGGAAATAGCGTTTATAGGTTATTGCGTAATAAAAACTGCTTTTATATCAATGACAAAGGTTTTTGTTTTTCTGTATTTTTACACAACTCGTGTCAGGTATGTGACCAGTGTCACAGTGTTTTTGCCGCAATTCCCGGAGCATACAGAGCAGTCATGCAAACTATGCTTTACGCAACAAACAGCTTCTCTTCGGCGGCGTATTGCTTGAGAGCGTGTTGCAACGCGGGGAAAACAGGGTCAGGGAAGCCGCGATAATAAAGCATGGCTAACAATATTAAAAAATGTGTTGTCTGCCGTAATGACAGATGCACGCTGGCCGATACCGTATCAAAGGCTAAACATAGTTGGGGTAAATACACATGATGTATGACGTTAAAAAACAACAATCGCTGAAGTTTGCTGTTTGCACACACGGTGACAACGGCATGGACACCTGCTTACGCCCGCTGAGCTGTTTCGTTTTTCCGCATGCAAATATTAATTTTGCCTCCACCCAATCCAGCTTTTAAGGATGCACAACATGAGCACTAAAATTTTCCCACAAGACTTTTCACAAAAAATGGTCCGCACAGCACTTGCCCTGGTTTTGTCGGCAACGTTTGCTGGCAGCGTGCTGGCTGGTGAACGCGAACAGGCCAAACGGATTCACGACCGGCTGGCTGGCGTGCCTCCCAGTGATGCCGTGCTCACGGCCATGCAGGCCGACATCAGTGGTGGTGATGCCAACGCCGCTGCGCTCAAAGCTTTGAATAATCCCAATTTTTATCGGGTGACACTGAAAAACTTCATTACTCCATGGACCAACGAAGCACAGACGACATTCGAGCCGCTTAACGATTATACCGCTACGGTAATTGGTATTATTCGCGACGATTATGATTTCCGCACCATTCTTTACGGTGATATTCTTTACACAGCAAATACCGCCGGGCTGCCGCCATATTCCCCCAGCAGCAATGCTCATTACAAGGAAATGGAAGACCGCGGCGTCAACCTTATGACTGATCTGGTGGAAACCACCCAGACAGACCCGGCCACCCTCAACCTGCCAGCAGGTGCAGCAGCCGGTGTGCTTACCACCCGTGCCGCCGCCAAAGCCTTTTTTGTGGATGGCACCAACCGCGCCATGTTTCGCTTCACCATGCTCAATCATTTATGCAATGACATGGAGCAAGTGAAAGACTCCAGTTATAGTCCAGACCGTGTTCGTCAGGACGTTTCCCGTAGCCCAGGTGGCGACAGCCGCATCTACATGAATGCCTGCGTTGGTTGTCACAGCGGCATGGACCCCATGACCCAGGCCTTTGCCTATTACGACTACACCTATCCTATGAACGGTAATGAACCCGATTACGAAGCCGGGCAAATGGTTTATTCCGGCGGTGTTGTACAGCCCAAATATCTGCAAAACAGCAACAATTTTGAATATGGCTACGTTACTCCCAACGATAACTGGGATAACTACTGGCGCACCGGCCGTAACAGTGCGCTGGGTTGGGACAGCGCATTAACCGGTAGTGGAAGTGGTGCGTCGTCCATGGGGCAGGAGCTGGCGCACAGCGATGCCTTCGCCCGCTGCCAGGTCGAAAAAGTGTTCAAAGCTGTGTGCTTGCGAGCACCGGTCGACGCCACAGACCGTGCGCAAATCAACACCATGATCACGACCTTTCGGGGTAATGGCTACAAGCTGAAACAGGTATTTGCAGACTCTGCCGTATTCTGCATGGGTAATTAAAAACAAGACACGAACAATCAATTTATTAGTGGACACGCTGGTAAAAGGTGCCATAACAGGTTTTTTTGGAGCATTACAATGAACATTCCAAGCCGTACAACTCTCCGCATGAAATATCAGCCATGGTCGCTGCCACTTATCCTGCTTAGTGGTTTGCTGTTGTCAGCCTGTGACAGTGTGTCCAATGAACCAACTGTCACTGGTGGTAGCAGTGGCAGTACCGCCGCGGCTTATAGCGGAAATGCTTGCAATGCAGTTGCCACCGATCCTACGGCGATAGAGGATATTTGCAATTTCCAGACCGAATTTTGGGCCAAGATGCTTGATGCCGGTAATTGCGAAAATTGTCACAACACCGAAGCTGGCAGTGTGGAGCCTTATTTTCTGGATACGGCTGATGTTAATACTGCTTATGGCCAAATAATCAGCCGTAACTTGATTGACCGCAGTGCGCCGGGTAACTCAGCACTGATTGCCAGAATCAATACCGGCCACAATTGTGGCAGTGCCAGCGCCTGTAGCGCGCTTGCCGACAGTGCCACTACATACATCACTAACTGGGTCAATGGTGGCGTCGCCGGTGGAGGCACGGGCAATGCAACCAATATCATCGCGCTCACCCCACCAACGATTAAAAACACCGGGGCCAGTAAAAACTTTCCTGATCCGGCAGCTTCCGCGCCTGCCAGCTTTGATGGCGTGCATACTTTGCTGACGACTTATTGCGCCGATTGCCATCGGGACTCAGCACCTGTACCGCAGGCTCCCTTCTTCGCTGATGCCGACAGAGATGTTGCTTACAATGCCATTGTTACCGGACAGAAAATCAGTTTGGATATCCCACGGGATTCGCGTCTGGTGGTGCGTATGGATGAAGGTCACAACTGCTGGGATTTAAGCAGCACCCTGCAACAGGCTGTTACGGAAGGCCGTAAAAACTGCGCCGTACTAATGGAGCAGGCTATTGTTGCCTTTGCCGACACCATTGATACCACAGAGGTGAATGCCAACTGGGTAACCAGCAAGGCGCTGACGTTGCTCGAAGGCACCGTTGCCAGTGGTGGTACCCGTGATGATTCCAGCACCATCGCCCTGTACGAATTCAAAGCGGGGTCCGGTGCCACCATACAAGACACCAGCGGTGTAGGTGTGCCCCTTGATCTCAAACTCTTTGGCAACGAAGGTACCGATTATCGTTGGGTAGGTGGCTGGGGTATAGAATTTCTCACCAGCAGCGCAAAGGCCCAGGCCACCACGCAGGACAGCCGTAAACTGCTGACCCAGATTCTTGGCAGCGGCGCCTATTCTATCGAAGCCTGGGTGGTTCCCGCCAATGTGTCGCAAGGCGATAACAATCCTGCGCGTATCATCAACTACTCAGGCGGCTCCAATGAGCGTAACTTCACTCTGGGCCAGGCTGAATACCGTTATGCATTCATGAACCGCAGTTCCGCAGAACCAAGCGCCAATGGCAACACTCTGCTCACTGATGACATGGATGAAGACCTGCAATCCACTCAGCAGCATGTTGTGGTTACCTTTAGCCTGTCGGAAGGCCGCAAGATATATGTCAATGGTGTTGATGTATCCACCATCGGCAACGATATGGGATCAACTGACCCACTGCTTCCTGCGGGTAATCTGGCGGGCTGGGACCCCACCTATGCTTTCAGCATGGGCAATGAGGCAGATTTCAGCGAACCCTGGCAAGGTAAACTCCGTCTGGTGGCCATACACAATCGTGCAATGACTCCGGCGCAAGTCCAGCAGAATTTCGAGGCTGGTGTGGGACAAAAATTCTTCCTCATGTTCAGCGTCAGCGACCTGGTAGGTGATTCCAACTGCTTTCTGGCCTCGGCGGTTACTTCCGCCAATCCCGATGGTGATCAGTGCTTCGTTTACTTCATAGCCAGCCAGTTTGATAATTACAGTTATTTGTTCACCGAGCCGACCTTTATTAGCCTCAATCCTGCCTTTACCCCTAATAACACGGTAATCCGAGGCATGCGTATTGGGCTCAATGGCAAGGAGCCTGCCAGTGGTCAGGCTTACATTAATCTTAACACTACGATTAATGCGACCGATTTCGATAGCACAACAGGGAAACAAGTCTTATCCGATGTTGGTACCATTATCGCCTTGGAAAAAGGCGCCAACGCCGATGAGTTTTTCCTTACTTTCGAAAACTTCGGTAGCAAACAAAATGCCCGCGTTCCGGCCATTTGTGGCGGTACCTTGAGCTGTGACACTACGGTGGTGGACGGTACGCCGGTTCCTGACGTTGGCCTGCGCACCTTTGAAGAAATTCTTTTGTCCATGTCAGCGATGACCGGTGTTGATCCTTATCTGCCACAATTCTCCAGCGTACTGGAAACCTATTACAAAGAAGACGCAGGCATTGTTTCTGGTATCAAGCAGCAGTTACCCGCCGCGGAAAGTGTCAGTGGCTTCCTTTCTGCACACGAAATGGGAATAGCCCAGCTGGCCATTGCCTATTGTGATGCCCTGGTGGAAGACAGCGCCCTGCGGGATGCCTTTTTTGGCCCTGGCTTTGGCTTTAACAGCAACGTAGCTACAGCCTTCTCTGGTATTGCGGAAAAAAACCAGATTGCAGATGGCCTGTACAACAACATGGTTGGCATTGGGGGTACAGCACTCAGCAACATGCCCAGCCTCACAGAACTCAGGACGGAATTGGTTGGTCCGGATGACGCAGGTGCACCTGCCGGCCATCCAGGCAATCTGTTTGACCGTCTGCTGGCGATCTGTACCGCCGATCCGGCCTGCACTAATGATGCTGCCCGTACCCGCGCCATGGTTAAAGCGATGTGCACCACGACTCTGGGTAGCGCGGTAATGGTCATTCAATAAGAGTTGAGTTCACGCAAACAAGCAACAGACAGACGTATTTGAGGATAAGACGATGGCTAAAAGAACAGTTAACCGAACCGCGAAACGCTTGAAAAAGAGTCGCCACGGACTTTCACTTGATGCGCCTTTGTTGCATCAGGATCATAGTCGTCCGGTGACACGGCGGGACTTTCTGCGTCAGGGTTTCATTTCAGGTACTGGCGTTGCCCTCGGCGGCTCCCTGTTCAGCCTGTTTGCCAATCCACGTGCTGCGCAGGCGGCGCTGTCATCGGATTTGACCACCCTGGCAAACAGCCTTCCCGACTGCTCATTGGGCGCCACGGGCAGTCAGATTCCTTTTATCTGTTTTGATCTGGCTGGCGGCTCCAATATGATTGGCTCCAATGTACTGGCCGGTGGACAGGGGGGGTATCTTAACGATCCCATCAGTGCAGCGGGCTATAGCAGAATGGGTATTCCTGGAGGCATGGTGCCGGGTATTGTGGATGCTGCCTCAGCCATGAGTGGCCCGAACAATGATTTTATTGATACCCGTCTCGGTTTGGCCTTCCATTCGGATAGTGGTTTTCTGCGCGGTATATTGGAAAAAATTGACATCATCAACACTGCTGCCAATATCAATGGCGCGGTAATTCCCGCCCGTTCAGACAACGATACGGGTAACAATCCGCACAATCCCATGTATGGCATTGCCCGCACCGGCGCCAACGGTGACGTGGTTACCCTTATTGGTTCACGCAACTCCGAATCAGGCGGCAACTCTGTGGCGCCGGCCATGAGCATCGATCCCTCTATCCGCCCCACCAAGGTGGATAGACCCAGCGATGTCACCGGCATGGTGGATACCGGTGATCTTGTTGGCGTATTGACTGAAGACGACGCCAAAGCTGTGATGGAATCCATTGCCCGGCTCAGCGACAAAAAGATCACCAAAATCAACGCCGATGCTGTTGTAAAAGACCTGGTGCAATGCGGCTACCTCAATGCTGCCGATATTGCTGATCGTTTTGTTGGTGTGGATGTTGATCCTGCTGGAGACAGTGACATTGTTGGGGGGGCCGGCAGCATTTTCAGCCAGGCAGAGTTTGATGGCGAGGGTGAGTTCCGCAAAACCGCCGCCGTTATGAAAATGGTCATCGACGGCCACGCCGGAGCGGGTACCATTGCCATGGGCGGTTTTGATTATCACACGGGTGACCGTTCCACTGGTGAGCGTCGTGACCTGCGTGCCGGACGTTGTATGGGGGCATGCCTGGAATATGCTGCGCGACGTGGACAACCATTGATGCTTTATGTTTTTAGTGATGGTTCCGTGGCCAGTAATGGTTCGACTGATGGTTCCCAGGATGGCCGTGGCAAAGGTGTGTGGACTGGCGACAATTCCGCCACAGCAGGCAGTTTTTTCCTGGTTTACAACCCCACTGCCAGTGGTGGTCAGGCCACTCTGTTTTCCGGTGACAACCTGGGCGCGGAACGGCATCAGCAGATCGGCTGGTTCCGTTCAGATGGTTCGGTAGAAACCGCTTCCAGTGTGGCTGCCAACAACGTCAACCTGTTGGTGGATACTGTCGTGCTTAATTATCTTGCCTTGCACGGCTCGAATTATCGTGATGTCTACCGTAGTCTGTTTCCCAATAACGATCTGGGTACTGATGCGCACATGATGAGTTTGACAGCTTTCGATCCGATTCGCTGAGCCTGGCAGACAGTTTGCGGGTTGGCGAGGGTTTCTTACCTCACCAACCTGCATACGCCAGACTCAGTTACCACGCCTTCCAACGGTACATCCCAATGTTGACAGGGTAGCTCCGTTGGGCTTCTTTGCACATCAAACGCCACTCCCCATAAATGTGGTTTGCGCCAGCATCGGCGACGGCGTAAAAAAGCAAAGGTGCGGTCATAAAAGCCGCCTCCCATGCCCAGTCGGTTGCCCCACTCATCAAAGCCCACCAGGGGAGTCAGCACCAAATCCAGTCGCGTCAGCGCAGCCACCCGGCGTGAACGTATTACCGGTTCGGGAATGCCAAAACCATTGGTTGCCAGGGTGTCACCTGGTGCGTAAGGCAAAAAATGCAAACGGTTATGGTGGGTGGCACTGATCACTGGCAGGTACACCGTTTTGCCCATGGTCCAGGCGCAATCCAGCAGAGAAGTCAGGTCCACTTCAGCATCATTGGGCAGGTAACAGGCAATGTGTTGCGCGGAACGAAACAGGCGGTGGTTAACCAGCTGCCGGGTGATGGCTGCACTGCGCCAGGCATGTTCATGGGCGTCAAGGGAGCGGCGTGCCTGACGTAATTGCTGGCGCAAAACCTGACGTTCCATCACGGGATTGCCCGAAAGAAGAAAAAAAGAGACGTTACCCACATGTGCCGGTTGCATCGTCGCTCTTGGGACCGGAGCGATAAAGTGGGAACAACGACCGGCATATCAGGCTTTCCGCAGCGCGGACATGCACACAACACCGATGTAATGCACCCAACAGGGTTAAGCATAGGCCAAGAAAATTCCGATACAGTATCGAACACCGCAGGCAACGCCATTCTTTGAAAACGTTGTATAATCCAGATCGTGCATGTGTGATCACTCGCTGGACTCAAATATAAATAAACTTGCTTCTCGACAGACCGGTCACAAATCCAACTGTCGACCCCGGGCAATCGCTGCCTCCACTTTATTCTGCAAATTTCGCAGCCTGGTTTCCATCGCAGGTCCGTCATTGCCACCATTTGATTGTAATTGCAGGAAATCGTGGGCCAGATTTAATGCCGCCATCACCGCAACCCGGTCTGCCCCCACCATTTTACGCGCGTCACGAATTTCGCGCATTTTTTCATCCAGCAAACGTGCAGATTCCAACAGCGCCGGTTCTTCATCCACCGGGCAGGCCACTTGATATTCCTTGTCCAGCACCCGGATACTGATTACTTTGTTTTCCACAGGCTGCGTGGGTTTAGTGACTCCAGCATTCATGCTTCGGCCTCCATTGCCTTGAGTCGCACCAGCATGGATTCTACCCGTGAGCGCGCCAACTCGGCTTTTTCGATGAGCCGGGCACGTTCTTCCACCAACAGATTTTGCCGTTCACGAATAAGGCTATTCTCACTGCTCAATTGGTCAGTCAGCGCGATCAATTCATCAATACGCCGCTCCAGCTTGCTAATTTCAGATTCAGACATGCTATCTAATCGCCCAAGAGGGAATTTGTTATTGTCACAGTAAGCCTCACTATAGAGCGGGGCACAAAACGGGTCAACGACTGTCAGCCGCTGTCTGGGGGTGCTAAAATCACCGCCTTACTTTATCCTGCGTTTCAGTACAAAATACGATATCGCCGCCATGCCACAAAACCTGCCCGATTATACGATCCTCGCCAGCGCCCTGGACAAACTGGACACTGAAATCACTCCCAGCGAAGTACATGGCACATTGTGCGGTCTGCTGTGTGCCAATGACAACGCCGGGGTTGATGTCTGGCGACAGGCATTGTGGCCCAATCAGCCCGGCGGTGATTTACTGGCCGCCGAGGCACGCGAGATTTTCCAGCAAACTCATGACATTACCCGGCGGCAACTCAGTGATCCAGCCTGTGAGTTTCAGATGCTGTTACCCGACGACAATGACGGTCTTGAGGCGCGTGTAAACGCGCTGGGTGACTGGTGCCAGGGTTATCTCATTGGCCTCAGTCTTGGCGGCATTACCGACTTTGCACCATTGCCCGAAGATGCTCGCGAAATCACCAAAGACCTGCTGGAAATCGCTCGTGCTGGCACCTCTTACGAGCTGGAAGGTAGTGAAGAAGATGAAAATGCCTATGTGGAGCTGGTGGAATATTTGCGTGTGGGTGTGTTGCTTGTCAATGAGGAACTGCAACCGACCCAGGCAGCACCTGTTACCATTGAGCCTGGTCCCACGTTGCATTAAGGCGCTTGCGATATGTCTTGTCGCTGGAGCCCGCACTCGTATCGCTCCCGCTTCCCCGCTACAATCGCGGTATGAATTCCAACCAACACATCAAACCCACTGAATTCGCCCGTCGTCGTAAGCGCTTGCTGCAAATGATGGGCAAGGCCAGTGTCGCCATTCTGCCCGCTGCGCCCATGCGGTTGCGCAATCGTGATGCTGAGCACCCTTACCGGCAGGACAGTGATTTTTATTACCTCAGCGGTTTTAATGAGCCCGATGCCGTATTGGTGCTGATTCCCAAGCGCAAACACGGCGAGGTGGTCCTGTTTTGCCGCGAGCGCGACCCACAAATGGAAACCTGGCATGGCCGCCGTGCCGGGCTGGAGGGTGCGGTGGAAGACTATGGTGCCGATGATGCCTTCCCCATCAGTGACATTGACGACATCCTGCCTGGCTTGCTGGAGCACAGTGAGCGCGTGTATTACGCCATGGGCTGTGATACCCAGTTTGATCTGCGCGTTACTGGCTGGATCAATCACCTCAAGGAGCAGTCCCGCGCAGGTGCGCATACCCCCAGTGAATTTATTGCGCTTGATCACTTACTGCATGATATGCGTTTGTACAAAAGCCGCGCCGAAATCAGTGCTATGCGCAAGGCCGCAAAAATTTCTGCCCAGGCACATAAACGGGCTATGCGGCAGTGTCGGCCGGGCAAAATGGAATACGAGATCGAGGCGGAATTTCAGTACTATTTCAAACAGCATGACTGCGCCAATGCTTACACTCCCATCGTGGGTGGCGGTGAAAATGGCTGTATCCTGCATTACACTGAAAACAACGCCGAGCTACGCGATGGAGACCTGTTACTCATCGACGCAGGTGCCGAAAACGAACTCTATGCTGCCGACATTACCCGTACCTTTCCCGTTAACGGCCGCTTCAGCCCTGAGCAAAAAGCGTTGTATCAAATCGTACTCGATGCGCAACTGGCCGCCATCGACAAAGTGCGCCCCGGCAACCACTGGGATGCTCCTCACGAAGCCGCAGTACGCATACTCACCAAAGGGCTGATCAAACTTGGCCTGCTCAAAGGCAATCTGCGTACACTCATTAAAGAACAGGCCTATCGCACATTTTATATGCACCGCACCGGCCACTGGCTGGGACTGGACGTGCATGACGTGGGTGATTACAAAGTGGGTGACGCTTGGCGTGAACTGGAACCCGGCATGGTGCTTACTGTGGAACCTGGCTTGTACATTGCCCCCGGCACAAAAGTGGGCAAGCGTAGAATCGCGAAAAAATGGCAGGGCATCGGTATTCGTATTGAAGACGATGTGCTGGTTACCAAAGACGGCTGTGATGTGTTGAGCAAAGATGCGCCCAAGACTATTGCTGCTATTGAGGCGCTAATGGCAGGAGCATGAATACCACTACTGACTACGATTTGATCATCATTGGCGGCGGCATGGTAGGCGCCAGTCTGGCGATCAGTTTGGCCAAACAGGCATTGCGTATCGCACTCATCGAAGCTGCTCCTCTTCACAAATCAACGCCACCCGGCTATGACGACCGCGCCATCGCCCTGTCTTTTGGCAGCCGACGCATTTTTGAGGGTATGGGGCTGTGGACACACATCACACCACAAACCACGAGCATTCAACGCATTCACGTTTCCGATCAGGGACGTTTCGGTTTTACCCGGTTGGATGCCACGCAAGAAAAAGTCGATGCGTTGGGCTATGTTGTTACTGCGCAGCAATTGGGGGCCGTGCTGATGAACCAGCTTCAGCAATGCGATAACCTAACATTGATTAGTCCGGCCAGACTCACCGATTTAAAACTCGGTGGCGATCATGCTACCGCCGTCATCGCACATGACGCTGACAACAATAATGGCAATACGGAATCACTTACCAGCAAACTGGTGGTCGCCGCCGATGGCGGTCACTCCCATGTGCGCAACCAGCTGGATATTCACACCAGCGTGCACGATTATGGACAGACCGCCATCATCGCCAACATCACACCGGAAAAACCACACCGACACGTTGCCTATGAGCGCTTTACCCACAATGGCCCATTGGCGCTGTTACCGATGCCGGATAATCGTTGCTCGCTGGTATGGACGCGCGCACCGGAAGATGCACAACGCCTTTTGCAACTGAACGACGAAGATTTTCTCGCTGAACTGCAACCCTGTTTTGGCAAACGTCTTGGTGGCTTTATCAAAGTAGGCAAACGCCATAGCTATCCACTGCAACTGATTCAGGCGCAGGAACAGGTGCGCGCCCGGCTGGCGCTCGTCGGCAACGCCGCACACACCTTGCACCCCATCGCCGGTCAAGGGTTTAACCTTGGTTTGCGCGATGTCGCCGCCCTCGCGCAAAACATTGTTGACGCCTTTCATGCGGGTGACGATATTGGCGCACTGCCCGTGCTTGAGGTTTACGCACAGTGGCGGGAGCGGGATCATCGCCAGGTCATCAGTTTTACCAACACATTGGTGCATACTTTTTCCAACCGCTTTCCACCCCTCGTGTTAGCGCGTAATCTGGGGCTGATCGCCACCGACATTCTGCCGCCACTTAAACACCTGTTGGCCCGTCATTCCATGGGCATCGTAGGCAAACTGCCCCGGTTGGCGCGAGGATTACCATTGTGACCAATGCCGCACAGACACTGTCCAAAAAATACGACATCATTATCGTTGGCGGCGGTATGGTCGGCAGCGCATTGGCCTGTGCCTTAAGCAATAACATAGAGGGGAATGGCACATTGAAAATAGCCCTCATCGAAGGGAGCGAACCATCCACGCAATGGCCTGAAGATTCTTTTGACCTGCGTGTCAGCGCTATCAGCCGTGCCTCGAAAGCCTTTTTTGAGACACTGGGAGTATGGAATGCAATGCATGACATGCGTGCCACCGCTTATACCGAAATGCATGTGTGGGATGCCGGCGGTAATGGCAGCATCCATTTTGACAGCGCCGAAATCGGCGAAGCCAGCCTTGGTCATATTATCGAAAACCGCATCATCAACAAAGCATTGATCGACCGCGTCCATACTTTTGATAATGTCGACATTTACTGCCCCAGCAGCCCCACAATTCTCCAGCTCGGCAACGATGCCGCCAAACTGCAATTGGATGATGGCAATGTGCTTCAGGCTGAGCTCCTGGTGGGTGCCGACGGTGGGCGATCCTGGGTGCGGCAGCAAACCGACATTGCCGTAAGCATCAATGACTACCAACAAACTGCTGTGGTTGCCAATATCACCACAGAATATCCGCATCAACATACAGCCTGGCAACGGTTTTTACCCCGTGGGCCATTGGCTTTTTTACCGGTAAATGAAAACAATATCAGCGCCATTGTCTGGAGCACCAGTGCCGAAGAAGCGGAGCGTCTCAGTGGGCTGGATGAAGCTGCTTTCAGACAGGAGCTGGAAACCGCCTTTGATAAAAAACTGGGAAAGATCCTGCACGCCGGACCACGGGCCTGTTTTCCCATCAAGGGCCAGCATGCAAAAAATTACGTCAAACCTCACCTTGCGCTGATCGGCGACGCCGCACACACTATCCATCCACTGGCCGGGCAGGGGGTGAATCTGGGATTTGCCGACGCGCAATGTCTTGCGGAGGTTGTGCTTACTGCACATGCGGCACAAAAGCCCATGGGCAGCTTCAAAAACCTGCGGCGTTTTGAACGGGCCCGGCGTGGTGACAACTTATTAATGCTGGAGGCCATGGGCGCATTCAAACAATTGTTCAGTAACAATACGCCAGGGCTGCGCGAGCTGCGCAATATCGGGCTTGATTTTTCTGATCGTGTCACACCCATCAAGCATTTTTTTATGGCAAAGGCATTAGGCCAGCAGTAAAAAATCAGAAAACTATAACCGGGCCAATTCACGATTCATCTTTTCTTCGATGCGTTTTTTATATTTCAGGTAATCAATTGCCTGAACTTTATCAGTACGGCGTGCACCCAATAATGTCGGCGATAAATCCACGTCGGTAATATAAATAGGGTAGCGCTGGCCACTGCTCCGTTGTGTTAACACATAGCGTACGACTTCCCGGAATAAATTTTTGCCATAGTCCAGAGACGAAAACTCCTGATCATTGCAATACACCGTAAATTCAGCATTTTTATCCACTAAATCACCAATTACCTGCACATTGAAATAGCGTAAAGGCCGGTCAATATCCGGTGTTTTTCGGCTGAAGCTATATTTGTTGTAGCGGCGTTTTTTGACTTTATAGATTTCCAGTGCATCCAGCATCAGGCTGGCATTTTCGTCATGAAACAGGAAACTCTGTCGATTCAATACAGCGTCAAAAAAGCGGCTGTAATGATTCACCAGCGCCTCATCCTCAAAATACGGCACACGTTGATGGAACAATGAACCATTTTCATCCAATACAAAAATATCCACTTCGTTACCCAGGCAAAAATAAAACATCTGAATAAAACCGGTACGGTTTTTCGACAAAATGGATGGCAGTGGTGTATTTAGCAAGGCATGACGATCCACTTGAATGGGACGGAAATTGTCCTGTGGTGCTGCCAGCACCTCCAGCAGACTTTCGTAGGTGGCTTGGCGTGTGTAAGTAAATGCGCCAGCATCTGATTCCAGCAGAAAATAGGATTTTTCCACCTGAAAAATATACCGCGCTCCTCCGCTGTTGTTTATATTGGAAAATGTTGTCGCCACATCTTTATAAAGTTCTTCGATGCGTTGCGCGATGGCCCGGCTATGGCTGGAGGAATAACTGAAGGCCCGTAACAAGGGTGGTTCCCCCGTATTGTCTACGACCTTGTTCCAGTGCATATACTGTGAAAAACAATCCAACAGGCCCTCTATGCCTACATATTTATACGTAATAACTTCCTGCCAGCTGGTGACTACCACCAGATCAAAGGTCAGCGCCAGATTCAGTGAAAAGCCGCTGTAGTTCATCACGTCAGACTGATCACTTACCAGATCAGTGCCGCGCCGGGAATGGTGCGGCAGTGGATCAATACCGACATTGGCAAACAGACAACCCTTTTCAATTAACGGGGGGTTGTTGAAGTTTTCAATTTCGGTTTCCTGCAAGTGACCGTCGGGAAACAATGATTGCAAGGCATCCAGAATTGAGCGTGTTTCTTTCAGGCCTAAAATACTGTCACTCAACAGTAAGGTTATAATGGTGCGTAACCCAACCAGGCGATTAAAATGGCACCAGGCAAGTACCTCGACAATACTGCGTGCACGTTTTAACGAACCACCTGGCTCATGTCCCTCCACTATTCCAGGGTATAAACTCCACGACTCTTCGGTACCTTTTCCCTTACTTTGAATGATAGTGATGTTACTTTCAGTAATATTGGCGGAAATGCCACGATTAATGGTTTCGATTTTGCCAGCCTTGCGCTCAAATGCCGCATACAGTTTTCGCCCCAGAATATTGAGATCTTTTTGTTCGATACGTGCCAGCTCTGAATGTGTGCGTGCAAATTTTGATAATGCCATATAGCTGTGTGTTATTTCATCCACCAATACCCGTCGTTCTTTTAATACCTGGTGTACGTTCCATGATTTTCGGTCATCCAGCATTTCGATGTGTCCTTCCGACCAGTGCCAGGCCTCGGCCAGTTCGAGCATTCGTTCCCATCGCCAGTTACGGTTCATTCTTGATTGGCGGCTCAATGCCAGATCTACTTTGAAATAAAAACAGCGGCGTACCACATCCAGACGTTCCAGGGATTTTTGTTTGGTCAGATAATGCTCCAGTTTTTCCATTAAAATGGTATATGGATCAATCATGTCCATATTTTTTATGCCATCGTAAACCGCACGCTTGTATCGCAGGCTTAATAAATCACTGTGTGGGTATTCTGCTGCATAAGCCTCCATCAGCAGCATTTTCAATACGGATTTGTAGGGTGAATCAATACCCTTGTAAACCTGCCACAATGCCGCGCCAAAAAACTCCTCCGCAGGGATTTCGCTCAGGCCACCAAAATCAATGACTTCATTTTCCGGAATAAAACGTTGTTTAATCAGACGCGACACATATTTTTTGTAGTTTTTTTCTTCGTCCGGTGGTACCAGCCACCACACAGGGTAACGCCCGGCTACCAGCAAGCCGGTGCGATAAAATTCTTCCAACAATAAGTGATGTTGAGTACTGCCACTGCTTTCACGGCTTAACTCAACCACTTTACCGCTGCGGAATTTTTCTGCATCCATCAGAAAAAAGTGCACTTCCAAACCAACGGATGCACCCCATTCTTCAATGGCTTCACATTTTCCCGCAAGTTGGAATAACTGTTCTTTATCCAGGCCTGAGCGATGACAGACCCAGACATCAAAATCACTTTTTTCTGAATGGGCAATCGTGCCGACACTGCCCATCAAAAAAACCGAATGAATGTCAAAAGTCCTTAAAGCCCTTTTTTTATAATCAAAACTTTTGGCAATACGTTTACCGGCTTCCAAGCCTTTTTTGGTCGGTGCCCAGTTTGATATTCCGGCAGGTGTTTGTTTGGATACAAAGCCGGGCAGCATGGCATGATTGATATGAAACAACACGGGTAGTAATTCCAGAAAATCACGGTTACGCCAGCTCAGCACCCCCTCTGCACGCCGCAGGCGCTCCCGGTTAATGGCCAGAAAACGCTTGCGTACCGCCCGTATATCCAGGTGGTCATAACGGTGTTTTATGCGTTTTGCTGTCGGCATATCAAAGCTTTTCTCGCTGTTTTTTTCCGTTTTTTGATTTTTGACTCATTTTTTGCACGCACGGAATACGTGTTATGGCTGAAAAAACACCCTGCCACTTTATTACTTCGGCACCATTCTTTAATGTTTGAACGGTTAAACAAGCTACAATCAACGACGGCAAGCGTTAAAGTTTTATTGCTGAGGACCGCTGATAAACCCATGTTCCTGCTGACAATTTGCACACAGAGTAATGGCTCAAGTAAAATCAATGGGTTACGCTATATGCTGACAATTATTTGGCACACCGAAACATACATACCACTTCCAGGAGTATTGCCGCATGGATGAACCCAGTCCCGACACCAGCCAACATATTCTTGCCAATGCACCCATGGCTGTCATTATTACCGATGATGATGGCTTGGTACTTTGGTGCAACAAGACCTTGGCGACATGGCTGGATTGCCCGCAGGGACACTGCATCGGGCGTACGGAACTGGCGCTGTTGGGGAAAAATATTGCGGTAAGCCAGGATAACAGTACACCGGCGAATAATGGCCCTTTCACCCTGGGTTACACGCCGTCGGGTATCCAGCGGCGTGTCGTACGTTACCCTCTGCCACCCAATGATGGTCAATACACCGTTTGTTATCTTGATGTCAGCGAAGAAGAAGCCCTGCGCAATGACCGCAATCAGCTGGCCCAGCAACTGGCGCAACACAATACGGTGGACACTCTGAGCGGCTTGCTCAATGAGCACGCCATCAACAGAGGATTGGAACCACTGATTTCACGAAGCCGCCGATATCAGAATTCATTGTCAGTGGTTACCATGAATATCATTAACCTGGACGGGATTATCCAGTCCACCGGTCAGGTCGCCGCTGACAAGGTTATTGTTGCCGTCAGCCAGATGTTGCGGGACCAGATACGCTGGGCAGACATGGTAGGACATTTAAGTGCGGGGCAATTTATTTTTATTCTACCCGAAACCAACAAGGTTGCCGCCGTTGCGCTGGCCAATAAACTTGTCGAACAGCTCAAAAATTTCACGATAATGGTTGACGAGCAAGCCGGCATACAAGTCGTCGCCTGCTTTGGCATTACCGCCTGGACCAAAGGTGATGATGCCCGCTTATTGATGTCGCGCTCCAGTGATGCAGCCCAAGCGGCCCGCCAAAGCGGGGCATTTACCATAGAAATCGCCTGATTTTCCTCCTTTGTGGGCGCGCCATGCACCGGAGCTTTCCGCTATACTCATGATTCACTCTCGTAATACCGCGCCGGCAGACTGCCCGTGCCGGCCTGGAGGTAATCATGCACTTACAACATCGCCTGCCGCTGAGTGCTATAAGGTGCAGTCATGCTGTGCAGCACATCCTGTTTGGCTTGTGGCTGCTCAGTATCAGCGGATTTTCAGCAGCCTCTGCTGATGTAACAACACCCCACCCGTCAGCCTCACAAAAAAGTGAGGGCGTATTTCTTGTTGCCACAGAGCAGTTGCACGGCAGCAGTTTTCAACAAACGGTTATTCTGTTGACTCATTACAGCAAACGCGGCGCCACCGGACTGACTGTCAACCGGCCTGCGGGCATAGCTTTGCAACAAGCCTTTCCCAATGTGCATCAATTACGGCAACGCACCGATCCGTTATATCTCGGTGGTCCGGTCAGCACCAATGCCATTTTTGTTTTATTGCGTACCCAGCAGCCGGGAAAGACCATGCACCACATTGCCGATGATATTTATTTTTCCACAGGGAAAAATGTTTTTACACACCCGTTTAAATCCACACCATATACCGTAACCCGCACCTATGCAGGCTATGCGGGCTGGGCTGCCGGACAGTTGCAAAATGAGATCAATCGCGGTGACTGGATTATGGTCCGTACTAACCCGAAAATTATTTTTGAAGAAAACTCCGGGAGCCTGTGGCAGCGTCTCAGCAAACGCTGGACCGGAAAATGGATTTAAAATTCGTTGTTTGAATCAGGGGCCGTTTTCATTGAGAACGGCCTCTGATGCGACTCTATTTATTTTCTTCTTCATCGTAATCTTCCGGCAATTCGTGAGCCACACCTTTATGGCAGTCAATGCAGGTGCGGCCTTTCTCCGCCATTTTTTTATGTTTGCGCGCGGCGCGCCCTTGTTGTTCTTCAAAGTCCATGGAGTCCGCAGAATGACAAATGCGGCATTCACGGGAGTCTGTTTCTTTCATCTTCTGCCATACCGTTTTGGCCATTGTTAACCGGTAAGCTTCATATTTTTCCTTGTTGTCAATGGTGCCAATAAGATGATGCCAGACATCTTTGGCCGCACGGATTTTAGCGATCATTTTTGGGCCAAAATCCCGCGGTACGTGGCAATCTGGACAGGTGGCGCGCACGCCAGTACGGTTTCTATAATGTACCGTACCTTTGTATTCCTCATAATTGACATTCATTTCATGGCAGGAAATACAAAATGATTCGGTGTTGGTCGCACTTAATGCGCCATTAAAACCAGCAACCATTAAAGCACCCACAATTATTGCGCCGATAAGGACAGACAGAGAAATTCCTTTTAGTGATTTTTTCATAAAATTATTGAATCGCAACTTTTTGTTATGTATTTGTTACACGGATGCCGGTAACGTTATTTGCCAGAAGATATGCCAGTGTCAGGTTTTCCCAAATGTATCCATGGTAATCCCCTTATACCAACCGCTGGCAAACCTGGCCTCCTTGAGCCGTGTTTTGCGGGACGCCTTTTTAGCACTCAGGCCGCCAGCAACCTGCTTTAGTTTTCCATTTTTCAAGCGATACACTCCCGCTGATGAAAGGGCGTATTTAGGGTTAAGAAGGCTATAGATACTGACGTTATAAGTTACGTCTGGCATGGTGCCGCCACTTAACTCAGTAACGATGGCTGCCGCACATATTTTACCCTGGGTATTGGCGCTATGCCCTGTCTTTTGCATAGGGTCTGCAATGCAGGCATCACCGATAACATGAATATCTTTTTGTAACCTGGACGCAAAATTTTGTTGGCTCACGGGACACCAACCCGATTTATCTGTCAGACCGGCCACCCGGGCAATGTCACCTGCACGTTGTGGAGGGATCAAGTTCACAATATCCCCCTTAAGGTTGCCTACCGTACGCCCGGTTAGCGACAGTGTTTTGGCATCCGCTGATATAATCTCGCCCTGTTCAGAGCCATCGACCCATTCGATCATACCCTTGTAAAGTTTTTCCCAGCCTTTACGGAACATGGCCAGCTCTTCAGAATCACCACTGGAATCAACAAATAAAATTTTGGAAGAGGGCTTGGTTTTTTTAAGATAGTACGCGATCAGGCTGGCGCGCTCGTAGGGAGCAGGGGGGGCGCGAAAAGGTTTACGGGGCGCTGCGATAATCACTTTGCCGCCATCTTTCATTGCCTCTAATTGTTTTCTCAGCAAAGTGGTCTGTGTACCAGCTTTCCAGGCATGGGGCATGATTTTACTGTTTTCTTCACTGGCGCCTTCAATTTCATCCCAATTAAAAGAAATACCTGGTGAAACAACCAGTTTATCATACTTAAGTGTTTTGCCATTTTTTAGTTTAAGATTTTTTGCTGTAGCATCAATGGAAATGACGGTATCGTGTATAATCTTAACGCCATAATTTTTATGCAGCCCATCATAATTATGAGTAATAAAGTCGAGAGATTTTATGCCTGCCAATACCGTATTACTGAACGGACAGGTAATAAACTGATTATTTGGTTCAATCAGGGTTACATCCAGGCTGGAATCATAGCGCCGCAGGTAGCAGGCACAAGTCGCACCGCCAAAACCACCACCGACCACTACCACGCGCGCTTTAGATCCGGCTATGGCTCCACCTGGCAAAATAAGACCGCTGGTAGTGGAAGCCACACCGGCAGCCCCTAATAACTTGATAAATTTTCTGCGATTAATTTGGTTCATCACATACATCCTTGTTATTTGTCCAGGCCTGCGAAGTATTCCGCCAGCATATTGATTTCATCATCACTCAGTGCCTTAACATATCGCCCCATAATGGTGGATTTCTCATCGCCAGACCTAAAGCCAAGCAGGCTTTCGGTGATATCGCTTTTTTCCAAACCTTTCAGCTCCGGAATTTTTCCTGATCCCACTCCGTTTGGCCCATGACATGTTTGGCAGGCATCGGCCATAATTCTGGCCTTGTCTGGTGCTTCAGCCATAACCGCATTTGTTAAAAACAGTGATGTGACAGCACTAAATGCCATCAATTGCATAAATGTATTCCGTTTCATAATTGCTCCTAAATATCCATAAAGTGGCTTATTTAAAAAACCATAGATTCCTGATATTTCCTGTATATAACCGTAGCGTTTGGGATTCAGGGCTAATTACACGCCCTGTTTCCGCCATGGCCACGTTGTTGTCCTTGCCATAGAGCAACGATTGCGCGTCATTTTACCTCGCTATGAAGAAAATATGACGCGCACTGAAACCGAAATCCCAAACGCTACGAGTATATAAATCATCCTTAACAAGCCGGGATGCAATTCAAGTTATGCACATTTATTTTTTTTAAACAACTGATTGTTCTGATGTTAATTGCAAGATTATTCAGTGTGCATGTATCAGAAAAATGTGGACTCATAAAATGTACATTTGTTACAAAGCATTACTCCTTTAAAGCAAAAGCCAGACGAAAAATTCGTCTGGCTTTTGTTATTTTAAATCATCATTGTTACTCAACGCTTCGTTGACTGGGCAGGGCTATAAGCCAACATAAAGCTGAAGAGTCAACCGATTATCCTTGTCGATACCGGTTGGTGTATCAAAGCGATCCCAGTATTCCAGGTAGGCTTTGACATTTTGTGCCAGATAACGGGTGATATTCAGGGTCAGCTCGTTGTATTCATCGAGGCCATTCTTTTGTTCATAGCTGTCCAGGCGCACTAACTGCACCCAGGTGGGCATACCTTTCCTGGTTTTCATGACGTTATAAGCCTGAATGGAATAGGCATTGTTTTTATCTGTGCCGCCGATTACATCATCCTCGGCCATGGCGTAGGCAGCCTGAATACGGATATTTTTCAGGTCAGCCTGGGCATCAACGACTGTACGGTTGAAATTCATATTGCCCGCTTTACCATCGAGAATATAGCCACCCAGCATAATGTTCTTTTTTACATCGAAAGCAATGCGCGCATTCATGCTGGTACCGTTACCGGCGGTATATCCAGATGTGCCTTCAACATTATCCGCGACACCACCGAAACCCACGTTATAAAACAAACTGTCATTGGCAATGCGGCCCGTCAGTGCGACATTTTGGCGTTTGGAGCGTAATTTTCCACCACCCCCGTCAGCGTCACCAAAGCCTTGATCAATTACACCCACGCTGCCACGGGTCAATCGGAAATGGTTGCCCAGAAAACCGTAGCCATCAGCCCAGTTGGCCTGACTCCAGGTCATTTGCAGGGTGGCCTCCTTGTTGAAGCGATAAGACAGCGCAGTGCTGCCGATTTCCGGTGCAAAATCAGCTTCGTCTTCAGCCTCAATCTGAGTGAAGATGGAAATGTTTTTATCCACGGGGCCCGCAATAAACAATGCCACTCCATTGATTGCACGGACCATGCGATTACCACTGTCTGCTTTATCGTAAGGACGTGAAATAACCAGTCCGCTAATTGGAAAGTTGCCTGCCTCATAATAAGGAGTGGTCTTGTCTTCTGCTGCCAGATCTTCTTTAAGGCGATAACCCCGTTCTTTGAATTTTCGGCCTTTGCTGTTCAGCTGAGGCCATGCGTTATGACAGTACGAACAGTTTTTTTCATACTTCGCCGCAAATGACGGCACGGCCTGAGCAGTTCCTGTCAAAGTAATACCGGCGATAGCCAATATTCCCAAGGCCAATCCTGTTTGAATGCTCCTCATTAAGCTCTCCTTTAAATTCCATAGTAATTTTTATATTCCTGTTCACACCAATGGTGCAAAAATGAATGCCTCCATTGTTTGTGCTTTTGATAGAGTCAAACAGCATCCAATAATTACAGCTGCCACATAAATTTATAACGACTTGTTTTTATAGGTATAAAAACTTTCGGGCACAGCGCAGCCTCGGTGCTGAGAGTAAAATCAGCGGCCTGTGAAAGGTCTCTTGGAAACAGGGGATACAGTTATCGTTAATGTTTTTCTAACGTTAAGTAAACAACCTTTGCATGTCCCTTGCTTTGCAGTTTGATATTCCCTGGCAAGAACCTCATCATTCCGGTAGGTAAAATAGTATGGGTAGGACACAGGTATGACAAGCTTTTTTTTCGAAAAAAAACTAGGTAATTTCCCTTGTGGCTTGATGGGTAAGTGTCGTTAAAGGTGGGTGAAATTTTTTATTATAGTTTTCACAGGGCGCAGCTACGCTGCTCGTGAGCTTTGTTTTTATTGAAAAATAAATGTTAATTGAAGCTGGCTGGTGCCATTAGGAAAGCAGAGGTTGATGCTGGATTTTACGTAACAGACTACAAAAGAACCTATTCTTATATTTTTCTAACTTGAAACGAGCGGCCTTTTAATTTTCCATTTTCCAGCTTTTTCAGCGCAGATCTGGCGGCCCCACGGTCAATTGCCACATAGGCCCAATTGTCTGCAATGATGATTTTTCCGACCCGCGTTCCTGCAATGCCATCTTTTCCTGTCAGTGCACCCAGAATATCGCCCGGCCGTAATTTTTGTTTTTTACCACCATTAATCTGTAAAGTGGCCATGGCTGGTTGATAAGGCGCGTTATGCAACAGGCTCACTGGCGGCAGTGTTTCATTCTTGATGGTTTGTTTAAGATAGTCTTCCAGTCGTGCAATTTTGTCACTTTCGTTCCCTGTGTACAGTGTGCAGGCAATACCTTTGCTGCCAGCCCGGCCTGTGCGGCCAATGCGATGCACATGTACTTCGGTGTCGCGTGACAGGTGGTAATTAATGACGGCATCCAGCGCATCAATATCCAAACCGCGTGCTGCAACATCGGTGGCCACCAGAATGGATGCGCTCTTGTTACTGAAACGTATGAGTGTATGGTCGCGGGTTTTTTGATCCAGGTCACCATGCAGCGCCAGTGCGCTAAAGCCTTGCCGAACCAATTCGTCAGCCACTTCCTGTGTCTCACGTCGGGTATTGCAAAACACCAGGGCAGACTCGGGATGATTTTCCAGTAACAGCAAGCGCAAGGCATCCATGCGTTGTCCGTCATTATTTAATTTGTAAAAACGCTGTTCAATGCTGGTTTCATTATGTGTCGAAACCACTTTCACCATAACAGGATCAACCATGATGCGTTTTGCGACGGCTTGTATTTGCTCAGGGTAAGTGGCGCTGAACAGCAGGGTTTGATGCTCGCGGGATATGTGCCCGACAATGGTATCCAGTGTTACCTGAAAACCCATGTCCAGCATGCGATCCGCCTCATCGAGCACAAAAGTTGTCAGATGCTGTAAATCCAGCGCACCTTTGCGCAGGTGTTCTTCAATGCGCCCTGGTGTGCCGACCACTATATGGGCCCCGTGTTCCAATGAGTTGGTTTGTGGCCCAAAAGGCGTGCCACCGCAGAGCGTGAGTATTTTGATGTTATGGATTGCACGGGCCAGCTTGCGCAGTTCTTTTGCCACCTGGTCGGCCAGCTCCCGGGTCGGGCAAAGCACTAGCGATTGCACATAAAAATGCTTTGCGTTCAGCCTCTCCAGCAGGCCCAGGCCAAACGCGGCTGTTTTTCCTGAACCGGTTTTCCCCTGCGCTATCACGTCTTTTCCCGCCAAAATATGCGGCAGGCTTTTTGCCTGTATGGGCGTCATCGCTGAATAATTCAGCGATGCAAGGTTTTCAAGCAATTCAGCGCGTAACTTGAGGGATGAAAAGCAGGCTTGACTCATTGTGAGTGGCCGATGCAGGGTAAAGGGTCAGCCTGCATTTTTATTGCGCAGGTATTCTTCATAAGTGCCATGGATATCGACAATACCCGTGGGCGTTAGCTCGATGATGCGCGTCGCAATGGACGAGACAAATTCACGATCATGACTGACAAAAATCAATGTACCGGGATAATTCTCCAATGCCAGATTAAGTGACTCAATAGACTCCATGTCCAGATGGTTGGTAGGTTCATCCAATAATAAAATATTGGGACGTTGCAGCATCAGTTTGCCAAACAACATGCGCCCCTGCTCGCCACCGGAAATAACGTCAACGGTTTTATTGATGTCATTTTGTGAAAACAACATGCGTCCCAGTGTGCCACGGATAACCTGCTCGTCATCACTTTCTTTTCCCCATTGATCCATCCAGTCATATAAGTTTTTCGGTTCTGCGAAATCGGCGGCATGATCTTGTGCGTAATAACCGATGTTGGCATTTTCAGACCATTTCACCTTGCCAGTGGTGGGTTCCAGGTCACCAATCAGACATTTTAATAATGTTGATTTACCAATACCATTGGGGCCGATAATGGCAATGCGTTCACCCACTTCCACTGTGAGATTGAGCCCGGCAAACAAGTCTTCATCAAAGTGCTTGCTGAGATTTTCCACTTCCAGTGCCAGACGATGCAGTTTTTTATCCTGCTCAAAACGAATAAACGGACTTTGCCGGCTGGAAGGTTTTACTTCTGCCAGTTGAATTTTATCAATTTGTCTGGCTCGCGATGTTGCCTGTTTTGATTTTGAGGCATTGGCCGAAAAGCGGCTGACAAAGGCTTTAAGCTCGGCAATTTGTGCACTTTTCTTGGCATTGTCTGCGGCCAGTCGTTCACTGGCCTGTGTGGCTGCCATCATGTATTCGTCATAGGAGCCAGGATAAATACGCAGCTCACCGTAATCCAGGTCCGCCATGTGCGTGCATACACTGTTCAAAAAATGACGGTCATGGGAGATGATGATCATCGTGCAGTTGCGTTCATTTAACACGCCTTCCAGCCAGCCAATAGTGTTGATGTCCAGGTTATTGGTGGGTTCATCCAGCAGCATGATATCAGGCTCTGAAAACAAGACCTGTGTCAGCAATACCCGCAGCTTCCAGCCCGGAGCCACTTCGCTCATCGGGCCGAAGTGTTGCTCGACAGGAATCCCGACACCCAGTAATAATTCGCCTGCCCGTGCCTCGGCGGTATAACCATCCATCTCGGCAAAATCATGTTCAAGATCGGCAGCCCGCATGCCGTCCTCTTCGCTCATTTCCGGTTTGGCATAAATTGCATCACGCTCGGATTTTACTTTCCACAGCTCTTCGTGGCCCATGATCACCGTATCAATAACGCTGAATTCCTCATAGGCGAACTGATCCTGCTTCAGTTTGCCAATACGCTCGTTTGGGTCTTTTGAAACATTGCCCGAAGAAGGCTCCAGGTCACCACCCAGGATTTTCATCAGGGTGGATTTGCCACAACCATTGGCACCGATCAGCCCATAACGATTGCCATCACCGAATTTCACGGAAATGTCTTCAAATAACGGCTTGGCGCCAAATTGCATGGTAATATTTGCAGTGGATAACACGATGTTTTTCCTGTAAAAAAATAATTAACTGTTGGGCACAGGGTCATCTGTGCACGTGTAATGGGTTGCTTGGTGGGCAGATTCAGAAATGCCGTTGTCTTTTCCCTGTTGGGTGCAGAAGGCCAGGATATGCGGCAATTAAATCAACGGACTATCTCAACGGGCTATCTTCGATACTCTATTGCCACCCCTTGTATCCCCATGAAAGGGGAAAGACGTTAACCGGGCAGCAGAACCGCAACTGGCGTATTTTGCATCAAGGACAGGCCAGCTGGCAACCTGTTATCTCCTGTGTGCGGCTATGCCGTAGTGGCATGGTGATTAAAAAGGTGATCTCGCGCGGGTACATATGTGGTCACCCTGGTGTTTCAGGGTTTTTATGCTGAATGCTATTGTATTTCACCAGAAGCAGACATTGGGGTTTTATCTTCCGTTTTCTCATCGGCATCCGGTTTTTGATCGTCTTCTTTGGCAGGAGTGGCGCCTTCGATGGTGGCAACCCTTGGCAAAAACATTGTAAACACAGACCCCTCACCCTTTACGCTTTCTACGCGGATGTAGCCGCCCATCATCTCGCAAAAATGTTTACTGATGGCAAGACCAAGGCCGGTCCCCCCATATTCCCGGGTCGTCGACGAATCAGCTTGTGTAAACTCCCTGAATAAATTGTTAACCTGATTTTCTGTCATGCCAATTCCCTGGTCAGACACCCGAAAGCTGATACCTTCATGCCTGCCAAGTTTGTGTGGACGGACGACCAGTGACACCTCCCCATTTTTGGTAAACTTGCATGCGTTACTAATCAGGTTCAACAAAGACTGGCGTATTTTTGTTTCATCAGAACACATAGAGCCAATGCTTTCCGGGCAGTCAATCTGAAAAGAATTGTTGTTTTTCCTTGCGAGCGGTTCAATAACTGACTGAACATCGGCAATCATTGTGCTGACTGCAAATGCTTCCAAATATAAATCTATCTTGCCAGCCTCAATTTTTGATAAATCCAGAATATTATTTATTAACGATAATAAATGGACGCCGGCATTGTGTACTTTATTGAGGTCGCTATAGCTTGATTCATTGTTTTTGTCGATGGCATCCTCCATCAGCAACTCACTGTAACCAATAATAGCATTTAAAGGGGTGCGTAGTTCATGGCTCATATTTGCCAGAAAACGGCTTTTTGTTTTGCTCGCCTCAATGGCTCTGTCGCGGGCTTCCGCCAGCTCCATTGTCCTGTCTTTAACACGCTTTTCTAAAGTGATGTTCTGGTTTTTTAGTTCCCTGTCTCTTTCGTTGATGGCGCGGATCATCTGATTAAAGGCATGCGCAATCACTTTTGCTTCCTGTGGTCCATCTTCGTCTGCGTAAGCATTTTCAACGCTTGATTCAGCGTTGTACATTGTGGTGGATAATTTATTGAGAGGCTGGGTGATTCTTTTTGCCATGAAACGAAGCACCAGGAGAAGAACAGCCGCCAGCGAGAAAAAGATAATACTGTTAACAACAAATATGCTTGTCGTTGTGTTTACCAATGTATCTTTGCTTAATACAACGTCAACATAACCCAGCAGCTCAGGGTCCGCATTGCCGCCTTTTACAACAAACTCATTATCCGGGTCAATTTGAGAATAAACAGGTGCACGAAACCGCCAATGCGTTTTTTTGTCAAGAATCAATGCGCTGGAATTCATAAGCGGGGAAAAATATATTATTTGTTTTTCAAAATTTTTCCCCTCGTGAAGAATTAACTGGAAGGCGGTATCATAAATGTATACATTTTGTACATCAGGAAATGCCAGTGCGCCACGCGCAGCATCCTTTGCATTTTCACCCTCCCTGTATAACAAGGCCAGGGTGCTTTGCCTTGCCAGGTTTTCAGTGATCTGATGTCCCTGCCTTATTAAATCACTTTCAGTTCTGTTACTGGCAAGCCATGAAGTCACAACGGATGCCACCAAAATCAGTGTTGTGATACCAATTATAAATGACACCGTCAGCTGATGAAGGAAGCTGCCCGCAGGCGCTATTAGGTTTTTCAGAATATTTTTCATCCGTCAACCCTCATTTCCGCGGAAAGACCAAGCCAAATTTTCTTTGCTCTTCAAACGGAATATGCAACCCCAAGTGGCTGGCCGTGCGCAGATTGATAGCACTTAAGGCGCCGGTAAGCGGCAGTATAAAAGTGCGGGGCTTCTGATTGGCGTCCAGCCTGGAGAGGGCCAGTTTTGCCAGATTCTCCCCCAGTGCTTTATTGTCGGCATAAAATGAAAATAAAATTCCACGCGGAACATCACTTGGGTTGCTGGAAAATACAATGAGTTTTTTATTCCAGGATTCCTTTAAAATCATGGGCAGAATGGTATTTGAACCGATAATGCTTGAATCCTGTAACAGCCACACAGAGTCTGTCCGCCTCTTGGCTTCTCTCAATATGTCTCTATGGATTCGAGCGGAATCCCTAAGTCCTTCCACTGCCTTGGCCACCAGTGTAATGCCGAGCGCGGCGGCGGCAGGTTTGGCAAGATTGATCAGCCACTGATAACGTGCCGGGTTGTACACAACAAAAATACGTTTTGTTCCTGGGGAAAGACGCTTGAGCTGGCCAAAAAGCTGTTTCGGGTCCGGCGTCAAACTTATGCCGGCGGAATTGGCCAGTGTGGTATCGGCAACATATAAAACACCACCGAAGACCGATGGTATTGTCAGCTTCAAATCCCGGACAGCCTCAATACCACGACGGCCAAGCACAACAATTACGTCAGACTGTTGATCTGACAGCCACTCCTGTATTGCGGCACCCTGTTCTTCATCCACTCCTTTTAATCCGTATCTGGCAATATCGGTTTTGGCTTCAGCGGCAATACCCTCGATGATTCTTTCAAAAACGGTGCTATACGGTTTTTTCACAACAGGATAAATGACAGCGATGCGCTGTTCAGCCGCATGGCTTACATTGATTGGCGCCTGACTTAAAACCAGCAGCAGCCAGGAGCAAACAAACGCCACTCCCGGCCTTTTAATATTAGTTTTTAAGTGCATCACTGCCGTTCCATTAGCTTCATTCCATCGCGCCAGATTTGTGCCAACCTCAGCGGGTTATCGAAATAACCTGCCGGATCCCGGGTTGCGTCCGGAATGACAAACTTGGATATAATCAGGCCCATGCGTCAAGTTTTTGTGTCACCCCGAGGGTGAGTATATTCAGCATATCTGGTAACAAACGACCTATCTTAGTCAGACAGTACTGTAAATGCATGTGAAAAATGCACCTTTAAAAAGTCTAATAGCTTAGTGTAAAGGCTGACTATCCGTATTTACAGCATGAGTCAACAGGGTAAACGCTGAACTTTAGCGTATGCACCCTGTATTTACTAAAGATTTCTAATAGAATGTTGCCAGGGCGTAAAATAAGATATAAAGATATGCTTTTCAGGCCATTGACTCTGGGCACTCATACTGCAAAGCTTCCGGTACCTGAAAACAAGCGGTTGGACAGTACACTCAAAAATGACACAGATATCCTCTACAAAAACAGATGATTTCCCGTGAAAATAAAAAGCAATAAGATACATACGACAAAGGCCCTGCCTTTTTTGCTCATTTTTTGTGCAGGCGCAACGGTTCATGCGCAAACCGTTCCGGAAGAAGACATCGCCCTAACCTTCGACGCGCAGTTCGTCAGCATCGCCACGGGCGGACAAAAAGAGCTATCCCGGGCGCCTGCCGTGGCCACGGTCATCACCGCAGAAAATATTGCGCAAATGGGCGCCCTGAACCTGGATCAGGTGCTTGAATCTGTACCTGGGCTGCATGTCACGCTCTCATCTGTTCGCTTAACGCCGGTTTATTCCATACGCGGCATACAGTCCGACATTGGCCCGCATGTGCTAATGCTGATGAACGGCGTGCCCATCACCCAGATGTGGCAGGGTGACCGGGGGTTTTTATCCGCCCTGCCCATTGCAGACATTGCGCGTGTGGAAATTATCCGCGGGCCGGGTTCCGCCGTATACGGAGCGGATGCCTTTGCAGGTGTGATAAACGTCATTACAAAGTCAGCGGCAGAAATGGACGGCACCAGCATCTCCGCTACCACAGGCTCGTTTGGCACCAGACAAACCTCGATTCTGCATGGCAAAACATATGATGACCTCGATATTGCTTTTTCCATGCAATATTCAGGAACAGACGGTGATGATGGTCGGATTATTGACGCAGATGCCCAGACGTTTTGGGATAATCAGCCAGAAATTGGAACAAACGTATCTTTGGCTCCTGGCCCGCTGGATACCCGTGCAAAAAGGCTGGACACCAGAATAGAGTTCAGCTGGGATAACTGGCAGCTTCGTGCCTGGAACTGGCGGCAAAAAGACCTTGGCGTGGGCCCGGGGCTTGCCCAGGCGCTTGATCCAGGGGGCTATGCCGAAGCTAATAACTGGCTCATTGATGCGAGCTACAGGGATGATGATATCGCGCCAGACTTCAGCTTTGAGTCAAAAGTCAGCTTTATGGATATTACCAATGTGACAGAGCAGGTTTTGTTTCCCCAAGGTGCTCGGCTCCCGATTGGCGCCGACGGTAACCTGAACCCAACAGCACCCGCAGGAACCATTACCTTTACAGATGGCATGATCGGTAATCCTGAAATTTATGAGCAGCATTATCGCGCTGATGCGGCAGTATTCTGGACCGGGTTGGAGAATCACCGCTGGCGGTTTGCGGCGGGTGCTTTTTATACCGAGTTACAAGGCAAAGAAACAAAAAATTATGGGCCGGGTGTTATTGATGCTGCGGATCTGTTGTCAGGGACAGTTGATGGGACGCTCACAGATGTCAGTGGCAGTGAGTATAATTATGCACCTGGCCAAAACAGAACTGTCTATTATCTGTCCGCGCAAGATGAGTGGTATCTGGCGGCAGACTGGGATTTGACGGCGGGTGTGCGGTATGACCGTTATTCAGACTTCGGTGATACCTTTAACCCGCGTGCTGCGCTGATCTGGCACCCCAGTTACAGCCTCAGCACCAAACTGCTTTATGGGCAGGCCTTCCGCGCCCCTTCCTTTCAGGAGCTCTATGCTCAAAACAACCCGATTAAACTTGGCAATGAAAATCTCAAGCCAGAAAATATCCAGACCCTGGAACTGGCCATGGATTATCAACACACCTTTGAGCAGCGATATGCGGCCAGTATTTTTGCCTATGAAATTGACGACCAGATAGTCTATGTTACCCCGGCTGGAGGCGGCGTTCCTCAGGCGCAGAACGTTGGCCGGCAGGAAGGCAGTGGTTTTGAGCTTGAAATGCAATGGTCCGCCACCTATACCCTGGATATTCTTGCCAATTACGCTTATCAAAAATCCAGAGACAAAACCAATAAAAGCAACGCGCCTGATTCACCACAACAACAGGTCTATATAAAGATCAACTGGCGCTTCCTGCCAGACTGGAACCTGAATGTCCAGGCTACCCGCGTTATGCAGCGTGCCCGGGCTTATGATGATGGCCGTGCTGAGATTGATGATTACACCATCGCCAATTTGGCCATCCGCAGAACGGACATTGCAGACCACTGGGACCTTGCCCTAAGGGTGTCCAATGTATTTGACACCAAAGTCTATGAGCCCAGCCCATCAGAAGTCAGGCGCTTTGTGCCGGGTGACTACCCCATGCCGGGGCGCTCGTATTATGCAACGGCAAAATACCGTTTTTAGCATTTGGAATTAAAGAAGAGGAGTTTTAAATCTGAACAAAAAATGCTACACGCTCCTTCCTTACTGCTCTTGTAATCCTCCTTGCTCTTTCATATCAAGTCAGGGTTTTAAAAGTGCTGTATGAGTGGGATGAAAAACAGGCACTTAGCCCAAAACAACAAAAACAGGTGACAGCGGTCGCACTGGATATGTGGAAAGCCTACGCGAATGCTGTGGAAACAAAACTCCCCCAAGCCGACATTGTGCATGATCGTTTTCACATCAGCCAACACTTGAACGAAGCGGTTGATAAAGTACGCCGTCAAGAGAACAAGGAATTAATCAAACAAGGCGATATGAGCCTGAAAGGTAGCCGATTCTCATGGCTGTCCAATGAAGAAAATCTGAGAGAAGAATTCATTGAACGCTTTGATCGTTTGAAACATGCTGACCTGAAGGTCTCCAGAGCTTGGGCCATCAAGGAGCTGTTTCGTGACTTCTGGTCCTATACCTATGCAGGTTGGGCCAAGCGTCATTTTGACAAATGGTACTCGTGGGCGATTCGAAGTCGTCTGGAACCGATCAAAGAAAAGGCCAGGATGATAAAGAATCATTTGTCCAGTATATTGACTTGGTTTAAACACTTTATCAGCAATGCTGCGGCTGAGGGATTGAACTCAAAAATACAAACAGTCAAATCGAATGCGAGAGGCTATCGTTCATTTGAAGGATTCAGAAACAGCATATTGTTTTACTGTGGCGGCCTGGATATGACGCCTTAGGCTTTACACACTTCTACGAAGAACCAATTTAAATGAAGTCCAAATATCAGTTGATGGAAGTTTAGTACCAGAAGGTATGGGTGCAATCACGATTAATGGAAAAATATATATGACGCCCAGTTCATATAATCCTATGGATCCATCAGGATTAGCGTTAATAGGACATGAAATGCAACACGTGCAGCAACAGGCAAGTGGAGGGGCTGCATTTTACGCCAATTATGGGGGTGAATACGTCGCTAATAGATTGCAAGGAATGTCGCCAAATACCGCATACACATCAATATCTTATGAGGCATCTGCGAATAGGTTACAAGACCAAATGTATACGGACTTCAAGGCATGGTTGCAATGAAATTCAATAATCATTCGCCCTTGATAATATTATTATTAATTTTAACTTCATGCGCATTTGCAAATAAAAAAATTGCTACTAGCCCGATGCCTGGATTTTATACGCTAGAAATCAAGGAGGCTCGCCAATTATTTGCACAACTTTCTACAGTTGATAAATTTAAATTATATATATGGGATTTAGAGAACTGGCATCCCCATAATATGTATTTGGGGGATGAATTAGCGAAATCTGGGCATAAGGCAATTCCTTATATAGAAACTGAACTCCTTGGTATTACGCAAAATAGTCCTGACTCATTTAAAGTTTGGCGATTGTTAACGGTACTGAATGCTATCCACGAAATTGATCCCATATCTTGCGGAAGTAGGATCAGAGTAACTGTTAAGGACGCAATAACTAAACTTAGAAAAAATCACTATGAAGATGCAATTTTTACCTCAGCTCAAAATCTTTCTCGTGAATGCGAGTAGCGATTTATTTTATGTGGGTTTTGCGAATAAAGCTGAATATTGAAAATATTGTTTATATAGAAATAAAATCAAAATCCTTAGAATATGGATGATAAATTTGGCAAATACTAATGTTTAAATTTGTACGTATAATTGGCGCTGTAATTATTTTTTGTGTGTTTTCGGTAGATGCAAGTGCAGCTAATCCTACACTGAATACTGGAAGTGCTGTTGGTGCTATTGGAGAAAACGTCGTAGTCTCCATTTACTTTGACCCACAAACACCAACGTACGCATTGCCTTCAGTTGCAAAATTTAATGTCACCTACAACCCCACCATGTTGGCTGTTTCGCAAACGGTTGACGGTTCTGCACTTACGGGCACACACGTTCATTTTTCTAATCAGGCCGGCAGTAACGTAATCCAGGTTATTTTTGTGCCAAAACAAAACAATACGCCTATTGCAAATGGTGAGATTGTTCAAATTCCATTCCGTTTGTTACAGGCAGGCACATCAGCGGTATCCATTGTCAGCAGCAGTGTTGAATTAAGTAATGGGGATATTGTACCCATCGGTGCAGTATCGGCAGGTACGGTGACTGCGGGTATGCTGGATTCAGATGGCGATGGTGTACCAAATGCTTTAGATCGTTTTCCGTATGACCCAACAGAATTTGCCGATGCGGATAACGATGGCATAGGGGATAACGCGGACCCCGATGATAATAGTGCAATTTCAAAAGACCCAAATCTTGATTCAGACAATGATGGTCTCAGTGATGCCGTTGAATACCAGTTAGGCACCAACGTTAATGTAGCGGATACGGATGGCGACGGTATTAACGATAACGTAGAAATCCAGGTTGGGTTAAATCCGCTGGATGCGACCGACGGGGCTACCACTGCTAACTCAGACACGGACGGTTGGACGAACCTCATCGAAATCACCAATGGCACTGATCCTTTCAATCCCGACACCGATGGTGATGGTCTGAATGACGATGTCGATCCCGATCCGTTAAACGGCCCCAATAGAGCGCCTGTTGCAAATGCAGGGTTCGATCAAACGATCGATGAAAACAGTGTCTTTGAATTAAATGGCACAGGTTCGCATGATGGTGATTTCTCGTTTCCACGCTCCAGCGTGGAAACGCATACGGTGGTCGAATATTTAAAACACGCCTCCCCCTGTTCAACCATTTTATAAGGATAAAACAATGAGCAATGACACCTATAAAGCATGGGACGAGCAACGCGGAAAAATACGCACAGGTGTCGGTGGCTGGAAAATCGGAGAAGGTGTAACAATCCGTGGATACTCATTGCTCGATGAATTGGTCGGAAAGATATCCTATTTTGAAGTGCTAATGTTAAACATTACCGGAGAAGTGCCGGAACAACGCCTTGCCAAATGGGTAGAGGCAATTTATAGCTGCATGAGTTTCCCGGATTCACGGATATGGTGCAATCAAATCGGATCACTTGCAGGTACTATGAAATCATCACCTATTTCCGGTATCACCGCAGGTATTTATGCATCAGATTCACGAATGTACGGGTCTGGCACGCTGCCCGCAGCATATGATTTCTTATCGCATGCCATGCAACAGCACCAGGATGGCATTGATATTAAAGGAATCGTTGAGAGGCAATGCAGGCGACCGGGTACACAGCCTGTTATACCCGGCTATGGTCGTCCTCTGGCAACAGGTGATGAGCGAGTACTTGTGATGATTGACGTTACAGAAAAACTTGGTTTTGAATGGGGGGAGTATATGTGCCTTGCCCGTGAAATCGAGCAGCATATGTTAAAAGAACACAACGAGAGCATGAATCTCGCGACCTTTATTGTTGCCTTCCTGCAAGACCAGCAATGGAGTCGTGATCAAATATGCCGGGTAACATGGGGGCTCGTCACTGCTGGGGTTGCCGCCTGTTATTCGGAAGCATACGACAAACCTGCCGAAACTTTTCTTCCTCTGCGCTGTGATGATGTGGAATATCGCGGCATTGCCCCCCGGCCTGTGCCTGATTAAAAAGTAAAGGCGCCATTTTTCTTGTTTCACGTTCCAGCGTAGGAATGCATAGGGTGGAGGATAGTTTAAAGTGTGGTACGGATTCCCACGGAAGACCGTGGGAATCAGAAAACCAGAAACCACCTGACGCATCATGGTGAAATAACACAGACTAAACAAACAAAAAAACAGAAAACCCATGCGCTTACGCAACATCGTCGTCAAAGATAATTTCGGCCACCTCTACCGCCTGCACCTCCCGCACGAAGCCCCGGTTCACTGGCTCGTTAACCCCCAAAACCTACGGGACGAAGTCTCAGCGCACACCTTCGTCTGGCGACGTCTGCGATGGGTGGACGACGAACAATGGCTACGCATCCTGCACAGCACAGACATCCCCCCCAACCGGCACCTGGACCGGATTGCACTGCGCGAAGCGGTGATCAAATTAATGATGCAGGGCATCATCAAAATCTACCCCCTTCACCTCAACGCCCTTGAACAACGGGACAGCTATCTGCTCATTGACACACCGGACGGCCGACAGCACCACTTCATCCCCAGCAGCCTGTTAGCCGTAAAAACACTCCCCGATGTCAGATTCTTCAACAGCGAACCCGACTCAGCTATACAGTTTGTTGAACAACTGGCGCTGACAGACGAACAGCTGGCCGATGTTATCCGTGATCTTCCCCTGTTTTTTGGCCAGGAATCAGACAAACGCACAACACGCATTGCCGGACTGGTCCACGCCCTGAGTACGGGCAAGGTAGCGGTAGTGACACAACGCCCAAGCGTGACCCCGCCAAAGAAAAGCGGCCCGGAAGACCTGCCCGTTGAATACTACA
>DROS01000037.1 GCA_011321815.1 Gammaproteobacteria bacterium
GAGCGCCCGAAGGGTTGGCCTGTCAGCGTCCATGGCGGCGTTGCTCCTCTTGCAAAGGACGACAGCCATTCGCTGCAAGGAGCGCCTTGCCCTGAACGCTGACAGACCAACTGAATCCCAATTTATTACCTTGAAAGAGTACTAGACCGATGAGGAAACATTTTCATTATGCATATTGATCCTGAAAGCGGCCTGCTGGGTGATATCAGGCAAGTGCCTTCACCCAACTGTGACGCCCGCCCGGATGGCAGCCCTATTGATCTGCTGGTCATTCACGCCATCAGTCTGCCCGCTGGTGAATTCGGCGGCCCGTGGATTGATGCTCTGTTTTGCAACCGGCTCGACCCGGCGGCCCACCCCGATTTTACCGGGATTTGTCAGCTCACCGTTTCCGCCCACGCTCTGATCCGCCGCGACGGTGAAATTGCCCAATACGTCCCTTTCCAGCAGCGTGCCTGGCATGCAGGCCAGTCACAATTTCAAGGGCGAGAGGCCTGCAATGATTTTTCCATCGGCATCGAACTGGAAGGCTGTGACAACAAGCCTTTCGAGCCTGTTCAATACCAACGGCTTGCGCGCCTTACCCGTGCGCTCATGCACACATACCCTGACATCAAACCCGAACGCGTTGTCGGCCACAGCGACATTGCCCCCGGCCGAAAAACCGACCCCGGCCCACACTTCGACTGGCCGCAATTCCGGCAATTATTAACAGAAACACAAGACTGAACAAAGGATCAAAGGGACCACCGCCACCAGCACCAGCACCAGCACCAGCACCGCCAGCACCGCCAGCACCGCCAGCACCGCCAGCACCGCCAGTATCACCAGTATCACCAGTATCACCAGTATCACCAGCATCACCAGCATCACCAGCATCACCAGCATCGTCACCCGGGCTGTCCACAGGACTGGTTTCCTTCACGCTGATATCGTCAAAATATGCTGAGTCGTTAAAAGAGCCAACACCCACACGACCAGTGGCGTAGGCAGTATCCGTTGCGGTGAGTACTGTTGCACCATCAAACAGGACGGTAATCTCACTGCCACTACGACTGATTTCCACTGCGTGATAAAGGTTATCAGTGATCCAGTCTTGGGCCGCTACGGCGACTTGCTGGCGAGCGCCATCCACGACTTTGAACAGCGCGGTAAAACCAGCGTCATTGTTGAACATCATGTAAAAATAGTTGTTGGCGTTCTGGTAGCCAAATACGATGGCAAAATCGGCCTGTGCATTGCTGCCAATAGCGTCTTTTAACCGTGCTTGTAGCGTCAAGGTGAAGTCACCATAACGCCCTGGCAGAAGCGAGTATTCACCCAGTCGATCACCATTAAGACTTGAATAACTGGTGGTATTCAGAAAATAGGCGTAGTCACCTTCATCCATAACAACGGACCAACGGGAGGAAGTCAGGGGCTCCCAGCCAGCGGCGTCACCGTCCGTAAACCCTTCAGTCACGGCATAGGTAAACACGAGGCTGCTCATGGGCGCGATCACATTAGGCGTAAATGCTCGATCACTCACATTGCTTACCCTTAATGTGTAAGCCGTGTCTTCCGCTAGCGCATTCACGGTCAAACGGACCGTTTGACCGTCGCTGCCCAATACTGCTGCTGTCACTTCCACATCAGAATCGACACGGTAATTTACTACGGTTTCTGCGGAATTTTGTTCCACCGGTTCACTGAACACCACTGTCAATGCCGTCGCACTGGCGGCGTTTGCTGAAACAAGCTCTGGTGCAACATCATCACCCAGCACACTCAGAACAACACCGTTACTGACCTCTTCCCCCGCTGTATTTTTCACCACACAATCGTAAACCGCACCGTTGTCCGTCAAACGGGTTGGCCCAGTGCGATAACTTGAACTGGTGGCGCCGGGAATAACAACACTGTCTTTACGCCATTGATACAAAAGCGGCGCGCTGCCGGTCGCCACAATATTGAATAGTGCGGACTCACCTTCCTGCACGGTTATCGAAACGGGTTGAGTAATGATACTTGGCGCTTGCGGAACCGGTGAACTGTCCCGGGGTGGTTTGATGTCAACGGCCAACACCCAGCCACTATTGTTGTTCTCGCCTGCATAGGCGCCCCGAAAGACGGCTGTGCGCGAGTCGCCGTTGAAATCAAGATCCCAGTCAGAAAAACCCTGGAATGCCGCCATGTCGATGGCATCTCCCAGAAGCGTGCCCTCCCGGGGGAACAGGTTCAGTTCTCCCAGATCAGGATCACCGCCCGGGCTCAGCAAATAATCGCCGGCAGAGGCGTAGGCCGCGGTAACATTGTCCCATTGCGCAACGTCTGAATCGGCTGATACCGGTGTACCGGCAAATACCGCATTGCCCGCCACCCGTTGTGTAAAATCTGTGTCGGCACCGCGCACTTTAATGCCGCCACCAGCGGCGACAATAGTGTTGTGAAAGACATTGATATTACGTGGTACATTGTTGTGCGGCTGGATATTGACGGCGCTTCCCGAAGAATTGACGAATACGTTGTCATAAAGTGCGATATTGCCTTCACCCTGAAACAACGCCTCGGTGGTGTTCTCATAAAAGAAATTTCCGTAAATCTCGTAGACATCATCACTGCCGGGCCCCGTCAATGGGAAATGCCCCACCAGCAGATTTGTCCGTGCACCCTCCGTGGGCGGCGAAGGTTGAGTAGCCTTGCTGAACACGTTGTGGCGGATAATGGTTGTGCGTTTTTCCAGCGGCATGCCCGGAATCGCATCACCATTTTCCTTGGAGCGACTGTTCATTTGCTTGATTTGCACATTGTAGCCTACGGTATCCACGAATAGATTGTGTTCAATCAGTCCGCCGACAAAAGGCCAGTTCCTGCCTTGCCAGTTTCCGAGGTACATACCCGTTCCGGCGCCCATGATTTTACAGTTGCGGATCACCCAGTCCCAGGCCGGCCCCCGGGTGGCGATGCCCACGGTCAATTGATGGGCGCCGTGGCGCACGATTTCCAGGTATTCCAACGTGATGTGATGCGTTATACCGCCTGCGTTGACAGCATCAAGGTATGGCACATCAAGTCCATCCAGCTTGAGATACCGCACCGTGAGGTAACTGGAATTGTTGATCTGCACAGTATTCCAGGCCTGCTCCCGACTCCCCAGAAACACTGCCGGCGCCCCCGTCTCCGGCCCGGTGATAATAATGGGATTACCGGGTTCGCCGTGCAGATTGGAAACCGGCAGGCCGCGCTCATAAGTCCCTGCTTCCAGCGCCAGGGTATCGCCTGGCTGTAGACCACTCAACAAAGCACGGTAGGTGTCCGGCGTACCGACAACAATCTGCCCATAGGCGGCCCCGATGCTAGCAACAATACTCATCAAGCCCAGCAAAGGCATGCGCATTTTTTTAAGACAGGATCTCAAGGTGGAATGACCGGGAATACTCATGGTAGAACCTCATGTTCAACAACCGGATGTGGCCCGCCGACAACAACGGCAGGAATGTGGAGCGCCAGCCTCATGTCACGCATCACCACGTCCATTATGATCGGCAGCAAAGCTGTTCTGGTAAACAGACAACATTCGTAAATGCGACACAAATCCCAACTTTTCTGCACAGCAGATATGCCGGTAACTGCCAGCAGCCAGGCATCATTGATGCACCGGAAACGTGTGCTACACCTGAACGTTTCAACGTAAAATATGCCCGAAGGGTTCCGAGGGTTCGTTTCGGCCAGATCAAGGGCGTTACTCATCCTCTTCAGGCGCGCGCTCACCCCATACCCAATAATTCCGTTATGATGCACAACAGACCAACAACAAATAATTGTGAGCCGCCATGTCCCTGCTTGCCATATTGATCAGCCTCTTGCTGGAAAAACTGCTGCCACCTTTGCACGGCCTGCGCAGTCTTGCCTGGGTTGAGTCTTACCATCAGTGGGTGCACACACGACTGGCCGGCCATAAAAAATGGCAAGGCATCCCCAGTCTGCTTATTATCATTTTACTGCCACTTGCCGGCGTTGCCGCCACCCAATACCTGCTTAACGAACTACTGGGCATTCTTGGCTTTATTTTCAGCATCATCGTGCTCACTTACAGCCTCGGACCGAAAGACAAGCGTCAGCTGGCGTACGAATACCTGAACGCTGAAGAAAGCGGTGACAATGACAACGCAGAGTCCATGCTGCAAGACATTGTCTCTTGCACAACATCCTCCCCACTGCCTGAAGACAAAACCTCCCGCACCCGCGCACTCATAGAGTGCATATTGATACAGACCCACGAACAACTGCTCGCCATCCTTTTCTGGTTTGTCATTCTTGGCCCCATGGGTGCTGCTCTGTACCGGCTCACCGTAGAACTGCACCAGGCCGAACAACGCGCCGGGGAAACAGCCAAAGCAGGTGACGCCGGGTTCCGTGCTGCTGTCATTCGCCTGCATTACCTGCTCGCCTGGATACCCAGCCGCCTCACCGCACTCAGCTACGCCGTCATGGGCAGCTTCGTACACGCCCTGCACGCCTGGCAAAACACACCGCTTGAAGAAGCGGATACAAATGATGACACGACCCCACAAAGCCATCGCCTGTTATTACGCATTGGCCAGGCCTCCCTGCAATTTGGTAACCACCCGTCTCGGGATGACTCACAGCACAACGATGCCATACGTGAAACGCTAGGCTTGTGCGGGCGTAGTCTGGTGGCGTGGGTGACTGTACTGGCGTTGATGACGTTGGCAGGATGGGCCAGTTGATTCCAAACAAATGGGCGTAATTATTTTAACAGGATTTGCGCCGGATGTTTCTCAATATTCAAATATGAATCCAGCGCTGAAAACCCTGCCCTGCTTTTAAAAAAACGCCGGGTATTTAACGCAGAGGGCGCAAAGTTTTTAATGTTCCTCTCTGCGTCCTCTGCAATCTTTGCGTTCATGGCACACCACGTGTGTGGGAGGTCAAGCCGCTGAGTTCCGATTAAAAACATACAGGAATGATAGTATGTTCAACAAAGCGTTAACAAAATAGCCAATCCTTGATTCGCATTCCAGGTTAAATGGCGTCACCGTCCTGTTCACCGGTACGAATACGCACGGTCTTCTCAACCGGGGTCACAAAAATTTTACCATCACCGATTTTTCCGGTGCGTGCCGCGTTGGTAATGGCTTCGATACAGGCGTCAACACGCTCTTCAGAAACCACTATTTCCAGTTTTACCTTGGGCAAAAAATCCACCACATATTCTGCACCACGATAGAGTTCGGTATGCCCTTTCTGACGGCCAAAGCCTTTGACTTCAGTCACCGTCATGCCGGTGATTTCAATTTCTGACAATGCTTCGCGCACATCATCCAGCTTGAATGGTTTAATCACTGCTTCAATTTTTTTCATCATGGTTTTCTCCATTGCTTCCGGTGCTTGCGCTGCGGTGCTCATTGTTCCCGGTCATACCCGGAGGTTATCGGATACCGCCGGTCACGTCCAAAGGCGCGCTGCGAAATACGCACCCCGGGTGATGCCTGGCGGCGTTTGTATTCATTACGATTCACCAGACCAATAACCCGCTGCACCGTGTTGGCATCATAGCCTGCGGCAATAATATCGGCGGCACACCGGTCTTGTTCAATGTACATTTCCAGAATCGGGTCCAGCACATCATAGGGTGGCAGGCTATCTGTGTCTTTTTGATCTTCTGCCAGCTCAGCCGATGGTGGACGGTCAATCACTCGTTGCGGAATCGCCGGAGAAATCCGGTTACGGCTGTTGTTGCGAAATTCAGCCAGTCGAAACACCATCGTTTTGGGCACGTCCTTGAGTACCGCAAAGCCGCCTGCCATATCACCATACAGGGTGGCATAGCCTACTGACATTTCACTTTTGTTGCCGGTAGTTACCACGACTTTATGGTTTTTATTGGATAGCGCCATGAGCAATACACCCCGGCAACGGGCCTGAATATTTTCCTCTGTGGCATCCGGTTCAGTACCGGCGAAAGGTGCTGCCAGCAAATCAAGAAATGCATTAAATGGCGCTTCAATGGGTAATACGCGGTATTTCACACCCAACATGGTGGCCTGTTTCTGCGCATCCTCCACGCTCATGTCCAACGTGTAACGTGAGGGCATCATCACAGCCTCCACCCGCTCGGCACCAATGGCGTCCACGGTAATTGCCAGGGTCAGTGCCGAATCAATACCGCCTGACAAACCGATGATCGCACCGGGAAAACCATTTTTTTCAATATAATCCCGTACACCCAGAACTAACGCCTTGTAGACACTCTCCAGTTCATCATCAGGTTCGGTGATTTGCCCCGGTTGCGGTACAACCGTCCCGTCCGCTTCAACGGCAAACACCACGGGGAACAAACCGGTTTCAAATGCCGGCGCACGTTGACACACTTTACCGTCTGCGGTCATGACCATAGAGGCGCCATCAAACACCAGTTCGTCCTGTCCACCTACCAGGTTGGTATACACCACAGGTAAACCAGCTTCCTGCACCCGCTTTTCCAGTTCGGCTTCGCGCTCAAGACCTTTTGCCCGGTGAAAGGGGGAAGCATTCAAATTAAGAATAAGCTGTGCACCTGCCTGCTTTGCCTGGCGCATGGGCTCGCTATACCAGATGTCTTCACAAATGGTCAGCCCCATGGACACCCCGGCAATGTCCACCACACAGGGCTTGTTACCCGCCGTAAAATAACGCTTTTCATCAAATACATTGTAATTGGGTAAGTGGCATTTGTGGTATGTGGCAATGCGTTGACCATCACGCAACACTGCTGCTGCATTAAACAAGCCGGCATCGGTTTGCGCGGGGAAACCCACCACAATATCAATTCCCGTTACCTGTGCCTGAATGCTTTCCAATGCCTGATGCACTGCCCGGTGCAAACCGGGGCGTAATAACAAGTCTTCGGGTGGATACCCGGTGAGTGTTAATTCCGGAAAAAGAATCACATCCGCCTGAAATTCATCACGGGCGCGCAACGCAGCCTTGATGATTTTTGTCGCATTAGCGGAAATATCACCTACCAGGTAATTCTGCTGGGCAATAACCACACACACACGTTTGGACATGGGGAAGAGGGTCCTGAAAAACAGTTCTGAAAAAATACTGGCCGTCATCCCGAAATAAACCGGGATGGCAAAACATTAACCGTTAAAAAACTCCATCATGCGCACACCCAGTTCTGCTGGCGAACGCGCCACCGATACTCCCGCTGCGTCCAGTGCGGCAAATTTATCTTTGGCCGTACCTTTGCCACCGGAAATAATTGCCCCGGCATGTCCCATGCGTTTTCCCGGCGGTGCAGTGACGCCAGCGATATAACCCACCACCGGTTTTTTCACATGGTATTGAATATATTCTGCGGCTTCTTCTTCTGCACTACCACCGATTTCGCCCACCATAATGATACCTTTGGTCTGCCGGTCCTGCTCAAACATTTCCAGGCAATCAATAAAGTTGGTGCCCTGAATCGGGTCGCCACCAATACCCACACAGGTGCTTTGCCCCAAACCATTGAGCGTAGTCTGATACACCGCTTCGTAGGTCAGCGTGCCGGAGCGGGAGACAATACCGATGGAGCCTTTTTTGTGAATCACCCCAGGCATGATACCGATTTTGCATTCATCCGGGGTAATAATGCCTGGGCAGTTGGGGCCAATCAGATGCACATCACTCCCCTTAAGCGCTGCTTTTACTTTGACCATGTCCAGCACAGGAATACCTTCGGTGATACAGGCAATAACCTTGATCCCCGCATCTGCGGCTTCCAGAATGGAATCTGCGGCAAACGCAGCGGGCACAAAAATCATGCTGGCATCCGCCTGTGTTTCTGCCACTGCATCTTTTACTGTGTTAAATACCGGGCGGTCCAGATGCGTCTGCCCCCCCTTACCCGGCGTGACACCGCCCACAAAATGGGTGCCGTACGCAATAGCCTGTTCCGAATGAAAAGTACCGTGTTTACCGGTGAACCCCTGGCAGATGACGCGCGTTTTTTTATTAATAAGAATCGACATCAGCTTTTCCCTTGTGATTGTCTGGAAGCCGCTTTTACGACCTTGGCTGCGGCATCGGCCAGATCGCCCGCAGTAATAATAGACAGACCACTGTCATTCAGTTTTTCACGCCCGGCCTCAGCGTTGGTACCTTCCAGCCGCACCACCACCGGCACCCCCAGGCTGATTTCACGAATCGCCTGAATAATGCCATCGGCGATCAAATCACAGCGCACAATGCCACCAAAGATATTCACCAGAATCGCTTCAACTTTCTCATCGGCGACAATCAGCTTTAACGCCTCGGCGACACGATCCGCCGTAGTCCCCCCTCCCACGTCCAGAAAATTCGCCGGATCACCACCATGCAGTTTGATAATATCCATGGTTGCCATGGCCAGCCCCGCACCGTTGACCATGCAGCCGATATTGCCATCCAACATCACATAATTGAGATCAAACTGCGCTGCCTTGTGTTCGGTAGGATCTTCCTGCATGGGATCGCGCATTTCTTCCAGGTCTTTGTGCCGGAACAACGCATTGTCATCCAGGTTGATCTTGGCATCCAGCGCCAACAACCTGCCTTCACCGGTAATCACCAGCGGATTAATCTCCACCAGGCTCAAATCCTTTTCCGTGAACAGGCGGTAAAGACCTAACATGATTTGTGTTAACTCGCGGATTTGTGAGCCCTCCAGGCCTAACCCAAAAGCAATCTGCCGACACTGAAAGGGTTGTAGACCGGTGACGGGGTCTACTGCCACTTGCAGAATCTTGTCCGGGTCACTGGCAGCAACCGCTTCAATATCCATGCCTCCCATACTGGAAGCCATAAACACCAACTGGTTGCGACTGCGATCAATCAATGCGCCAAGATACAGTTCTTTGGCAATATCGCAGGGCGGTTCAATCAGTAATTTATCAATGGGCAAACCCTTGGGGCCTGTCTGGTGTGTTACCAGCAGATCACCCAGCAGGCCGCGCACAACAGTTTCCAGCTCCGCAGCATTTGATACCCGTTTCACACCGCCACCCTTGCCACGGCCACCGGCATGCACCTGTGCTTTGACCACCCAGCCATCTCCCTTCAGCGCCTTCGCCTCACTCACTGTGGAAATCACATGGCCAACAGGTACCGGAATGCCAAAATCTGAAAATAATGCCTTTGCCTGATATTCATGCAGGTTCATGGTATTCCCTCATGGTGATTTTTCAACCAACTCCAGTCGTTGCGAACAAACCCGCTAACGGCTGTCGCAATAAATTTGCCGGGGAGTGTGACATAATTTGCGGAGACATAAAATAAACACCCGTCCGGGTAAAAATTCCCACATGGCGCAACCGCACCCGGTGCAGAAACGGGGGCTTGAAAAAACAACTGCGCCGGCAAGCCGAACAACCCAAAAAACCAGCCCCACTTTGGCTCAACAAAAGAAAAAGGGGCGTGCAATACACGCCCCTTTCTGTTCATATTTATTTCTGAGCGCTACATATCCCAACCGTAAGCAATACCAAATGCATCCTGTGACATATTGAGATCAACTTCACCCCCACCAAATGCACTGGGGATTGAACCCGAACCTTTCACCTCCTTTGAAAATGCGTGCATGTAGGCAAAAGTCAATTCACCGCCACTCCCCAATGTTTTCGTCGCGCCCAGCGTCAGGTGATTTTCAACAACGCCCGGGGCCAGAAAATTAAAGAAAGTTTCAGAAGTCGGGATCGGTTGTTTTCCTTTATTAAAACCGGCACGTAGTACGAGGTCATTCTGGAATTGCCATGAAAAGCCCAGTTTATAAACCGTCATGTCTTCCCAGCCAAAACCGGGGCCATTATCACCCCCCATACATTGAGACTGGTCAGCCCCCCCCATTGCCGGACAATTCAGGAGATTCGGCGTAAGAGGGTTGTTAATGGAAGCAACACTACTGTAATAAATCTTCGTTACATCAAAGGCGACGGTCAGTGCTGGTGTCGCCTTGACGGCCAATCCCAAACCCAGGGTCGCAGGAATATCAAAGTCACCCTGTTCTGCAAACAAATCCGAATACTTGTCAAATTTACTCATGTCCGCCTTGCTCGTGTACATCGCCCCCAGCGTTAATATCTGCGAAACCTTCCCTGTCCACCCAAGGCCGATACTAAACCCCGTCGAGGAATCATAACTGCCACTGGTAAGGTTATCGCCGGCACCATCAGCAGCCATACTTTCAAAATTATCAAGTCCCTGTGCTTTAAAACGCTGATAAATCATATTGAGACTGATACCCACGGCATGATCCTGATTCAGCTTCATTGCAAACGTGGGTGATATATACAGTTGGGCCAAATCAATACCCGGCTTGTCACTACTCGCGCCATTGTATAAGCCAAACACTTTGTCATAATCCGTGTTCATGCCCCCACGACCAACAACCGTCAAACCAAAGGCCTTGCCATTACCAAGATCGCGGCTGTATCCAAATTCGGGAATCCAGAACACGCTGGTTTCATTACCGTCATAGGTACCGTTCACTCCCGGAGCAGGACTACCCGAGACCCTGGCTTCACGGTCCGGCCGGAAAAGATTCAAACCAAAATCAATACGATTGCCCGTCAGGGCAGCCGCAGCCGGATTGGTTGCTGAAGCCAGCGAATCCTGCGCCATTGCAATGCCAGTTCCCCCCATACCCATGGACTTCATACCAACGCCGTGGCCAAAATAACCATTAGTCGCCATTGCCGTCATTGGTGTACCCAATGCGACCACCACAGCCAGAATTTTCTTTGTTGCTGATTTCATTACCGCCCCCTCATTCAATTACCTCAAAACGCACCCTCGACCTGACACAGCCGATACACGCATTGTCTACATACTGGAAGTGTGGCGGTTTACTGTCAATACAGAATATAACTAAATAATTAAATACACTCATAAACAATTTATTGGTTTTAATTATCGTAATATAATTAAGTTCTTACCCGGCAATTAAATCAGAATAATATTGTACCCATCGGTAAATTTGCACAGAAATACCAGCATCATCAATCCGTTTTTTATGATTTAATGCCCCCTTCAAACTTATGCCCTTCGATCTTGGAGTCAAAAACCAGATGAAACATACAAAACTTTCCCTGCAAACCAGCGCCTTCCTATGTTGTGGTGTTTTAGCTGCCACCGCTTCAGCCTCCGGGTTTCGTATACCCGAAATATCCACTGCCGGCACCGCGCTTTCCAACGCGCTGGTGGCCAACCCGGATTTGCCAGGCGCCCTGCCTTATAACCCGGCAGCCATGGCTTTTCATGAAAAAGGTCAGCTACTGGTAGGTGTCGTGGTCGTTCAGCCAGATATCAGTGCAAAAACTGATGTGGGTAATAATTCAAAGAGCAAGGGTAAAAGCACAATTCCAATACCCAACGTATTTGCCTCAGGCCGCATCAACAATGCCTGGACAGCAGGTGTTGCCATTAATGCACCTTTTGGACTGGAAACCAACTGGCAGGCAGGTACTTTTGGTACATTTTCTGGACCTGCTGCTGCATTGGAACCTGAACACAGCAAAATTGAGATGCTGAACATCAATCCCAATGTGGCATATCAGTTTGGCAATACCAGCATCGCTCTGGGTATTGATGACTATCAGGTGCGGAACCTGATTTTTAACACACAGGCAATTTCCATCACCGGCAGTGGACAGGATTATGGCTGGAATATTGGCTTGCTGCACGCACAAAACAACTGGAGCGTGGGACTGTCTTATCGTTCCAGTGTAAAAGTCAAAATTGATGGTACGGTAACGGCCGGCCCCGTCACATCTCCAGCCACAGCTGAAATAGAATTTCCAAGCCTGTTACAAGTGGGTGCCCGTTACAAAGTGGATGACAAACTGGCCGTCGAATTTGATGTGGAACAAACCGGCTGGAGCAGCTTTGACACCATCACCATCAATCACTCAAACACTCTTGTCACCGCTAACCCCATCAATAGTAAAAACAACTGGAGTGACTCCATGGCCTATCGCCTGGGTGCCACCTATGACCTGTCCTCCATCAATCAGTTACGATTCGGTTATTCCTACGATGAAACCCCCAGCGATGATAATTTCTTCTCTGCCCGGGTTCCTGGCAATGACCGGCAAATGCTCAGCCTGGGTCTTGCCCACAAGCAGGCGGACTGGACCATCGAGTTTGCCTATCTGTATATGCAGGCCGATGATCGAAAAATTGCCTCCTCAACCCCCTTCACAGGTGGAGATCCCAACGGCACCACTGCCTACAACGGCACCTACAAACTCTCAGCACATTTGTTCAGCTTTGGGGTCAGCACACAGTTTTAGGCCTCTACTGCCCACAACCAAAAAAGGGCGGCTCATCTGAGTCGCCCTTTTTGGTTCGCTGACAATAAAAATCAGATAAACAAACAAATATCCGACTCACCGGCAAACTCGAAGAAAGTTGCTGCTCCTCCGTACTCGATGCCATCGAGAAAATCATCAGAACTGAATTCGAATAAATCCACCGTCATCTGACAGGCAATCAGTTTCACTTCTGCTTCGAGGCAAAGTTCACGTAACTCTTCCAGGCTGGCGACGCCTTTGGATTTCATCTTCTGTTTCATCATCATCGTCATCATCGACTGCATGCCTGGCAGGGCCTGTACCAACACAGGCATGGGCATAGGCATAGGCATGCCGGGGTTACCGATGGAGGTTACCTTCAGATCCATTTTTTTGCGCAACAGCTGTAGACCATAAAAAGTACAAAAAATCTGTACCTCGTAACCCAATGCTGCGGCAGTGGAGGCCAGGATGAAAGGCGGGTAAGCCCAATCAAACGAACCTTTGGTGGCAATAATTGCCAACTTTTTCTCTGCCATTTCATACCTCCTCAGACATCACAACATTTTTACAGGCCGGTGGGTGCTGTTTCCAGATTCAGCCCTTTTTCATGAAAAAATAGAACTTGCCACCCTCTTCGTGTGATTCCGTCAATTCATTGCCGGTTTGCTTCGCAAACGCTTCGAAATCCTTCACTGCACCCGGGTCAGTGGCAATAATATGCAACACCTGACCCGCACTCATGCCGCCCAGAGCCTTTTTCGCACGCAAAATGGGAAGGGGGCAGTTCAGACCTGACGCGTCCAATTCTTGATCAAAATTTGCCATTGTTACACTCCTTTACAATTATTCATTAAGGCGGGTTAAAACACTGTATTAGAATTCAATTGTCAACTTATATTCCAATATGCTCAAAAAAGCAACCTGCCATATGCCGGTGAATACCACATTTCCGATTTTTTAGCGGCCGCACTGGTAACTACTATAGTGAGATACTGTAACGAGTACAGCGTTAAAATGACTGTGACGCTGTGCCGATATCAATCAGACGTTCAATGTTTAGCCATGAAAATGACCGATAAAAAATCGAACCTTGCGTTGCTGCCACCTGTCTCACTTTTTACCGGGGTGTGGGTATAGTGCGCCGGCTAAATGATATTGACGGACCCAACATCAACGACGTTCCGCTTCCCGCCGAAAAAGACGCCGGCCATGCGCTTCAAAACACACCTTGCCCTCCTGCATGCCGGACAGACCAACTGAACCTGTCAGTAGCGTCTGGCGGGCGTAGAGAACCCGCTCGCGAACAAGGTAATTGTTTGCCCAGACCACTAAACGTTACACTGCTCCCATTGATACTCAAACAGCCACACATCTCGTGAAACACCCAACACTCCCGATAATCCCACGCCCCCAACGTCTGTTGTTGCCTGGCCTGCTACTGACCTGCCTGCTGGTTGTCAGCCTGATATTGCCCTTCAGCACACTGGCCAGTGATCTGTCTGCGCAATTGCCGGACATTGGCAAGGCCGGTACTTCCGTACTTTCACCACGTGAAGAACAGCAACTTGGGCGGGAATTCATGCGCAGTGTGCGGCACAACCTAAAACTGGTGAACGACCCTCCGACGGTGACCTATCTGCAAGGCCTGGCGGACCAACTGGTTACCTCATTGCAGGAAAACCGCCCCCCTATCACTGTGTTTTTGGTGGATGATCCATCCATCAACGCTTTTGCCGGCCCCGGTGGTTACATTGGCATTCATACTGGTCTGCTGCTGACCTCACGCAATGAGGGGGAGCTGGTTTCCGTACTGGCACATGAAATCGCGCACGTCACCCAACGCCATTTAGTGCGGGCGATGGAGGCAAACGGCCGCATGAGCCTGCCCACTATGGGGGCTCTGATCGCTGCTATTGTGCTCGGTGCCAGCAATCCCCAAGCGGGAGAAGCCCTGTTGGCATCCACTATGGCCAACAGCACACAGCAGCAACTCACTCACTCCCGCAGCAACGAGCAGGAAGCCGATAACATTGGCCTTGATCTCATGGTCAGCGCCGATTACGACCCACGCGCTATGGTGGCTTTTTTTGAAATCCTGCAAAACAGCCAACGGTCCACAGAATTTGCCGCGCCAGAATTTATGCGCACCCATCCGCTTACCCTGAGTCGTGTTGCCGATGCCCGTAACCGTGCTGAGCAATATCCTGTACGTGCACCACGTAATAACACCACATTTGAACTCATGCAGGCACGCACCATCATGCGCGGCGGAGAAAACGAAGCTACATCACCCAATGCCCGTCTGGAAAAGTCTGCCTGGTCTCAGGAGGCAAAAAAATATTTTAATGCACTTAACGCAGCTAAAAAAGGCAATTACCCACAAGCCCGCATCGCATTGCGCCAACTCATCCAGGAAAACCGCTATCGTGTGCTATTCCCCTACAGCGCCGCACAAATTGAGCTCGCCGACAATCGCCCCAAATTTGCAAAAAAAATTCTGAGCCGGGCATTAAACCTGTTCCCAGGCAATTTATCCCTGATTGAACTTTACGCCAACACCCTGCTACTCTTGGGGCAGCCGCGCACAGCCTTGGAAGTGCTTAAAGCGGCCTTGCGCAAACATCCGGAGTACTATCGTCTGTACCAACCCTATGCCAAGGCCGCCAATGACCTCGATGAGAAAGCTGAAGCTTATCGGGCACTGGCCGAATGGCAGTACGCGCAAGGAGGTCTTTATCAAGCGGTAAACTATCTTGAGCAAGCACTAAAAGCGCCGGGACTGCCGCCCTACGACCGCCTGACACTTCAAGCACGTCAGGACATGCTGAAAGCAGAAGTCAGACAGCGCGAAGAGTCCGCTTCACAAGCGCCCGAAGATCATTTGAAAAGCACAGGATATTAACATCCAGGCCGAAAAAAGAGGCCCGCTTTTTAGCCTCGGCGGTTGTGCTATCTGACCATTCTGTTATAAGGGTCGGCAATTTTGTTGTGATTCAGCGAACAGATTGACAACGAGCAACGTCGCCTGGATGGCCTCGTTGAGGGATGGCAGAAAATAAAACCGTATCGAAATAACGAAATAACGTAACTAAAACAACGATTGAAGGAGGAAGCAGCGATGCAAAAAACCGCAAGAAGTACCCTGGCGGCGGCCGGCACCCTGGCAATTGTACTGGGTGGTTTTGTCATTACCCCAAATATTGTCAGCGCAGCAGAGGCGTCAGCCGTAGAGGAAGGTAAGAGAATCGCCTTTCACCGCGCAAAAGGTAACTGTCTGTCATGTCACAAAATTGCCGGAGGCTCCCAGCCAGGCAACATCGGCCCTGCGCTGGTCAACATGAAAGCCCGTTTTGCTGACAAGGCAAAACTACGTGCACAAATTTATGATGCAACAGCCAGCAACCCCAACACCATTATGCCTCCTTTTGGTAAGCATAAAATTCTCAGCAAGAGCGAGCTGGATAAGGTTGTAGAGTTCATCTACACCCTGTAATCGCTCATGTATTCAAATATTAGAAAAGCTAGAAGGAGACACCACCATCATGAAACGTAGAACCTTCCTAAAAGGTACAGTTACCAGTGGAATGCTGGGTGTTGCTGCAAGTGCTGGCTTGCTGACACCCCGCATGGTACTGGCTGCATGGCCAGAAACGGCATTTGCGGCTAAAAACATTGATGATGCCGTCGATGCACTACTCGGTAGTACCGCTCTCTCAGCAAGCGGCGACATCAAAATCAAAGCACCCGAAATCGCAGAAAACGGTGCCGTGGTTCCAATTACCATATCGACAGGCATGGCAGCGGAATCCATCAGTGTTCTGATTGCTAAAAACCCCTCACCTTTGGCCTGTAGTTTTGCTTTGGGTGGCAGCACTCTGGGATTTGTCTCAACTCGCGTAAAAATGGGGGAAACATCTGACTTGGTTGCAGTGGTTAAATCCGGTGGAAAACTGTACAGCGCGAAAAAAACGGTCAAAGTCACCATTGGTGGCTGCGGTGGTTAACCACACCTGATTCGTTACCACTATTCATATTAGAGGACAAATAGCATGGCCAAAAAGAAGATTCGTATCCGCGCCAAGATGAAAGGCGATATAGCGGAGATCAAAACCCTGATGAGCCATCCGATGGAAACCGGCTTTCGGAAAAACAAAAAAACAGGTAAAAAAATTCCACCTCACTTCATCAAAGAAGTTATCTGCGAACACAAAGGCAACAAAGTTCTGGTCGCATCCTGGGGTGTCGCTGTATCCAAAAACCCGTACTTATCGTTCAAATTCAAAGGTGCCGCCAAGGGTGACACAATCACCATTAGTTGGAATGACAACAAAGGCGAAAGTGCAACTGCTGATGCAAAAATCAGCTAACACTGGCTGATAAATACAATAAGCTGTTGTCTGCCATTTCGACAGTTGCAGCAATAGATGGATGGAGGAACAATAATGAAAAAATTGCTTTTGATCAGTGCAGCGATTAGCGTCCTTGGTGCGCCGCTGGCCAGTCAAGCGAGTCCTGAAGATGACTTGAAAACATTTAGAGGGTATTTTATGGAACGCTTTCCCAATGTTCCCCTGGAGGAATTTGCCAATGGCGTATATGCCATTGATGCGGATTCCCGCGAACAATGGGAAGCCATTGAGGAATTCCCCCCGTATGAACTCGCTATAGAGGAAGGTGAAGAATTATTCAACACACCTTTCAAAAACGGCAAAACCTACGCCAGCTGTTTCCGCAATGATGGCATTGGGGTAAAAGGCGACTACCCTTATTACGATACGGAAAAAGGTCAGGTGGAAACTTTAGAATCCGCAATCAATGCATGCCGCACAAAAAATGGTGAAAAACCGCTAAAATGGAAGCAAGGTGAAATCGCTTCTCTGTCAGCCTACATGGCCTACACCACGCGCGGCCAAATCATTGACATCAAAATCCCCCACGATCAGCGTGCAATGGATGCTTATGAAAACGGTAAGCATTTCTACTACGCTCGCCGTGGTCAGTTGAATATGTCTTGCGCACATTGTCATATAGACAACTCCGGCAACAAAATCCGTGCTGACCTCCTGTCGCCGGCGCTGGGGCAGTTAACCCATTTCCCGGTTTACCGGTCAAGGTGGGGTAATCTGGGTACAGTACACCGCCGTTTCGCGGGTTGTAACAATCAAGTCCGTGCCCTGCCCTTTAAAGCCCAAAGCACACAATACCGTGACCTTGAATACTTCCTTACCTACATGAGTAACGGTATCCCCTGGAATGGCCCGGGCGCGCGCAAATAGCAATTCTTTAAATACTATAAAAAAAAGCCCGATGAACTAATATTCATCGGGCTTTTGTTATTCCGGGCCTGCTCCCCCCGAATCCAGTGATTTCAACAACTGACCGGATACCGGAACAACAATGACAGGTAAAACAGGCTTGATCTAGCTTTTGGGTGTGCAGTTACTATCCTCCTGGTACTGACCCCCTGGCGGCAAAACAGAAGATTTACGTAAACGATACAACCTCCAAAATCCAACAGGCGATATGATTTGATATCCTTTATTCAGTAAATCTTTAACATCCGCACGTGAAGGATGGGAAAAATAGCTGCCTTCCGTTTGTTTTCTCGACCTTTCTTTAAATGACTCAAGATTGGAAATAACATCGTCATAAACCTCAACACCTTGGTAAACCACATCACTCTCAACCTTAAATATATATTTTTGATCAGCATCTGTAATATTTATTTCTTTTTGATGCAAAATATCACCGGCATCAATTCGCTCATCGGTAATTTCATGTGCCGTCATACCAAACTTGGCGTTATTTTTTATAATCGAATACATGACAGGGTGAAGCCCCCGACAATACGGCAACCAGGCAGGATGAAAGTTTATAACCCCATACTTGGGAATAGAAATTATATTCTCCTTAATAATCTGGTCAAAATAATATATTGTGATCAGATCTATGGATAATTTTTTCAGCATCTCTTCCACTTCGGTGGAATTTATATTCCCGGTTTTAATACATTGAATATCATATTTCTTGCAAAGATAATCAATTGAATAATAAGTCGGATGTTTCTTTACAATCCTGCCCAGCCAATGTGATATCTTTGTCATTTTTGGATGAACAACAAAATTAAGAAACAGGTAACACACAAAACGCAATCCTGAAGCTTTAAAATTAACGTAAGTCTGATAAAAAAGATTCCCTCTTTTCGTTTTTACAGGGTCGCTCAAAACCACTAATTTTATCTGGTCATGGTGTTTAATAATAATTTCCTGAATTGAGCGCGCCGAAGAAAAACAATCCACATTAAATAGCGCAATACGATACATATTGAAATCCTCTGATTTAATATTAATTGACAATAAGAGCCAAATCTTTTACTTGGAGCCCCACCCCAAAACTGCAACATTAAATAAATAACAAGACTTAATTATTATCATAAAATCTTGATCGCATTTTAAACCCGGGCCAAATTGATACATTCCTGCGTATTGGGCGGAATTTTTTCTTTGATAGTGCAATATTCACATTTTTCTCAATAAAAACATGAATAACCAAACTTAATAACGTCCGCCCAAGATTTGCGCCCAAGCATAAACGTCGCCCGCCCCCAAAAGGAAGATATTCATTTTTTTTATATGATTTTTTCAAAAACCTGTCGGCAACAAACATTTCCGGGTTATCAAATACTTTTGGATCATGGTGGACACGGTGAGGACATGGACAAACCATAGGCATATCTTTAACCTCTCCTTCTCCTGACTCAAGGTTATATTTTGTAATTTCCAATGCTTCATCAACATGATCAGGAGAAACTTTCCGTGGAAGAATTTCAATTGGCGAACAATAACGTAAAGTTTCAGATATAAAAGAATCAACTAAACTGCCATCGCCATGACTCACAGACTTTCCTAAATTCAAAGCATTATCATCAGACGAATACCAGTAAAGCATCCAGGTAATTGATGAACCAGTAGTGTCATAACCAGCCGCAATCATGGAAACTACATTGTCTCTGATAAACTGGTCATCATAGCCATAGGCTTCCTGGTTCATAACAAGCCATGACATAACACTATCATCATCCTTATTCCTGTTATTTCTGGCATTCTCTATTTCGCTATATATCAACTTGTCTATATCTTTTACTATGGACGCAACAATTCTTCCAACTGAAAAAAAATTTTCTGGATTCCAGAATGACTTCCTATAGCTGACAATGTTGGCCATAAATCCTGTGGTTTTTTCAAATAGCGTGAAAACTTCTTTGATAAAATCAGAATCCTTTTCCCCCAAAACAATCCTTACCATAGCCGTCATTGTCAAACGCCTGACCCATTCATCAAGATAAACATTTCCGCCCAAAACAGATTTATCAACTTCATCACATACAAATTTTTTCAACTCAGACAGCACATTTTCATTGACAGATGTTGATACTGACCGAGCCAAAACTTTCCGGGCAAAAAGATGCTCCTCCTGATCAAGTAAAAAAACACTTTGTTCACCAAATAAAGGCCCTAAAAATTCATTTCCCGCTCCACCCAAGAATATATCCCCGGTTCTATTGTTAACTTCGGATATATCATCCGGGTTATCCACAAACAGAATATCCTCCCAACCGGGAACTTTATATTCTTTTGGCTGACCTGATCGAAATAAAAACATAGATGGAAGAAATAACCATCTAAAGTAGTCTGTGATATACTTCACCATAATATTTCCTTATAAATTACAAACACCGTAAAAAAACAGGTGGCTTCGGCAGTTATTAAACAGCCCAACTTGTCACAACGTAAGATTATACTCCTATACTATGTGACATTTATGATCGCACTAACCCAACGGTATTTTAATAACTCAAAAACAGGGAACACTTTCGCGGACTTTGACCCTTTCTTTGGCTTGAATAATTTCTTTACCGATTGGAAAAGCAACTGGCGTCATTCCCAATGTACGCGATCTCTCAAAAATCTGTAATGAATGTAAAAATGTTCCGCGATATGAAGGTGGGCGAAGCTCATCTCCTGACGCTGCCAGAACCATGGTTTCTGCCAGACAACCAAGCGAAACACCAGCAGGCAAGCCACACATATTAAAACTGCCAAATGTCGTTTCTGAATTTGGCAAAGAAACCAGTCCAGCCTCATAAATTTCAACATTATTATTTTTTAAGTGATCACTATCAAATGAGTGAGGCCTGCCAAGGTCATACACTTTACATTCAGGATTAATAGCCAAAAGAAGGTCAAGTGGCTGACTACTATCTGTGGCAACGACAAGACTGTCGATTTCACAAACAGCCTGGCGGTCATTCGATGCAGCGATTGATAAAACAGGAAATCCTAAAACTTTTCCAAAGGCATATCTTGCACGATCCATATATGAATCATTTTTACTGTTTTCCTCATAGAATATTTTCCTGATCTCAGTAATACGGGTTTTGTATGCAGATGAGATATTCAAATCTTGCTCACAGGCACAAACATCAAAGAGCTGGTCAATAGTAAGCTTTATATATTTTTCGATTGTTTTTATTGCATGCGGATTACCTGGGTTATAAAGAAGACAAATTTCCGCATCAGATCCTGTTTGCAATATCTGATAAAGCAAAAATTGCCACACCCTCAACCCCACACTACCGCCAGGGCCAACAATGCCAAAGCGTGGCATATGCTTCATATTAAAACTGTCAAACCATACAACATCCATTGCAGCAGCAGCAGTTAAAGAACTGCCAGCCGTCACCGTCATGTCCAAATGACGAAGTGAATAACCGCCTTTGGCCAAAATAGACGAAAACGCACCAAGACCCAGGACATCCGGCCCAATCCGTGTCACTTCCTGTCCGATCACTGTTAACAAATGCCTGCGGTCATCAGCTGACAAACCCATTAATTCATCAGGAAACAATGACAAGGTAACAAAATTACCTTCAATTAATTTATCACCAAGACTAAGTGCCTCTATTGAATAACACGAAGCAACAATGTTCGGCATAATTTTTAATATTTCACGGGCGCTTTTTCTAAATAAATCCTTCCTGTTTGCTGATAATTCATAATAGGAATCCGGGAAGGTTCGCTCAAAACTAAAATTGTCTATGGGATGAATTACAAAAGTAAAACGTCCATCTGGTGATTTATTTCTGACTTTAATTTGTCTGTTTCCTTCAGCATCGGCTCCGTTTTTCGTTGTTACCCGGGGAGATGCTGATCTTAATAATGGAAAACTCTTTAATTGTTCTTTTTGGTTATTTTCCTTGTTATCCGGCAAAACAAACAGGTTTGCATACCCCCCCGGAGAAAGCAGCATATCAGCCAGGGCGCTCAGGTCTCTGGCGATCTTGTCAATTTCTTTTTCTGTCACTATTAATGGCGGCTGTACTCGTATGCACGTTGGTGTACTGAAACATGGCATGGTAATCAAACCACGATTTCTAATTAGCCAGGCTGCCGCTGCATACCCGATTAAACCGGTATCATCAATTGTATTGGAAAAGAAACTCCCCAAATCATTCCAGCCTTTCAGGTGAATTCCACGCATCAGACCACGACCGGAATATTTTGCATACACTTCCGGGTATTGCGCAGATACTCTGGCCAAAACAGACTCAAGCTGCTCGCTTCTCTGACGTACATTATCCAATAGTTCTTCATTTAATAAATCAAGAACTATATTGCAAACATACGATGAAAAATTATTATTGGAGAAAGTTGAACTATGAAAAATGGTAAAGTCACCTGAAACAACTTCCGCTGTTGCAACGCATGCACTTAATGAGACGACGCCACCGGCCAGCGCTTTTCCTAAAAGTACAATATCCGGGTCAATAGCATATTCCTGAAAAGAAAATAAAGACCCTGTTCGGCCTAGTCCAGTCTGAATTTCATCAACGATGATATACAGCCCAAGGTCTTTCGCCACCTTGACTGCGTGACTTATTTTTTCCTGATTAAGCGCATGCATACCACCTTCACCTTGCACAAGCTCAATGACAAATGCCGATGCCTGCACCTCTTTAGCAGCGTGCCGAATGGATTCTTCTATATCAGTCAACTCTGCTTCAATATCAATATGCCTTACAAAATCGTTCTCAATGCAAAAATAATCACGATATTGCGGATTTGATGTGAGCTGTACAGCTGCCATGGTTTTCCCATGAAAACTGTTTTTCAACGCAATAATGCCAGGCTTCCCCGTCCTGGACCGTACTATTTTCACTGCTGCCTCAATGCTCTCCGCACCACTATTTGCAAAAATTACATGTGAAAATCTGTCTTCCCCAAGCATGCAAATCAACTTTTTTTTTGCTTCCAAAACGGATGATGCTGTAAACGGCTGTACCAAAGTTGGGGATTTTGAATCAAAAAAACCTTTCACCTGACTCAGGAAAGGTTTAAAATTTGAACCAAAAGGTAATGCGCCATACTGTGACAATGCATCAACAAGGGGTTTTCCTTCAGCGGTTACAACATCAACCCCGGAAGCCTCCGCTATGACATAATTAATGCCAAAATATTCTATGATTCGTTCCCTGCTCATGTCGAACTCCTGTTTATGTCATATCAATCTACCGGGAGAGCTTTCAATTAAGTCGGTTATATTTCAGGAGAACCCAAACTCAACGTAACCTGATCATTTCTAACCAACCACTATTATCTGCTTCAATTTTGCGGAAATACGCCAACCCCAGAAACAACCACTCTGCTAAATTTCATTTCTTATACAACCTGCTTCTTTTGCCATGATTTCTGTAATCCTGTCTGTTTTTATTAGGAATAATCTCCCTTTCCGGGATAGCTGCAAGTGATTTTTCACTGATACAAAAACCGCAATAAGAACCTTTGCCGGAATATTAATCTACAAAATAAATATAACGTTAAGTTGCAACTTATTAAGTTTTCGAGAATGCTACATCCCTATAAAACACCAGAATAATATTAACCACCAAAAATAAACATTAAATTTCACTATTCTTGGGTTGTAATTTTACGTTTATTTAATTTATCTTTTTCCAACTTCATAAGAAGTGGCGGGAAAAATAAAAAATCGACAATAAGCGCTATGATGATAATTATCGCGCTCAGCAATCCCATATCGGAATTTATTTTGAATGAGGATAAAGACAACACAAAGAAACCTGCCACCAAGACCAATGAAGTTATCCATAATGCTTTGCCCACAGTCATAAAGGCATAGCGCACAGAATCAATACTGTTCATATTTTTTTCACGGCGGGCATGTAAATATTTACTGAGAAAATGCACCGTATCATCAACAACAACACCCATGGTCATACTGATAACCACAGCAAGACCTATACCAACCTTGCCATTGAACAATGCCCATAACCCAAAGCCTATTAATGCTGGCACAAGATTTGGAATTAAACTGATAAGCCCTATAGATATTGAACGCAAGGCTATTATCAATGCCAGCGATATCAAAACCAGCGCTAATGATGCACCTCCCAACATACTGTAAATATTACGCTGGGTTAGATGGGCAAACATAATACTGCTACCACTGCCTTCCCCTCGCATTGAGGCTGGCGCATTAACGTCTAACCAGGCCTGAGCCCGCTCTTCCAGCGCAAGCATTCCTTCACTTGATATTTTTTCCAGCGTTACTGTTAATTTAGTGGCAGATTTGTCAACACTGATCTGATTATTAAGACTCAAACCATAGGGAAGTGACATTTCATACAACAACAAATATTGCGCGGCAAGTTCACGGTTATCAGGCAGGCGATACCAGTCAGGGTTATCGCCGTGCATATTTTTATTCAACCGTTTCAGGATATCCGTATAACTTTCAACATGAATCACCGCCGGTTGCTGACGATACCACTGCGCAAACGCTTCAACCTTGCGCAAAAACTCAGGGTCATTCACCGCACCTGGTGCGCCTGAATCCAATGAGTAACTGATACGATACAAACCGCCAAGATTCTCATTGGCAAAATCACTGGCAATACGAAAGGGGACACGTTGATCAAAATAATCACTAAAGGTGTCATCAAGCTTATTCTTCGGGATAAGGCTTGCTGAAATAATCACAACTATTCCAGCCCCCCAAAGCAGGCCAGTGCGATGACTCACGACAAAGTCCGCAATGGCTGACATGGCAGGGCTGACGTCAGATTGATTATTTTTGATGCGCACTGGCAACATACTGATCAGAGCTGGCAAAAAAGTCACTGATAATAGAAATGAAATCATGACGCCCACAGCAACAATATTCCCCAAATCATGGAATGGTGGTGAATCGCTGAAATTCATACTCAGGAAACCAAATGCGGTCGTAAAACTGGCCAAAAAAACTGGTTGTAGATTAATACGCAGGCTTTCTTTTATTGCTGCTTCTTTCTTATCACCCTTTACCAGATTATGTGAAAAAGTGACCAATATGTGTACAGAATTGGCAACGGCCAGGGTAAGAATCATGATTGGCGCAGCACCACTGGCCGAAGTTAAGCTGATTCCCATCCAACCTGCGAGCCCCATGGCAGACGCAATGGAAAGAATGATGATTAAAAAAATAACCGAGGCAAAAATACTGCTACGCAACAAAAAAAACAAACCCAGCAAGATAAGACCAAAGCTTATGGGTAACAGGCTTTGCATATCCAGCAACGTCGCTTCTGCAAAGGCGTTATCAAGTGGAACCATCCCTGTTATATAAATTTCAATATCAGAGTTATCGGCACGCACCTGATCAGCCAATTCCCGCGCATAGCTCATCACTTCCGGTGATTCCTGTGCCGGGTCAATACCGGGAAACTGAATGGTAATATTTACCCCGGCAACATGGGCCTGTGGTGAAATGAGACGATTAACCAGCAACGGCTCTTTTAAAACAATGTCCCGTATCCTTTTGATATCAGTCCGGGACAATAGCGTGACATCCTGCACCATATCTTCGACAATCAGCTCATCACCACTGGCATAGCTGTATTGGAAGTTACTAATGGAATCAACCCGGATGGAATACGGCGTTTGCCAACCCAGCCGGGTGAGCTGCTCGATACTGGCAAGTGTCTTACGGGTAAACACTTTGCCGTCTTTTGGTGCGATAACAAACAGAACGTTGTCATCTCTGGTGTAGGTGTTTTCCAGTGATTGAAAGGCTTGCAATTGTGGATTATCGGCACTGAAAAACACTCGATAATCTGTAGTGAATTGCAGGAAGCGCCCACCACTGGCCATGGCCGTAATCAATAATATTGAGGCCAGGATAACCCACCAACGGTGAGAGATAACCCACTGGGCAAAATTTTCTTCCCTCCATTTCATAAAACGGCCTCAACAATACATTGGCTTAAAAAATAGAGGACATATGGAAACGCGCGGGCCGACCCGGAAAGCCGTGAAAGGAATCTCGTAAAGACTTCCGGTTTAGGACATTTTTGTCCTAACCATAATAAATCGATACTGTAAAAACCAGCGGGACTACCACTATCCTTCAGGCAATCCTCAACTAACCTTGTTTAGTGCATTCCCTACACCCGTCCACATGGGGTCGCTCCTGAGAAAACCGTCCACATGGCTCTGTCCCTAAGAAAACACGGCTATTGTAAACTTATATGGCCATTAAATTATTGAACGAAAGTGCTGCTATCTATTTCAAGTGTGGCGTTAGACCTGAACAGAAATAACATACAAACAGGAAGATGTGTTTTACACACAGCTCTGTGAGAGATTTAAAAGGCGGTTACCATCACACCACACACGGTGGTTATTAACGCGATCCTGAATGGAAAAAAGACTTTATCCCCGGCACCTATGTACACCCAAAGTTATTTGGGCGAATACATCCGATGGTTTTACACCAAACATTTGCACAAATGTCCGGGTAAAATGTGCCTGGTCCGCAAAACCTGCGGCGTATGCAGCATCTGCAAGTGTCCGTCCTGCAAGCACTTGTTCAATGCCTCCAATTAAGCGCAGCCATTTCCGATAACTTCTGAGGGGCATACCGGTCTGCTCACGAAACCAGTGCGAAAAGCGGCTTTCTGACAACCCAACCAAATCCGCCAAATTGCCACGAGTCAACATTTGTTGACTCTCCAAGCTGCCCCTCACTGCTTTCAGCACAATTTCCAGCAACTTCCTGTTATCCCGACAATCTGACTTCGCATGCAGACAACCTCGTAGTAACACCAACCCTTTATCAATGCTACCTGCTTCATCAAAAGCCTGTAGAACTTTTCCAACCAGTTCCGCTGGAGGTTCGGCAATAATACGAGTGTCGTAAAGCATGGCATGAATGGCTTTTGCCTCTGAACTGGTTGGATCAAAATAGCAGGACAGCACCGAGCCAGACAGAAGCCGATGAGGCGTGCCTGCGCGGACAAACAGTGCTTTTGCCTCCAACGTATCCTTTCCCGTCATTATGCGCACTGGTTGTTTCAGTCCAATGCTTAACTGGTGCGCCCAATGGTGATGCTCATGATTATCGCCTGACTCACCTTTAAATGCGCCCATACCAGGAAGTATGGCGACAGCCCCGGCCCAGGGCTGCCTGTGTTTTTTAGAATGCTGCATAAGCCCACTGTTTGTTTGCAATGAATTTCCTTTCATAACCTTCCGTTACCCAATCCAAAATCCAACGGACACCACATACCTGCGAGTCACCCGGGCATCACAGCATCGTTATTTTTTCAGACAAGTTTGCATGCTGATGTCGGCCGGACAGACCCGCATCACAATACGATAAAAATAAACACCCCTGATCCGGGGCAAGGTCATTCAGAGGGGTCGTTCACTTCACATCTTCGTCATCTGTTGTTCGCAGCAAACTACGGAGAAGATGCCCTCGGTGATCAACGTCAACGATGATCTACTATATATAACAATAAAAACGTATCAACTGTGAGTATTACCGACCTCAACCGTGAAAAATCCCCATGAAGCAGCTCTCACCATTTTTCTCTAACGCAAACCATACACGAAAAAAATTTGTTATTTTAACCACACTGTCCCGCTTACTCGCCCTAAATAATCTTCTCACTCAAAAATAAATTCTGGCACACTGCCACCGGTGTGAACCACCGTGATTACTTGATAAAAACCAAATAATTACGGCGTTTATTGTCGCACAAAAAACCAGAATGAAGAAGGCTTCGGACACCCTGAACTCAGGAATCGTGTGCAGGAATTTTTGTACAAATCAACGTATTGGCAGAAGAAAATAAACTACCCATCAAGCACAATCACCCTACCTTGTTTTACGTGTATAATTAAGCGTTCAGAGTTATATGAAAACCACAGAAACAGCGACTGAACACCCCTTGAAATGAATACCTGTAAAGCAAGGTAAACTTAACTCATCAGTCATGTGCAATACTCACCCACTGCCAATAAAAAATATTAATAACCCCAGGAGCCTTTGAATGAATATCTCTCGTCGAGAATTTTTACAAATGCTGGCCATTGCCAGCGCGGCAGGCATCCCGCTACCTGGGCAAGCCATAACAAAAAACCAGGCTGCTGAAAAAAAATTATATGACCTGCCCACTTTTGGCAATGTGTCATTGCTTCATTTCACTGATTGTCATGCGCAGCTTATGCCCATCTGGTTTCGTGAACCCAACATCAATATTGGTATTGCCAGCATGAAAGGCAAAGTCCCACACTTGGTTGGTAAACATTTTCTGGCCCGTTACGGAATTAACCCCAACACCCCACAAGCCCATGCCTTCACTTATTTGAACTTTGTGGAAGCCGCAAAAAAATATGGCAAGGTGGGTGGTTTTGCACACATGGCCACATTGATCAAACATATTCGTTCACAACGCCCGGGGTCACTACTGCTGGATGGTGGTGATACCTGGCAAGGCTCTGCCACCTCACTGTGGACCAAGGGACAGGACATGATCGATGCCACCAAGTTATTAGGGGTTGATGCCATGACCGGGCACTGGGAATTCACTTATGGCGCTGACCGGGTTAGAGAAATCATCGAAAAAGATCTTGACGGTCATATGGATTTCCTCGCACAAAACATTATTGATAACCAGTGGGAAGAAGATGTTTTCAAATCTTATGTCATCAAGGAAATTAACGGTGTGCCCACCGCCATTATCGGTCAGGCCTTTCCCTATACCCCCATTGCCAACCCGCGTTACATGGTGCCCGACTGGAACTTCGGTATCCGTGATGACAAAATGCAAAAAACCGTGGATGCCGCGCGCGCTGATGGCGCACACGTTGTGGTTCTGCTCTCTCACAATGGCATGGACGTTGATCTGAAAATGGCCAGCCGTGTGCGCGGTATCGACGCCATCATGGGCGGTCACACACATGACGCCGTCCCCGAACCGGTGAAAGTGAAAAATGCCGGCGGCACCACACTGGTCATCAATTCCGGGTCCAATGGAAAATTTCTCAGCGTACTGGACTTTGATGTACGCAAAGGCAAGATACAAGGCTATCGCTACAACCTGCTGCCGATTTTTTCCAACCTGCTGGAACCCGATACAGCCATGGCCGCACACATCGCCAAAGTACGCAAACCTTTCAAGGCAAAACTCGAAGAGGAATTGGGGGTGGCTGATGAATTGCTTTATCGTCGCGGCAACTTCAATGGCTCATTCGATCAGCTGATTCTGGATGCACTGATTGATGCGCAGGATGCTGACATTGCCTTCTCGCCCGGCTTCCGCTGGGGAGTCAGCGTCCTGCCCGGCGAGCCCATTACGTTTGACCATGTAATGACACAAACCGCCATCACTTACCCTACCGTCACACTCAACCAGACAAGCGGAGAGGATATCAAGCTGATACTGGAAGATGTGGCCGACAATCTCTTTAACAGCGACCCTTATTATCAACAGGGCGGCGATATGGTGCGTGTGGGCGGCCTTAAATTCAGTATTGATCCCACCAAAACCATAGGTAAACGCATTACCGACATGGAAGTAAATGGCAAGCCATTGGAAGCCAGTAAAAAATACCGTGTGGCAGGCTGGGCCAGTGTGGCGGCCCGTCGTGAAGGCCAACCCATTTGGACCGTGGTCGCTGATTACATCCGTGAACAGGACACGGTAAAAATCCACAAACTGAATATCCCCAAAATCAAGGGCGTCAAAAACAACCCCGGGCTGGTTGACGTTTAATAACACACCGCCAACCAGTACAAACAATGCAATTCATTCCCGCGACCCATACCTGATCAAGGGTATAAAACCCCACCGCCACCGAAAAAGGGCTTTTCAAAATCGTTCATATTTTTTCAGTATTTCATTTTCCCTTTCAACTTGCGTCCAAAACTGCTTTAGCGTGCGGCTCATTTTTTTCAGCCATACCTGAGAAGAATAAGCCTTCACCAGTCCACCTTTCCGGTCAATGCGCATCGGTATTTCGGCAGAGCGGAAATTGCCATTGTTAAAGTCATCAAGCAGTTTGTCCTGCATGTTTTTATACACTAAAAAGCGGCTGGAAATATCAACGACGGTAAACTTCGCCACCCCCTTTTTATCCAACATTCTCAACTCTGTTAATTCCTCACTATCGACAGGACCCGTTTTACATACCGACAGACGCTCACCATCCCGATAAAGAATATTTTGCTTTACGGCAAATTCTTTTAATGTTTCTTTTAACTCCACCGCAGAGTGAGGCTTTAGCAAAAACGTATCCGCACCCGCTTCGAGACATGGCATTTTATTGTTCAGGCTTGCACTACAGGCAACAATAGGAAGATAGGTGGCATTTTTTCGTATTATCTGAATAGCTTCGATGCCGCTCATGATGGGCATGTTTATATCCATCAGACAAAGATCATAGTTCACTTCATCCTTCTCGCCGCTTTTATGCACATGCTCAACAGCTTCTTTGCCGTTCATGACAAGATCAACGCTGTACCCCCAATTAGTCAATTGCCTTTGGTGGAGCATACGGATAACAGGGTCATCTTCGGCGACGAGTACTTTCATTTTTCAACCTCCTTAAATTCTGAGAACAACAAAATAGCCTGAAATTCAGGCGTAAATTGTATTTTCCAGCACCATTTCACCTTTAAAACATTCCTTGTGGCTTGCAAACCTGAAACTATTGTTGCAACCAAGGTGAAATTTTTTGATCATAAATCTTCGGTCTTGACAACGATTCAATTAAATAACGAATAATATACCCGTAGCAATTGAAATTTAGGTCTAATTGCACGCCCTGTTTCCGCCATGGCCACGTTGTTGTCCTTGCCATAGAACAACGACTACGTGTCATTTCGCCTCGCCATGAAGAAAATATGACGCACACGTAAACCTGAATCCCAAACGCTACGGGTATAGACACGGTCGAGAGCCTGTTCATGATATTCATACACGCCGCTTCACCACCATGAAAACCTGATAAGCAAGTCCAATAACCGGCATTTATTTTTATCTATATTTTTTTGCTGCGAGGCGTACCTTGTCTAACAGCGTCTACTGTTGATGTCATAAGCGCTGAAAGACCAACCGGGTCCGCCAACACTACCGCTTGCGCCTCAAAACCCCATTAATGGGAACCCCTGCCATGGATACCTTTTGTTCGCTTTCCGGACATTTGGAAACGGTAACCACACTCAGTTTTAGGGATGAAAACAATAAGGATTTTTTTGTATTAGCGTTCTTCCCTTGCTGTTACCGGAAACACCTGGCTCTCTGGCTCTGGTTTGTGGCTTTGGGCTATCCCGCTGTGCGGATATTCCACCGGTTTGTGGGTCTGCAATTATCCTTACAGCCGGAATGAAATTTTTAGTCTATTTTTGGCTCAAAATCCCTATAATTTTCAATCAGATAACGAATATTAAACGCAATCGCGAGTCTGTTCATGATATTCATGCAGACCATACCGCCGTCACGGAAATTTGCCAGATGGGTCCGGCTGACATTGATTTTCATTGACAGTTTGTTGATGGAATCAATACCGTCTTTGCGCTTATTGATATCCGTTAATTCTTTCCGCAGGCGCTTAACGAGGTTATCCATGCCAACGATATCGTATTTGGGGAGATCCTGAATGAGTTGCGCTGCTTTAGTCAGCACATCCAGTGTTTCCTGGAATGTGATTTTTTTGCCGGAACCAAGCTCATGGGTGAGTTGCTCTACAGATTGTAGACCACTCCCATGACTGAAAAGCTGTAAGACAGATGCGGTTTTTGTCATTGACAGATACCTCCGTGTTATCCTGGCTGCAAGAATAGTGGCAACAGAATCCCATTGTCAACAGTAATAATAACATGCGGGCTGGGATTCCCTTCTCAACCCAAAGGTTTAACGAATTGTAGTGGTTTTAATATTTAAACAATAGCAATTTCCGGGTACTGCCCCATTCTGGAAGGCCTACCCGTCCCTTCCACTCATCAGGCACCTTCACGGTACCAAAAACAGTATCCCACAGTGTTACTGTTGCGTAGTTCCAGCGATGCAGTCCTCGTTCGTGGTGGATCAGATGCTGTTCCGGCAATTGCATGAAATAGCCTACCCATCGTAAGCGCTTGGGTGTATGGATATTGGAATGATGAAAAATCTCCAACATGGACTCAATCAGCAAAACGCAGAAAATAACCTCCACGCTGACGCCCAAAAACTTCCCAACGGCCAGGACCACCAGTGAATCAATGATCATTTCAATCGGATGACGCCAGAATGTCACCCGTGTATCCATGTGTGCTGGCGCATGGTGCATATAGTGCACAAAGTACCACAGAAAACGGCTGCTATGCCGAGCCCGGTGATACCAATACGCGACAAATGAGTAGGCCAGATAAGCGGTTAATACCTGCCCCCAAAATGGCCAATCATGCAAAGGTTGCCATATTGCGGCGACATAAGGCCAAATTGCCAACAATCCACTTAACCAAATAACGGCAAACAGCATCAACCCACACCAATGTTTAAACCACATTTTTGGGATCGGAAATTGACGAGCAGGTACTGTGCGCTCAAGTGAAAACAGACCCAAAAACAATATTATTTCCAGTGCACTTAGTTCGTACATTTTTTTCTCCTTTCATTATTTTTTGGCAGTCGGTTCGGAAAAGGCGTGAAACCAGGTGTTACCTCCTTAATTGCTGTACCAACGCTTTTCACCCGAACCTGGAAAAACCAGGCATTCCTTCACAAATAACTGATATACCAGCATTTGATGAAACAGCCTTCTTTCCCGTTGACTATGATGCCCTCCTTTCAGCGTGTAGTGCACAAAATTCACGTGCAATATCACATTTAGCAGAGTGTGGCGCCGACAAACAACCAGCCACTATGAACGCTGGAAAACCGTAGCGCTTCCAGGCACATTAACGAACAGTACTACACTACCACCAGTATCGGGAGCACAGCACAAATCAGGTTTACAACTTGAGTAAAACAGAAAAAAGAAGGCGACAACAAACAGGATATAAACATGCCAATTTCAAAAGTACGGCTTATCGTATAGCTACTTAAGACTTCGGAATATTTACTTAAAATTGGCAATATAATGATCACGCATAAAAAACAGGCTGCCCATCTTGTTGTTGTTCCCGGTAACAACCAAAGAATAACCGTGCTGACCGGTAAATTGAAGCAGCATCAAAAAGTTAAAATATTATTAAAAATTGAATTGAATAAAGCAAACAGCCAAGTCCATCGCTTTATTTCCCGGAAGAAAGAAAGGAAAGGTTAAAGGGGAAAATTCCGCCCTCCTGTCACCACACACAATGATGAGACCATTATCAACGATCAATACAAACGACGTAACATATAATAGCCAGCCATAAACGCCACCCCCGCCGGAGCCAGTGCGCTCAGCAATGGATTGAAATCAAACACCAGCCCCATATAAGTGAACATCTGGTTGAGGATATAAAACCCTACACCCGTGAGTGTGCCCACCAGGATGCGATGCCCCACCCCCACCGAACGCAAGGGGCCAAACACAAAAGGAATGGATAAAAACACCATCACTGCGGTCACCAGAGGTGCAACCACCTTACCCCATAAGGCCTGCTCGTACACGGCAGCATCAAGACCATTATCATTCAGGTACTGCACATATTCGTATAAACCCAGAATTGACAGCGTATTGGGTTTAACGGTAACAACATTCAACAAGTCCGGGCTCAGATTTGTCTGCCAGGGGGCTTCATCGACCCGTGCTGAAGTTACGCCCTGTTCACCGATATCACTACTGAGCACCCCCTGCAATATCCACCCATCATTGCGGTAAACGGCTGACTCAGCCTGCACCAGCTTGACCAGACGATGCACAGCGTCACGTTCAAAAATAAAAATCTGCCCCAGGCGTTCACCCGGTAAGATGTTTCGCACATTGACAAAACTGTTACCATCCCTCGCCCATAAACCTTCCCGCCCCCGCAAAGTCAACTTGTCGGACATGGCCACTGAACGCAGTGTTTGCGCATAACGTTCGGCGGCAGGTGCTATGCCTTCACCGATAACCGCTGTCAACACGACAAACACCAGCCCGATTTTCATCACCGAAACAATAATGCGTGTCAACGAAACACCTGCCGCCCGCATGGCCACCAACTCGCTGTTACTGGCCAGAACACCTAAACCAATTGTTGTACCCAGCAAGGCACAAATGGGAAAGAGCTGATATGCCAGACGCGGTACCGTCAACAGCACATACTGAAAAGCCTGCCAGGTGCCATAACGCCCCTTGCCGATTTGTCCTGCTTCATCCATGAAAGCAAAAAAGGTAAACAACGTCAGCAACACGCCCAGTACCAGCAAGGTGCTGAAACCCACGCTTTTTGCAATGTAACGATCCAGTATGGGCATCGACATCACCCCGCCGATGCCGGTGCGGATTCACGCCGCAACAACCGGCTCCATAGCCAGCGGGCACCCCAGTAACGTACCGCCAGCACAACCACCAGGGCCAACAACAAGGCGTGCACCCACCATAAACCCACAGCAGGAGAAACCACCCCACGCTGCACCCAGGACATTGCAACGCCAAGACTGTTGTAATAAGTCACAAAAATCAGAATGGCGATAAACAATTTGGCAAAACGGCCCTGTCGCGGTGAAGTGCGGCTCAACAACACAGCCAGCACAGCCAACAACACCGTTGCCAGCGGCATGGAAAAACGCCACTGCAATTCAGCCTGATCAGACAAGCCTGCCGCCCCCCATAAATCACTACTCGGAATAGCCCAACGGGTCCGCCGCAACGGGGCTGCCTCCAGTTCCTCCAGGCGTACCGCACTTTTTTCATATTGGTGAATTTTGAAATTGACACTGCCGGGAAGCCCCTGATAGCGGTAACCATCCACCAACACCAGATAACGAACACCCGTTACTGGGTCAACCTGTTGATAACCGCTACGTGCCGAAAAAATATCCAGCCGCCCATCTGCGGTGCGCGCCTGAATGAATACATTGCGCAACCGGGTACGATCTTCCGACAGACTTTCCACATAAAACACCTGGTCACCGCTGCCAATTTTGTTGAACTGGCCCGCTGCCACTGCCTCAAAAGCGGTACCGGATTGTGCCCGTTCCCGCACCTGCAAAGCCTTTTCATGCGCCCAGGGCGTGCCCCAGAATGAAAAACCTGCCACCAACATACTGCACAACAGGGCAATCAGACTGACCGTGGACAACACCCGCGCCGGGCCAATGCCACAAGCCGCCATGGCCGTCATTTCACTGTCCTTGTAAAGCCGCCCAAATGCCAACAGCACCGCCACAAACAAACTGAAAGGCAACATCACACTCAACGATGTAATGGTGCGCAAAAACAGCATCTCGACAACGATATCACCCGAGATTTTTCCCGCTGAAGCATCTGCCAGATACAACGCAAAATACCGCCCCATAAAAATCAGCAGCAATACCACCAATACAGCCAGAAAGGTTTGCAGGACTTCTCGTGTCAGGTAACGGTCAATAATCACTTTTTTTATTTTAAAGCCTTGGTGGCGAACTGATATACCTGCGGTGTTTGGGATTCAGGTTTAACTGTGCGTCATATTTGTTTCATGGCGAGGCGAAATGACACGTAACAATCGGTCTGTGGCAAAAACAGCATGCAGCCATGGAGCAAACAGAGCATGCCATCAAATCTGAATCGCAATCACCACGGGCATATATTACACGTTTCCGAGGATTGGCTCTGCTACCATTATCCATGCGTGCCATCACCTCAGGCTTCAAGTACACTTGCACCTGAATTTGCGATGGCCCGACCATTGCCCGTCAGCCTTACATTCGCGGTACTCACATTCATTCACATTCAGGTAATTATCACCATGGAATTCAGCGTAAAAAGTGGTAACCCGACCAAACAACGTTCAGCCTGTGTCGTCGTCGGCGTGTTTGAACCCCGCCGCCTCAGCCCCGCCGCAGAAAGCCTCGATGAAGCCAGCGGTGGCCACTTGTCAGCCCTGCTGCGGCGCGGCGATATCGAAGGGCATATCGGACAAACCCTGTTACTGCACCATATACCCGAAGCACTGGCTGAACGTGTACTGCTGGTGGGTTGCGGCAAAGAACGGGAAGTGGGCGACAAGGAATACCAGCGCATCATCAGCACCGCTGTCACCCGCCTCAACGAAACCGGCTCCATGGAATGCACCGATTACCTTACTGAACTCAGCGTCAAGGGACGCGACCTGCATTGGAAAGTACGCAACACCGTGGAAGTCGCGCGTGGAGCCCTGCATCGCACCGACCAGCTCAAGTCCCAAAAAGACGACCTGCGCCGCCCCCTGCGCAAACTCACCCTGATGGTACCCAAACGCAGCGACCTGCCCAACGGCGAAGCAGCAGTACGCGAAGGCGAAGCCATTGCCGAAGGCGTCATGCTGGCCAAATCACTGGGCGACCTGCCCGGCAATATCTGTACGCCAGACTATCTGGCCAAACAGGCCCGCGCCATGGCAAAAAAATACACTCCGCTCAAAGTTTCTGTGCTGGAAAAGGCGCAAATGGAAAAACTGGGCATGGGAGCCCTGCTCTCAGTCACCGCCGGGTCCTCCGAAGCCCCTAAATTCATCATTGCCGAATACAAAGGCGGTAAAGCCAAAGAAAAGCCCATTGTGCTGGTGGGCAAAGGCATCACCTTTGATACCGGCGGCATCTCCATCAAACCCTCCGCCACCATGGACGAAATGAAATATGACATGTGCGGCGCCGCCAGCGTGCTGGGCACGCTCACTGCCTGCGCCGAGTTGCAACTGAAATGCAACATTATCGGACTTGTGCCATCCTGCGAAAACATGCCCAGTGGCAAAGCCACCAAACCCGGCGACATCGTCACCAGCATGTCCGGGCAAACCATCGAAGTGCTCAACACCGATGCCGAAGGCCGGCTGATTCTGTGCGACGCACTGACCTACAGTGAGCGCTTTGACCCCGACACCGTGGTAGATATCGCCACCCTCACTGGCGCCTGCATCATCGCCCTCGGCCACCACGCCAGCGCCGTCATGGGCAACCACCCTCCACTGGTGCATGAATTACTGAACGCAGGCAAAACCAGTGGCGACCGCGCCTGGGAATTACCCCTGTGGGATGAATACGACGAACAACTGAAAAGCAACTTTGCCGACATCCCCAACATCGGCAGCGGACGCGACGCTGGTAGCATCACCGCCGGTTGTTTTCTCGCACGCTTCGCCAAAAAATACCACTGGGCTCACCTGGATATTGCAGGCACCGCTTGGGTAAGCGGCACCAAAAAAGGCGCCACCGGCCGCCCTGTACCGTTGCTAACGCAATTTCTCATCGACCGCTGCACAACAAAAAGCACCGGAAAAAAATAATCCATGACCAACGTCGACTTTTATATCCTCGCCCACGGCTCACCGGAACGCATCGCATGCAAACTCAGTGAAAAAGCCTGGAGCCTGGGCAATCGTATTTACATTCACACCGATTCAGCACAACAGGCCCAGCATATCGACGAACTGCTATGGACCTTCCGCGATGGCAGCTTCGTACCCCATGAGCAATATCAGACAAACGTCACCTGCGAATCCCCTATCCAAATCGGCTGCCATGAAAGCCCCGACACCGACTGCGATGTGTTAATCAACCTTGCCGCCGAAGTCCCGCTTTTTTTCAGCCGCTTTCTGCGGGTCGCCGAACTGGTGGGGACAGACCCCGTTGCCAAAACCCAAGGGCGGGAACGCTTTCGATTTTATCGTGACCGTGGTTATCCGCTTAACACTCATGAGTTAAACGCAAATTAGTACATCGCCGTTAATACTGGATGCCGACCTTGAACTGAAGTTTCACCGGGTTTGTGATGGCAATAATCGTTTAAGTATTTCCTGGCCGTTTGAAATTTTATGTGCTGATCAAAAGGCCATGTCATCTGGTTTGCAACTGGCTGATTGCGCGCTCATCCTGGTTTTCACTTCCATTATTAATAACCGCCAAAAAACTCGCACCATATTCATTAAGCTTCTTGTCACCGATACCGGAAATAGTCCGCAAATCATCACTGCAAACAGGTCGCCGTTGTGCCATTTCCTGCAAGGTGCTGTCGTGAAAAATCACATAAGGCGGTACACCACGTTCACGCGCCAGTGTCAGCCGATGCTCCCGCAAGGCATTAAACAACACCGTTTCAATGGCCGTTAACGAACTGGCCACTTTTGTTTTTTTCGTTTGCTTACCTTTACGTTGATGACGCAATGCAAGCTGCACCTCACCTCGCAACAAGGGGCGTGCTTTTTCGGTCAAGTACAGCACACCATACGATTCAATATCCGCCGTGAGAAAACCCTGTGCAATCAACTGCCGGAAAATACCCCGCCACTCCACCGCTGTTTTATCCGCACCAATACCAAAGGTGCTGAGCTGATGATGCCCGTTGCCTTGAATACGCGCATCGTCCTTGCCGGTCAAAATATCAATAACATAATTCACACCAAAACGCTGGCCGCTGCGATACACGCAGGACAACACTTTTTGTGCAGCCTCGGTACCGTCCCAGGTTTCCGGTGGATCAAGACAGGTATCACAGTTGCCACAGGGCATCTCCTGTTGCTCATCAAAATAGGCCAATAGCGCCTGACGCCGGCAACTCACCTGCTCACACAAACCCAGCATGGCATCCAGCTTGGCATTGGCAATGCGCTTGAACTGCTCGTCACCATCAGAACCCTGCAACATCTGTCGCAGGGTAATCACATCCTGCAAGCCATAAGCCATCCATGCATCGGCGGGCTGGCCGTCACGCCCGGCGCGGCCCGTTTCCTGATAATAGGCTTCCAGGCTTTTGGGCAGATTAAGATGCGCCACAAAACGCACATCCGGTTTGTCGATACCCATGCCAAAGGCGATGGTGGCAACAACAATCACTCCCTCTTCACGCAAAAACCGTTGTTGGTGGTCACGGCGTACTTCGTCCGGCAGGCCCGCGTGATACGGTAAGGCAGTGCGCCCTTTGGCTGCCAGCCATTCGGCGGTGCTTTCCACTTTTTTCCGTGACAGGCAATAAATAATTCCGGCATCATCACTATGCTCACGTTCAATAAACTGCCACAAACGATCCCGCGAATTCTGGCCTTCACTAATGGTGTAACGAATATTCGGGCGGTCAAAGCTGTTAATAAAAACCGCCGCGTCACCCAGGTCCAGTTGGGCAATAATTTCCTGCCGGGTACGCACATCGGCCGTGGCCGTCAATGCGATACGCGGGACACCGGGAAAACGCTGCTGCAAAACCGAAAGCTGTTGGTATTCACGACGGAAATCATGGCCCCATTGTGATACACAATGTGCTTCGTCAATGGCAAACAGGGCCAATGGCGCTTGTGATAAAAGGGACAACATCTGCTCGGTGAGCAGGCGTTCCGGGGCCACATACAACAGGTCCAGCTCACCAACGGACAGCATGTGTAACACGGCCTGTTGTTGCTGGCCATTCATGGAAGAATTCAGAAAAGCCGCACGAATGCCCAACTGTTGTAGCGCATCCACCTGGTCCTGCATCAGCGCAATCAACGGCGACACCACAATACCCACCCCATCCCGCACCAGTGCTGGAATCTGGTAACACAATGATTTCCCCCCCCCGGTGGGCATCAGCACCAGAGCGTCGCGCCCGCCAATGACAGTTTCAACAATATCTGCCTGATAATGCCGAAATTCGTCGTAACCAAAGGTGTGGTTGAGAATGTGATAAGCACGCTGCATGCGCGTATTCTCCCGTATTATCCTAAATTAATCAGCTGAATCGTCGAGATAACAAGCTTCAATACCTGGGTGGCGGGAAACAATGGCGCCCACCTCCGGATTGATCAGGCTCCACGCATCATGCCTGGCAGGGTATGTTATGTACTGAGGCGCTTCGTGAGGCGTGATCTGGCAAAGTGCAAGAGCGCAACGGAGTAAATTTTGTGAAACCAAAGCAGGGCATAAAAACCAGCACCCAACGAAAGCCTGCCCGTTTTAATGTTCTTTACCGGAACAACCGCCGAGCCAAAATACAAGCGTGTCAGCGTACCATCTTTGCCCTCGACAAGCTCAACCATGAGCCATGACCTTGTACGCTTTTGGTAATCGCACATCAATATTTGATTTTTGCCGCGTTTTTCCACATCCCATGCTGAGAATACGTCAACCTTCCCTTCGGCCAACAGATTAACATCTGCATCAGATGACGGCTTTGCCAGCATCCATTTCAAAGCAGATCGCTCCAGTTTGAAAAGCGGTGTAGTGTAAAATGCACGTACATATTCTGCATATGTCACCACACCGGGAATGTCGGTTTTGTAACAATCGGTGTAAGTCCCGTTGCGTTGATAAACACCCAGCAATGCACCATCCGGGAGCGAACATACCTCTATCGAAAACATGGTCTGACCTTTCAGTAAATTAAGCGCTAAAATCAATGCACTGACACAGTGCTACTGATAAACACAGTACACAAAACCCATTTATTGTTTAACCTGAATCCGTACCTTCAGGGCGGATGCAGAGTACACCAAAAGCAGGCGCGCTTAGGCGAACTATTGGTTTCACCCTGCTTTCAAAAAATCCTGGCTTCACCCATCGGTTAAGCAGACATTTTTTGGAAGTGCTGTGGACGCAACGTTTTTTAAAACGAAATCCCAAAGAGCGCTACCCACCATGAAACAGCTTGTTGAAATATAACCACTCAGTTTAAATATGGATTAAGGGCTAAATCACTCTGTAAGCACTTTTTACTGAGAATACCGTCATTCCGGCGTACCGTTAGCCGGAATCCAGGGGGGTAGACCCTTGCTCAATCGTTCCAACACATTGAGAACTTATGCGGTGGCACTGACAAGTAGCGTGTTATAAGCGCACCCACAACAGGGCGTTTAAAATATTCCCCCCATGGTCACCTGCTCACAACACATAAAGCAGCATAATCAAATAATGTGAAATGCTGCCAGCCAGCACAAACAAATGCCAGATACCATGAGCGTGCTTTACGCGCTCGTCCAGGGCATAAAAAACAATACCGCCGGTATAAAACAATCCCCCCAGCACCAGCAACACCAATCCACCTGTGGGCATGACCTTGATGAGAGGATACAAAGCCACCACAATCAGCCAGCCCATCAGCAGATAAATGACCATCTGGACGCTACGCGAACCCTGCCGGTGCATGGCATCCACTACCATGCCAATAATCGCCAGCCCCCAAACGATGCCAAACAGGCTCCAGCCCCAAACACCGCGCAAGGTCACCAATGTCAAAGGGGTGTAGGTACCCGCAATGAGCAGATAAATGGCCACATGATCCAGCTTCATGAATATCTGTTTGGCCCGCCCGCGCAGAGAGTGGTACAGCGTTGACAGGACATACAACAAAAACAGCGTTGCGCCGTACACACTAAAACTGACAATTTTCCAAACATCGCCCTTCAACGCAGCAAATACTACCAGCACCACCAAGCCCGCCAAGGCCAGCGCGGCGCCAACGAGGTGGGTGATGCTGTTAAAACGTTCACCGTGATACATGCGGACACCGGTTTACCTTTTTAGTGAATCATTATTGTAAAACGGAAAAAATTTCAATATATACCCGTGGCGTTTGGGATTCAGGCTTAAGTGTGCGTCATATTTTCTGCATGGCGAAGCGAAATGACGCGCCATCGTTATTCTATGGCAAGGACAACAACGTGGCCATGGCGGAAACAGGGCGTGCAATGAGGCCGAAATCCCAAACGCTACGGGTATAGATACTTACCGTTTCCGGTTACGCACATCCAGCTTGTCACGCAAGCGGTCACCGAGCAGATTGACAGACAACACCACCAGCATCAAGGCCGCGCCGGGCACCAGCACCATGTGCGGTGCAACCAGCAAATACCGCGCACCATCACGAATCATACTGCCCCAGGAAGCCTCAGGCGGCTGCACACCCAGCCCGAGAAATGACAAACCCGCTTCAGCAATGACAATACCGGCAATGCCAAAGCTGGCCTCAACAATCAATGGCGCCATCAACAAGGGCAACAAATGCCGAAACACGATACGTCCCGTGCCCGCCCCCAGCGCAATGGCCGCCTGTACATGCTCACGATGCTTGAGGCTTAGCACTTGCGCCCGCGCCAGCCGCGCATAACCCACCCAACCCACCACGCTCAGTGCAATGACCACATTTTCAATACCAGGACCGAGAATGCCGGCCAATGCGATGGCCAGCAGGATGCCGGGAAAGGCAAGAAAGATATCAATGATACGCACCACCAGCAGATCCCAAGAACCACCGAGGTAACCACTCAATGTGCCAATGGCTGTGCCAACAACCGTAGACACCAACACCACCCACACTGCAACGATAAACGACGTCTGCGCCCCAACCAACGTGCGCTCCGCCAGCGAGCGCCCAAGGTCGTCCGCTCCCAGCCACAGTCCGCTTCCCGGTGGCAAAAGAATATGCTCCAGCGCAATCTGATCCGGCGCTAACGGCAGAAAAGAGGCCGTCAGCGCCACCAGTGCCCATAACACAATGACTGCCAGTGGCAGCCACAGACCCAATACGCTGGCCAGACCGAATCGTGATGGCTTCAACGTGACGGCAGCCCCCGTATTGCCGCTCATGCCGAAGCCCCCATGCGAATGCGTGGGTCAAACCAGCCATACGCCATATCAGTCAGCGCATTCACCAGCACATACATCACACTGATCAACAACACACAGGCCTGCACCACCGGATAATCACGACGCTGAATCGCTTCAATAACCAACTGGCCAATACCCGGCCAGGAAAACACCGCCTCGGTAATAACCGCACCTGCCAGCAAAGCGCCCAGTTGCAAACCCAGCAGCGTAATCACCGGTAACAACGCATTACGCAGCGCATGCCGCCAGATTACCGCGCGCGGCCCCAACCCCTTGGCGCGCGCGGTACGAATATAATCCTCACCCAACACCTCCAGCAGAGTCGCCCGCACCATGCGGGAGAGAATGGCGGCCATGGCCGTACCCAGAGTAATCGCAGGCAACACCAACGAAGCCAGCCCGTCACGCCCGTTCACTGGAAACCAGCCCAGCCACACCGCAAACACCAGAATCAGTATGGGTCCCATCAAAAAATTGGGAATCGACACCCCCAACAACGATACGGCCATCGCACTATGGTCCCAGGCCGAATCTTTTTTCACCGCTGCCATCACCCCCAGCGGGAAAGCCACCAATACCGCAACAAGCAATGCCGCCAGCGCAAGCTCCAGTGTGGCAGGCAGACGTTCCAGCAAGATATCGAGAATGGGGCGCTTGGAATGCAGTGATGCGCCAAGGTCAAATTGCGCAATATTGCCGAGGTAAGTGATGAACTGCGCCAACAGGGGCTGGTCCAGTCCCAGGGATTGCCGCAACGCTGCACGGTCTGCCGCCCGCGCCGACTCGCCCAGCATGACCTCCACCGGGTCGCCTGGCACCAGATGAATCAGCAAAAACACCAGCACCAGCACGCCGAAAATCACCACCGCAGCACTGGCCAAACGAGAAATTAAACGTGGCAAAGCCTTATCCCAAAAATGATTTTCTGCATTGTGCGTGTTTCCCCCATTAAAACCAACAATCAGAACGTAATGAAATCAATGTCCAGCGGTTAAACACAACCAATGAAACCACCAGTTATTGATACATCAAATCATCCGCGTGAAAATAAAAGATATCAACCCCCTGTGGACATTAAAGAGGCAAGCGGGTAACTGGCGCTATCAGCGATGTGGCCGGACGGCTAAAAATACAAAACAGAAAAGCCCCGTCACATATACCCGTAGCGATTGGGATTCATGTCTAATTGCCCCCCCTGTTTCCGCCATGGCCACGTTGTTGTCCTTGCCATAAAATAACGATTACGCGTCATTTCACCTCGCCATGCAAAAAATATAACGCACACTTAAACCGAAACCCCAAACACCACGGGTATATAAGGGAACCCATTATTTTTTGGCGCTAACTGATACTGACTGTTCTGTTCGTTATCGACGGTTGTTAAAAATTCATGCCGATAATGCCTATTGGCAAACCCGCGACCTGGACTGTGAAGAAGACCAAAAAATCACCTGTGTTAATTCTATGTGCGCCCTAACCGAATACAGGCAACCAAACCATGTATGAATTCGTCATTAATGATTGTTTTTCTCAACCCGTTAAAAAATAATCACAGGTAAATATCAACGCTGCTTTAAAGGAATGAGGATTAAAATATAACCATATGTAGATCAATAAACAATCAACTCCCTGGTTATGGTTTGCAGCATTAATTGACCTGCACAATTCAGGTTATATGCAACGACTTTGTCAGACTTGCGGAGTTTTGTTTACTTCTGTAAAGCCTGCCATTATAATTTCTCAGCGTAATAGTTAAGTATTAATATCCTCTACCATTGCTTTTCTGGTAAACGATCAGGAAGCTATCCAAGAGTAAAAAAGCTGCAACAAAACCAACTCTGCTATCCGATAGCCTTTTATGTAATAAAACAAACCAAGCACAAACAAAAAAGGAGGTTGTCGTGAATGAAGCCGGTATGCGTGAAAATCTAGGGGATTTCAGCAGTATAGTTTGCCTGAAGGCTCTGGTTATGGGACTGGAAAATATACTTGGCGAAAAGGGAGCCCAGGCCAACCTGGTGCTTGCTGGTCGTCACCGCGGGCAAACCATTGTAAAAGAGCTGGGACTAAGTAGTACAGACAAACCCATGACTGAATGGCTGGCGGCAGTCAAAGAAGCGATAGGTGAAACCGGAACACGCCTGTGCAATATTGCCAAGGCGGAGGAAGATGGCAACGTCTTGCGTATTTACCTTAATGAAACTGTCTGTTCCGCAGGCGAAGAGCAAGGTTCCACACGGCGACTTACTTTCACCCTAGGCGCCATCCAGGGCGCCGTGGAAGAAGCAACCGGTAAAAAATTTATTGCCAAACAAACCGGTTCGGTATTACGGGGACAAGACTACGACATTATTGATCTCCAGGAACGTTTAATGTAAGCGTCAGGGGAAAACATATGGCTTGCCTCACAATGCCTTGCTAGCTGAACAATTCAACCACCCTGTTGGGTAAATTTATGCCCCAGCACCATAACACTTCAATTTGATCAGTGGCCTTTGCGATTTCAATCAGACTGTAAATAACGCAAAGGCCAGTTTTCCCAGCCAATCACAAAGCACACAGAGTGCGGGTTCCCCACCTTTATCCAAACCCGGATTTTCATCACATTATTGTTTTTGCGATAAACCTGAAAACATGCAGTGATGAGATCACATCCTGCATGGGGACATGGAAAATATTATTCCATATTTCCCACCATAATATTGTCAATGAGACGGGCTTTACCCAACCAGGCAGCAACAAGTATCACCCGTTGTTCATCTGTATCCGTGGGCATTTGTAAGTCCTGCGCTCGACGTATTTCAAAATATTCGGGACGAAACCCCGCTTCTTTCAGCTGTGCAATTGCCTGTGTCTGAATCATGGCAAAATCGCTTTCGCCAGACTCTATTTGTTGTTTTGCATATTGCAGGCTTTGGTACAACATGGCCGCGTGCATACGCTCATGCGCGGAAAGATAGGTATTGCGTGAACTCATGGCCAAACCGTTTTTTTCGCGCACGGTGGGCATACCAAGAACTTCAACGGGAAAACACAAGTCCGTGACAAAACGCCGGATCACCAATAACTGCTGGTAATCTTTTTCACCAAACACTGCCACATCCGGCTGCACCATGTTAAACAATTTGGCCACGATTGTGGCAACACCCACAAAATGACCGGGGCGAAATTCACCGCACAGAATGCTGGAAATTCCGGGTACTTTAACTCGGGTTTCCTGTTCAAAACCTGCGGGATACATTACCTGCACAGCCGGTGCAAAAATCACTTCGGGTTGATCGCTGATAACTGATAATTTTTTACAGTCTGCATCAAAGGTACGTGGGTAACGTTCAAAATCGCCACCATCGCCACTGCCATCACTGAACTGCATGGGGTTGACAAAGATACTCACCACAACACGGTCAGCGCTTTTCCGCGCCCGTTCGACTAACTGTAAATGTCCGGTGTGCAAGTTACCCATGGTGGGCACCAGAGCCACACGTTCACCATGCGCCTTCCATCGGGCAACCGTGGCGCGCAACCCGGCAACCGTATCAATAATTTTCATGCCCGGAACTAAAAAGAATGTGCGTCAGCGGGAAAACTGCCCTCTTTCACTGCCCGCACATAAGCTCGCACAGCGCCACGAATATCACCTGCGCCCTGCAAAAAATCTTTGCTGAAGCGTGGGCGTTTCCCGGAGGTAATGCCTAACATATCGTATAACACCAGCACTTGCGCATCACATTGCGGACCCGCACCAATGCCGATTACGGGCACATCCACTGCTGCGGTAATCTCTGCTGCCAGCAGTGAAGGCACACACTCTAACAATAAAATGTCAGCCCCGGCGTCTTCCATGGCGCGGGCATCAAGCAATATGGTCTCGGCCTGTTTTTCATCGCGCCCCTGCACTTTGTAACCACCCAGTTTGTTCACTGATTGCGGCAGCAAGCCAAGGTGGGCACAAACCGGTATGCCATGTTCAGCCAGAAGCCCTGCTGTTTCCACCATGAGTGCGCCACCTTCCAGTTTCACCATGTGCGCTCCACCCTCTTTCATCAAACGGCCCGCACTGGCCAATGCCTGTTCCGGGGTGGCGTAGGTCATAAACGGCAGGTCTGTCATTACCAATGCATTCTGACTGGCGGCACGCACCATTCGTGTGTGATAAATCATTTCATCCAGCGTAACCGGCAGGGTGCTGTCCCGGCCCTGAAGAACCATCCCCAGTGAGTCGCCCACCAGGAGAATTTCCACGCCTTCTTCCGCCAGAATCTGTGCAAAACTGGCATCGTAAGCAGTAAGACAGGCAATTTTTTCGCCGGTCTGTTTCATTTTTTGCAGGGTAGATGTGGTAATACGGCTCATTGGGGCTTCCTCGCTCTAACGGGAATTGTTGGTTCACAAATCAAACGAACCGGGGTTGAAGTAGTGCCGGCCACTGGTGGCTTTATGCAGGCGCTCGACCAACAACTGATAGTCCTGTTGGTTATTGACCAGATCAATAGCCGCCGCATTAACAATCAACAACGGCGTTGCCGAATAGTGATGAAAAAAACGGGTATAGGCTTCCACCAGCCGCTCCAGGTAATTGGTTTCGATAAAGCGCTCGTATTCCCGGCCACGTTTTTGCACCCGGTTCAACAGCACGTCCACGGGTGCTTGCAGATAAATCACCAGATCGGGTTGCGGCGCATCCACAGTGATATTGTTATAGACCTGTTCATAAAGTTGTAGTTCATCGTCGTCCAGCGTCAGCTGGGCAAACAGCCGGTCTTTTTCCAGAATGAAATCTGCCACCCGTATCGGTGCAAACATGTCTGACTGACGCAATGCCTGAATTTGCTGGGCGCGCTGAAACAGGAAAAACAATTGTGTGGGTAATGCCGCATGCCGGGGGTTGCGATAAAAACGCGCCAGAAAGGGGTTTTCTTCGGCTCCTTCCAGCAACAGCTCGCCACCAAAATCTTCCGCAAGCCGTTTGGCCAGGCTGGTCTTTCCCACCCCGATGGGCCCTTCAATAACGATGTAACGGGGAATATCCACAGTACTCATGGTACGTCTGACTCTACTGTTTTAAAATTTAGCTTTTCCAGCTCACCACGCGGACAAGCCGCCAACAGGCTGGCCAAGGTTCCCCTGCCGGGAATATGCAAGTATTCCGCCTGTCCAGCCACCAGTTCAGCCAAAGGATACAGCACGAAGTTGCGTTCATACAGCCCTGGATGGGGCACGGTGAGTTCAGGCAGGTCAATGATTTCATCGCCATACAACAAAATATCAAGATCCAGGGTGCGCGGCCCCCAGCGTTCTGTGCGTTGCCGGTGATGGCTGTTTTCCAGACTTTGCAGGGCCATCAGCAATTCCGTGGGAGTCAGTCCGGTGTTTAATGCTGCCACGGCGTTAATATAGTCGGGTTGCTTGTCAGGCTGGCCCGGGGCCAGCATCGGCGGGCTGCGATACAAAGAGGAATGCGCCAGACAACGGGTTTGTGGCAATACATCAAGTTCAGTCAGCGCAGTGCGCAACTGGATTTCGGGTCGGGCCAGATTGCTGCCCAGCCCCACGTAGGCAACCGCCACGTTTCAGGCTATCCCTGAGCCGCTTTTTTGCGGCGACGGCGGCGTTTTTTCCGGGCTCCACCCGAGGGTACCTGTTGCGCCATGCTGGCCCGGTTATCCTCGTTGACCTCCTGATACTCCGTCCACCACTCAGCCAGTGGCTGGAGTTCGTCTTCACCGGTTTCTGCCCGCAACAGCAAAAAATCATAAGCGGCACGAAAGCGGGCCTGTGCAAACAGGCGCTCGGCCCGTTTGCCGTTACGCCGTTTGAGGCGCGCCTGCATGGCCCAGATTTCACGGGTCTGCTGGCTAAAACGCTTGGGCAGTGATACGCGTTGTATCTGTGCGGCAATCACTCTGTCTCCGGCCTGCTGCAAGGCCTGAATCTCGCTGAAACCCTCAGCCTGCAAGGTCGCGGCGAGTTCGCGCACCGGCTCCCACAGTAACACGGCAAACAGGTAGGCTGGGGTCACTGGCTTGCCCGCTGCCACCCGGTCATCGGTATTGAGCAGCCCCTTGGCCACCAGCATGTGCGGAAATCCTTTTTCCTCTTTTGCCAGACAGGCATCGGTATCAGGAAACAGATAACGGAACAGATCATAGTGACGCAGCAGCTCAAAGGTCTCCACCGCGTAGCCGGAAAGAAACAGCTTGAGCATTTCGTCAAACAGGCGTGCTGCAGGGACCGCTTCCAGCCGGTCACCCAGTCTGGCAATGGGTTCCTCACTGTCGGCGTGAATACGAAAACCCAGTTTGGCGGCAAAACGCACCGCACGCAGCATGCGTACGGGGTCTTCCTGATAGCGCTGTTCGGCGTTACCAATGATGCGTAACAGACCTTTTTCCAGATCACTGACCCCACCGGTGTAATCCACCACCGAAAAATCACGAATGTCGTAATACAGGGAATTAATGGTGAAATCACGACGCCAGGCATCGTCTTCCAGATTGCCGTAGACGTTATCGCGCAAAATCATACCGTCTTCCATGCGCCCCATGTCGGTGCTGGCTGCGTCGTGACCACTGCGAAAGGTGGCCACTTCGATGATCTCTCGACCAAAGCGCACATGCACTAATTTGAAACGCCGGCCAATGAGGCGGCTGTTGCGAAACAGCTTGTTTATTTCTTCAGGATGGGCGTTTGTGGCAATATCAAAATCCTTGGGTTCCCGGCCAAGTAACAGGTCACGCACCCCGCCGCCCACCAAAAAAGCCTCAAAACCGGCGGCCTTGAGACGGTACAATACCTTTAATGCACTCTCGCAGATATTCGTCCGGGTGATGATATGCTCGGGCCGCGGAATGACGTTGGGCGAGCCCGGTTTGTCTGTTAATTCAATAGTCAAAGGCTGTGATTCGCAATAATATTCCGGCTGATGTTTCTTGAGCAATATCCAAGGCGGCGTATAATAACACCTTTTTCGCTCGGGCTCCCTTCGTCTAATGGTTAGGACGCTGGCCTCTCACGTCGGTAATAGGGGTTCGAATCCCCTAGGGAGCACCATCGCGCATTCCGGCATCCCGCCGCTCACTCAACAGTTGCTTGATGACACTCAAAAACTGCTTATGATTGAAGGGCTTTTCTGCAAAATGGCGGACTCCCAGACTGGCGGCCTGTTCAGCGCTGATCTGGTCAGTATAGCCACTGCATAAAATAGTCGGTAACTGTGGTTGCAGGGCCAACACCTTCTCAATCAGTTCTTTACCCGTTACCCCTGGCATGGTCTGGTCAGTAATGAGCAAATCCACTTCATCCTGGTGCGTTTCAAAATAGGCCCAGGCCTCGTGGCTGTCACCATAGGCCTGTACGTCAAAACCCTTGCGCTTCAACCAGGCTTGCAGAAACCCCAGCACGGAAGGTTCGTCATCCACCACCAGGATACGCTTACCCACTACGGTAGCGGGAGCTTCATCCGGGCTTTCGGCGATATTATGGCTGGCCGTATGCCTGTCTTCGGTAGCGGCATTCTTCGCCGTCATCGGAAACAACAAATAAAACGCCGTCCCACACCCAGCCTGTGACTCGACACTGATATGCCCATGATGATCGTGCATGATCCCATGCACGACGGACAAACCCAGCCCGGTACCCTCACCCACTTCCTTGGTGGTAAAAAAAGGCTCAAACAAATGATCCAGGATGTCGGGCGCCATACCGTCACCACTGTCCCGCACCGACAATGCCACATAATCACCCTGAACCACTTCATGGCACGAGGCGCACTCAACCGGATGCTGATAGTGTACAACCTCAAGCCGCAAATCCAACCGGCCCTGGCCATGCATGGCATCGCGGGCATTAACACATAAATTCATCACCATTTGCTGTAATTGCACTGGCTCCATATTGATATTGACCGGCTCATTATCCGGCGGGGAATCGAAATTCAACTGAAGGCTGGCCGGCAAAGTGGAGCGCAACATCTTGACTGTTTCCTTGATAAGCGGTCGTGGGTCCAGATCCGTCATATCCGCCTCGTTGTTCCGACTGTATGCCATCATCTGTTGAATCAGGTCACGCGCCCGTTCACCAGCTTTATAGATCTGCTCCAGGTATTCCTGCAACTTTTCCTGCCCCTCACCCACACAGCGGGTCAGCGCCAGATCAGTATAACCATTAATACTGGCCAGAATGTTATTAAAATCGTGGGCAATGCCCGCCGTCAACTGGCCAATGGCATCCATCTTTTGTGCTTGTTGTACCTGTTTTTCCATACGCTGATGCTCCAGCTTGAGCCGCTTGTATTCACTGACATCCTGAATGTAAACCGATACGCCCTCTGGTGAGGGATAGACATACAAAGCCAGCCAGCGATCCAATGGCTTATAAAACTCCTCCGTCCAGACGCGGTTTTGCTCCTGCATGGCCCGGCGCAAATGCACCTGAAAAAAACCGGCCACATCCGGCATGACATTCCAGATACATTCTCCGCGCAACTTGCGCCATGCCGTGTTGAAAATGTTGGCGGCAGAAGGATTAACGTAAGTAAAACGCCATTGGTCGTCTAACGAAAAAAACCCGTCACTGATACGCTCCAGGGTTTCATGCATCCGGTCACTGCGGCTTTGCGCCACTTGTTCTGCCTGCAAGCGCTGTAGCTCCAATGCTGCACGTTTGGCAGCAACGCGCATTAAAGCACGCTCCGTTGCCGCCTCTTCACAGGGTTTATCATCGATAGCAAACAGCACGCCGATGCCATAACCATCACTATTGAGCAGGGGCTTCCCCCGATAACTGACCGCCCCAATATCGCGTAAAAAAGCATCATCGGGATAACAGTCCACCACCTTTTCCGGAATGATCAACGCTTCATGCTGACCACAAACATCACCGGAAGGTGTGCCTTTCAACGCATAAGTAAAAAGATCACCTTCATGATCAGTGTCCCAGAAACCCAACAATTCAATATCATCGCCGTTTTCAGAAATTTTACCCACTCCCGCCCAACGCATCCCCAAAGCCTCGGCGACCGAACGGGCAATGGAATGAAAAACATTTTTGGCCGGGTCTGCAACAGTTAATGCCTCCAGGGCATCTACAATGCGTTTACGCTCGGCAATATCACGTACAATGGCAATAAACTGGCCCGCACCATTCTGTTCCGGGAAATATTGCAGAAAAAACTCCACGGGCACCCGTTGTCCTGATTTATGTCGATGCGCCGTTTCAAAAGTAAGACTGTCCACTTCATCATTCAACAATGGCAAAAGCATCGTGCGAAATTGCTGCTCATCAATTTCCGGCTGAATATCCACCGGCCCCATTGTTAACAACTCAAGCTCGGTATACCCAACCTGCTCAACGGCCCCCATATTCACGTAGGTAAAAGAAAGGTGTTCGGCATCAAAGATAAAAACACTATCGAGTGTTTGATCGAGAAGCTGTTTAAACTTACTCAGGTCACGCCGGGATAAAACCTGCTGGGTAACGTCAGTACGAATGGAAATATATTGCTCCGGCTTACCCTGGTCATTAAACACAGGCATGATGGTGGTCTGTACCCAGTAATCACTGCCATCCTTGCGGCGATTTTGTATCTGCCCCTGCCAGGTTCCACCCTGAGCAATGGTACGCCACATACCACGAAAAAACTCCGGTGGATGATTGTCGGATTTAACAATACGGTGGTTGACGCCCATCAGTTCGTCCCGGCAATAACCACTGACTTCACAAAACTTATCATTGGCGTAAGTAATAATTCCAGCCACATTGGTCACTGAAATAATCGCGTGTTGGTCAAAAACTTTTTGCAGGATTTCCAGTGGCGCCAGACCCAGCTTCGGTAGCTCAGAACTCAATATACGATTTTCAAACGCCATATTATTCCTTCCATGTCAACGCACCGGTGCGTTGAATATTTTCAAATACCTCGGTACCCATATCACGCTCCTCACCCACACTTAATAGCAGGTCATCAGGCCGTTCATGCAGAATTTTCAGGAACAGTGCCGTCAGCTCAGGATCACGCCAGCCGTTTTCCACTTCCCCGGACATAATCTGGGTGATTCTTTCAACGCTGAAGGCAGGTTTATAAGGCCGTGCATTGGCCAAAGCATCATAAATATCGACTAACTGGAAAACGCGGGCCAGCAGTGGAATATTTTCACCCTTTAAACCATCCGGGTAACCACCACCATCCCAGCGCTCATGATGACTGCGCACAATAGGTTGGGTTAATTCCATGCTTTTCAAGCCGCGCAATAATTCATCACCAATGATGGTATGCTGACGCATCACAACCCATTCTGCATCATTTAACGGCCCGTCTTTGAGCAGAATACTGTCGGGAATGCCCAGCTTGCCAATGTCGTGTAACACACCACCCCGGCGCAACGCGGTCAATTCTTCCGCACTCAGGCCCATGGCCTCGCCCATCACCACCGAAATATGCGCCAGACGCGAACAGTGGTTACCCGTGTGTTCATCACGCGCTTCCACCATACGCGCCAACGCGAATAATAACGTCTCGGCATTTTCCAATTGGTCAGTAAGCCGCTTGTGGGCGACCAGGTTGTCAGTACGCGCGATGAGTTCCAGAGGATTGTAAGGCTTGTGAATAAAGTCATTGGCGCCTGCCTGCAAACTTTTCAACAATTCCATACGATCATTGGTGCCGGTCACCATAATCACAGGTAACAATTTCATACCCAAATCATTGCGAATCTGCCGACACAGTTCATCACCATCCATACCGGGCATGCGTTTGTCGGCCAATACCACATCAAATTCTTCTTCACGTAACCTGGCCAATGCTTCTTCGGCATTGCAGGCTTCAGTGACGCAATAACGGGAGCCGCTTAAGACTTCTTTTTCCAATTCCCTGTGCTGTTTTTCATCATCAACAACAAGCACCTTGAATGGTTGCTGCACTTTCGCCAAAGACATTTTTATTCCCTCAATTCATGCCAGGTTGTTCTACCAGAGCAACGTGCACGGAATAATCTGTACAATTATGATGCAGGATTTTACTTCTGCTCAAACGATATCAAGCGGCACATATGTACGTCTGGCAACAATTGAAATCATTTGGGTAGGAGTAAGTAACAAGTCAGAATATGCAGATTATTTCGCGCACTCTCCAAAGTGCGCAGCAACCCTGTCCTTCAACTACAAAATAAATATTATCCAATGCTTATTTTTATACTTGCCAACAAATCTCAAACAGAAACTGCCAGCTGTCTCCTGGGCAATCAACCCTGTTTTTTGGTGCATGCCCACAACAAAACATAAAACACCATCCACCAATGATGCTTTTATACAAGCCTGAATGTTGGGCGGCATCCACCCTACACTAATGATACTGGGTTTTCTTCAGAACCATCATTATTTTTTATTGCTGTTTTCTTAATTGAAAGTATCAGTTATTTTTCACTGTGTTTATTCCACCCAACACAATCACTTTAAACAACTGGATTTTATCAAGCGGTTTGGCCAGACAGGCTTCAGCACCCGCCTCCATAGCCTGCATCATATTTTCAAGCGTATGATAGCCGGTCATCACCACCACCCTTGTATCACAGGTTTCCGGATTTTCCTTTATTTTTCGACACACGTCGAACCCCTTGATTCCCGGCATCATTAAATCCAGCAATACGGTATGCGGCCGAAAGGTCTGTAGTTTTTGACCGGCTTCAAAACCATCGTTGGCCACCTCCGTCCGCACGGGATCAGGCAGCCCCTGCAACAGCTCCACTAAAAACCCGGAAAGTTGTACGTCATCATCCACAATGAGAATGCGATGCGCACCGTCGCCACCAGAAGCAGAGTTGATGCGTGTAACCAATGCTCCATTGACCTGTGTGTACTGCGAGGCAAACCGTTTCACCTCGTCTTCAGCAAAACGCCGATGCCCTCCCGGTGTTGTCACAAAAGCCAGTTTTCCTGCTAATGCCCAGTGCCGCAGAGTGACCGGCGAGATCATCAACAAAGTTGCGGCCTCACTTGGCGTCATATAACGAACCTTGTTTTGAGACTTACCCATCACTTTTCCACAAAATTACCCGCTCATTAAAATAGCCGTGAGAAACAGCCTGCTAAACACTAAACCAGACACCGCAACGATTCAAACGATTACAACGGTTTTATCGTTTGTAACGAATGCATCGTCAAGTGTGAGGGCTCTCTTTAGGAAATAAAGAAAAATAACCCTGTTTTACAGGTCGAAAGCTGTCTAAATCTTGCGCACAATACGTACGTCTGCTAACTAAAGAACGTGCATGGAATAAACACACAGTCTGGGAGCCTGAAAATGTCGATGGATTACGAAGAGAAACGTGATTTTATTCGCATGAATACCGAGCATGATTTGCAGTTTCGGGAAGTCGGCTCGGAAAAAGTTCAGCAAGGAGTCTGCCGCAATCTCAGCGCTACAGGCATCATGTTTACCACTGAACAGAAAATTCCGCAGGGGACGGAACTGTCGGTTACAATCACGCCACAATATTCCGTGGTATCGCCGTTCGATGCAGTCATCAAAGTGGTGCGCACACAAACCAATGGGGTACCTTCACAGTACGCCATTGCCGGTAAGATCACTTCAATCCGGTAAATGGCAACCCAGGTTACCTCGCATAGTGCATGGTGAACTCAAGGTTCAAAGCGAATCACATCTCCGGGACTCAGCCTGGCCGTCTCCGAGTCCAGCTCCCCCACCGAAAAAAGTCGTTGCACCTGGGTCACCACCAGAACACTGGTGGGGCTTTCTGAAAAACCCAATGCCCGCTGTCCCGGCAGGTCATTTACGACAGACTGGCTCAACTGAAAAGCATTCAGCACATCACCCACTTTGATGTTGGCCGCACCACCGGCATCAAAAAACACCTGCCGGCCCTCAGCACGAATCACCCGCGCAGTGAACAATTGTGCATTGAGATCATTTACCAGCATGCCCACCAGTTTGTCCAAAACATGATTAACCCGCTGACCAAAGGGTGAAGCATAAAACTTGTCATTCAATACCGGTGTAGTGGTAGGGAAATCAAACAACCCGGCATCCACTACCGACTCATTCAGCCGGTGGCGCGCCACTTCGGCACCGGTAATACCGTCGTGCACAATAATATCCAGCTCCAGGTGTCGTACCCGTGCGCCCAGCAAATGTTTGGTGATACCCATATCACGAATAACCCCGGTCACCACAAACTGCACGCCCAGGGATTCGGCAAATTCTGTCGCCAGCTGCCCGGCTTCCTGCGCCGCTGGCAGGGCACCCAAAATGCGCCGTTGCGACATCACACCATCATCATCCAAGGGCAACAAATACTGTGAGGCATCAGAAGTACGCACACGGCCATCCACATCCAGGCGGCGTTTCAACTCACGGGCAAGTGCAATTTCAATATTGGGTAAATCGGCAATCTGGGCGCGATCCAGCACATGAAACTGGGTAATCGCTATTTTACGTCGATACTGGCCACTCAAGCCGGATGGAACGGGTGATGTTTGCAGGCCGGCATTACGCACACCAGCATGTGTGCCCGTGGCACGATTTGTCACCGCACCCGGCACCTGCGCCCGAATGCGCACGTAATAATTAGTCTCATCTGTCCATTCATCGAGGATCACCACATTGGTGACACTGCCCCGCGCGGTAAAACGCACATTGTCCGACACCACTCCACGGGACGATACCACCGTGGTGGTGGAAACCTGGGCATTGGCCTGCAACAACGCCTGTCGAATGGCATCCTGCAAAGCCAGGCGTTTGGCCACACCCACCGGACCATTAATAGGCGACGTACCTTCCGCCTCCACCGGCTGGGCCTGCACCACACCGAATAGCAATCCGGCCAGCAACAACCCTGCACACCACATAAAATACGTTTTCATAAACCTCACGCCTGTAACCACGCTGACTCCTCCAGCCTGTCACCAGCAACACCATTGATGACAAACAATCAATTACTGCCGCTAGCGGCAAGAAGCGGCAAAATCTTTAGTGATTACACGGGTTTAAGCCTCTCCATGAACCTTGTGACCGTGCCCGGAAAAACGCCGCAGATCCTTGTAAATGCTAAAGAAATCCCGGTAATACGCCGCTGTAGCATGGACAGAGACTCACGATGAAACGTTGTACATGCAATTGAATACACTATCCGTGCCAATACGCCACCTGTTGTCATTAACAGTAATGCTTTGTAGCACCAGCAATATGGCCATCGCCGGCATGCAGCACTATCAAGCCCCACTGGGAAACGTAAGCTGGCAAACCTCGTCGAAAAAATTGCATTGCACACTGAGTCACGACATCCCCCTCTACGGCACCGCCACCTTTACACAAACCGCGGGACATAAACTGGAATTCAGATTGACGGTGAAACAGCAGGCCAGCCGCACCAACGATATTGCTCATTTACGCGCCCTGCCGCCCGCGTGGAAACATCAGGTGAGTGTGGTGGATTTAGGTGAAGTGCCCGTGCATAAAGGCGATACTCCTTTTCAGCTACAGGAAAGCCTGTCGCGTCGCATGCTGGCTGAACTACAGAAAGGGATGTTTCCTACTTTCAGTTATCGTGACTGGGCCGATGCCCGCGATCAGGTCACCATTGCCCTGCCTGGCATCAACATAAAACCTGCACTGGATGAATTTATCACCTGCCTTACAAATCTGCCCGTTTATAAATTTGCGGACTTTAAAGACAGTCTGCTGCACTTCGCCTTCGGTAAAAGCACACTCAGCAAAAAAGACCGCAAACGTCTTGATGAACTGGTGCGTTACATCAAAACCGATCCACAGCTAAAATACATCAATATTACCGGTCACACCGACAGTATAGGCCAACGCCGCAGCAATGACGTACTCAGCCAACAACGCAGCCAAGCGGTAAAAAACTATCTCATTGCCAAAGGTGTCCCACCACAACTGTTTAAATTGAAAGCCCTCGGTGAACGCCGCCCAATGGCCAGCAACCGTACCGATGAAGGTCGCGCCCAAAACCGCCGGGTCATGATCAAGCTGGTCAAATAAAACATTCACCCCACCATGCAAGGAAAAAACATGAGTAACAAATGGCACATAGTTTTATTTACAATTCTTATGGCAGGTCTGACCGCCTGTTCCGAACAAGCATCGTCAGAAAAAAACGCAGCGGAAAAAGCGCATTTTTTGAGTGAAAAACAGAAGACCATCAAAAAAGCCAAAGCGGTGGAAAAAATGATTCAGGATGCTGCCACGCAACAGCGGCGTAACATCGAGGACCAAGGCGGCTAATACAATGACGAAGCCTGCGTAATATCAAAAACTCTCGAACAATCGTTCCAACGCATTGGGAGATTATGTTGTTGTGGTACTAACAAGTGGCGAGTTATAAACGCAGAGGGCGCAAAGTTTTTAGTGTTTTTCTCTGCGTCCTTTGCGTCTCTGCGTTAAATAGCCGGTGATTTTTAAAACAGGTGTTTTTAATACTTAATTCACATTTGAGACCTGTTTAACATCAGCTTTCTACCCTGAAAATAAAAAAGCCTCTAATAATAGAGGCTTGATTATATGTTGTTACAAAATTGATTCTGGGTGACGTTTAAAACGGAATATCATCATCAAAATCGCCCATGCCTCCCCCAGTCGGTGCAGCGGCCGGTTGCTGTTGCGGAGCAGCGCCCGAGGACTGGCTGGGCGATTGGTTGAAGTTACCGCCACCTCCGCCACC